>DRGC01000098.1 GCA_011050235.1 Phycisphaerae bacterium | reverse complement strand
GCTGGCGACCGTCACGTCGCCGCTGCCTTGGTACAGCGGCGCGTAAGTGGCCGTGCCCACCACCGAAAGCGCGGCCAGCGTCAACTGCCCGTTGCCGGCGTAGTCCGCCGTGCTGTAGTCGGCCGATCCCTCCACTGCGACCTGGCCGACCGTCAGCGCGCCGCTGCCTTCGTAGGCGGGCGAGGTATAGGTCCCGGCCCCACTGACCGTCAGGGCGGCCACCGTCAGTGTGCCGGAACCCTCGATGTTCACCGAGGTGTATTCGCCCGCGCCGGTGACTGACAGGGCGGCCACGGTCAAGGTTCCGGTAGCTTGATACAAGGGCGTGTAGGTGGCCGCGCCGGTAACCAGCAAGGCACCGACGGTCAGGCTGCCGGTGCCCTGGTAGGAAAGCGCCCCCGCTGCGGCCACTATCAAGGAGCCCACGGTCAACGTACCGCTGCCTTGGTACAGCGGCGCGTAGGTCCCGGCGGCTGTAATCGATAGGGAGCCCAGGGTGAGTGTGGCAGTCGCTTCGTACAACGGCGTGTAGGTGCCACTGCCGGTAACGGAGAGACTGGCCAGGGTGATGGCAGCGGAGCCGTTGTAAGTCGGTGGTCCTGCCACCGCCGCCGGATAGACCCGCCGCCGCAGACGGTGCAGGGCAAAGGGGTCTTCAAAGAGCAACTGAATTTCAGCAGCGGATAACGCTCTGAACCAGATTCCGGCAAATGACAGCCTGCCGTCCCATTGTCGGTTATTCAAACTACGCCTGCCCGAGGCAAGTTGAATGTCTCCTGCCCCCGGTGATTCCGTATTAGTCCACGCGGCACTCGCATCCAGTCGGCCGTTTAGATAGAGCTGATTTTCGCCCGGCGAGTCGGTGAAGACCAAGAGGACCGGCTCTCCCAGCGTAATCGTACTGCCTTCGATTTCCTTGGCCGTCGCTCCGTCGCGCGTGAAGGCACCAGCCTTCGTATTCTGCGTAACACCCAAACCAGAATACGAATTTCCTTGTTCGGTCCGGTACACTGAAACGGCACGGTTCCCGACGAATGTCTCTGCATTGACCGTATCCAGCACTCCCCACGCTGCTAAGGTGTACGGTAGACCGGTGAGTACTTGCTGTATATCGACGGTCTGAGAGTCATTGAAATCCAGTTCCCAACCGTTTTGGCCGATGACCCAATCACTCGACGGGTCCATGTTACTCAACGTGCCATCGAAATGCCCTCCGCTCTCATCGAACAGCACAGTTCCCGTCGGACCCAAAAACGGCCATGAAGCCCCCAGCCCGTCCCATAATCCGGGGTTGTCAGACTCGCCGGCAGAGGACGCGAAGCCTTGACCATACGATGGGATCAGTAAACCACTCATTGGAGCTCCGGCGGAATTGGTGTCAACCAGAACCAATGATCGTCGCCGGTGCTAAGCAGCTTGTCGGCCGTATTATTGTGAATCACCGGGCAGACGTACCGGGCCACGATTCGGCAAACGCCGCTGGCCTGGAGATTGTCTCCGGCAGTCGTTGTCTGTACCACGACGCTGCCGATGTGCTTGCAGTTCTTCAGTGCAGGCGTAGTGGCGTCGGCGTCGGCCACACCTACGTCACCATCCTCGACGGTGCCATCAGAAGTCGACAGGTAGATATCGATCGTCTCGCCAACTACCGGGGCGGTATCGAATCCGTCGAGCTTGATTCGCCACTCATACCACTCGCTACGAGCACTGGCACCGAGGTCCTTTTGCGCACCGACCCTTACGCCGTCCGCTGCGCCGCCGGTTGTGCCCAAGTCGAGTACCAAGCCGGCGCCTGCATCCGACCAACTGATCGCTGTTTCCGGATTTACGTAGACTTTGTTGGCCATCAGCTCGCCCTCGCTTGTGTTACGGTGCCTTCCCGAACGCGTGACAACCCAAGCTCGATAGCTCGACTGACGGTCTCGGTCTGCAACACCGCCAGGTTAGTCCTTGTGGTTGTCGCCGGACCGAACATCGCCAGCAGAGCATCCCGCGTGTTCGGGCCGTTGACGAGGATTTCGCCCATCCCCACGATCGCCCCGAAGAGGGCTTTCTGATCGGCCGTCAAGACGTCGTATTCAGCGGGCACGGCCGCCTCGAAAATCTGCTGCCCCGTGACTGACTCCACGTCGACGCTGCGGTACTCCGTGTTGAGGTCCGTCGCTGCCTCAGCATCGGTCATTCCGGAATACCCGCGACTCTCCGGGTCGGTGGTAAGTTCCGACTTGAGAACATCGTAGTTCATCGCTTACTCCTTCCCGCCGGGGCGGGCTTCCGGCGGCTCTTCCGCCTTTGCCTTCTCGTCCTCGGCCTTCACTCGAATCGGGATCTGCGACTCGCTCATCAGGCCACTCCATCTTCGACGGTCACCGACAGGCTGGTGATGTCCAGCGTGGCCCCGGCGGCGAAGATCGTGTTGTCCAGCCCCGAAAAGTTGATGTCCGCGCCGCTGGTCGCCACGCTCAGGTCGATGATCCCCACGTCGATGTCGTCGCCGTCGTAGATCCGCGCCCAGCTACACGCGGTCGAGGCCCCGGCGATCCCGGTGTCGGCCGTAAAGTCGTGCAGCGCCACGTTGCCAGCCTGGATCTGGCCGATCGCGTTGCCGCCCCCCGAGCCGGACGTGGAGAAGG
>DRGC01000097.1 GCA_011050235.1 Phycisphaerae bacterium | reverse complement strand
TTTGTCCGCCCAAGGTCGTCGTAGGTGTAGGCCACTGACGTGTAGTTGGTGCCGGCGCTGCCAAGGACGTCGGTAGCGGGAATGTTGTGATACGTCTTCCGCCAGTCGATCCGCCCCTGCATGTCCATGTGGGTCTGCGACCACGTGTACTTCTCGTCGTTGTTGGCCGGGGAACCGTAAGTACCAATGGCCAGGACGTCGTGCTCATTGAGTTTATTGTCCGCAGACGTGCTGGGTCCTGTCGAATTATCGTCGTACACGTCAGAAGCGTCGTCTGACGATACCGTCATCCGCTCCACTTCGCGATCCATCTTGCACAGGCGCGTGACCGTGATCGGCCCCACTAAACCGGTATACGTGTAGTCATCGTCATCGTAGGGCCAGGTCCCGCTGTTGTCGCAGTCGGCGTTGCCGATGGCCGTCCATATCTCGTCGTGACGTGACTCGTTGAACTCCTTGTAGACGGCAAACCACACCGTCCGCACAGACGTCAGCGTGCCGCTGACGTCAACACTATGGCGCGGGCCAAGCTCCTCGATCGCCCGGCCGAAGTCATCGTAGACGTACTTCGTCTCCAACTGCATACCGTAGCCGGGGGAGGTGGCCCAGCCAGACGGCTCGGCGACCTCCGTACAAGTCGTGTCAAAGTCACGAATGACCAGGACCGGCTTCAACGGATTCTGCTCGATGTCGTACAGGCGATACGTGATCTCGTAGGTCACGTCCGGGTCGGCGTCGTAGTACTCGCGGCTCCACGTAGGCAGACCGCGGCTGTTGAACTGTTCCTGGAACGTCAGGGCGTCAGATGGATCTTCGCCCTTGACAATGGGCCGAACCGTGTTCCGCTCAGTCATCACCTGCGGGGCCGTACCGTCCCAGCTGTAGGAATACGTTGTTACGTAGGCATCATCAATGGTGTCCTGGTCGTCCTGGTCGGGGTACTCAGCGACCTGGCCCAGGACGTACGTCGTCTCCCAGGCGTTGTCGGCGCCGTTGCTGAGGTAGAGGTGCTCGCGCAGCTTGTACTTCGTAGGTTCACTCGTCCCGCCATCACCAAGGCTGAACTTCTCGGCCGTGCGGTAGCCCTTCACATTACCTTTGGTCGTGTCCGTGGCGGTGGTGCTGGTGGCGTACTCATAGTGGTGGATCATCCCCTCGCTGTCTTCGAGGTACGCGAAATCACCGGTGTCGTCGTCCAGATCCATCAGGTCAGGGATATCCCCGAACGGAGGGAAGTATTCCTCATCATACTCAAGTGCATCACGCCAGTCTGTGACGCCGTCACTGTTGACATCGCCTCTAGCGGCGGCCTCGGTGTCAATATCCCCCCACGCTATTGCGGAGTTCTCTGCATGGAAGAGGATGTGCCCAGACGTAGCATAGTAATAGTAGTCTCCGATCCGGCTGATACGGGTTGTGCCGTCGTCGGCAAATTGTTCGACCACCCTAAGCATCACCTGATCGCCCACGTTTATGTAGGAAGTAACCCGTTTGCGGAGGGTAGATCCGCCGCCGGAGGGCTCGTATTTGCTCTCTATCGTGAATCTCTGCAGCCAGGCATTGCGCACGGCAATTAGGAGAAAAGAAGTACTCCTTTGAAGGAATGAGACATAGTCGTTCATGTCCTCGCCGCCGCCGCCGCCACAGCCCTTGCTGACCCGAACGTCAATGTCCGTGCCGCTGTATTCGAAGTAGTGGGTGGCATAGTCAGCCAGATCGCCGTCCGATGTGTCGTCCAGACCGTTTCCGTCGGTGGCGTGGGCCCGGAGCTCACCATTGCCGTCAAACACTGCGTTGCTGGAGAACTCACCCGCAGCGTCCATGCGTGCAAACCACGCCGGCTCAAGAATATACTTCACCTTGAAGTCATCGGCCCCCCAGACAGGGTCGTAGTACCTGAAGTACCAGACCTTCACGTTGGTCCAGTCAGCCTCGACGGCTGCCTCCGGATCATCGACCGCAGGCTTCTGGATAACGACCATCTTCAAGGCGCCGTCATCACCGTATTCGTTGTCCTTGGGATTGGTCGTATCGTCGTAGTAGTAGTAACGCACGCGACGGATGTTGTGGGAGTCCGTCCATTCGTTCTGACCTGGCCCCCAATCCTCCCAGTCCTCGTCGTCCACATCCTCAACGCTCTGATGCGCTCGGCGCAGGACGGCATACTTGACATGGTCTTGCGCATAGCCCGACGCATAATACGCAACGTTTATTTCCGTAATGCTGCCTTCCTTGGCAGCTGTGCTGTCCATCTCTACGCGGCGCAGGTTCGCCACCTGATCCAGATTGGTCCCGTCGTTGTAGGTAATGACCGTTTCCCTACCGAGCTCGTCAATGTGCTTCTTACACTTGGATACCTCGAAGGACGTGTCCGCTCCCCACGTGAACTGGTACTGCTGCAATGCCCCGGACGTCTTGTCGCGATAGTTGTACGTCCATTCGTCAGTGGTCGTCTCGATCAGGGCAACATTTGCGGCGGTGGACATGGGCGATGCGATGCGGTCTGGACCAAACCAGAAGTACTCCAGCGCACGGCCCGTCAGGAACACGGTGCCAGAACCAACTGTCCCGTTGGGGATAACAGAGACTAGGCCAGTACGAAGGTACGGCACGGGGCGTCCCCAACCATGACCAAGGCCGTGAGTGCTCTCAAGGTCGCTTCGCGTTAGGGTCCATCTCATCAGCCCGCTTTCCTCCGGGAATGCATCAATTCGATAGATGAGCGATACGCAATTACCTCGAAGCAAGGGCGAACAGGGGTCCTCTTCGATGCCACCAGAGTTCTGGTCCGCATCGCCGGCGTCACTGTCGTCACCTTCGGCATTAACCAGTCCCAGCGAGCTGGGCGCGGCCGGGTAGTCCTCTGCTGCCCGCACTTCAGACACCGACAGTAGAGCGATGATGATTGTCAGAACGGATGCCAGAATATTCTTGTACCGGAACATTGCTTCTCCTTGTCTATTCGCCCGGCCGACATACGGCCGTTCGCCCTGTTTGATCGTCCCACATATCAACATTTAAGCCACCCGAGTCCGACACGTTAGAGTGAACGGTTCTCCCGGTATATCGCCGCCCTGACCGACGACAACGCGTCGTCTGCCCGGCCGAGACAACGCTATTCCGCAGCCGCAGCAGCTAGGGCATTGGCTCTGGCATGAATCTTCTGCACCGCCTGCATCCCGGCAATCCGCACGCCCAGGTACTCATCGAACAGTAACATGAGCAATTTGCCCTTAACGGCATCATCCTGAGGGGCTATCTCACCCAGGGCAATCGCAGCGTATCCACGCAGCTTGGCGTTTTCGTCCCGAAGCTGAATGACCAGAGATGGCACAGCCTCAATAGCTGCCGGACCCATCGTCGCCAGTTCCCTGGCCGCCATGATTCGAGCTCCCAGGTCGCCGGACTGCAGCCGGGACACCTCCGCAGCGACACGCTCCTCGACGGTCGGCTCCGGTTCAGCAGCCGGCTGCGCGCGGAGCAAACCCACACCCAGCGCCCCGACGACACACAATGCTCCAATCAGTACCACCTTCAGTGTTACGCTTTTGACTCGCATCCACATGAGATATCCCTTTCCTGCTCACATCCGTTCGCCAATGCTGTCGATTGATTCATGCCGCAGATATGCTGTGGAATGCTCAGACCCGCGCCGGGTTTGCGACGGCGCGCATGCATGAGCTTCTATGTTCTCGAGCCTTGGGATCATCCTTGACCCTCTGCGTGCCGCCCTGGCCCCACTGCTTGCCTTGTTCAGGCGGCTTGGCCCTCAATTCCCCCGCCCGGAGGAATTGGGCTTCAGTGGAATAGCTCTTACGGCGTTCGGATAAATCCCGTCAAGCAAAATCCGGCCGTCGCCATGTTTTTTTCTGGCCCCGGCCTCAAAGAGCGACCGGTGAATCGCCTTGCCCGTTCGGCAAAGCCAGTTGCCAACACGGCTAACGGAAGGAGCCCAACGATGCCGACATGACCACGACGTCTTCGATCTCGACCTTTGGGGCCTTGGCGGCCAGGATCTTCTTCAGCTCCGCCTCGATGGCCGCTTCGCTGTGATCGGCCATCGTGCGGCCGTCGATGTCGATTTGATCGCCCGAACGAATCTCGATGGTGATCGTGTTGTCGGTTGCAGTGTTGGCCTCGGGCGCCGGCATCGTTGTGGGAGATCGCTGTGATGCGATCTCCTCACTCACCACACACTGAGTAAACGATATCGCCAGAAGGCTGACCAACACCACCGGCAGTCTACGCCCCAGAGTCATTGCCAATCCCTTTCCCGCGCCCTCGCTTGACTTCGACGAGTTCGGTCGAGTCGCGTGAGTATGGCTATGTTACCAATGGCGGGGAGGGTTGTCGAGTTGCGCGAATGGGGCCGTCGCATCTACACATTACGCGGCCGTAATCGAGTGCATCGTTGGGTGGTTGGGTTGTGGGCATAATAAGGATGGGCCCGTCGGGCGGGGGTGGGATTAGTATGGTGGAGGCGCGCTTGTCACAGGGGTGTGATGCTGGTGCAGCGCGCGCCGGCGCGGGCCGTTTGGCGGGTTGTTTTCCTCGCGTTTTCGCCGTTTTTCGCGCGTTCTGCGAGGCTGTTTGGGGCGAATCGAGGTCTTGTCAGGTTTTTCTCCGGATTTTCCCCGATTTTTCCTGGTTGGGAATTCTCGGGTCCGTTTGGAGCGCGAAAATGTGAGGCGCGCGGCGGTGTCCTCGCGGCGGGGATACGACGGCTGGCCGGGGTGAAACGCTCGGCGCCTATCGGCGCGTGACTGAGACGGCGTTGTCACACAAACAACCGGTGTCACACGCTTTTTTTGACACACGCCACAAGTGCTGAAAGAGCGTTGTCGAAAATCCGGTCTAACTCTTTCTCTTTCGATCCGCGACGATGTCACACCGCGCGTCGTGTGACCGGCGCGACTTCATACCTCTGGCCGGTGTCGGTGTCACAGCAGATGAACTCGCCATCTTCGATCACGCGCGATGAAACCATGGGGTCGAGTCTCCCAAAAAAATCCGAGCTGGCCCGAGAGGCCGAGCCGAAAGACCATCACGACGGCCGAACCGGCGGCAGCGGGGAAGTGAGCTGTCCCGACTTTATGGGCTTGCCTAGATCGGCCCGGGGGACGGGGAACTTATCCGAACGGCTGGGCGTCCAAGGACGTAGGAGATATGTTCGGACAAACCGATGCGGTATTGTCAAGAAAAAAATACAAGGTGTGCGACTATTCACGGTTGCAAGGAACTTCGGATAAAATTCGCCTCAAAACGTCATAAAAACACCTTTTTTCGGGCATTACGTGTGTGGGAGTGTTGACACGCCCCCCTTTTTTGTGGTAAGGTATGTTGTATTATGGTGACGACCTCGCGCAGGGCCAACCCACGGAAGGCCAAGAAAGCCTCTGCCAAGAAACCGACCCGGACCTACGAATCGGCTCTTAAGTTCTTATATTCCCAGACGGACTATGAGCAGATGCTGCGGGTGCAGTACAACCGAGATACCTTCAGCCTTGACAGAATGCGTTGTCTGCTGAAGAAGATCGGCAACCCGCAGGAAAAGATTCGCACGGTCCACATTGCCGGCACGAAGGGCAAAGGTTCGACGGCCACTATGCTCGCAGAGATGCTGCGGGCCTGCGGACACCGTGTAGGCCTGTACACCTCTCCGCACATCGTGGATATCCGCGAGCGGATCAAGGTCAACGGCGACATGGTTTCGCGCCCCGCGCTAACCAAGCTGATCATCAAGCTCGAGCGGCACGTCAAGAGGATGGCCGACGAGAAGCCCACCTTCTTTGAGATCTTCACGGCGATGGCGTTTCTTTACTTTGTCGATCAGAAGGTCGACATCGCGATCATCGAGGCCGGCCTGGGCGGACGGCTGGACAGCACCAACGTGCTCACCCCCGACGTGTGCGGCCTGACGAGTATCTCGTTGGACCATACGCAGCAGTTGGGCGATACAGTCGCCAAGATCGCCGAGGAGAAGGCCGGCATCTTCAAGCGAGACATTCCCGTTGTCTCCGTGCCGCAGGCGCCCGAAGCCGCGCGCGTGCTGCGCAAGGCCGCCAAGACCAGTAAGAGCCAACTCCTCTTTACCGGCGAGGACATCGAGTTTAGCTATCGCGTGGAATCGTCGCGCCGCGACGGTTGCCACGCGCGTGTGTGCCTGACGACCCCGCAAAGCCGTTTCGAGCATCTGCCCGTGCCGCTGCTGGGCGAGCACCAGGCCCTCAACTGCGGCCTGGCGCTGGCGCTGCTGGACCAACTCAAGACCAAGGGCATGAAGATCGATGACGAGCAGGCCATCGAAGGCCTCGGCGGCGTCTACGTGCCCGGGCGCATGGAAATGATCAATGAAAAGCCTCGCATCCTCGTCGACGGCGCGCACAACGCCGCGTCGATCAAGGCGCTGATGCGGGCGGTCGGGCAGCACATTCCCTATGACTCGATGGTGATGATCTTCGGCTGTGCCGTCGACAAGGACATCCGGGGCATGATGGGGCAGATCGCCACCGGCGCCGACAAAGTGATCTTCACCGCCGCCAAGAACTGCGCGCGATCGGCCAAGCCCAAGGACCTGGCCGATATGTACGACGAGTGCTGCGGACGGGTCGGGCAAGTGGCCGAGTCTCTCGAAGACGCATTGGCCGTCGCTCGCAGCGCTGCCAGTCGCGAGGATATCATCGTCATCGCCGGATCGTTCTATCTGGTCGGCGAGGCCAAACGACTGGTCCCGCGAGAGACCGCCCGGACTGCCGCGGCGCGGACGTAACACGACGACACCGCAACGGCGAAGGAAGGGGGCCATCACCCCGCCGGGCAACGCTTATCTCCTTTTCCACCTGTGCCCAACAGCACCGCTTCGGCGGCGCTCTGCACACAGGTGGACTGTCGGACACTGGCCCGACGGGCCCGCCAAGGCGCTTACCCGACAGAGATTCTGGAGCATCTGTTGGGGCCTGTTGGAAAAAGAACGAACCGCCCGTAACAGGCTGAAACTGGCGATGTTGCACGAGCCCCCAATATTTTGATATAATTGTCTTGATATACCCTACATATTGCGTAACCTTCGTCACTGCGCCTGCGGGAGCATATCGGCCTCCGGCCGACCATCGGTGATTCCTTTCGTGGCCATGGCGTAATCGGAATCGGTAGATACTGCCAGATGTATGGTACGTAGAATTAGTTTGGAGACCGTTTCATGGGGCAGCAAGGCAAACGCAAGAGCGAATCAGAAGATGCCGCCGCGCGCGATGTGTCGGCAACGGATGGGCTGGAGATCCGGAATGTTTTCGCCACGCCGGGCGTTCATCCGTTCGACGAGATCGAATGGGAGAAACGCTCCGCCCGCATCACGGATACCGAAGGCAATACGATCTTCGAACAGAACGACGTGGAAGTGCCTTCCTCCTGGAGCGCGCTGGCGACGAATGTTGTCGTCAGCAAATACTTCTACGGCGAGAACGGCACGGGGGAGCGCGAGTCATCCGCTCGCCAGCTCGTCCACCGCGTCACGCGGACGATCGCCGACTGGGGACGCGATGACGGCGTGTTCGCCAGCGATGAAGATGCTGAGCGCTTCTACAACGAGCTGACCTACCTGTGCATCAATCAATTCGGCGCGTTCAACTCGCCGGTATGGTTCAACGTGGGGCTCTATCATCAGTGTGGCATCGAAGGATCGGAAGGCAACGTTCACTGGGACGCAGCCACCAACCAGCCCGTGCGCACGCGGCGCAGCTACGAGTATCCACAGGGCTCGGCGTGCTTCATCCAGGGCGTCTCCGACACGATGGAAGACATTATGCGCCTGGCGGCCGCCGAGGCGATGCTGTTCAAGTACGGCTCGGGCACGGGCACGGACCTCTCGACGCTGCGGTCCAGCCGCGAAAAACTCGCCGGTGGGGGCACGCCGTCGGGCCCGCTCAGTTTCATGCGGGTGTTCGACCAGATCGCCGGCGTGGTCAAGTCCGGCGGCAAGACGCGCCGCGCCGCCAAGATGCAATCGCTGCGCGTCGAGCATCCGGACATCAAGGAGTTCATCGAGTGCAAGGCGCGCGAGGAGAAGAAAGCCTGGGCGCTCATCGAAGAAGGCTATGACGGATCGTTCAACGGCGAGGCCTACGCGTCGGTGATGTATCAGAACGCCAACTTGTCGATCCGTGTGACCGATGAGTTCATGAAGGCCACCGAAGACGACGCCGAGTGGACCACCCATGCCGTGACGACCGGCGAGCCGGTCGAAACGCACAAGGCCCGCGAGCTGATGGAGGCGATCGCCGATGGCACGCACGTCTGCGGCGACCCGGGGGTGCAGTACCACAGCACAATCAACCGCTGGCACACCTGCAAGAACAGCGGCGAAATCTGCGCGTCGAATCCGTGCAGCGAGTACATGTTCATCAACGACTCGGCCTGCAACCTTGCGAGCCTGAATCTGATGAAGTTCCGCTGCGACGACGGGAGTTTCGACATCGAGCAGTTCACCGCGGCCGTGCGGCTGTTCATCATCGCCCAGGAAATCCTGGTCGATCACTCCAGCTATCCGGCCGACGTAATTTGCCGCAACAGCCACGACTTCCGGCCGCTGGGACTGGGCTACGCCAACCTCGGCGCGATGATCATGTCACTGGGGCTGGCCTATGACAGCGACGCCGGCCGGGCGATCGCCGCCGGCGTGACGGCCGTCATGACCGGACAGGCCTACGCCACCTCGGCTGAACTGGCCAGCCGCTTGGGGCCGTTCGCGCAGTTCCGCAAGAACCGCCGCTCGATGCTGAGCGTCATGGGCATGCACCGCGACGCCATCGACGGCATCCAAGCGACCGCCGGCAGCGAGCGGCTGCGCCCGGCGGCACAGCGGCTGTGGGCCCAGGCGACCGAGGCCGGTGAACGTTTCGGCTATCGCAACGCTCAGGTCTCGGTCCTGGCGCCGACGGGCACGATCGGGTTCATGATGGACTGCGACACGACCGGCATCGAGCCGGATACGGCGCTGGTCAAGTACAAGAAGCTCGCCGGCGGGGGGGACTTCAAGCTGGTCAACCAGACCGTTCCGCTGGCGCTGGCCAGACTGGGTTACTCGGCGACGCAGGTCACCGAGATCGTTCACTACATCGACGAGAAGGACACCATCGAGGGCGCCCCGCACTTCGACGAGGACCACCAGGCTGTCTTCGATTGCGCGTTCAAGCCCATCAAGGGCGTTCGAAGCATCCACTACATGGGCCACATCCGTATGATGTCGGCCACCCAGCCGTTCCTGTCGGGGGCGATCTCCAAGACCGTCAACGTGCCCAACGAGACGACCCCCGAGGAGATCATGCAGGTCTACATGGACGGATGGAAGCTCGGCCTCAAGGCCGTCGCCGTCTACCGCGACGGCTCGAAGCGCGTCCAGCCCCTGTCGGTCAGCAAGGACAAACTCGAGAGCAAGGAGAAGACCCTCAAGATCGATTTGGCCGATCTCGAAGCCGCCATCTACTCGCCGCACCGCCGCCGCCTGCCGGCTACCCGCCCCTCGATTACCCATAAGTTCAATGTCGCCAACCACGAGGGATACCTGACGGTGGGGCAGTTCGAAAACGGCGAGGCCGGTGAACTGTTCATCGCGATGGCCAAGGAGGGCTCGACCGTCGGCGGCCTGATGGACGCGTTCGCCACGGCCATCAGCCTGTGCCTGCAGTACGGCGTGCCCCTGAGCGACCTGGTGAGAAAATTCTCCAACCAGCGGTTTGAACCCAACGGGATGACGGCCAACCGCGACATCCCCTTCGCCAAGAGCATCGTGGACTACATCTTCCGATGGCTTGGCCTGCAGTTCCTTCCGGACTACCGCGAGGCGCACCTGCCCAAACGCGAAGAGAGCGCCTTGCCCGAACCCGCGAAATCGACAGCGCCCGAGGCTGTCAAGGACGACGATTCCTCGGAACCTGGCCGCGCCGATCAGGCCTCCGACAAGGATGTCCGGAGGCCTGGCGGCGCACTTGACCGCGGGGCTCGCAACTCCGCCGGCGAGGCGATCAAGCCGCGCCAACGCACCGCGACCGCAACCGGCGCCGCGGGAGGCCGCTTGCGCGAAACAGAAGGACAACTGTTCGAACAACAATTTGCCTACTTCCAGGCGGACGCGCCGCCGTGCGACAACTGCGGGTCGCTCACCGTGCGCAACGGCAACTGCTACAAGTGCCACAACTGTGGCGCCTCGCTGGGCTGCAGTTAGCCGCTTGCATTGACCCTGGTCGGCGGAAACGCAACGCCCCGGCTGGAACGTGCCGGCGATTGGGTGAGCGTGCGAGTGAGTGTCTTTCGGCCTTCACGCCAATGGCCTTTGCGCTTGAGATTGCAGGGACATCCCGACAGGCCGCCGAACACATAAAGGACTGGTTGCAGTTAGCCGCTATGCCTGAGACATGTTGTCCGCTGCACCCACGATGATGTAGGTCTCCCTCCACCTGCATCTAGGGTTGCGGCTATGTGGGCGGTGCCAAGGTCTCCCTCCGCCTGGGCGCCGCCCTTTTATTGACGCCTCTTGACGCCGGGGGGGGGGCGACGCATCATGCACACGGGCGGGGGGGCGACAGATCGGAAAACATCATGATGGCGATGGCTCTGCATCCCAATAATCTGTTCACGTTGGACCTCCACGCGGTGGTCCTGGTGGTCATGATTCTGTGGGGCCTGGCCACCTGCCTGCTGGGCTACCCGCTGTTTCGGGTGGTCCTGGTTGTCTACGGCGTGCTGGCGGGCGTAGCCGGCGGGATCGACCTGGTCGGCGCGATCCGCGAGAACCCATCCATCGTCGCCTGCGTCGTCGCCGCCGCAGTGCTGGGCGTGCTGGGCGGGCTGATCGCGTGGCGGCTGTGTCGTCTGGCCTTTGCGCTGGTGATGGCGTGGATGGCGATGGCCCTGGCGGCATGGCTGGTCGGCTGGGTGACAGGCGCGCCGGATCGTCGGGTTGTGTGGGTCATCGGCGGGCTGGTCGGCGCCGGCGTGGGCCTGCTGGCCTACCACTACCTACGGAGTGTGATTATTTTCGCCACAGGCCTCAGCGGCGGGGTGATGACGGTGTACGCCGCCGCGCTGCTGGTTCATGGTATCCACAATGGGGAGGGGCTCAAGGAAGCGCTGCTGGGCCCCAAGGGCCATCCCTGGGTGGGCTTTCTGCTGTTGCTGGTGGCGGCGGGCCTGACCGGGGTGGGAATGGCCGTGCAGTCGAAGTTAGCCGACGTCGTGGGCCATACGTTCATGCCGTCTCAACGCGGACCCCGCCGGGGGTCCAAAGGCGACCGCTTGTCCGCGGTGCGACCGAGATTCACACGTTCGTAAAGGATCGATTCGTTATGACTGACGCCGCCGAACTCAGCACACGCCTGGATTCGCTGCACGACCGGATCGAAAAAATCCGGGACTCTCTTTGACCTCGCTGCGCGCGAACAAGAGCTAGCCGACCTCGAGCGCCACATGGCTGCGCCGGGGTTTTGGGACAACCCCGAGGCCGCCCAGCCCGTCGTCGCCAAGCTCAAGGCCGCCAAGTCGATCGTCACCCCCATCGTCGATCTGCTTGCGCGCATTGAGGATGCCCGCATCCTCTACGAGTTGGCCGTCGAGGCCGACAGCGCCGACGATCTCGACGAGGCCGACGACCAGGCCGTCCAACTCGCCGGCGACCTCGAGCGCCTCGAACTGCGGACGTTGCTGGCCGGCGAACACGATATGGGCAACTGCTACCTGTCGGTCCACGCCGGCGCCGGCGGCACGGAAAGCTGCGACTGGGCCGAGATGCTGCTGCGGATGTACGTGCGGTATTTCGAGCGGACGGGATTCGCCGCCGAGCTCGTCGACCGCGTCGACGGCGAGGAGGCCGGCGTCCGCTCGGCGACCATCCACGTCAAAGGGGCGTATGCGTTCGGGTATCTCTCCTGCGAGCGCGGCGTGCATCGGCTGGTCCGCATCAGCCCCTACGATTCCGCCAAGCGACGCCATACGTCGTTTGCCGCCGTGGACGTCCTGCCGGAACTCGCCGCCGTGGAGATCGACATCGACTGGGCCAAGGATGTTCGCGAGGACACGTTTGCCGCCTCCGGCCCCGGCGGTCAGCACGTCAACAAGACCGCCAGCGGCGTTCGGCTGACGCACTTGGCGACCCACATCGTCGCCCAGTGTCAAAACGAACGGTCCCAGCACAAGAACCGCGCCGAGGCCCGCAAGATGCTGGCCGCCCGCCTGTACCAGCACGAGCAGGCCAAGCGCGACGCCGACCTGGCCAAGATGTACGACCAGAAGGGCCAGATCGCCTTCGGCAGCCAGATTCGATCGTATGTGCTGTACCCGTATCAACTGGTGCGGGATGAGCGAACTGAGCTGAAGGACTCTCATACCGACAAGGTCCTCGACGGGGACATCCAGGAGTTCATCGATGCCTACCTGCGGCACCGGCTGAACCAGTAGGCCCGGATCGCGCCGCAGCGGGGAGCCCCATGACGTCACGACAAGCGGACAATCGATTGTTGCGCTCCCGGTGGTGGTGGAACGCTGTGGCGCTGCTGTTGGTGACGGCAGGCGTCGGCTGCACGCCTCTGCCGGTGACGCCGGCCGACGAGCACGCTTACGCGGCGTTGGAAGCGACCCGTCTTCAGGAGACCGTTGACTACCTGGCCAATCCGGCGCTCGGTGGGCGGATGACGGGCACGCGTGGCAACACCCGTGCCGGGGAATACATCGCCGCGCGCATGGCCGCGATCGGCCTCGAGCCTGCCGGCGAGGAGGGCACGTTCTTCCAGACCTTTCACATGCCCCAAGTCCGTGTAGCCGCTGCCGAAAGCGCCCTGATCGTCGACGGGAAGGTCCTGAGGCTGGGCGAGGACTTCGACACCATGGTGGCCGGGTCAACCGGCGATTTCCGTGGCCGCTTGGTCTTCGTCGGCTACGGCCTGACCGACGATGGTCACGGCGACTATGATGGTGTCGACGTCGTCGGCGCGGTGGCGATGGTCCTGATCGGCTCACCTGCCGATGATGATGCGTGGGACTCTCGCGTCGAAATCAGTCGGAAGCTGCACATCGCCAGGCAGCGCGGCGCCGTCGGCGCCCTGGTGGTGGCGCCGGAGTACCTGGGCGCCGTCGACGTCCTGGAAGACGTCTATATGGCGAACCGCTCGCGAGAGGAGATTCCGGCGATGCGGCTATCGCGGGCCGTTGCCGACGGGCTGATCGCTCGGTCCGGACGATTCGATTCGCTCGAGCACGTCGTCCGGCAGATCCGCACTGGCCAATCGCCGCAGTCATTCGCCCTGGGCGTCACCGCCAGCGGCACGGCGGACACCAAGCGCGGCGCCGGGCGAAACGTTATCGGCGTCCTGCCCGCGACCGATGCCTCGTCGGAAGCGCCTCACATCATCGTCTGCACCCATTACGATCACCTGTCCAACTGGGGCGACCCCCGGCGGCAGGACGTAGGCTGGGGCGTCCGTCCGGGCGCCGACGACAACGCCACCGGCGTTGCAGCGCTTCTGGGCCTCGCTGAGGCCCTGGCGGCCATGCCGACGCGGTACTGTGATTACGTCTTCATTGCGTCCTCCGGCGAGGAGTACGGCTTCGTGGGATCGAGTCACTACGTCAAACACCCGGTCAAGCCGCTGGACGACTGCCCGGTGATGATCAACGTTGACCAGATTGGTGCGGTCAGCGGCGATCAGGTCTACGTGGTCGGCAGCGTGATGCACGGCGTGATCGGCGGGGCCGTCCGGCAGGCCAACGACCAGGTGGGCATGACGCTTTGGCCGCTGCCCGTGGCCGGTATCTACTGGTCCGACGACGCGATCTTCTCCGACGAGGGCGTGGAGACGCTGTTCTTCTATGGCGGGAGGAACGAGGACACCTACCATCAACGGGCGGACACGCCGGACACCGTCAACATCACCGGCGTCCACCGCATAGGCGTGCTGATGTTCGAAACGATTCGAAGGCTGGACAGCGCCTACGGCGCCGCGGACCGATAGCGTCGCGCGACAATCAGCAGGACCGCCGCCGCGCCCGCAGCGAGAATGGACGCCCAGTAAGCCGGTTGGAGCAGGGCCTGGACGCCTGCGACTGCGGCGAGTGCGGGCAGGGCGATCGCGAATAAACCCAGCACGTAGCCCGCCTGGGCCCAGCGCCGCGCCGGCGCTGGCCATCGCGCCACCCGCGCAGCCGACGCCTGGGCCAGCACCACCAGCGCCATCAGGACGACCACCTGCCATTCATACCCCCACTTCCCCAACTGCACCCAGACCTGTTGACGCCATATCATCGCCGTCAGCACAGCCAGCGGCAAACACGCGCAGACACCCAACGTGCGACCGGGCCCGGCGACAAAGACCGCCCCCGCCAGCAGCGCAGCGGCCGGGATGCGGAAATCGCTGACCAGCCGCGCGGGCGCGACGGCCCGGCCGTGGTCCAGCAACCAACCCGCCCCCGCCAGCGCTGCCAGCGCCCCGCAGGCCACCAGCGCCGCCGTCCGCCGAAACCGCACGTGCCCCCCCTGGCGCCGCCGCCACAGCAGCACAGCCATAACGACCGAGTAGATCGCCGCCACAAGCATCGTTCGCGTCACGATCAGCGGCAGGCCGATCTGTTCGGGCGCCTGCCCGTCCTCGCCGGAAGTCGGCGGCGTCAACAGCCAACGGTCGAACGCATCGTCGGGCAACGCGATACCGCCACCGGGGACCAGGGCCCAAGTCAGTCCGATCACACCCCCAGCCACCAGCAGCGTCGCAACGGGGCTGGGCAGACGGGCTGTGACGACCAGCGCTGCGTTGACGGCCCCGCAACCGGCCCCCACAGCAGCGGCCAGGGCGAATGCCCACATGGGCGAAACCCCCGCCACGATCGCCGCCGCCGCCGTTAGCGATCCGCCGGCCGTGATCGCCCAGACGCTCAGATCGATCGCCCCCATCCGCAGCGCCAACGTCATCCCCAACGCCGCCAGCAGCCGCGGAGAGGCAACCTGCCCGGCCACGTCGGTAACGTAGGTGCTGTCAGGCTGACTCCACGAAGGAAACAGCACCACCAGCAGCAGCGCCAGCGGGACCACGCCCAGCGCGTCGCGCAGCCACGAATGCCGATCAGCCGACGGCATGAGTTTGTCTTCAAGCGACCACATGGAATGTTCGTGGGCCCTTTTTAGCAGGGATGCATGCGATGCAGGGCATATTCTTTTGAGAAGTTAAAAGAACAGCGAGGCTTCCCGAAGGACGCCGCGCTGTGAAAGAGGCCGGTGTATTTTCTAAACGCCGGCTATTCGGCTACCGGAACCGGGCCGGCGAGGATCTCGAAGTCGCTGATGATCTGGCGGTCGCCGGAGCCTATGACCTCGTGGTTCATGTGCACCTGCGGCATTCGGTCCGCCAGCCAACGACGGGCGACGGCCTTCTTCTGGTCCTTGGCCGTGGCGTAGTCGCAGAACAACGCGCCCACCAGCAGCGTGATGGCGTTGTCGACGATCTTTCGCGCGACCAGGTCCATGTACTCCATGCCTTGTTCTTTGACGAAGGCCACGTCTTCATCAAGGACAGCCAGGCCGTCGCGAATCTGCTGGATCAGGCCCTGGATCTCCTCGGGCCAGTCGCGGTCGAGCAGGTTTTCGATAATGGTATGCGCCGTGCCGGACGCCACGCCGCGGACGGCGGCGATGACCTGCAACTGTGACGTGCCCTCGTAGATCGTCGTGATCCGCGAGTCGCGCAGGTGCCGCTCGACCGGGTAGTCCTTCATGTAGCCGCTGCCGCCGAGGACGGCCATCGAGTCGTTGCTGACCCGCATGGACATCTCCGAGGCATAATACTTGCTCATGGGCGTCAGCAGCGTGTTGAAGCGCTTGTGCTTTCGCGCCCTCTGCTTGAGCGTCTTGCGCTCGGCGGCGTCGAGTTCGGCGCCTTCGCCCAGTTCGATCTTTCGCAGGGCGGCATTTTCGATATCCACCGAGAATGTCGCGAAGTACGTCAACGCCCGGGCGGCCTGGACATCGACGCTCATGTTGACCAGCAGCTCGCGGACGGCGGGGAAGTTCTCGATGGCGGTGTCGAACTGCTTGCGCCTGTGGGCGTAGTCGCGGGCCACGCGGTAGGCGGCCTCGCCGATGCCCAGCGACTGGGCCGCGATGCCGATCCGCGCGCCGTTCATCAGGCTCATCACGTAGGTGATCAGCCCGCGCTGGCGCTCGCCGATGAGCTTGGCCGGGGCGTCGTCGAAGAAGATCTCGCACGTGGGGCTGCCGTGGATGCCGAGCTTGTTCTCCAGGCGGCGGATCTTGACCTTGGGGTCGCGCTCGACCAGCAGCAGGCTCAGCCCGCGACCGTCGGTGATCTCCGGCTCGGTCCGGGCCAGCACGAGCAGGATTTCGCCGCAGCCGTTGGTGATGAAGCGTTTGACGCCGCGGACGAACCAGTTGCCCTGGTCGTCCTGGTAGGCCTGGGTCTTGACGGCCTGCAGGTCGCTGCCGGCGTCCGGCTCGGTGAGGACCATCGCGCCGGTGTGCTTGCCGGAGGCCATGTCGGGCAGGTAGTCGTTCTTGATCTGGTCGGAGGCGAAGGCGTTGATCGTCTCGGCGATGCCCTGCAGGCCATAGATGTTCATCAGCGAAGCGTCAGCCCGGCTGATCATCTCGTTGCTCATCGTGTAGACCAACTGCGGGCAGTTGATGCCGCCGAAACGGTAGGGCAGCGTAAAGCCCATCAGGTCGGCCTGGCCGAGAACCTTGATCGCGTTGGCGATGCCGGGCGCATAGGTGACCAACCCGTCGTCGCCGAGGACATTGCCGACCAGGTCGGTCTCCTCGGCCGTGGGAGCGATCTCGTCGGCGGTGATTTCGCCGACGGCCGTCAGGATGCGGCGGTAGTTGTCCAGCGCGTCATCGGCGTCGGTGGGGGCGAAATCGAACTCATCGGCGAAGCGGAAGCCGTCTTCGACAAGCTCGGCGAGGTACCGCACGTCCATGTGTTCGAAAAGGAACTGGATGTCGTCGTTGTCGGTGAAGAAATTGGCCATGGGAATGTTCCGTGCTCTAGGCGTCGGCGACTTGTTGGGCGGCCTGCTCGACGCCGGCGCCGCTGCGGATGATCTTGATCATCTTGGGGATTACAACGTTCAGATCGCCGACGATGCCGAAATGGGCCAAGCCCATGATCGGCGCGTCCGCGTCGGTGTTGATAGCCAGGATCTTGCCGGCCTCGCTCATGCCGGCTGCGTGCTGAACCGCTCCGCTGATCCCGCAGGCGATGTACAGCGCGGGGCGGACGGTCGTGCCGGTCTGGCCGATCTGGTGGTCGTGGTCGACGAACCCCAGATCGATGGCTGCCCGCGAACCGCCCACGGCGGCGCCGAGGCAATGGGCCAGGTCCCAGATCAACTGAAAATTGTCTTTGCTGCCGACGCCCGCGCCGCCGGCGACGATGATTCGGGAGGCCTTGAGGTTGACGGCCTTCTCGCGGCGATGGCTCTCGATGATCTCCAACGGCAGTTGGACGCCGTCGAGGTTGGCTGCGCACTCGACGATCTCGCCGCTGCGAGCGGTGTCGGGCTCGCCCAGGGGCATAACGCCCTCCCGGACGGTGGCCATCTGAGGCCAGCGATCGAAGTTGACGATTGTCGCGATGATATTGCCGCCAAAGGCCGGGCGAATCTGCAGAAGCAGGTTCTTATGGACCTCATCGCTCCCGGCCGGCTTGTGGTCGCCGATCTGCAAGTCGGTGCAGTCGGCCGTCAGACCGCACTTCATGGCCGAGGCGACGGTGGGGGCCAGGTCGCGGCCGATGGGGGTGGCGCCATACAGGAAGATCTGCGGCGTGTGCTGCTCGATAAGGCTGCACAGCACGTGACCGTAGCCGGCGGCCTGATAGTGACCCAGCCGCTCATCGATGACGACGTAGACCTTGTCGGCGCCCTGGGCGATCAGGGCGGCGGGCATGTCGCCCCCATCGGCGGCCAACAGCACCGCCGCCAGCGGCACGCTCAGCTTGTCGGCCAGTTCTCGGCCCTTGCTCATCAACTCCAGAGGCACGTCGGACAGCTTGCCGTCTTCCTGCTCCGCGAAGATCCAAACCTCACCTTGTCTGTTGACTTCAATCATGATTATCTCGTTGAGTCGTTAACCAACCGTGTGGTCGTGGATGAGTTCGCCGATCAGTTCGGCGATGCCGTCGTCGGTCGCGGCAAACTCGCGGTACTCGCCGCCGGTCAGCACGACGGACTGGATACGATGGACCTTGGTGGGGCTGCCGCTGCGGCCGCACCAGGTCAGATCGGCCTCGAGGTCATCCAGGTCCCACTGCTCGATCAGCAGGCCGCGGTCGGCGAGGTTGGCGCAGTACTTTTCGACCTCGGTCGCCTTCAGCTCGGCCGTGTAGTTCTCGTAGTCGCCTTCGAGCAGGTCGGCGGCCATCGCCTCCACCTCGCTCTTGGCGCGGGCCTTCTTGAACTTCATCACGCGCCTGGCAGCGGGCGGCCGCGGCGTGTTGGCCGTCTCCATCACCGTCAGCAGCGCCGGCAGTGTGCAGGTGACGACTTCCCAGCCATTGCCCACGTTCCGTTTGGCCGTGATCTTGCCGTCGGAGATGCCCACCAGCTCCTCGACGTAGCTGATTACGGGCAGGGAAAGCTTTTCCGCCAACTGCGGGCCGACCTGGGCCGTGTCGCCGTCGATGGCCTGGCGCCCGCAAAGCACGATGTCCGCCTCAAGCTTCTTGACCGCACACGACAGGATATAGCTGGTCGCCAGCGTATCGCTGGCGGCCGCTCGCCTGTCGGTGATGAGAATCGCGCGGTCGGCCCCGCGGACCAGGGCGTCGCGGAGCACCTCGCAGGCCGATGGCAGGCCCATGGTCACGACGGTGACCGTCCCGCCATGCTCGGCGCGGAGGGTCAGGGCCGTCTCGAGGGCGTTGAGGTCCTCGGGGTTGAAGATGGCCGGCAGGGCGCGGCGGTTGACGGTGCCTTCTTCGGTCATCGCCTCACCGGTGATGCGCTTGGTGTCCGGCACCTGTTTGACGCAAACAACGCAGTTGAGTGCCACAATGGTCTCCTCGCGTGTCGGTGGCCCGCACCGCCACTGGGCGGCGAGCGGCATCCAAAATGCGATTCCGGCCGCCGCCGGGCCGGGGATGAACTCCAACCTTAAGGCGTCCGACGTTTGTCTGCCTAATGCAACAACGGCCCCCTACAGGGACCGTCCTCGATGCAGGCGGGCAATGGTAGTGACCTCTCCCGGCCAAGTCAAGGAAGTTTGACCGCCGCCCCAGAGCATAAGGAATGTTTCAACTCGCTCGTAGAAGAATATAAGGGGGAAATGCCGTTTCCAATCTTGACAAATTGGCCGGTTTAGCGTACATTTGAAAGGTTGTCAAGTGTTTTGGCTAGAATGCAAGCCTGGCGGGCCTTTATCGATTCATCACTCCTTGGTCGAGGGAGGGCGGATCATTTCGTCCTAGCCGCCCGGTGAATGCTGTTCTTGATTTGCTTTGTGGCTTGGGCCTGTGTTTTGGTGGAAGGTCTTCAAATACAGAAGCCAACCTTGGACAGGGCTTCGCCTCGAAGAGCCCGAGGATGAAACCGATTATGAGAGAACCACGGGAGACTAAGCGAATCGGATTGGCTCCGAGCTTTTTCACGGCTGTATGTCCGTTCCCAAAGAGGCCGACTACGACGACTATCACAACGATTGTGCTGGCCTTGGCCGCGCTTATGCTAATGGCAGGTCCACAAGATCGCCTCTTTGCCGCGGCGTCCGGAGCGTCAGCCCTGTGTCGGGAGCAGTGGCGCTGTGAACTGACTTATCCGTCTGCTCCCTCTCAATTGGCGGGCCTGGCCCCCACCTGCATGCGGCCCCTTGCTTCGGGACCTTCAACCATCGGGGCCGATCCCTCTGGAGAGCTGCACGACGGCAGGAACGATTTGATCCGGAAAGGGACTCATTACCCTCTCGAACACTATGGCGGAAGCATTCTATCCTCCACAGCCAAGGAATCGACTAATCGAGCAAGCGCTGGCGATCCGAGAAACTTATGGTCCTATTACTTCAGCTCGCTGGCCCAGACAGTCGCAGGAGCATCAGCCATCCTAGTAGCGCTTGCCGTCATCAGGCTTCAATCTATCGACAACTCGCTTAACGGAATTGAACGTTTGATAGCGGACGCCTTCTTTCGAATAGACAAACAGGACCACTATCGAGGCACTGCCTTTGTACATTTCTTGAACGAAGACTGGCACACATACTTCGAAGACGTTGCAGGGCTGGCCAGCGAGTCGGAGAACAGCTTCTCTTCTTCCGATCGGTATGTCGAGTCGAGAGGCTTTGTTGAGTCCCTCGTTGAGCGTGGGTGCGTTCTTCACTCACGCAAGGTCAAGCTGCATCGTGCACTGTCGCTTGCGTTTGGTGGGACGATCATGTTCGCCGGCACTGCGATTCTCCTGCTACCGGCAGGTCAGTGGGTATCGGTCCCAGTCATGTATTCGGCTTGGGTTGGTAGCGGACTCCTACTGGTGCTTCTTTTCACAGCCTACCTTCGCCTAGTCTTGAGCACTGCAAGATCACACAAGGAGAAGTCCTCGTGACAACGGAGAACGCTAGCCCGCCACTATGCCTATCCCTCTGGTCCCTGCGACACAGAATGGATACTGAACTTCGCGAGACACTTAGTCTCATCGGTGCATGGGGTTTCTCACAAGTCGAAGTCGCTGGCTTCTGTGATTGGAAGGCGGCCGACTTTGCGAAGGAGTTGAGGCATCACAAACTTCGTGTTTGTAGTCTTGTTGCCCCCCCCTTGAAGCCTGGCCGTGGATCCAGCTTCTACGTAACCTGGGCTAGGGAATATCTTGAGCTTTTTGAAACAACAACTCTGATCCTGCAGTGCTCAACGAAGGACTTCCCCTCAGGCCGCCGGGATCGCTGGATGACTCGCTACCAGGAGGTAACGTCCGTCCTCCTGGAAGTTGCTGACGAGCTTTCGAGATCCGGAGTACGCGTTAGTTATCACTGTTTTCCCCACGATCTTGCTCCGTTTGACGGGACCTGCCTGGTCGCCAGAGTATTTTCGAGAGACTCCATTCCAAGCAACTGTGGCCTTCAGTTGGATACCTTCTGGTGGAACTACGCCCAGGCTGAACCGGATGTTTGCAGGCTGTTGCCAGTCCATTCTGTTCATCTAAACGAACGAGACGACAACGGCCATTGTTGCCCACTTGGGACACATGACGACAGGTGCGTCAAATTCGTTCGTCCATTGATAAGACGGCAGGAGCCAATCGATTGGATCCTAGAGAACGATCCGTCGGATGAGGCGGCGATGCACAACGACTCATTGCTGCCTACGACTGTGAAGCAGTGCGTGTCACTGTGGCCTCAGTTGTGGCATTCCCTTGCAGCCTCGCCAGAGGACTGGCCAAGCTAGGAGAGCCCATGAACAAAGCCATTAGCGAAACCGTCCGCAAGGAGATTGACGAAATTCTGACCGAGTACCTATTGGGGGCGCCGAGCGAGTTCTGGCCACTTGCGTTCGAAGATCCCAAGATCCAATACTACGTTCTCGATCGACAATCGCCCACCTCGGCTGATAGTGCAAGATACACTGCCGAAGAGGAGCTATTCCGGAGATTCTGGCCGCCCGCCGAAGGACCGCAGGTAATTCACATCGTAGGTGGGGCCGGTGCCGGAAAATCGACGTTCACTCGGTACTTCTTGCAGTACTACCTGTTACACCGTCACAAGCTACGGCGTGCCGCGGGCAAGCCATCCCCCGAAGAAAATGCCATCCAAGCTGAGGCCTACGGCCAGCATATCCTTTTGTATGTAGATCTGGCGCATGTGGAACAGCCACTTCGTCGAACTGAGTTATTCTGCAAACTCAGCGAGAGCCTGAAGCGGACAGCACTGTTGGGCCTTGCCGAGGATCTTCAAGGCGGGGACGAATTGACGGAAGAATGGCTGAGTCGCAACTTGTGCCGACTCGCACGGGATGTCCGAGGGGACGAACGCAGATGGTATATTTCTTGGATCTTCGACAATTCCGATCTATTGGAAGAGGAGAGTCAATCTGAGCTGGCCAGGATCATTCATGATTACATTCCAGAAGAGCCCCCCGCAATCTACGGATGCGATCCCGTAAGAGAAGGGCAGGGACGAGAACTGTGGCGGATTCTGATTCCTATCCGACCAGAGACAAGGACAAACCTCGCGCGATTCTGGAACTCATTTCGCAACAAAATGAGCGTCAATCTCGATCCTGTCAACCCTGAGATCTTGATTGAGAAACGTTCGCAGTGGCTGGCTCATGTGGTAGGCGCGTCGACCAAACATGCACGAATAGATCTGTACGACATTACCGAGGCTCGCGCAGGGTTTGACATGATGACGCCCGCCGAAATGGCCCAGCATCTGTGCGAGGACCTTCTGGCTGCGAGCAATCTGGAGAGCAGCCATGGCCTGACATCGAGGAAGGCGCAGGAGATTGTCAATCAGCTCGTAAATGGTTCCGCCCGACGTCGGCTGGCTCTGCTCCCTCGGATTGCCTTCAGTCCCTCCTTCAGCGAACGAAGAGCACATGCTGTTGAGAAGAACTGGGCCCCCCCCCTCGTTACGCCTTTCTATTACTTCAATGGGCTCATTTGTGGGAATGATGTTATGTTCACTCCCGACGATGACAGGTGCCTAGTGTTGAACCTGTATGACTTGGGCCTGACGCCGGGAAGTGCATACTCAATCCTCGTCGGCCCTTACGCCATCTATCTTCTTAGACAAGGGAGGCCGTGGGCTGATGTTGTCAGCGATCTAAACAGGATTGGCTTTCCACAGAATGCCCTACTGGAGTGTGAGAGGCAGCTTGTGAATAAGGAACTCTTGAAGGAGCTGTGGCACGGCGGGCACCAGGTGGAGATTCCCGTTGTCGATGGGCACTGGCAGCTTCTTAAGGAACGCGCGTACACTGACAACATGGCTGTGGCATGCGCCCAGTCGTGGGACGCTCAGGAAGAGGCCCGGCCAACGGACCCCTTGGATCCGCGTCAAATCCTGCCTCGCTTTGACGGAAGCCTGTGGTTCATGAATAGGCTGTGGGAGGCAGAAAAGCTACTGCCGATCTTCTCGCAGGATACGTCCCGGCAATTTGAGAACTTCCTGTCGTTCTCACATTTCCGGAAAGCGTTGAGGCTGCCTTGTGTGACACACTATGTTGTGAGTCAGTATTTGGAGAGGGAGCAGCGGCTACCATCGTATGAGGCGCCGCAGAAGGCGATAGACAATATGCGAGAGCGGTGGGAGACGAATGTGCGGAGGCTTCGTGCCCTCATCAGTGAATCAGAGGCCGAAGACGCGCTTGAGCCCAGGAAGCGATGAGGGATAAAAGGGGGACGGAGCACTAATTAGCCATTTACTCCCCCCGGTGCGTCTGGTCTTGGGTTGCTAATTAGCGATCCGTCCCCTTAACTCAGTTCCATGAAATATGGCCTGGCTGTATGCGTTCGCACGTCTTGTAAAGGACACCGGGCCCTGTCGGGCAAGCGGGCAGATCCACCCGGGGGAGACAAGTCCTCAAGGAGCGCAGCGATGACACACGGGCGATCATTAACGATCGCTCGTTCGCTTTTGCGCCCTTGGAAAATGACCGCCGGTCAGTGACTGACGGTCAACGGTCAATGATTCTTGGTTATTTGATAATGATTATCGGTTTTGTCGAATAAAATGAACTGACCCGGAGTCGTTCCCGTTTAGATCATCGGACAGACAGCAAGGTATCGGATCCGAGCAGAAGGAGAACGATCATGAAACACGCAACGATCCTTACGATGATGGCGCTGATAGGTATGCTTGCGGCTGTGGCTGTCGGTGAGGACAAGTTCGACGGGCGCGACCAGGTTTTCAATCGCGGCAACAGTGACGATAGTTTGCTCCGCGGCTACGTGACCTACGCCAGAGAGGTCGACGGCAAGTATGTCGCCTACCTCCATCTGCAGTGGGGTGACGTGGACGACACTCTCGACGGCGACGACGAGGTCTTCAGCCGATGGAATGGCGAGGTGAAAGTGGACGATGGTGTTGCCGAGATCGTCCAGACCGAAGGGTTCGAGACGCAATCGCATCGCGGCACGGTCCTGGACGAGGCCGCCTATTGGCGTGCGGTCGACGCATACCACGCAAAGCGCAAAGCGTTCGTCCAGACGTTGGACGCAAAACGCCAGAAAGAACGCCACAAGGCGATGAAGACGTTCGGCAACGGCCCCGCGTTTCAGCGAGAGCTGCGCCGGATCAACACTCGCTACGACCAGCGGCTCGCCGGTTTCGACTTCAAGGCGGTCGATGACCTGGCCGGAAAGCGTCGCAAGCTGACCCAGGACGTCTACGCCGGCCCCGACGCCATCGGCCGGGGCCGGGGTGAGAAAGTCACCTGGACGTCGACCACGTGGGGCGGCACGGACGGCGTGGTGGTGCGGCTGATCTTGGACGAGCCGGACAGCGAGGTCAAGGTTAAGGTCGGGTCGCACTCGTTCGAGTTCGACACGCACCCCGTGCCCTACGACCAGCGCCACTACGAGGTGGCCAGCCGGTCTCGCCAGGTGATCGACGATGCCGATGACGATGCCGATGACCATGTCGACGACGACGTCCACTATGGGGGATACTTCACCAATACCTATACTTCCGGCGTGCCGCGGGTGTATCGGCCGGCGCAGGTCGTGTATCGCACAAGTGCGCGTTACCGGAGCCCCCGACGGTTGACCTACAGCAGTTACCTCTCGCGCGGCAGTGCCTACTATGGCGGCTACGTTATCGTGAGCTCGCGCGGCCGGGGCTATTCCGGCCGCGGCTATTCCAGCCGAGGCTATTCCGGCCGGAGCCGCGGGCGCAATCATCGAGCGGTGGTGACTCGTCGTGGAAACCGTCAGAGCCGGCACAGGGCCAGTACCAGCACCCACCAAGGTCGTGCCCGCCAACGCAACGTGAGCCGCAGTAGCCGGGGACGCACGGGTTACCGCGGCGCACGCGGCAGTCGCCGCGGCAGCGGTGTGACGTTCCGTAGCAGTGGGCTGCGGATCAGCTTCCGGACGCGCTAATCGCGGCCGGGCAAATCAGCGCAACAGCAACGGGCGGCCCATGCGGGTCGCCCGTTTTGTTGGATCGCACCGCCCGGCGGGCTACGGCTCGCTCATCAGCACGCCCAGCGCCAGCGTGTTAAGCTTTGTGGCAGTCGTGTCGGATCGCGACAGAAGCGTCACCGACCGCGACGTGCCGCCCACCACGCCGCCGACAGGGCAACTCGAGAAGTAGACGATGCCCTTGGCGAAGATGTTGCCCACCTCCACCGAGGAAACCAGCAGGACATCGGCATGGCCGGCCACCGGCCCGGGGATGCCCTTGGTCTCAGCCGCCTCGGGCGAGACGGCGTTGTCCACGGCCAGCGGCCCCTGCACCAGACAGCCGGGGATAGTCATCTCCGCCAGCTTGGCCGCATCGACGGTCTCGGGCATCTTGGGGTTGACCTTCTCGATGGCCGTCAGCACGGCGACCTTGGGCGTTTCGATGCCGAGCCGATGCGCGATGGGGATGATGTTCTTGATGATCTCGGCCTTTTCCTCCAGTGTCGGCCGAATGCAGATGCCGCCGTCGGTCACCATCAGCAGCCGGCCGAACGCCTCGAAGATAAACACATGGCTGATCAACCTGCCCTTCCGCAGGCCGTGGTCCTTGTCGAGCACAGCCTTCATGAAGTCCTTGGTCGAGACGCTGCTCTTCATCAACACATCGGTTTCGCCGCTGCGAGTGGCGGCAACGGCCGAAAGAGCATCGTCAAAGATCACCGGCTCGCAGATGCCCATCTCGCCGGCCAGGCCGAGCGCCTCGGTCAGCTCCTCGTTGGGCGGCCCGGCGATGGCGATCTTCTTGGGCCCGATGCGCTGGGCTTCGGTGAGAACGTCTGTAAACGAGTTCATTCACATTGTCCTGTTGGGTAGATCCTAATCGCTTCCTGGCCGGCCAGTGCGCGGGCGGCCCCTTCTCGTAAGGCGTCCATTTCATTCTCGCCGGGCTCGAGATGCACCGGCGCGAGGAACCCCACCCGCTGGCCGATCCAGTCGGTCAGCATTGTTGAACGGGCCAGCCCGCCGGTCAAGACCACAGCGTCGACCTGCCCGGCGACGGCGGCGGCGAGGGCGGCAATGTGCTTGGCGATGCCGTAAGCCATCGCCTCGTAAATCAGCTTCGCCCGCTCGTCGCCGTCGCCCGCTCGCCGCTCAACGTCGCGGGCGTCGGTCGTGCCCAGATGGCTCATCAGCCCACCCTCGCGCGTCAGACGCTTACGAATGGCGGCGAAATCCGCATCGCCTTGGGTGACCAGTTTCACCAGCGCATCGACTCGCAGCCCGCCGCTGCGCTCCGGGGAGAACGGCCCCTCGCCATTGGCGTCGACGGCGTCGATCAGCCGTCCGCCGCGCGAGACGGCGATCGAGATCCCCCCGCCGAGATGCGCGACGATCAGGTTTAGCTCATCGACACCGCGCCCAGCCTGCTCGGCGAAACGGCGGGCGGCCCGTTTGATGTTCAGCGCATGCAGGAGACTTTTTCGGGGCAGCTCCTTCAGCCCGCTGATGCGGGACAGCTCGTCGAACTCGTCCGTCGAGACCGGATCGACGATAAAGCCCGGCACGTCGGTCCCGGCTGTTAGCTCGGCGGCGATGATGCAGGCCAGTTTCGAGACGTGTTCAGTGAAGGCCTCGCTGGCGGCGTCGGCGAGCATGGAGTCATTGATGCGGTATACGCCGCCGGGCACAGGCTGGAGCGGCCCGCCGCGCGCGGCGACCGCGTCGCAGTCGCCGATCGACCGGCCGAGTGTGTCCAGCAGCGCCTGCACCTCTCGCGCGCGAAACGCCTTCTGGTCGGCGATCTGTTCACAGCCGGCCAGGTCCTCGGCGCTGCAGACGATGTGCTGGTCGGCCAGCAACTCCTCGCCGGCGTAGAGCGCCGTCCGTGTGGAGGTCGAGCCAGGGTTGATCACCAGAATGACCGGGCCGGCCATGCGCTGTCTCCTGCCGGCGGCTAGGTGGCCGCCAGGCGAATCACGCGGAAGTCCAACGGATCGAGCTCAAAGCCCATTCGCCCGTCGTCGGTGGGGACGGCCTTGTCGGCGATGACGTCGTGGGCTGATGCGCCGCCATCAAGGCCGAGGGCGGCCAGGTCGACGGTGACTTGAGCGTCGACGGGCTGATCGCCGGAGAGGTTGGCGACCACCATCAGCATTTCAGCCGGCCCATCGCCCCGGGTCCGGCGGACGTAGGCGCTGGCCTTGACGGTCTCCGGGGCGGCCGAGACGGGCAGTTCGCTGCGCCAGTACCCCAGGAACTCAGCCGAGCCAACATCGAACGTTTCGAACGCCTCCCACAGGCGGTGACGGGTCTCGGCCTTCGTCGGCAGGGGGCGGTTGAGCAAGCCATGGACCAGCGGGAAGGCCTGTTTCTCGCCGGAGGCCATGTAATCGGCCGGGATACCGAAGTTCCAGCCCATAAACTCCGCCCGAAACGCCGCCAAGCCGACCGTGTTCAGTGGATCGTTGCGGAACTTCTCCTCCCAGTGCAGGTGCTCGCCGTCGTAGTAGGAATGGGCGAACGTCAGCGTCGGCGTCACGCAGCAACTGCTCTGATGGAGTTCGATCCAGCCGCCGCGCGGGTGAATGTAATCGTACAGCCGCCGCATGACCGTCCGGGCAGCCCGGATGGGATAGGTCGGATGAAGCTGGCCGGCTGCGTCGCGCCACCCGCAGCCGTGACGCTCGTTACAGCATCCGAACGGCACGTTGGTTTGATCCAGGTACAGGCCGTCAAAGCCGAATGTCGCCATCGACTCGATGATTCGCCGCACAAGCTCATCGCCCCAGATCGAGTTCGTGCAGGAGACGTAATCGCGCTGGTGGGGGTGTCGTCGCCAGCCGCCGGCGGGCACGCCGTCGGGGTTGAGCACTAGCACGTCGTCGGCCACGTCGCCCCATTCGGGGGCGAGACTGGCCAGCTCGTAGCCGTAATACGCCAGAACCTTCATGCCGTTATCGTGGCAGAGATCGACCGCCTCGCGGACCTTGTCCGGCTCGTCGGAGAAGCCGTAGTTTTGGATCGGTTGCCATCCCTCATGGAAGATGACGGTGTTGATGCCGTCTTCGAGCATCCGATCAAACACCGTCTTGTCCGGCTGGTGGCGGTCGCGGCTTTGGGCGATGTGGTGGCTGCCATGAAACGCCACGCGCTGCTTGTGCAGATCGGCGGGCCAGGGCTTCACGGGCGTGGCCTGCAGGCCCATACGGAACAGCAATGGCCCCGGGCGGCGCGCCCACGTCAGCGGCTGGTCCTTCCAGGCGGCCGGCTCACTGTCCAGCAGTCGCAGGCGAAGGACAACTGTGTCGCCGTCGCGCTCGACTTCGATCGCCCGGTCCGCATCCGCCGGCTGCCAGCCCTTAGCCGACTCGGCGAACCAGCCCAGGCCGCCTTCCTCCCAGCCCAGCCAGACGAACGGCTTGAACGGCAAGGCCATGCCCTCGGCCGGGATGCCGCCGCTGTTGTCGGCGCTGTGGTCCAGCAGGATGCCCTGGCCTCGGTGCGGCCAGTAGTGGAACAACGTAGCCGCCTCGGCCCGCAGCGGAATCTCCAGATGCAGGCGCGGCACGACGAGGGGGCTCTCATCCTCCACGCCTTCGCCGGGCAAGACCTTGACGTCAACAAACATCGCTCCGTCGAAATCGATCCACACAGCCGTATTGAGCACCAGCCGCTGACAGCGCTGGTAGCCGACCAGCACGGTCTGGGCGTCGTTGTGGCTGTGGAGCATCACCCCGGCACCCTGGTCGGCCCATTCGATGAGTTCGCCATCTAGCTCGCCGACCAGGCGAACGGGCCCAGCCAGGATCTCCCGTCCCGCCGATTCGATGCTCGTCGGAAGCGGACGATTGCCGAAACGGTATGTTCGACCCCACACGCTGACGTCGATGCCGGCGTCCCCTTGATGGACTCTCATCGGCGGCCAGGGGTGAATCCGGGCAACTTGACCTGCCCAATCACTCATTGTGGACTCCAGCGAAATTCCTGCCTGTGGCCTGTGCGCTGCGGCTCAGGCTGCGTAGCGCGGTAGTATACTCGCACGTCCGGCAATGTCCAAACCGGCCGGGGCGATTGGCGATTCCGCCGCCCGCACGGGCCGGGAAATCCCTCCGGCCTGACGTTTGACATCTCCAGCGAACTTCTGCACTATTGCCAGTTCACTGGCCGGCCGGTCTCGTTGGGGGCTGGGCTGACCAAGCGGCACAGAGAGGATACGATGACGAGTTTTGAAGAGGTCCCCGGCCGGGACAAACGGTTGTTCACTCCGGGGCCGATCACGACCAGTCCCACGGTCAAGCAAGCCATGCTGCGCGACGTCGGCTCGCGCGATACCGAGTTCATCGCCACCGTCCGCGACATTCGCCGCCGCCTGGTGGCCGTCGGCGAGGCGAGCGAGGATGAATACACCTGCATTCTCATGCAGGGCAGCGGCACGTGCGGGCTCGAGTCGGTCGTCGCCTCGACGATTCCGCCCGATGGCAAGCTGCTGGTGGCCGTCAACGGCGCGTACGGGCAGCGCGTGGTCACGATGACCCGGATGCTGGGCATCGCCGTCGAGGCGCTGGAGTTCGCCGAAGATCAGCCCATCGACCCGGCGGCCGTCGCCGACACACTCGCCGCCGACGGAGCCATCACGCACGTGTGCGTGACGCACTGTGAGACGACGACCGGCATCATGAACCCACTCCAAGCCATCGGCGAGGTCGTCGCCGAGGCCGGCAAGGTGTTCTTCGTCGACGCGATGAGCTGCTTCGGCGCGGTCCGGACCAACCTGGCCGATTGCCGCGTGGACTACCTGGTCTCCTCAGCCAACAAGTGCATCCAGGGCCTGCCGGGGTTCAGCTTCATTCTGGCCAAGCTCGCCAGCCTCAAGGCGACCGGTGGGTGGGCGCGGTCGCTGACGATGGACCTGCTCGCCCAGTACGAGGGGTTGGAGGCGAACGGCCAGTTCCGTTTCACCCCGCCGACCAGTTCGCTGCTGGCGTTCCACCAGGCCCTGCTGGAGCTGGAGGCCGAGGGCGGCGTCGCCGCCCGGGCGCGGCGATACGAGGAGAACTTCCGTGTGTTGACCGAGGGCATGACGGCCATGGGATTTCGGCCGTATCTCAAGCCGGAGCACATGGGCCATATCATCACGACATTCCATTATCCCGATGATCCCGCTTTCGACTTCGAGCAGTTCTATCACCGCCTGAGCGACCGGGGCTATGTGATCTACCCGGGCAAGCTGACACAGGCGGCGTGTTTCCGCATTGGCAATATCGGCCATATTTTCGCCGCCGACGTCCGGGCCCTGCTCGGTGCGATTCGGCAGACCGTTTGCGACATGAACATCACGACACTGAAGACCACCCCCAGCCAGTAACGTAGCCCCCGAGGAGCCCCATGCTCAACATCGTTGAAATCTGTCGTCGGATCAAGACCGGCCCCACGATGGACGCGGAATCGTTCGATCTCGACGTTGTCTTCGCCAATCTGCGGACGGTTTGTGAGAAACACAACATCGTCTACGATCCCAATACGCCCGTGCCGTCCGACGACGATCTGGCCGATCGCGTTTTCCAGGCGGCGGTGGAGTTCGTTGAGGCGACGGGCTTCTGGTGCCCGGACACGCACACCGTCGCGCAGTTCACCGCCGATGAAGTCCTGGCGGCGGTGCGCGACTCGCGCGGGCGATGCGTGATGGGCGAAGGCAAGGACCGCTACGAGTGGACACCGCGCCGGCCCGATAGCGACACGCCCCCGTGGTTCCACGTGGGCACGGGCATTTTCGTTTCCGACGAGAAGATCGCCTTCAACCTGGTCAAGGCCTACTCGGGAATTCGCCAGGCCAATTCGATTAGTTGCCCGGCGATTGGCGCCGTCGACGGCGAGCCGGTGCTGTCCGGCACGCCGCTGGAGATTCTGGCCGCCATCCGCGGCGTGCAGATTTCCCGCAATGCGTCGCGAGAAGCGGGCCGGCCGGGGTTGGCGATCGGCAACAGCATTTCGACGGCCGGCACGTCGATGGCGACCATCGCCGCCAGCGTCCCACAGTTCGGCTTGCGGAAATCCGACGGCTGGCTGGTCGGCGCGCTGGCGGAGATGAAGTACAACTTCGCCGCGCTCAACAAGGCCACCTACTTAAACAGTTGGGGCGCCAACGTGTGCGGCGAGTCGGGCGTGCTGGTCGGCGGCTACGGCGGCGGCCCGGCCGCGATCGCCGTACTCAACACCGCCTACGTTCTGCTCGGCCGGCTGGTGCTCAACGCCGACTATCACCTGGTCTTCCCCGTCCACGTGACGCGGGGCTGCTCGACGCCGCGTGATTGTCTCTGGCCCACAGCCGTCAGTTGCCAGGCCATCAGCCGCAACACCAGGGAACTCGTCTGGTCGCTGGGCTACATCGCCGCTGGGCCGATGACCAAGCAGTTCTTCTACGAGTCGGCCGCCTACATCGCCGCGGCGATCCCCTCGGGCCTGTCGGCCCAGACGACCCACCCGGCCAAGGCGGTGCTGACCGACCATGTGACGCCGATGGAAATGCGCGGGGCCGTCGAGTTGATCGAGGCCTGCACCGGCATGAGCCGCTCGCAGGGCAACGATCTGGCGCTGGAGCTACTGACCAAGTATGAAGACAACATCGACACCGCGTCGGTGGGTTGTCGCTATCAGGACTGCTTCGACATCGCCACCGGCAAGCCGTCGGCCGAGTACGTGAACCTCTACGGCGAGGTCAAAGAGGAACTCCGTGCCATGGGCTTTGCGTACAAGTCGTAGGACATGACGAAGAGATAGCGATGCGCGACATTCTTGATATTTGTCAGCAGGCGACCGAAGGGCCGAAGCTCGACGAGCAGGACTTCGACATCGATTATGTCTACGCGACGCTGGTGGGGTTGATCGAGACGTATGATCTGCACTTCGACGGTGACGATCCTGTCCCCTCCGACGACGCCCTGGCCGACTGTGTGTTCGCCGCGGCGGTGGAGTTTTTCGTCGGGTGCGGCGTGTACTTCAAGGATACCCAGCGGGTGGTGACGTTTTCACCCGACGAGGTCCGGGCCGACCTAGCTGCCTACAGCGGTCAGTGCCACTTCGGCGACGGCGCCGAGGCCCGGGTCTTTACCCCTCGCAAGCCGGACAGCGACACGCGGCCGTGGTGCCACGTCGGAGCGGGCACGGTGGCGTCGACCGAAGAGATCGCCATGCAGATCGTGCGCGGCAACGCGTCGATCGCGGCGGCCGATTCGATGAGTGTTCCGGCGTTGGACCACGTCGACGGCCACCTGATTATGGCCAACACGCCGGCGGAGGTCCGCGGCGCGATCCGGTCGATTCGCATCGCGCGGCAGGCGTGCAAAGACGTCGGCCGAGAGGGCTTGGCGATCATCAACGGCGTCGCGGCTGCCGGGACGGCCCGCGGGACGATAGCGGCCTCGAGCCAGGCGTCCGGCTGGCGGGAATCGGACTGCGTGATCGTCGGCACGCTGGCGGAGTTCAAGACGAACTTCGAGATGATGACCAAGGTCGTCTGGTGTCAAGATTCCCCAACGCGGTGCGTGCTGGCCAGCGCCCCGCTCATGGGGGGCTTTGCCGGCGGGCCGGAGGCGATGGCCATAATCAACACCGCGTATGCCATCCTCGGCGTCGTGGTCTACCAGTGCGACTACTTCCTGTCGTTGCCGATGGACCTGCGGCTGGGCTGTTCGACCAGCCGGCCCGTGCTGTGGGCGTGGAGTGTTTCGAACCAGGCGATTTCTCGCAACACGAACGTGCCGACGCTGGCCTTGCCCTACGCAGCCGGCGGGCCGATGACGGAAAGCTACTACTACGAGGCCGCCGCCGCCACGATCGCAGCGATCGCCTCGGGCGTATCGTGCCAGACCACTCACCCGGCTGGGGCCCTATTCCCGGATTTCCTGACGCCGATGGAAATGCGCGGCTGTGTGGAGATCGCCCTCGGCGCCACAGGCATGACGCGCAAGGAAGCCTCGCCGGTGGTCGCCAAACTCCTGACGATCTACGAGAACAAGCTCACCGACCCGGACCGCGGCAAGAGCTACCCCGAGTGCTTCGACATCAAGACCGGCCAGCCCACAGCCGAGCACGTGAAGGTGGTTGAGGCCATCAAGGGCGACCTGGCCAAGCTAGGCGTGCCCTTCAAACCGGCGGAGAGATAGAAGGCGGCAACGGTCGAGGGACCTGGACTGCGAAGCTTTGGCGAAGCAGGCAGCTCGGCCCTATCGCCCCGGGCGGCTATTCGGTGGCCGGCCCTTCGGGATCTTGGCTGTCGACCGGCGCAAAGCCGATGGTCTTAATCTTGGCAACCACGCAAACATTGAACACCTCCACCACCGTGCGCCAAGGCGCGTTGTCCTTAGGGGTGATGATCGCAGAGAGCTGCACGCTGTTGGCTGTCGCTTGGTTTTGCCTTTCGATCAGGACTTCTTTCAGCCGGCTTAGCTGTTGCTCCAGCGTGGCGCCTTCGATGGGCTGGCCATCCAGTTGGATCGGGGCCTTTCCGGGAATTGTGATCGAAAAGGCCTCATGCCGTCGCTCGGCGATTGCGACCTGCTGTAGCGAAGGCGATGCCGTTGGGTCGCATTGAACGGCGGTCAACACCAGCATGACAAGCAGGAGCATCAACGCGCAATATGATCTGCACATAAGTTTGGTCCCACTATTCCGGCGATGAAGAAGCCGGGCACACCGAAGAGCTTATCAAGAACACGACCTGCCGACAAGTGGCCCAAGCCGCGGTCCCCCGTTTGACTTGGGTGATCCTGGTCCCACGCAAAACATGCGAGCCCACGGCGGAAGCCGTGGGTAAACAGGCGCCCGCCAACCGTCATTGAGCCCCTTGGGGGCGACACAATAACCGGATGGGCCCGGGGGTGTCGGCGCATGACATCATGGGACTCCGCCAAGAATCGACGACTGATTGTGTCGCCCATGACGGGGCTGGCGGGAAAGAATAGCAACGCCGCTGACCCATAGCTTCCGCTATGGGCTGGCATGGTTCGCCCTGACGGATTGGAATGTGCAGGTCGGCGCTGCGCGGCGGGACATCCCGATGTGTCCTCCCGATGTACATCGGGATACATCGGGAGGGCGCCAACTGTTCTTCGGCAAACCTACGTGGCGGATTGGGACCTGCCTGCGGCAGGCAGGAATCCGCCACGCTACTAACTGTGAACATGCTCTATCGCCCGAGAACTCTGTCCAGGTCGAGCAGGGGGTCGAGGCTGGTGATGATGGGGGTGGAGGTTTCCACGTCGGGGAAGGTCCGAGGTACGGTGTGATGTTGGATCCAGATCGGCTGGATGCCGGCCCCGCGCGCTCCACAGATATCGATCCGCCAGTCATCGCCGACGTAGACGGCCTGATCGGGCCGCACGCCCAGCGCCTCCAGACACGGGATGAAGGCCGCCGGGTCGGGCTTGGCCGGCACGTCGTCCTTGCCGGCCAGAACGATGACGTCGAAGAACGCCTTCAATTGGGGGTAATGATCGATCTGCTCTTTGGCCGAGCTGGTTCGCGCGTCGGCGTTGGTGATCAGCGCCAGCTTGTACTTGGCCGCAAGGGCCTCCAACACGCGCGAGGTCTCGGGAAAGATGACGGTGGTCGTGCTAACCTGCAGCCAGTACTCGGATTCCCATCGCTGCAGGTCTTGCCGATGGGGCTCGCGACAGTAGTACCAATAAACTTCCTGCCAGATGGCCTCTCTGGACAGGACGAGTTTCTCGTGAGCCTGCTTCCTGATCCGGCGGTAATCCTCGAGGAACTCCTCCCAGTCCGTCAGGGCAAGGTCCTCAAAGATCTTTTCCTGAATGAGCTTCTCAGCGGCGCGGAACCCGTCGGAAGAATCGACCAGGGTCTGGCAGTAGTCGAGAAGTACGGCCTCAATCGCCAATCGTCACCTCTGCGGTCCGCGTTGCGGGCCGCTAGTCACGTCCATACTTGGCCAGATAGTCGCCGAATAACTCGTCATCTGTGGGGATGTGCTCGGGGATGGGGTCTGACAGCCAGGTGTAATTCAGGAAATGACGCCAGTTGAGGTTGTCGGTCGTCATGTTGCCCGCCCAGCTGCCGCAGCCCAGCGAGTCCGTGGTGGGCTGGCCGTTGAACCAGCTACCGCTGTTGGCGGCGGCGTGGGGCATGTTGCAGTTGACCCGGCCGACGTTGGCCTTGAGGGCGAGCTCCACCTTGCGCTCGTCGCGCTGGGTGTGGATCGACGAGGAATGGCCCTCGCCGCTGAACCGCTGCATCTCTTTCATCCGCTCGACCATTTCGCTGAAGTCGGTCCACTGCCACAGCGTCAGCGTCAGTGAGATCTTCTCACCGCTGAAGCGGTCCTTCGGGCCGGCCTCGGTACCGACGACCATCAGGAACCGTGTGCTGTCGGGGATGTCGATCCCGGCATGCTCGGCGATATAGGCGACGGGCTTGGCGACGATGTCGCGGTTGAGCGTCTTGCCGTCCGGCCACATGTAGGTGCGGAGTTTCTCGCGCTCGGCCTCGCTGCACAGATGGCCGCCCTCGGCCCGGAGGGCGTCGACCATCTCGTCGTATACACTGGCCTCGATGGCGACGGCGTTTTCGCTCGAGCAGGACGCGGAGTTGTTGGCGCACTTGCTCTTGACGATCTTGGCGGCGACGGCTTTGAAGTCGGCGGTTTCGTCGACGATCGAGATCACGTTGCCCGCGCCGACGGTGTGGCAGGGCTTGCCGGCGTCGTAGACCACGCGGACCAGGGCGGCCCCGCCGGTGGCGATGGCGAAATCACAGCCGGCCATAAGGTCCCGGGTCATCTCGCGGCTGGGCTCCTGGATGCACTGCATCAGGTCGACCGGCGCTCCGACCTTGGCCAGCGCCTTTCGCCCGTAATCGACGGCCAGCGACGTGCTGCCCGGCGTGCGGGGGTGGGGGGAGACAATCATCGCGTTTCGCGTCTTGAGCGTGCTCAGGCCGATGCAGCAGACCGTCGACTCGGGGTTGGTGCAGGGGACGACGTTGGCGATGACGCCCATGGGCTTGGCGAAGATGCGCAGGCCCTTGTCGGGCTCCTCCCGCACCAGGCCGCAGGTCTTCTGGCCGATCAGATCGCGCATCGTGCCGCGCGTCTTGGCTTGGACCTTGTGGACCTTGTCTTCGTACCTGCCGATGCCGGATTCGTCCACCGCCAGGCGGGCCAGGGCGACGGCCGTTTCGGGCTTTTGCCACTCCCAGCCGACGGCGGCGACCATTTCGTCGACCTTCTCCTGCGACCAGAACTCGACCTCTTCGAAGGCCTTCCGCGCTCGCACGTACATTTCTCTGATGTCGTCTGCCATGTCTTGTCTCTGCGTTCTCTCGATTGATGGTGTCGTCAGGTTGGCGGGACAGGAGCCCCGCCAACCGATTATCAACGGGCGCTAGTGCAGTTTCTTGCCCACGCTCTTGGTGCCCGTCATCTTGCTGGGGTCTTCGACTTCTTCAATGATGGCAAAGCCGCTGCCGTGGAGTTTCTTCCGCTGGTCGAAGGCCTTCTTCCACTCGGTGGTGGTGAAGGTCTGGGCGGGCCTGGCGTGCTTGTCCCGCTCGCCGATGGGAGGAACGGGCCGGTCGGCCGGGCCGTCGTAGGTGTCCTTGGGCGTCAGCGTCTCGCCCAGATGGGTGTACTCTTCACGCTCGACTTCCTCGATGTAATGGGCGCCGGCCCCGAAGGACCGCGTCACGGCCAGGATGGCCCAGGTGGCCTCGGGCGTAAAGCCGAGATCCATCATCGTCGCCCCGATCGCGCCGAGCAGGTCGATGTCGACAGGCTTGTCGGAGGCCTTCTTGGCCGCGGCGACGATGTGGGTCATGAACTCGATATGCTTGCCGGCGACGCCGAGCTTCTCGGCCCGGGCGACCATGCGCTTGGCGGCGGGGTCCTTGAGCATCAGGTCCGACACGCCCAGATGGTCGCAGCCGAGGTTCTCGGCGACGAGGGCCTCGGCGAGCGCCTTGAGGTCCGCGCCTTGGTCGGCCTCGGAGAGATAGCCGTCCAGCATGTTGCCGAACGACGAGTACGCCCCGTAGGCGTGCCCGAACGACAGCACAGCCGCCCCGCAGGCCTGGGTGAGGAAGGTCTTGGTCCTGGCCACCATTCGCGACATCACGGCCGGGATGGACAGTCCGTCCTCCAGCGAGAGGATCATGATGTAGTTCAACATCTTCTCCTCTTCGATCAGGGGCAGGCGGGCCTGGAAGTCCACGAAGAGAAGATCGACGACGCCGTAGCCTTCTTCCACCAGTTCGGTCGTATCGTAGCCTCGGGCGACGATGCGGTGGACGTTCTTGTAGGCCACTTCCGAGACCCACTGAAAGCGGGCCCGCTCGTCATCGGTCTCCACGGTGCCGTACTCTCGTTGGCTATAGTCATACGGCATCTTCGGGTCGTCGAGGTTCCCGATGCCCTTCTTGTCGCCTAGATCAGCCATTGCTTGTATTCACCTTCCTCTTTCTGCTTCCTGGCATACTCCTGCCGCTCGTCCTGCTTGGGCACGCGCCGATCTGGGGGGCCGACGTACTTGATCATGCTCAGGTCGATCATCTGCACCATCGGTTCGCGCCGCGAGGCGCCCCAGGCTCGGCCTTTTTTCATGGAATACAGTGCGTGGGCGGCGCAACTGAACCCGCGACACACGCTTCCCAAGCACCAGGCTGCGTTGGGGGAGAAACCGATATCGCACAGAGCCGTATTGCCCGCGCCGACGACATTGACGCCGACATAGGAGCGGCCCTCGGCCTTGCGGCGAGCGTGGAAGTGTTTCTCGAGCGCGCGCTGGAACTCCAGGTACACGCCGCCGATCTCGAGCTCTTCCTGCTTGCAGTGGATGGGTTCGGCCCGGGGGTCGCTGTCGGTGTGCTGGGGCTGGCCCATGCCCATCACGGGCACCTTGTTGTCGAGATGCTCGTCGACCAGGATCTTGGCCATCTCGTCGAGGCTCTTGCCCTCGGCCTCGGCGCGCTCGATGTACTGGTTCATCATGTACCCGTGCGCTGCGCCCGGGCCGTGCACGCCGCCGAAGGTCATGATCGATGCAGCCACCGCGCAGGGCAGGTTCGGCCGTCCGGTGATTACGCCGATCGCGCCCACCGCCGAGGGGGACATGGAGTGCTCCATGAATGCGCCCATCTCGTATTTGAGCATCTTCTCTTCGCTGTCGGTGGGGATGCGGTCCTGGAACAGAACGAACAGTGCATCGCAGAACGAATACCCCTGCTCAGCCAACTCGCTCAGGTCGTATCCCCGCAGAACGGTCTTCTCCTCGGTCTTGTAGGAGATCGCCGTCTTTCTGGGTAATAGCGGTTCTCTGCTCATGTATTCCTCTCCAGCTTCAGCAGGCATCTTGTGGGCTCAGGTAGTCGGGAAACTCTATGTCAACAGGCCTCGAAAATCAACACCGCACAGGCCCCTCGGGGGGTGTTGATCGGCGCGGCCGGATGGCGTACAAGCGGGTGTGCAGGCGGGGGGAAGGAAGCGATGATGAGCCAGTCCAGCGCGTGGCGATGTTCCGTTTGCGGGTACGTGCATCGCGGCGACCAGCCGCCGGCGATGTGTCCTATCTGCGGGGCTGGCCGGGAGGAGTTTCAGGCGTATGTCGAGCCGGAGGCATCCCCACTGGCGGCGACGGCCTGGCGGTGCTTGAACTGCAACTACGAGCAGGCCGGGGCCGATGCTCCGGAGGTCTGCCCGGTTTGCGGGGCGGCCAAGGATCGCTTCGAGCCTGAGGCTCCAGCCCCGGCCGTCGAACAGGCCGGCAAGGATGTGGGGCGGATCCTCATCGTCGGGGCGGGCATCGCGGGCATCTCAGCTGTCGAAGCCATCCGCCGCAGCGCGCCCGATGCAGAGATTGTTTTGATCTCCAAGGAGACCGAAGGCCCTTACTACCGGCTGAACCTCACGCGGTACCTCGCTGGCGAGGTCGGCACGGACGACTTGCCGCTCAGACCCCGTGAATGGTTCGCCGAGCAACGCATCGACTTTCGGGCGGGGCTGGAGGTGGCGGAACTTTCACCGGCCAACCGTACGGCGACGCTTCGCGGCGGGGAGGCGATTGCGTTCGATACAGCCATTCTGGCGATGGGGGCGCATCCGTTCGTGCCGCCGTTTGGCGGCGCGACGCTCGATGGTGTGCACTGCCTGCGAACGCTGGACAACGCGCAGGAGATCCTCGCTGCGGCCAAGGCGGGCGAGGCGGGCGTCGTTATCGGCGGCGGACTGCTAGGGCTGGAAACGGCCGGGGCGCTGGCCAAACGAGGCGCTGACGTGACGCTGCTGGAAAGCCACGCCTACCTCATGCCCCGGCAACTCAACCGTACGGCCGGCGAGCTGCTAGCGGCGCGCGTGCGGGAACTGGGCATTAACCTGCTGACCGAGGCGCGGACCGACCAGATCGTTGGCGACGAGACGGTCGCCGGCGTGGCGCTAAGAGACGGGCGCATGGTGTCGGCGGGCCTGGTCATCGTTGCTACCGGTGTCCGCCCCAACAGCTACCTTGCTCGCCGGGCCGGCCTGGAGGTGGACTCCGGCGTGGTCGTCAACGGCCGTCTGCGGACTTCGGCCCCGCACGTCCTAGCCGCCGGCGACGTGGCCGAGCACTTGGGTCGGCTCTACGGCCACTGGGCGGCTTCGCAATACCAGGGCGGCATCGCCGGGATGAACGCCGTCGGTGTGGACGCCGAATTCGGAGGCCTGCCGCCGTCGAGCACGCTGAAGGTAATGGACGTCGACGTCGTCTCCATGGGGATCAGTGATCCCGAGGACGGCAGCTACGATGTGATCGAAGATCTACGAGACGACGTCTACCGTCGCTTCGTCTTCCATGACGGAGGCTTGGTCGGGGCAATCCTGTTTGGCGACGCCTCAGTCGGCAGCGCCGCTCGCCACGCGATCGAGACGCGAACGGACCTGTCAGCCCTACTTGCCAGCCGCCCCAACGCGGTTGACGTGGCCGACTACTTCGCCGCCCAGTAGGGAGTGCGTGTCAGTAGGTGAAGGGGTCCTCTTCGGCGCGTTGGTATATGCAAGCCGGCCCTGCTCTGCGCCATTGATCGACGAGTTCAAATGGCGTACAAGCTGGCCTTCCTGTGGTTGGGTCGCGGTGGTGCGGCCTGGATGGAGGCGGTGTGTCCGGTGCTGTGATAGGCCTGGTGTTGGTTTCTGCGGTGATGCACGCGGTGTGGAACCTGTTGGTTCGCGGGCGCGGCGACAAGCAGACCATGGTCTACCGCATGCTGCTGATCATTGCGTTCGGCGGGTTGGTGCCGTCGGTGATCAGCGAATGGACAGCCCGGAGCATGACGCCCACGCTGTGGCTGATTGCGGCGGGGGCGGGGGTGGCCAACGGGCTCTACTACGTGTGCATGGCCCGGTCGCTGGCGGCGGCTGACTTCGGTACGGTATTCCCGATCATTCGCGGCCTGCCAGTGGTGCTGATTGCCCTGGGCGATGTGGCGATGGGTCGCCCGCCATCGCCCGTCGGCTGGCTGGCGCTATTGATGGTAACGGGCGGGTGTACGCTGACGCCGCAGGAGAGCTTCGGCAGTCTGTCGCACCATCACTATTGGCGGCGGTCGAGTCTGTGGATGTTGGCTGCGGCGGCCTGTGCGGTCGGCTATACGATCCCCGACAAGCTGGCGATGGACCTGATCCGCGGCGACGCCCAGATGGCGGTCGGTTCGGCCCTTCGGTATCAATACTTCCACCTGGTGGCCAGCATGTTGACGGTGGCGGTGGTGGGCCGGCGGATGCGGACCCGCGCGGCGGCAGCCGGCGAGAGCAAGTTGGTCGGGTGGGCGATCCCGGCGCTGGCGGCGGCGCTGAACTTCAGCGCCTATAGCATGATCCTGGTTTGCTACCAGAGGGTCGCGCAGGCTGGCTACGTGTGGGGGATGCGGCAGTTCAGCATCGTCATCGGCGTGGTGCTGGCCTTCGTGGTGTTCAAGGAACGCGGCCGAGCCGTGCGGCTAACCGGCGCGGTGCTGATTACGGTCGGGATGGTCCTGATCGCCCTGTTTGTCAAATGACCTCAACCTGAGTTGTGGAGGCACGATGAGCGAGTTTCGGCTGGACACACTAACGATGCCGGCAGCGTCGATGGGCCTGATGAGCCCCCTGCCGGCCTTGCAGAGGCCGGGACAGCATCGCTTCCCGCGCGAGGACATCAAAGCCGCCGTCGCCGACAGCAAAGAGCAGCGCAAGGCCTGGCCCCGCGATCCGAACGACCCGGCCATCCGGTATGGCGGCATCTACCAGCAGTCCGATTGCCTGCCCTATGCAGTGCTGGACGATTTCGGACGCCAGCGACAGCCGCGGGAGTTCCGGACCGTCGTGCTGGAGAACGAACACCTCGAGGCGACGTTTATCCTGGCCCTGGGCGGGCGGCTGTGGTCGCTGATCCACAAGCCGACGGGCAAGCGACTGATCGATCCGAACGTGGTGTTTCAGCCGACGCTGCTGGCCAGGCGCGGCGCGTGGATCTCGGGCGGGTGCGAGTGGAACGCCACGCCGGGCGGACATTCGCCGCAGAACTGCGATCCTCCCTTTGCGGCGCGACTGGCAGCCGATGACGGCACGCCCGTGCTGCGGCTGTATGAGTGGGAGCGGATCGCGAAGATCGGCTACCAGGTCGACTGCTGGCTGCCGGACGGGTCGGAGTTCCTCTTTGCCCGCGTGCGCGTCACCAACCCCCACGGCGAGTCGATCCCGATGTACTGGTGGACGAATATCGCCGTCGATCTGCGCGAGGGCTACCGCGTGATCGTCCCCGCCGTCGACGCGATCAGTTGGGGCTACTCCGGCGAGGCCGGGCCCGTGCCGATCCCCGTTGTCCACGATAAGGACGTCACCGTGGCGACCAACCTGGAGGGGACGTGCGATTTCTACTACGGCATCGAGCAGGGGCAACGGCCCTGGCTGGCGTACCTGGATCAGCGGGGACAGGGACTGGTGCATGCCTCGACCAGCCGTCTCTGCGGACGAAAGCTGTTCGCCTGGGGCACAGGCCCGGGCGGGCAGCGATGGCAGGAGTTCCTGGCGCCGGGCGGATGGCCCTATATCGAGCTGCAGGCCGGCCTGACGCAGACGCAGTACACGACCATCCCCATGTCGCCGGGGGCCGATTGGGCGTGGGTCGAGGCGTTCGGGCTGACCACGACGGATGCCGCCAAAGTCCACGGCCCGGACTGGTCGGCCGCCCGCGGCGAGGTCGAGGCGCAGCTGGATGCGGTGCTGCCGCAAGATCGGTTGGAGGCGCTGTTGAAGAGCACCGAGGCGATGGCCGACCGCCCGGCCGACGAGATTCTTCAACGCGGCAGCGGCTGGGCATCGCTGGAGCGTCGACGGCTCGGGGCCGCCGGGCAGCAGACGGGCTGGCCGACGTCGTTGGTGTTCGACGACGAGTCGATGGGCGACGAGCAGGCCCCGTGGCTGGAGCTGCTGGAAAGCGGCGCGATGGCCGAGCCGGCCGACGGCGAGTGCCCGCCATCGTTCATGGTCCAGGCCCCGTGGCGGGACATGCTCGAGCGGGCCGTCGAGGGCGGCTGCAAGGACAACTGGTATGCGTGGCTGCAACTGGGCGTGCTTCGCTATGCAACCGATGACGGATCGGCCGATGTCGCCGGGGCCCAGCAGGCGTGGCGGCGTTCGTTGGAATTGGCCCAGACGCCGTGGGCGCATCGGAACCTGGCCCTGTCGGCTTGGCATGCCGATCGGCGCGACGAGGCGGCCGGCCAGTGGATGCAGGCGTGGCAACTGCGATGCACGGACATTCGCCTGGCCCGCGAGGCCGCCCAATCGCTCGTGCGGACAGGGCGGGGCGAGGAGTTCCTGGCCTTGCTCGAAACCATGCCGCCCGAGATCCGGTCGCATCCGCGGCTGGAGATTCTGCGTGTGATATGCCTGCTGGAGAAGGACGATCCCGCCGTCTGGCCGGAGGTGGAGGAGTTTCTGGCCCGCCCCGCCGAGCCGGCCGACATGCATGAGGGCGAACCGACGCTGAGCAGGCTGTTCTACGAACTCAAGGCCAGGCAGTTGGCCCTGGCCGAAGGCGCAGCCGTCGCCGAGACCCATCGCCAGACCGTTCGCGATACCGTCACCTGCCCGCCACACCTGGACTTCCGCCAGATCCGCGACCCGGCCCTGCAGGTCAAAAAGGACTGAGCGCGCCGCGAGCCCATTCGTGCATCTGGTCGACATCGGCCAGTAAGGAGTCGCGCTCGGCGATGGACAAATTCTTGTTCATCCCACCCGGGATCGCGCCGGTGCCGTGGACCTTCTTGCCGGCGGTGGCCTTGCCCCCCCTCACGGGCATTTCGTGCGGAGCCAGTTGTACCATTGGTCCAGGCCTGCGGCTGTCTTCGTGGAGGTCTCGAAGACCGGCGCGCGGGTGTTGAGTTTGGCGATATCGGCGTGGATGCGGGCCAGATCGCAATCGAGCGCATCGACAAGGTCGATCTTGTGGATCAGGATCACGTCGGCCGGCTGGAACAGCGTGGGGTACTTGGCGACCTTGTCGTCGCCTTCGGGCACCGACAGCATCGCGACGCGAACGTGCTCGCCGAGGTCGAATGCTGCCGGGCAGACCATGTTGCCGACGTTTTCGATAAACAGCAGCCGCAGCGAGGTCAAGTCGAGCGTGTCCAGCGCCTTGGCGACCTGGGCGGCCGAGAGATGACAGCCGCCCTCAGTGTTGATCTGCGTCGTCGCCGCGCCGATGGCGGCCAGTCGCTCGGCATCGCGCGTGGTCTGCAGATCGCCGACGATCACGGCCGCCGGCAGCTCGTCGGCCAGGGCTGGCACGGTCGCCTCCAGCAGCGATGTCTTGCCGCTGCCGGGCGCGCTGGTGATGTTGACGGCCAGGACGCAGGCGTCGTCGAGGCGCCGGCGGTTCTGCTCGGCGGCGGCTTCGTTGGCTTCGAGAACGTTCTTAACCAGGTTGATCTTCATCGTCGGCCTGTTGGAAGGTTACGGACGTCAGGACTATGTCGTTTCCGTCGATGATCTCGACGTCGGCCTGATTACACCGGTCGCACACGAACGAGTCAATGGACGGCTCGAACTGCCGGCCGCATTGCCGACAGCGAGCGGCGAGGGGGACGCTCTCGACTGTGAGACTCGCACCGGCTGCGCAGGTCTCGGCCGCGGCGACCTCGAAGGCGACCACCAGGGCCTCGGGAACCACCTGTCGCATCACGCCGGCCGCGACGGTCAACGCTTCCACGCGCGCGGCGTTGTGCTCGGCGGCCAGGGCCTGCAGTTGCTCAACCAGCGGAATGGCGATCGACATCTCATGCATGGCTGCGGCGCTCCCGCCACATCCGTCGTCTTGGGTGCCACGCTTCTGCTCGCAGAAGCGTGCTGCGCCTCAGCGTGCGGAGCGGAGGCACGCCTTTGCAAGCAAAGGCGTGGGACCCGTTCGGGGCGTTACTAGCGTTCACCGGTTCGTCCGTATTTGTACCACGCCGCGCAGGCGCCTTCGGAGCTGACCATGCACGGCCCGACGGGTTTGACGGGCGTGCAGGCGACGCCGAACAGTGTGCACTCGGGCGGGTGGGCCTTGCCCTGGATGACGTCCCCGCACAGACAGCCCGGCGGGCAGACGTCCGGGCCTTCTTGGACATCGAAGCGCTCCCGCGCGTCGAAGCGTTTGTATTCCTCGCGCAGGTCCAGGCCGCTGGCCGGGATCGTGCCCATCGCTCGCCAGACGGTGTCGGCGGGGACGAATACCCGGTCGATCAGCCGGCGGGCGGCGGCGTTGCCTTCGTCGGTGACGGCGACGCCGTAGACGTTCTCGACGCGGGCGTCGCCGGCGGCGACCTGTCGGACGATGTGCAAGATGCCGTCGAGCATCTGGGTCGGTTCGAAGCCGGCCACCACGCACGGGCGGCGATAGTCGTCGACAAGCCGCTGATAGGCGCCCGCGCCGATGATGACGCTCACGTGGCCCGGACACAGGAACCCGTCGATGGGCACGTCGCCGGCGGCCAGCAGGGCGGCCATCGCCGGGACCACGAGCTTGTGGGCGGGCAGGACGGTGAAGTTCTCGGCGCCGCAGCGGTCGGCGTCGATGACGGTGGCGGCCGTCGCCGGCGTGGTGGTCTCGAAGCCGACGGCCAGGAAGACCACCTGCCGGTCGGGGTTGTTCCGGGCGTGGGCCAGCGCATCTCGCGCGGAATAGACCACCATCACGTCGGCGCCCTTGGCCCGCATCTCGCTCAGGCTTCCGTGCGAGCCGGGCACGCGGACCATGTCGCCATAGGTGCAGATCGTCACGTCGTCGCGGGCCGCCAGTTCGCACGCCGCGTCGAGGTAGCCCTGGCTGGTGACGCAGACCGGACAGCCCGGCCCCGAGATCAGCTCGATGCGGTCGGTCAACAGGCTCCGCACGCCGCTGCGAAACAGGCTGACGGTGTGCGTGCCGCAGACTTCCATGACACCCACGCCGCCGAGGGGCGCAGCGGCCCGGTTGATCTGCTCGACGAGCGCTCGGGCGGTGGCTGGGTGGGCGTTCATGGTCGCGGTGGCCTTAAGCGTCGGCGGCGGGGCTGCCGGGCAGCGGCGCGTCCGCGCCGATCACTTCGGTCAGGACGGCCCAGGTCTCGCGGGCCTCGTCCTCATCCAGCATCGTGATGGCGAAGCCCGCGTGGACGAGTACCCAGTCGCCCACGGCGGCCTCGGGCGTCATCGCCAGCGAGACCTCCACACGGTTGCCGCAAAAATCCACAGTCCCCGTCGGGCCGATCGCCGCAGCGGGGTCAGCGCCGGCAGGCTGAGCGATGTCGATAATCTTTCCCGGTACAGCCAAGCACATAGTTACGACCTCCGCCAATCGTGCAACGAACCGGACAGTATACCACAGCGGCGGCATCTCCGACAAAGGAGGCCAGCCGAGGTCAAAGGCGAGAGGGCGTCGACCGCTGCCGGAGCTCCCTGGGAGCCCAGCCGTCGGACGGCGCGCTTTCGGCGGCTGGGCTGGCGTGGTAACGTGAAGGCGCACTGGAAATGGGAGCAAGACTATGCGTGGGAATGCGATGACGTGGCGACATTGGCTGGTGGGGATCGTTTGCTGCGTTCTGTTGACGACGGCCATCCCTGCCGATGAACCGTCGCAGGACACAGCCGCCTTGGACGGACGCGCCGCGGACGTCCGGGCCATGATTGTGGCCAAGCCGGCTGAGTTTGAAGGCGCGTTCAGTGAGAGCTTCTTGAATCAGGTCCCCGCCGAGGCGCTCGAGGAGATCGGCAGCGGGTACTTCGAAGAGTACGGGGCCGTCATCGACGTTCGGCCGGTCGCAGTCGAGTCGTCGTTTCAAGGCAAATTCGATTTCATCACGGACAAGGGGTACAGCTTTCCGGTCCACCTGGTGATCGAAGGTCAGCCGCCGCATCAAATCATCGGCCTGAACTTTGGCATGGGGGCGCCGCTGATGGCGTCGCTGGATGAGGTCGTCGCCGCCCTCGAGAAGCTTCCGGGAACCGCGTCGTTATGTGTGACCCGATACGGTGATGATGGGCCCGAGCAGTTGGCCGCCCTGAATGTCGACGCGACTTTGGCTATCGGCTCGGCCTTTAAGCTGTACGTTCTTGCCGAATTGGTACGGGCCACCAACGCCGGCGAGCGACAGTGGGCGGACGTCATCACCTTGGACGCAAAAATCATCACGCTGCCGACGGGCATCCTGCAGGACTGGCCGGCTGGAACGCCGATGACGCTGCAGGCCCTGGCGACGCTGATGATTTCCGTCAGCGACAACACCGCGACCGATCATCTCATTCATGCGTTGGGCCGGGAAAAGGTTGAAGCGATCCTTGCTTCGACCGGTCACCACCAGCCGGACCGGAACGCGCCGCTGCTGACCACGCTGGAACTGTGCAAGCTCAAGGCCGGGCCCGATTCGGAACTGACGGATCGCTACCTTTCCGGCGACCAGCAGGCACGACGGGCCTTGCTGGCCGATGACGTGGCCGCAATGAGCCGTGACGACGTTCGGCTGGAATTACTTGCCGGCACGCCGCGGTACGTCAACGAGTTGGAGTGGTTCGCCTCGACGGCCGACCTGGCCCGCGCGCTGATCTGGCTGCGAGATCATTCCACACCCGACGACGCCGGCGCACCGGCGCGAGACATCCTGGCCGTTAACCCCGGGCTACCCCCGGCGGCCGGCCAGTGGGACTACTGGGGCTACAAGGGCGGCTCGGAGGTCGGCGTGCTGAACCTATCGTTCCTGCTGAAGCGGACCGACGGCGCCTGGTTTACCGTGGTCGGCACCTGGAACAACCCCGACAGCGCCCTGGATGACGGCAAGTTCATGGGCCTCATCGAAGCGGCGCTTCGTCTGCTGGGCGAGGCAGACCAGCAGGCCGACGAGTAATGGTCCATCAACAAGAGATCGAAATCGACACCGCCGGGCATGGGGACATGCACGACATCACGGACGACGTCGCGGCCATCGTGGCTGAGTCCGGCATCGAAACCGGCACGGTGCACGTGTTCAACGTCGGTTCGACGGGCGCGATCGGTTGCGTGGAGTTCGAGCCGGGCCTGAGGGAAGACATCCCCGCGATCCTCAACAAGCTCATGCCTCCCTCGCGCCAATACGGTCACGAGCAGACCTGGCACGACGGCAACGGGCATTCGCACCTGCAGGCCACGCTGCTGGGCCCGTCGCTGACCGTGCCGATTTCCGCAGGCCGGCCGGTGCTGGGCACGTGGCAGCAGATCTTCCACCTCGAATGCGACGTTAAGGGCCGGCGCCGAACCGTCGTCGTGACCGTCAGTGGCGACTAGCGCCAGGCAGCCGAGGCTCTGGCAGCCGCATGTCCCGCGATAGCGGTGCGATGCTTGACGGCCCGGGGCGTTCCGGCGATAATGTCGGCATGTGCATTTGATCATTTCCATCTCGGATCACTACGGCTAGTCGGGCGAAAGTCTGTGCGCTCGCCCGGAGGCCATCTCGTATTTGTAACATTCACACTCACCGCGGCCCGGTGTCTGCGCTTGCGCGAACCGGCAACGGGCTGCAGAAGGATATGAACCATGAATCAGCTACTAGACATAGTCAATCGCAAGCTTCCGCCCACCCCGTGGGAAGAGGGAGACTGCATCCCCTGGTCCGACCCGGCCTTTAGCGAACGGATGCTCAAGGAGCATCTGCGCCAGGATCACGACGCCGCCAGCCGGCGGACCGAGAAGATCGATGAGCAAGTCGCGTGGATCCACGGCGACCTGCTGGCGGGGCAGCCGACGAAGGTCCTCGAGCTGACCTGCGGGCCGGGGCTGTATACGAGTCGCCTGGCTAGGCTCGGCCATGAGTGCGTGGGCATCGACTACGCGCCGGCGGCGATTCGGTATGCCCAAGACAACGCCCGCAAGGACGGCCTCGCATGCACGTATCGGTTAGATGACGTTCGCCAGGCGGCCTATGGCCAGGGCTTTGGGTTGGTGATGATGATCTTCGGGCAGTTCAACGTGTTTCGGCGATCCGACGCCCGGGCCATCCTGGCCAAGGCCCATGCGGCCCTGGCGTCCGGCGGGCGCCGTTGCTCGAGCCGCAGACGTTCGCCCAGATCGAGGCAGAGGGCAGGAAGGGCGCAGCTTGGCACTCGCATGAATCCGGGCTGTTCTCCGATCGGCCCCACCTGTGGCTCCAGGAGAACTTCTGGGATGCCGAGACACAGACGAGCACCGAACGGTTCTTGATCATCGACACCGCCACCGGCGACGTAACGCGGCATGCCCAGAGCAACCAGGCCTACACGGATGAGCAATTCCGCGAGATACTCACCGAGGCCGGCTTTGAGAACGTCCGCCTACTGCCGTCACTGATCGGCGTGGTCGATGAGAGTCAGTCGACCAACCTGGTGGTCGTCGGCGAGAAACCGTAGCCGGCGCCGCGATAGCGGCGTATAATTCAGTCACTATGCATCGCACGTTCAGCTAATCCTCTCGTTAACTCGCAGGTGGCCGAGGGCGCTGGTCCTTGGCAGGATGCTTTCTGCCCACAATGCCCGTCACGGCACACGCTGGAGGCCGTCTGCGCTGATCGAGAGGAATTGGCTGACAAGTTGTCATCACATTGAGTGCCCGTTTCTCTCCAGGAGCGGGCGTTTTGTTGCGCCCGCCTGAACACACGACAACCTTTCGGCGCGCCACTGCGCGCCTGAGGAGCAAGTCATGAAAGCGTCAAAGAAACAACCGTTCCCGGCCAAGCGGCCGGAGATTGTGATCACGCCGAGCCGGGCGAAGCCGTTCGCCGTGGACTGTCGCGAGCTGCGCTGGTGGTCCGGCCGGCCGATCGTGGGCGAGCGAACGCTGTGGGCCAGTTACGACGCACCGGACTGGCGCCTGACGAGCGCGACCGAGATGCTGGCAGTGCGTCCGGCGCGGGTCAACGATGTCGCCGGTGTGGAGTTCCAGGTCAACGATTGGTCGCCGGAAACGGGCTGGGAGGTCGACTGGCGTCGGATGTTCGGCCGGCTGACGGATACGTCGGTGCAGTGGCTGGCTATGTTGAAGGTGCAGGACGACGAGTGTGTGCTGGATACGTTCGGCGACGAAGGCTTTGAGCATGACTGGCGCGGCGAGGAGCCGCGCAAGCTCGAAGATCGCGGCCGATACATCCTTCGCAGGGATGGCACGTACGCAACGCGGGCCGGTCTGCGGAACAAGCCCGGCGCGATCGGTGCGGGAGTGTTTCGCGTCCGCATCGGCAGCCGGGCGTTTACGTGTTTGCGCGTGTTGGACACGGACGGCCCGCCGGATGAGAAGGGCATGTTGCTGGAAGCGTACCTTACGCGCAGCGGCCGCACGGCGTTTTGGCGCCGTTACAACGGCCGGCTGTGGCAGGAAGGCCTGCTGCGGGGCCGCGGCCTGACGTGGGACGACATGGGCGAGGTCAAGCAGATCGTCATCGACGGCTGCCTGTTCGTCCACTGGTACGACTGCCTGACGAGCACGTCGTTGGGCATCAAGTAATAGCGCACATGCGCGGTGCCCCGACGTACGTCGGGACACCGCGCCTGAAGGAGACATCACGATGGCTTATCGAGACAATACGAAAGAGATTGGCATGGCCGAACCGGCCTGGCCGGCCCGGTCACACCGAGGCCCTACGGTGGGGGATATGGTACACTCGCGTCCAGCTCGATCAGGGATGACGCCGTTTCAAGGAGAAGGGAATGGGTCTTTCGATCACCGGTGGGCTGAGTGACGAGCGTCAGGTCCGCGTTGGCTTTGTCGGCTGCGGCAGCCATGCGTTTCGGAATATCTACTCGGCGCTGCAATTCCTGCCGGTGGACCTGGCGGCTGTGTGCGATTGGGACATGGCCAAGGCCCAGGCCTTCGCCCGCCAGTTCGGTGCCGAGGCTGCTTATGACCGTGCCGACGACCTGCTGGCCCGCGATGATCTGGAGGCCGTGCTGATCGTCACCAGCTACGACGATCGCGGTCGGCCGCAGTATCCGCAGCTCGCCCGCCAGGCGCTGGCCGCCGGCAAGCACGTGTGGATCGAAAAGCCTCCCGCCGTAACGACTGCCGAAATCGATTCGATGCAGCAGGCGGCTGCGACCGCAGGGCGAAACGTTGTCGTGGGCTTCAAGAAGATGTTCGCCCCCGCCAACGAAAAGACCAAGGAGCTCATCGACGCAGACGACTTCGGACCGATCTCGCTGGCGACGTTCCAGTATCCGCTCCACATCCCGACCCCCGACGAGCTGGCCCGCTACGCAGCCGGTGAGTGCGTGGACTCGGTGGTCGGCTTTCTCGACCACCTGTGTCACCCGGTCGCGCTGATGCTGATGCTGCTGGGCATGCCGCGGACGCTCCTGTTCCAGGTCGGCCCCAGCCAGGCGGGCGTCGCGACCTTCACCTTCGATTCCGGCGCGGTGGCGTCGCTCGCGATGTCCCGCGGCATTCCCATGGGCCCGCTGTTCGAGCGGACCATGCTCGTCGGCCAGACCCAGGCCGTCACCATCGAGAACAACACCCGCGTCACGCTCCATCGCAGCTCCGGGCTCGGCTACGGCGTAGACCCGAGCTTCTGCACCCCGGGCGTCGACGGCGCATCACTCGTATGGGAGCCGGAGTTCTCCCTCGGCCAGCTCTACAACAAGGGCGTGTTCATCCTGGGCTACTGGGGCGAGCTAAACGAGTTCGTCCAGAGCATCCTGGCCGATCGGCCACCGGGCAAGGGCACGCTCGAGCAGGCCTGGCAGGTGACGCGAATCTTCGAAGCCTTCGCCGAAGGCCCGGACAAGGTCATCACTTTGTAGCCTTCGCTCTAGAGCCGCAACTCGCGGATGGTTTGGCCGAGGTCGCGGAGGATGGCCTGCTCCTGGGGATGAATGTCGCCGAAACTCCGCGGGCCCACGTTCAGGAACAGCGACGAGTCCACCGCCCGGGCGGCCTGGTAGTGTCGCAGCAGCTCGTGGGCGCTCTTGACACAGTGGCGCCACGGCTGATACGACCAGCCGGTGTTGACGTTCCACCAGGTGGCCTTGGGCCAGTCGCCGATCTCGGTGGTGTTGAAGCCGGATGTGTTCTCACCTGGCAGGTCCAGTTCGAATACCTGGTAGTCCTCGCCCGGCTGCAGCGGGATGTGGGCGTTGTTGGTCACCATCGCGCCCGGTTGAAGCTCGTGGATGAGATCGTACGTGCCGGCCAAATCCCACTCGCCGCCCGGCCGGAAGTAGCGGGCCTCCTCGCCGTCCTCGAACGCATACCGCGGCCAATAGCCGTCGAACAGAACGCCGTCAATCTGCCCGAAGTTCGTCAGCAGTTCGCGGAGTTGGTCCTGGTAGTAGGCGATGTAGGCGGGCCAATCCTCCCGGTAGGCCGGGTGCGTCCAATCCACCAGCGAGTAATAGAAGTGCAGCCCCAGCCCGCGCGCGTGCAGGGCCTCAGCCAGCTCAGCCAATATGTCCCGGCCGAACGCGGTGTTGGTGGACTTGAAGTCCGTATGCTGCGTGTCCCACAGGCAGAAGCCGTCGTGATGCTTGGACGTAATCAGCAGGAACTTCAGCCCGGCCTCGACCATCAGGTCAGCCCACTCATCCGCGCAGAACCGCGTGGGGTTGAACCGCTCCATTCGCTTGAGGTACTCCTCGTTCGGAATGCGATGCGTGAAGTAGATCCACTCGTTGCCCTCAGTGCTCAGCGCATACAGCCCCCAATGCACCGACATCGCCAACGGCGCCTCCACAAACCGCTGCAACCCCTCCACACTAACCCGCAACTTCGCTGCACTGGTATCTTCAATCACGTACTCGTCAATCGGATGCATGGCCTATCCTTTTCATTCGTCTCATCGGGCAGCCCTGTTTGTATGCAGTCTACACCTACACCGCCAGAGTGTTTTTGATGTCCGCGCCGGCGCCGGCCTCCGATCGCCGCCCGCCGCAGCGCCACGTGGGCCTGGCCTGGGCGGGCGTGCTCCGTTAGATTGTGTGCCCCTTTGATAGAGAGGACGAGAGCATGACCAACGCGCGGGCGCAGAAGGTGACGTGGTTGAAGGGCGTTCGGGAGGCGGGCGTCTATAAGAGTGTGACCAGCTATCGCAAGCGGCTGGCCGGGCTGATTGCAGATAGCCGGAAGCTGCTGGGTGCTCTCGGTGAACGGCTGTACTTGGCTGACTTGCACACGCATTCGGCCTACAGCGACGGGGCGGGCCTTGTGGAAGAGAACGCCGAATGGGCGGCCATGGCGGGGCTGGACTTTATCTTCGCGACCGATCACGGGACGACCAAGCCCAAACGCGTCACCGGCAAGCTCCGCAGCGTCAGTTGGGGCGAGGAGACCGGCGGCGGGTGGTACCACATCGGCATCCTCGAGCCGACGCCCGCGCACAAGTACCGCAACGAGGCCACGCTCCCGGAGGCCTGGGAGGAGGTCAAAGCCCTCACGCGGTTCCAGTGGGTGGCCCATCCCTTCTGGGCCTACGAGCAGCCGCCCGAGGAGCAGTATCAGCACGTGCTCTCCGATATGAGCGAACTGGGGGATATGGCCTTCGAGATGGCCAACGGCTGTGGCGAGGTGGCGGATGCGTATTTCCTGACCGGCGCGGCCGGGTCGCGACTGGCCGACGATCTGCTCTGTCGCGGGCAGCGGGTAACGCTGGTGGGGGCGAGCGACTGTCACCTGGTCGTCGAAATCGGCACGGCCTGGACCGGCATCTACGCCGAGCGCTGCACGTCCAAGGCGCTGATCGAGGCCTTGCGGGCGGGCAACTGTTTCGCTTCCGAGGCGCCGCTGCTGGACGTTACGTGCAACGGCAAGCCGATGGGATCAACGCTGAAGCCCAAGGTGGGCGCCAAGCTGAAGCTCCGGGCCCGCGTGGCGGCCGCGGCCGGCGTGGCGTGGGTGCGAGTCATCTCCAACGGAAAGGTCATCAAGGAAGTCTGGCCCAAGCACGAGCCGGTCGTGGATTTGGCGCTGGGCCGCAAGGCGGCGCGCAAGGCCAGCTACTTCCGCATCGAAACCGCCGATGCCAACGGCCGACACGCCTTCTCCACCCCGATCTACATCCGGCCGTAAGCGCGTCGGATGCTTAGGGCTTGCTCTTGCGTAGAACAATCGTGCGGGCGCTCGGATGCGACAGGCGGCGCCCGATCTCGAGTAGCTTGTCGTACTCCGAGGCTGGAATGACGGCGGCCTTGAGGTCAACGTCGTAATCGATCACCAGTCGCGGGGGGTTGGCCTCCTGCGTAACGCGGACGCGCACGTGGCCTGCGCCGGCCGGGGCTTGCCAATCGATGTCGGGGGGGGCCAGGAGCACGTCGGTGAAGCCCTCGGGCAACTCGATGGTCACGCGGCCGGTCTGTCGGTTGGGGCTGGACCAGTAGACGTCGTTGGCCCGCTTGTCCGTTCCGGGCAGAGACAGGCTGCATAGATCGGTGGGGAGCTTGAGGTACAGGTGATCCCCGTCGCGCACAGCGTACTTAGTCGCCACGACCGGTAGCTTCCCGATGGCCGGATACTGCGTGAAGTCGGTCACGAGTTCGCCGTTGGCGGTCGCCGACTGCGAAATACGGCTGATGGATTCCTGATGGGACCGTCGCCGTTCTTCAGGGGTCATTTCCGCGTACATCCGATTGACGATGCCAAAGGTGTCCCCCCGCCACCGTCGGCCCCTGAGAATCGTCGCATCGCCTTCAGCAGACAGGCGGATGTTGTATGTCAACTCGGTGAGTTCGCGTCTGTCGGGCGCGGCGGCAATGGGCCGAAATTGGGCGGTAGCCACGGTGAGGCCGAGGCCCCGATCGTACCCGGTCGCACCCAATGCGCCGTACTGATCGGAATCGTTGAGGTAGACCTCGCGACCTTCAGAGGTGACACGAACGAGGGCGACGGTGAAGGAGTCGGTTTGAGGGCATTGGGTCAGCATGTTATGGATGCCATGTACGTCGGGTATGCTGATGGCCAGAACAAGCTCCGGCTTGAAGCCCGCCGCTCGCAGCATGGCCGTCAGGAGAACGGCTCGGTCGGTCGGGTTGCCGTAGCCGTCAGCCAGCACGCGGTCGGCCGGCGTGATGGTCGTCAGCGGCAACTCGTCGATGCTGGGCTCGAAGTAGACCGAAAAGCCGAGCGTCCGAATGGTCTTGGCGACGAAATCGCGGATGGCGATCACCTTGGCGTCGTCGCCGTCGAGATCTTCGACAAGCTCTCGGGCCTTGGCGGCGGCGACCTTCGATTTGCCGGCAGCGGCTTCGAAGACGGTGTCAATCTCGTTGGCGTAGGCCGACCACTCGCCGACGGATGCGTTGACCGTGGGGGCAAAGCTCCACAAAGGGGGCACCATGCGTTCCTGCTTCAGCCCGGGCTGATTGGCGATGGACCATTCGTAGATGGTTGTGGCGCCTTCGGTTCGCTTGGTGGCCGTCAGCGCCTCGGCCGCGACGGAGTGGACCGTCAGCGGCAGGTCCGTCGGGGCGTGGATCTGCACAACCTTGCTGACGATGGGATTGAAGTCAGCGAAGATTTCGCCCATCCAGAAGAACGGCCGATCTCGATACGTCCGCTTGACCTCGTAATGAATGATGCTGCCGATTTCGACGTTGGGCAGGTTGACCACCAATGTCTTACCGGCCGGGTAGCGCTTCGCCATCGCCACCCACTCGGCGTCCATCAGGTTGATCTCTTCCTTTCGGACTTCTTTGACCGTCCCATCGGGAGCGGTGACGGTGGCTTTGACCAGTTTGACATCCTCCCACGCGGGGTTGTAGCTGAACTTCAGTTCGGCGCTTTCGGTCTTGCCGGCGTGGGTAAGGATCTTCTTGGTCATCGACGCTGTGAGCGTCCAGTTGCGAGCGTCCTTGAGTGTGTAGATGCGGCGTCGATCGAGCGTAACGTAATCGTCGTCCGGGCCGACGAGGTCCGTTGCGGGCGACGGGCTAGCCGGGCCGGCGAAGATCGGCATCTTGCGCTCGTTGTATTCGATCGTGCGCAGGTGTTCCTTGAGTTGGAGATACTGGGTGGGGCTGAACTCCACGACGTTGATGAGGAACTCGTTGGTTCCGACGAGTTGGCCGTCATCGATTCGCAGCGAACGGTTCCAGGTGAGGGTCGGGTCGTCGATCGGGGTGAAGGTCGGCATGACCGCCTGGCCGAGCGAGTCAGGCAGCGTAATCCGTAGCGTCTCGCGGACGCCGCAGGCCATGTCGGTGGTCATCGGGTAGGTGCGCTTATCCAGGCCGGTGCTGCGCAGGATGAAGTTCACCATGCCCACCGACGTGCCCACCAGGGGAGGCTGCATCGTGCTGCAGCGGTCGCTTGAGACCAGAACGTCAGGCGCGGTGATGTCCATCCGCACCGTCAGCGGCTGGGATGTGTCCTGCATGTCAGCCGGTTCGATGGACAATCGCGTCAGCGTCGCACCGGCGACGATGCTCTTGGCCACCCGCTCGAAGAACTGGCGGCGCTCAGCAGGCTTGATGCGAGAGAAGTAGCCGCGGTAGTTATTGTCGTTGATGCCCTCGAATCGCAGAACGCTCTGGAGCGTCAGATCGCCCGCCTCGCTGATCGCGCCGGTGGTCTCGATGTGGACGAGATTTTCCTCCGCCGGGATGATGGGCGAGGTGGCCAGGTCGTCGCCGGCCTCCGACGCGACGAGATAGCTGCGGTCGCACAGGTAGCTGGGCAGCAGTTGCTTGGTGATCGCGGGCGTGCAGTCCATCAGTTGCCACGATCCATCGGCCTCTCGCACCGCGACCACGGCGTGATTGAAGAAGGAATCCGGCGCTTCGCGGTCCTTCTTGATGTCGGCGTGGATGAGCGCGACATTGGCGTCGAGCCCGGCCAGCCGCAGCATAGCCGTCAGCAGGGCGGCCTTGTCGCGGCAGACACCGTACTTGTTCTCGAAGGTGATCGACGCGTCGTGCGGCTCATAGCCCGGCGCTTCGGTCTCCGTGGTGATGCCCATGTATCGGACCTTCTGCGACGCCCAGCGGAAGATGGCCTCGATTTTCGCTTGCCGATCCGTCAGGCCTTTGGTCAGTTCGGCGACCATCTCGGCCATCTCGGGCGTGGTGGTCTTGATGTGCGGCTCGCACAGATTCCAGTACCACCGCGAGACGGTCTGCCAGTCGGGGATCGTGCTGGCCCGCACTCGCTGCACCACGCGCGATAGCGGCGGCATGCTGGGCTCGGAGAATACGCGAGGGACGTCGCTGACTTCCCAGCGGTTGTGCAGCAGGCCGTCCTTCTCGCCGGTGGTGTGCTCGATGGTCCCGGCGACCTCGTCCTTGACGATGATCTTCTTGAGCGGCAGCTCCTTGGGCCCCAGCACCTCGTAGACGAAATGCTTGATGGGGAAGGTGTATTGCGCGAGCTCGTAGTCGTACCAGGCGTCGGGCATGCGCGTCTTGACGGTTTGGCGGCGATAGACGTACCGCACCATGTCGCCAATTTCCAGGCCCGGCACGCGGAACCCAAGGACCTTTCGGTTGGGGTTGTAGATGTTCATGGCCATCTGCGAAGGGTCGACCATGATGCGGCTGTTCATGGTGATGTTGATGGGGTCGACCTGGCCGTCGGGCTTGATGATCTCCAGGAGGGTGAGCTTGACCGTGTCATAGGGGATGGTGAAGTAGAGGCCGTTCTCCTGGCTGCTGCGCTTGCCCTTTTCGGTGAGCGCCTTGATGACGGTATCGTCCCATCGCGTGGATGTGCCGTCGGCGTTGTATTGCACGATAACGTGGCCGTCGACGACGACCATATCGGCGTTGGGGTAGGCTTCGGTGGTGACGCTCTTGGCGGCCTCGATGACGGTGTCGCGATCGAGAATGCCCTTGGTGTAGTCCTGCGCACAAGCCGGAACGGCTGTTAGCAGGATCAAGCTCAGGACGAGAATGTTGCGCGCATGTTTCATCAGGTTCTCCTCGGGTGGCGGCGTTAGCCTGCCCCTATGCTGCGGGCTGCTTTGAAGGACAGCCCAATCAGCGGCTTCAGTGCCGATATCTTACTGTTTCGTCTTCGGTCGTGGCAAGGATGGGAACACCCCTGACCGTTCGGGGGGGGCACGTTGCCCTGGACAGGGGAAAGGGGTAGGGTAGGGCCATGCGGAATCTGTGGCGATTTCTGGCGTACGCGCGGCCGTACCGCAAGGTGATGATCATCGCGCTGATCGCGTCGCTGCTGCGGATGGTGATGTCGACTTACATGCCCTATTACGTCGGGAAGGTGGTCGATTTCGCCGATGCTGCGTTCCGCGTGACCGGCAGGACCATGCTTGCCGACGAGGCGTGGCAGAAGATCGCCGTTCTGACGGGCGTGTTCCTCGGACTTTTGGTCATGCACGCGATCGTGACGGTCGGCCGCCTTCACCTGCCCCAGCGAGCGAGTGCATCGGTCATCCGCGACATACGCTATCAGCTCTTCGCGCACGTGCAGCGGCTGTCACTGGGCTTCCACGCCGCCCGGCCGAGCGGGGCGATCGCCTCGCGGGTAATCACCGATGTCGCGACCGCCCAGCAGGCCATCGAACTCGGCATTATCGTCACCTGCCAGGGGGTGCTGCAGATGATCACCATCGCGTGCATCATGCTCGCAATCAACTGGCCTTGGGCGCTGGTGTCGTTTGCGGTGCTCCCGCTGTTTCTGATCACCACGCGACTGCTCAGCCGCCCGCTGCGCACGGCCAGCCGCCACATGCTGGAGAGCACCGAGCAGATGTCGGGCCACGTGCACGAGCGGTTCGGCATGATCCGCGAGGTGCAGTCGTTCGGGGCCGAGCACGCCGAGCAGGCGCGGGTCTTGGAGCACACCGAACAGCTGCGGACGCATGCTCTGCGCCACAGTCTGCTGACCGGCCTGCTGACGGCCGGTGGCGAGGCAACGCGGTTCCTGGGCCTGGCGATCGTGCTGCTGGCCGGCGTGTATTTTGCCTCGATCGAACAGGTCAGCATCGGCGCGATCATGATGTTCTACCTCTACACGGACAGACTGTTCACGCCGGTCCAGTGGATGACGGGCTCGTACGGGCAACTGCAGTCCGCCGTTTCGGCCACCGAGCGCATCTTTGAGTTCCTCGACACCGAGCCGAAGATCCAGAACACCCCCGGCGCAACGCTGCTGGAACTGGGGGCCGCCCCGACGGTGCGCTTTGAGGATGTGCGTTTCAGCTACCCTGTCGACAAGCCGCAGATCGTTTTGAAGGACCTGTCGTTCGAAATCCCGGCCGGGTCTCGCGTGGCCCTGGTCGGGCCCAGCGGCGGGGGCAAGACCACCACGCTCAGCCTGCTGCCGCGGTTCTACGACGTCCAGGGCGGGCGGATTCTGATCGACGGCCATGAGGTCCGCGACGTGACGGTCCGATCGCTGCGAAAGGCCATCGGCCTCGTGCCGCAGGAGCCGGTGCTGTTTTCCGGCACGATTCGCGAGAACATCCTCTATGGCCGCCAGGGCGCATCAGAGAACGACATACTCCACGCCGCCACCGCCGCCAATGCCCATGATTTCATCATGGAGCAGGAATCCGGCTACGATACTGTCGTCGGCGAGCGCGGCGTGGGCCTCAGCGGCGGGCAGATCCAGCGCATCGCCATCGCCCGGGCGTTCCTCAAGAACCCACCGATCCTCATCATGGACGAGCCCACGAGCAACCTCGACGCCATCAGCGAGTCGCTGATTCTCGAGGCCATCGACCGCCTGGCCGAGGGGCGCACCACGTTCGTTGTCGCCCATCGTCTGTCGGTGGCGCGCTCGGCGGACATGATCCTGGTCATCGAAGATGGGCGTCTTGTCGAACAGGGCCATCACGACGACCTGCTCGAGCGGGGGGGAATCTACGCCGACCTCTGGCGCCGCCAGGTTGGGTAGGCCGCCGGGATCGCTTGTTCACGAAACGACGAGGCGATATCCTACACTCCCCAGCCGGACGGCCGAATACACCAAGACGAGGACCCGTTATGACCACGGAAACGAACACCGCAGCGCTTCCCACCGGAAAAATCGGCGACCTGGAGATCTCCCGCATGATGCTGGGCGGGAACCTGCTGAGCCACTACCACCATTGCCGCGATCAGCACTATGTGTTCAAGCTGGTCGAGCACTACAACACGCCCGAGAAGGTCCTCGAAACCCTGGCGATCGCTGAAGAGCACGGCATCAACGGCATGAACATCCACACGGTCGACTGGGTGCACCAGCTCATGAAGCAACACCGCGACCGCGGCGGCAAGATGCAGTGGATTCTCTGCGCGACGGCCTCCACCGAAGGCGACGACCTGCCCGCCTATCGGGAAGAGATCATGCGCCTGGCCGAACTGGGCGCCGATGCGTTCTACGTGTGGGGCTGCCACTCCGATGGCTTGGTGGCCGACGGCAAGATCGACGTGATCGGCAAGTGCCTGGATATCTTCCGCGAATGCGGCCTGCCGGCCGGCGTGGGCGCCCACGACCTCGAAGTCATCAAGGCCTCCGAAGCCAACGGGCTGAACCCGGACTTCTACGTCAAGACCTTCCACCATCACGACTACCCCTCCGGCCCGCAGGTCCCGCCCGACCAACTCGAGCACGCCACCGATGAACACATCGGCTACTGGGACCGCGACCCAGCCGGTACGGCCAAGTTCATGGAGACCGTGGACCAGCCGTGGATCGCCTTCAAGACGATGGCCGCCGGCACGATTCCGCCGGAGAGCGCCTTGAAATACATCTTCGAAAACGGCGCCGACTTCGTCTTCTTCGGCATGTTCGACTACGAGATCGCCGGCGACGTTGAACTCGCCTCAACCATCCTCACCGAACAACTCGCCAAAGACCGCGCCCGCCCCTGGTGCGGCTAAGACCCGCTGGCCGACGGCAGGGCGGTCTCCGACTACGGCCGCAGCCTGCAGGGCGTGCAATCCGCCATGGCGGACCTTTGCCTTGCTTGCACGCGGGCCGGCCTTACTATTCTTAGGCCTCGCACCCCGGCCAAGGGAAGTCGTCGAAGCCCAGTTGTCGCAAGGCCTGTGTGATCCGGGCGTGGTGGTGGACTTCGTGGTCGATGAAGTACATCAGGCGATCCCGCCCGGTCCACTGTTCGACGCGGCCGTCGTCTGCCGTGAAGGAGAAGGTCCGGCCCATCGGGCCCCCGTTGTCGGCTGAGAAGAAGCCCACCACGCGGTCGCGACAGCTAGCGATCTGATCGATGAGGGCCTGCCTGTCGCCGGGGTAGGGGTGGTGCGCCGGCCCGCCATCGCCCAGGACGTTGGCCATCCACCAGTCCTCGCCGCATCCGGCATGGGTCAGCGCGTCGCCGAGCGTCTCATCACACCCGGCCGAGGTCTGACTCAGCAACTTATCCGGCAAGCGCCGCAGGAGTTCCAACGTCTGCTCCCGCACCCAGGAAAAATGGTCAATGATCTCACGGTCGCCGTCATTCATGGGTCGTGTCTCCCTCGGTCGGCCGTCTAGTCGGTCAGAAGGTCCAAGCGTTCTTGTGCGCGCGCCCGGTCGCGCTGCGGCGCGTTTGGGTCCGCCAGTGCGGCGCGGTACCACTTCTCAGCTTCGACTAGGTCCTTCTTGAGGTCACGTCCTTGCTCGTATATCAGGCCGATCTGGACCATGCTTTCCGTGTCGCCGGCCTCGGCAGCGCGGCGGAACCATGAAATAGCCTCGTCGGCGTTCTTGTCAACGCCGTACCCATAGTAGTAGATTTTCGCGAGCTCCCTCATTCCGATCGCGCTGCCGCTCTGCGCGGCCTGATGAAACCAACGAATGGCCTCGGCATAGTCTTGTGCCACCACGGTGCCGTGGAAGTAGGCCACACCAAGGTTGCACATGGCATCACTGTTTCCCCCTTCGGCGGCCTTGCGACACCAGCGCACGGCCTCGACATCGTCTCGCTCAACGCCATGGCCTCTGCGATACATCATGGCCAGTCCGTGCATGGCCGCGGCATCGCCGGCCTCAGCGGCCAGGCCGTACCAATGAAGGGCCTCGCCGTAGTCCCGGTCAACACCATCCCCGTAGTCGTACATCATGCCGAGCAGTAACATGGCGTGGATGCTTCCGGCGTTCGCCGCGTTGCGACACCAGCGGATCGCTTCGGCATCGTCCTGGTCGACGCCTCTGCCCTCGTGATAAATCCCAGAAAGCAGGTTCATGGCATCCACATTACCGGCCTCAGCAGCTTGGCGCAGCCACCGGGCGGCCTCGCCGTCATCTTGGGCAACCCCATCACCGGTACCATAAGACAGTGCGAGGTACAGCATTGCTTTGGGGTCTCTGGCCTCGGCCCCCATGCGATACCATTTGACGGCTTCGACCTCATCTTGCTCGACACCATCACGACCGCGCCAGTACGCATTGCCCAGTTGACGCATCGCGTCGACGTCACCGGCTTCAGCGGCGCGGTGCAGCGCGGCGACGTCGCGGGTCGGCTGGTCTCCGTCGACAGCAACGACTTGGGCATGGCCTTTCATTTTGGCTTGCCTATCGGTTTCCTCGCACCCGGCCAGGCTGAGCGCGAAGGCAAGTGCGGCCGCAGCCAATACAACAAGAGCACAGAGGTGTGTCGCCTTCATTGCACTGCTCCTTCCGCCTGTCCGGGGACTATTCCATCGCCGCCAGGGCGGCTTCGAGTTCGGCGATGGCCTGACGGTCGAGGCTGTGGGCCTGGGCGATGGCGGCGAACTCCCGCTGGCGGACCTCGTCGGTCCAGTCTTCGGCGCTCTTGCCCGACCACGGGCCAATGAATGCATCCTTGGTCCCGTAGAAAGCCCCGAGCAGTTGTCCTTCCTGCTGATAGAGGTCGGCTGCTTTGCGGATATGGGTTGCTGCCTGGTCGTCGCCGGCGGCGTCGGCGTATTCACGCAGGAACACGGCGGCCGTGTTGCGAGCGTCGACGAGGATCCCAAAGCACCACCAGTTGGCGAAGAAGAGCGGCCCTTGCTGTTCGTCATCGAATGTTGCGGCCTTACGGATGTCGGCGGCCCAGGCGGTGTAGGCCACATCGCCCCACAGATAGTAATACTTGCCCGGGGGTAGCTTTTCATCCGGCCGATGCCAGTTGCGAACCGCGATCTTCAGCGATGCCAGCAATTGCTTGCGCCGGCTGGGCGGCTCGTTGAAGCTTTTCAGGATCCAAATCCACGGGCCGGTCTGGGTCGCCGGCAGGACCACCGGCGTGTCGCCGCCGAAAAAGTCCCACCACAGGAACGACTCGCCGCCGTTGTCGTAGCCGAAGGCGACGGCCACGTTCAGAGCGGGCCGGCCGGGCCCGTATCCGACCACCGGGAATCCCGCGTCGATGCTGGCCACCATGTCGGCGGCGAAGCGTTCCATGTGCGGATCGTCTTCGTTGTCCATGTTGTCTTCATCCTGCACTTGCCAGCCGGTCGCCCAGATGACGGCTGCCTGTTCTTCGGGGAACTCGCCGACCGGTACCGACGGACACCACCCCTCGCTCCTCGGCCCCCATCGGAACCGAAACGCCAGGCCCGAATAGCCCATGATCTGGGCGTAGCTGTAGGGATGCTCCGTGACCGATAGCGCCGACTCCAGCGCGCCGGCGAAGGTCGTATCGCCGCTCTTGCCCCAGCCGAGGCTGGGCACGCCCTCGATGATCACGCGTCCGCTGACGGTTGCTGCGGCGGGGTCGAAGGTGGCGATGGTCTCGCCGTCGAGCGTGAGTGTCAGCGGCCATTGGTTGCCCGCGGGCAGGGGGATCCAAGCGACGGCCATACCGGCCCTATCGATAGTGAGGGCCGTCTCGCCCGAGACTGCGCCATTGCCTGCGATGGTGACGGTCTGGCCCACGCGCTCGGCCCGTGCGGCCACGCGGATGCTATCGATCAGGCCGTGAGCGTTCTTGACCGGCGTGACCAAGGCCGTCGCGGCCGGGCTGGCCTGCTGGGCGAGACTCACGCGGTATGAGATCATCGGATTCTCCGGCGTACCCGTGGCCGGATACCACATCAGGCCATGCATCTCCATGTCCTCACCGGCCGCGTCGACGTCCAACGCGATCAACTGGACGCGCAGGTCCTTCCCCTCAGCCGGCTCGATGCCGATCAGGTCCCACGGCAGCGAGATCTGCAGGGCGTATCCGTCATCAAGCTTGCGGCGCTGGACAGTGGCCTCTCGCGTGCGGTTGGTGTGGGGCTCGTGCATGATGCGGGGCTCGGGCTGGTCGTCGGTCATGCCCGGCTCGACGACGACGCGCAGCATCTCGCCGTCGGGCGCCTTGACATACACCAAGACGCAGTCAGCCTGGTTGCCCCACAGCTTCTTGAGGTCCTTCGCGGCGACGAAGTCGTCATCGTGGATGCGAGCCCCCACCAGCAGGGCGTCATCAGACCAGCCGAGCGTGAACTGGGCATCGAAATCGTCGGTGTCTTGCGGCTGGGAGATCGGTGAGAGCAAATTGACGGCGAACGCCTGGCGCCGTGCGGCGCCATCCAAGTTAGGGATGTCGAACGTTGGCTCGGCCTGGATAAGCTGGCGGGTCAGTTCGATCGACGGGGCCTCGTCGGCCGACGCACGTTCGATCAGGCAGATTCGATTGTTGTCCGAGTCGAACGCCCAGAGATTCTTGCCGTCCCAGGCGACGGGGTTAAGACCGAAGGGGCGTTCCGTCCAGTCGAGCAGCTTACCGTCAGACGTGCTTTTGACCAGCGAAGGAGCCATGAACTCGACGGCCCAGATCGTCTCGCCGTCGCTGGCGAGGTAGTCGGGCATCCCGGCTGCGACGCGGTCGAAGGTCTGAGTCAACTCCGCATCGGGATTGTCCAGATCGACCACCCACACGCCACCGCCCCATCCGTCACAGGCCAGCAGCTCCCGGCCGACTCGGGTCGCACCGGTGATGTCGCCGGTCCGCGTCATGTCGAACTTGCGGAGGACCTTGCCGGTGGCGGCGTCGATTTCGTGGATCGCGTCGGGGCGCCTGAGGTCGGGGCGCTCATCCTTGTGGCCGAAGGCTGATACGTAGAACACACCGTCGCCGGCGGCGAGGGTGAAGGCATTGAGCCCGGGGACCGGCCCGAACTCGAGCGTCTTGATGACCGCGCCGTCGGTCGGTGATATTTCGATGATGGCCGGGCCGGCCATGTCCAGCACCCACAGGTGGCCGTCCAGCGCGCAGATGTTCATAGCGCGGCCTCCCGGGAGCGGCAGGGCTCGAACGATTCGCCAGTCCGCCGGAAGGGGTGGCAGATCGCGCAGTTCGTCCAGCAGACCGTGAACCGACAGCATGCGAAGGACGAAGAACGTCTTGTCGCCGCCGTGGCCTTCCCGCCAATGGCCGTCAGCCTGTTGGGCGCGAAGCAGCATGGGCACGAGCCTCCTGGCCAGCCGCGTTGCGGTGGGGTGGTCGATCTCGCCGAGCACCTCGATCATGGTCCAGGACGAACACAGGGCTAGTTTGCTGCTGCAGCCGGGCGCTGCGATAGCTTCGTCGGCCCAGACCAGCGTCGATTCGATGGCGCTATTGACGTCCGCGACGTCGCGCCCGGCCCATAGGTCCACCAGCTGGGCGAACGGCGTGCCGGGACAGCCTCCCCCCCACAGCTCGGGCATCTTCTCAGCCAGGGCCTCCAGCCGGACCTTGATGACGGGGCGGTCGGTCTTGCCTAGCAGACACATCACGTGCACCGCATCGCCCGGCGCTTCGGGCCAGTCGGCTTCCGGAAGTTCAGCCAGGGCCTTTTCCACGAAGGCGATGGCCCGTTGCATCTGGGGCCTTTTCGGCGAGTAGCCCTCTTGCAGCAGGCGCCGCAGCTTCAGCGCGGTCGCCTCCAAGGGCGGTCGGTCGTCCTCGTCCTTGAGGCTGCCGTCGTCGTTCTGCGCGCCGATGACCTTCGCAAAGTGCGCCTCGACCTCGGCGGCATCGCCCGGGTAGGGCGTCTTCAAGAGCAGCGTCCGCACGAGAGAAGCATCCAAGCTCCCGTCGCTGGCGACGACCTCAACGGGATCATATCGGAAGCCGTATTGGAATTGCTCAGACATGGTCGTCTCCTCGGTTTGGTCTTGGGTTGTCGCTTGCCCGTCAGTCTTCTTACAGCCGGTGAGGATGATCGCCATGATCACCGCAGCGCATAAGACATCCCGTGCGAACATGGTCGGTCTCCTTTCCGAAGCGTTGTCGCCGCCAGGCGTCGAGTTGCCCCAACCGCGACACGATTACCCGCCGTCACCTGGCAATCCCCAATACTCGCGCGCGGCGATATCCGTGTCAATAGTTAAGAGATGTATTTGGCAGGCCTGTGGCCTGTACTGCTAGCGCGGTAAACACCTTGGCGCCGCGGCGCGCGGTGTTCGAGAGTGACCGGGCCAGTGCTGCGGCGCGGCCTCATGCAGGCTGCGATGCTGCAGAAACGTCCGCAGCCTATCCGCGCCAGGGGCGCGATCTGTCGGCGCCCAGGTTGCTGATGATGCCCGAGGCGATCTCGACGTCGTCGGCGATCTCGAAGTCGAACATGCCGGCGAAGACGAAGTCGGCCCCGTTCTTGAAGACGTAATCGAAGGCGCTCTCCGGCGGGATCGTGCCGGCGGCCATCGTCTTGAAGGCGATCCAGGGCTTCTCCACGCCGGCCATGTATTCGGCCGTCGCCGCCGGGTCGCGGTCCCAGTAGCCGGGGATTTCCTCTTGGGGGGTCGTCAGGGCCGAGATGTCCTTGGGGGCCGTCGGATAGTCATGGTGGTGGTGCGTCTTGACGTAGAAGTCCGGGTCGAACCCGCCGTCTTCGCTGGCCTTGATCACGGCCAAGTCGTGCGCGCCCACGCCGGCCGGGACGTTGTGCGAGCGGAAGATATCCAGGATGCGGGGGATGACGTCGGCCTTGCCCTCGCTGACCAGCACGTCGGTATGCTCGCCCCAGACATAGAACGCGTTGGCCCCGAGATCGGTCAGGCGGGCGATTTCCTCTTTGTATTCGGTGAGGTCCGGATCGTCGACGTCAGCCGTCGGGCAGAAGATCCACTGCAGCTTGCCGCCGCGGTCGCGGTGTTTCTTGAGCAGTTGATGCGTCCAGTCGACCGTGTGGACGCTCATGGTGTTGATGCCGTTTTCCTCAGCGACCGCGAAGGTTTCGAGCAGCTTCTCCTCAGTGTTGTAGTGGGTCACCAGGCCGTAGACATAGCTCTGGTCGCGGCAGTGGTGGTAGTGGGTCAGCAGATTACCGCCCAGGATGATCCGGGAAACCTCCAAATCGCCGATCTTGCCCTTGGGCAGTGCTGCCGTGTCCGTTCCAGTTGGCATAGGGTGCGCTCCTTTGTCTGAGGGATTAGCCTCCACGATAGCATCTCGCCGCGCCACAAACAAGCCGACATGGCGCGCCCGGGTTGCACCTGCCGCCGCGGCTTTTCGTTGCGCGTGCAGTCCACCGAGGCGGACACGCCCTACTTAGATGGGCATGTGATAATCAGCAACGCCACGTAGGGGACGACATTGAAGATCAGCCAGAGGATCTTGAACAGCCCCAGGTACCCGTAGATGGCCGCCTTGACCGTGTCCGGGGACATGCCGAACATCTTGCCGTGCATGCGGCCGATCACATTCTTGAGCAACATGCACAGGATGCTCGAGAAGATAAGCACGCCGCCGCCAATGATCGTGCACCACATGAAGAACGTTGTCAGTGTGTCAATGTTCATGATGTTTTCCTTTCACCTTTGTCTAACGTTGCGGCGTGTATCCTATTCCCTAGTCGCCCTGGGGTCCTGTTGGTTCAAGGATTCCAGAAATTCCGTAGGGTGGGTCCGCCCATGGCGGATTGCCCACGCGGTTCCTATTCTTCACCTTTGTCTTTGAACCGGGTCTCACACTTCCGGCACACGAACGACATGGAGGCGATGGGGATGCCAATCAACCCGGCCGAGCCAACGGCGGCCGGAATTCTCACAAGGTTGGAGTAGTCCCGGATGTCGATCTTCGTGTCGGTCGATCCGCACTCCGGACAAGTGGGCATCTTCAGTTTGAACGATTCCATGCTCAATCCTCTTCTCGGGCCAGTGTGGATCAGGCGCGACTATGAGCCATCGTCTGCGGCCGCCTTGTTGGGATCTCTCATTCTGTAGAAGTCAACCAGTTGCTGTCTTTTCTTGTGGTCGCGGAGAGCTCTGGACAATTCTGCCTTTTGGTTATCCGGTCGGGCCGCCAAACCGATGGCCGAGAACCATGGTCGTCCGGTTATCTCTTCCAGCAAATAGACCGCCAGTTCACCTTCGGTCGCGCTGTCGAGGGGGCAGATATGCACGGACGTTACGTCAGTCGAGTCAATACGGCTGAGCAAGAAGGGGACCGTCTGGTCCTTAGGGATCTCTTTGAACCGGAGAACGGCCGAATACATCTCTTGATGTCTACTTCTTCCAACTTCATGTTCGGTCCACATCATTCCACCGGGCATGCACACGACCGACTCTCTAATGTCGGACCAAAGAGGGTTCAGGCCACTGCCGGCGATGTCGGTGCATGACGCCAGAAGGATGGGAAGGGCAACGGTCAGTCTGATCATCTTCATTTGTGACTCCAATGGTTGATTGAACGGAAGTCCACCGCGCCAAGGCCCTGGGCCATGCTCAACGGAAAGGGGCCGTCCCGCACCATCGCATCTTCCCCAGGCCCACATGCCGGGACCGTCCCCGGCGAAGGCGATTGTCCCGCGGGAAGGCCGTCAGGTAAAGCGTTCTTTGTGTTTGCGTCGGCCGGGGTGGTGGTGCGAACCGCTGGGGCGGCCAATCTGCCTGGAATCGTAGGATCGTGAAGGAATGGCCGGGGAAGGTGTGTTCGGTGGGGCCGGCGGGTGGGTCGAGGGTTGTGTGGGTTGGGGCGATGACGGTGTCGAGACGAATGGGTGTTGTCATTGCTATCGGTCTTTCCAAAGAGACTCTACCGCCTCATGAATGCGCTGTTCCGTGCCGACGGCCATGGCTCGGCCTAGGTTGCTGGCCCACCAGCAGGGGGCGGAGCCGGCTTCGTAGCCGCCCTTTTCGCCCATGGCCAGGGCTTCGTCGGAGGCGACGTAGCCGCCGATGCCGTTGGTGTAGCCGAAGGTCATGATGTGGTCGAACGGGGCGGCTTGGTCGACCCACAACTCATACTCGCAGAATATCTCGCCGCCAAACGAGACCAGGCCCCAGTCGCCCCCGAGCATGACGACCGTCACGTCCAGCCGATGCGGTTCGGGCGTTTCGCCGCGCTCGATCTTGTCCTTGATCGTATCGAGCTGCTTGAGCATGTTGTGGTAGACGTCCTCGGTAATCCAATCGACGGGGCGGCCCGATTCGGTGCCGCGCTTCCAGTCGGCTTCGAGATTGTCGACCGTCTGCTGCCAGACGTCCATCGACAGCAGGGGCTGGCTGGGAAGATCGACCCGGGCCGAGCGGATCGTGAGCTTGTCGGCGCTGATGGGCTCGGCGCCGGCGACGGCCTGCAAGACAGCGTCACCCAGCTTGCGGCCGGCGGCGTCGGCGTTTTCGTGCGTGGTCCGTAAGGGATGGGCGTTGATGTTCGCCCCACAGCCTTGGGCGAACATGGCGATGCAGTCGCCGCCGAAGACCTCGTTGACCCGCGCGACAGCCGCTCCGGGAAAGTCGGCGCTGGTCAGGCAATTCGTATCCGGCACGATCACCGGATGCGCCGCGTGCTCGAACAGCACACTGATGAGCCTGTCCCGAGCGCCGTCGAGGGGCTCGGCGACAAGCACGTTCACCCATGGCACGACGGCGCCTTCGGTGTTGTCGCCCATATGGATCTGGCCGCCCTCCAGCATAATCCGCCGGTTGTAGCCTACCTGTACGGTGGCCCGTCCCGCTCGCAGCACCGCCGGCACGGCGGCGGCCTGGGCCTCGGCGATGATCTGGACAATCGCGTCATGCACGCTTTCATTCCACGCGATCTCCGCATCGGTCGTGCCGTCACCCCGCGCCCCCAGGGGTCGCGACGAATGCTGATGCGCGAAGTTCAGCAGGATGTGCTCGATGCCCGTGGCTTCCTTGACGGCGCGGCGGACCTGCTCGGTGACATCGAACCCACAGCCGATCAGGTCGAAGCACACGATGGCCACCGATGTACCGGCCTCGTCGTCCAATACGAGTGTGCGGACGAAGAGCGGGTCGTGCACGCCGATGCTGTCGCGCGTCGGCGCGTCGATGGTCATGCCAACCGGCGGGGTGATATCTCGTTGAGCTGCGCCTGCCTTCATCGGACACCTCCGACCTTGGCGTCCTGAGCTTGTCGAAGGGCTCCTGCTTTCATGGACGTCTCCTCGAACACCGTCTAGAGCGCTTTCATCATTTGCGTATCGCGTGGTGGCGCTCCCACCCCGCCAGCCGCCGCGGCGGGTTGGCACAATGTGCCTCAGGCCTTCTGCCAGCATGCGGCGATGGTGTCCTTGATGATCTGTTCGCCGCCAACGGCCGGTGGGCCGAAGTGGCGGGTGCATGTGCCGTGCCCGCCCCAGTTCGGCAGGCAGGCGGCCTCGTAGCC
>DRGC01000096.1 GCA_011050235.1 Phycisphaerae bacterium | reverse complement strand
AGATGTGTATAAGAGACAGCACAAAGGCCTGGCCGACGTGATGGCCCGCCTGGGCGGCTGCGAGGTCGGACGGCTGCGGATCGGCATCGGGCAGCCGCCCGAGCCGATAGCGGCCGAGGATTATGTGTTAGGCCGGTTTGACGCCGGTGAGGAGGCCGCGATTCAGCCGGCGATTCGGACAGCGGCCGATGCAGTGGAAAACTGGGTCTTTGACGGTCTAGTGGCCGTGATGGACCGCTACAACGCAAGCAACGAGAACAAACCAGTCGAGCCGGCGACGAATGGCTCGACGGAACCAAATGGTTGTGACAGAAACCAGGGACCAGACGATGGCACAGAAGCGAACGTATGAAGGCATGTTCCTGATGCCCACCGGGCAAAGCGACTTCGAGGCACTCAGCCAGCCGATTCACGCCGTGCTGGACCGCGCCAAGGCCGATCTGCTGACGATCAAGCCGTGGGACGAACGACGATTGGCCTACGACATCGACGGCCACAAGCGAGGAATGTACGTGCTGGCCTACTTCAACATGGACCCGGCCCACGTGACGGAGATGGAACGCGACATCAAGCTGAAGGAAGGCATCCTCCGCGCACTGCTGCTGCGGCGGGACAGCGTCACCGACGAGGTCCTCAACGCCGATACCCCGGCCCTTGTCGCCGCGCGCAGGCCCAAGCGCGAGTCGCCAGCCAGCGAGAGCAGCGCTGACGCCCCCGCACCGGATGCGCCCGCAGCCGACGCCAAGGCCGATACTAAACCCAAACCCAAAGGCGAACCCGAGGCTACCTCGGAAGCAGAGGCCTCCCCGAAACCTGAGCCCCCCCCGGAACCCGAAGGCTGACCTGGGGGACCCCCTTGGCCGGCTAAACCGACAGGAAGCAAATCATGGCGAACTACAACAAAGTGATCCTGATGGGCAACCTTACCCGCGATCCACAGTTGAGCTATCTGCCCAGCCAGACGCCGGTGGTGGAGTTCGGCCTGGCGATCAACCGGAAATGGAAGAGCCAGGACGGCGAGCAGCGGGAAGAGACCTGCTTCGTGGACTGCAAGGCGTTCGGCCGCCAGGCGGAGACACTCAACCAGTACATGCGCAAAGGCCGACCGATCCTGGTCGACGGGCGACTGCAGTTGTCACAGTGGGAAGACCAGAGCGGCAACAAGCGAAGCAAGCTTCGCGTCGTGGTGGAGAACTTCCAGTTCCTCGGCGGCGGCGGTGGTGGTGGCGCTGGTGGAGGCGATGGCGCGCGAGCGGCCAGCGGCGGCGATGCCGACGGCCCACCGGCCACGCCGCAAGACGATTTTTCAGCCCCCGGGGGGGCCGGAGGCGACGATATTCCGTTTTGACCGGTCCGGGCCGCAACCATGATCCCAAGGCACGGCCAGACCACAGCCAGTAAGTAAGGACAACGTTATGCCGAAACCAAGAGGCAACTTCCGAGGCAAGAAGCGGAAGAAGAAAAAGAAGTCGCGTTTTCACGAGCAGGCCAAGTGTCGCTTCTGCCGCGAGAAGATCGCCGAGGTCGACTACAAGGACGTCCCCGGCTTGACGAAGATGACGACTCAGCAAGGCAAGATGTTCTCCCGCAAGCGGAGCGGCAATTGCGCCCGTCATCAGCGGTCCAGCAAGCGAGCGATCAAGCGGGCCCGTTTCCTGGCGCTGATGCCCTACGTGGGCTGAACCGACCGACCAGCCCAACACCAGGAGCAACCCATGAAGGTGCTGTTGAATAAGAACGTCCCCAAGCTCGGCAACATCGGCGAGATCGTCGAGGTTAAGAACGGATACGCGCGGAACTACCTGCTGCCGCAGGGCCTGGCCGTTGCGCCCACCGAGGCCAATCTCCGGGCCGTCGAAGCCGCCAAAGCCCGCTATCTCGAAGAGGTCACCCGCGAGAAGGCCGAACTGGTAGCCAAGGCCGAAGCCGTCCGCGGAAAAGAGGTTACCATCACCGCCCGAGCCAACGAGGAAGGCCATCTCTACGGATCGGTCGGGCCCGCCCAGATCGCGGCCGCTCTGGCCGAGGAGAACATCTTCCTCGACGCCAATTACATTGTCCTTGACGATGCGATCCACCAGCTTGATAAGTATGATGTGCAGGTCCGATTCTCCGACGAGGTCTCGGCGACCATCCATGTGTGGATCGTGCCGGCCCATGACGAGGACCACGAGGACGCCGGCGATCTGCCCGCCGCAAGTGAATCACCCGCCCCGGCCGATAGCGGGGCCCTCGCAGATGATAGCGCCGCCGACGCCGACAGCGACGGCTAGACTGATATTGTTGAACGATAACCGCCCGGCGGCCTCGTGACCGCCGGGCCGGGCCAGGGAAGGCATGCGGATGGCGCAAACACCCGCTGCAGCCGACGGTTCTTCCGGTGACGGAGCGCTTGGACGCGTCCCGCCGCAATCCATCGAGGCCGAAGCCTGTGTGCTCGGCTCGATGATCCTCGATGCGATGGCCATCGACCAAGTCGTCCAGATCCTCCACGACGACTACTTCTACCGCCCCGCCCACCAGATCATCTTCCGTTGCCTGGTCCAGATGCGCCACGAGTCCAAAGCCATCGACCTGGTCACCATCAAGGAGGACCTGGTCCGGCGAGACCTTCTCGAGAAGATCGGCGGGCAGGACTATCTGGTCGCCCTGGCCGAAGGCGTGCCCACGTCGGCCAACGCCGAGTACTACGCCCAGATCGTTCGGGACAAGGCGCTGCTGCGCCAGTTGATCAGCGTCGGCACGCAGATCGTCCGCGATGCCTACGAGACCCAGGACGAGGCCCCCATCGTCGTCGACCACGCCGAGCAGAGCATCTTTGAAATCGCCGAGCAGCACATCGGTGACTCGGTCATTACGCTGCAGGATCTCTTGCGACACACGTTCGAAATGCTCGAGCAGCATGAGGGCCAGCTCATCACGGGCCTGGCCAGTGGGTACACCCAACTGGACGAACTGACCAGCGGTTTCCAGAAGGGGGAGATGATCGTCCTGGCCGCACGCCCGTCGATGGGCAAGACCTCTCTGCTGCTCAACATTGCCGAGAACATGGCCGTGATCGACCAGGCGCCGGTCGCGATCTTCTCGCTGGAAATGTCGCGCAACCAGTTAGCCGAGCGATTCCTGGCCTCGCACGCCCGATTCAACCTGCGCCAGATGCGGCGCGGCGTGATCACTCCGGAAACCTGGACCGCCCTGCAGACCGCCGCCGGCACGCTGGAAACGGCGCCGATCTTCATCGACGACTCGGCCAGCCTGACGGTGATTCAACTGATGGCCCGAGCCCGGCGACTCAAGTCGCTGCACGACATTCAGTGTGTGCTGGTGGACTACATGCAGTTGATGCTCTATTCCGGACGTGCGACGAGCCGACAAGAGCAGATCACCGAGATCTCGCGCGGCATCAAGGCCCTGGCCCACGACTTGGAGATCCCGGTAATCGTGGCTGCCCAGCTCAACCGAGGCCCGGCCGACCGACCCACCCATACGCCCCGTATGAGCGACCTGCGCGAGTCCGGCTCGATCGAGCAGGACGCCGACGTCGTGATGCTGCTGCACAACGAGGACTACTACCACCTCGGCGAAGAGGGCTACCAGCCCCGCGGCGTCACCGACCTGATCGTCGCCAAGCAGCGTAACGGCCCGACCGGCAGCGTTCCGCTGGTATTCCTGAAAGACTACACAAAGTTCGAATCCGCCACCTTCGGCGTCGAGCAGCCCCTGGGCGAACCGATGGCCGACGCACCGTTTTAGGCCCGCGCCGCCGAGGATGGGGCCCGGGCGTGGATGTGGCGAAAAATGCGTAACTTGTTTTCTTTGTTGACATTAAAGAAACACATGCAAAGGTGTTGACACGGCCAGCCCGCATCGGTAGTCTGGCCGAACTTGCCTGCGGGAATACGGAGGTTCACTCAGGCACGCAGGCGGATGCGGGATGCGTCTGTGAACCAGCCCCAGGACGGAGCCGGCGGGTTGGATCGTTGGAGTGATCCGAGCTGACTGAAGGTCCGATGATTAGATACCTTGTTGCCGCTCTCACTGTGATTGTTGCCTGGCCCGCGCCCGCCCTCTGTGGTGGCGATGACGCCTCGGGCGTGATCGCCGACATCGTCGTCAAGGGCAACAGATCCCTCTCGCGTCAGGCGGTTCTGCACCATGTCCGCAGCCGGGTCGGCCAGCGATATGACGCGCGCGTGGTCAATGCCGACGAGCAACGTCTGCTCAAGACCGGCCGTTTCCAGTCCGTCCGCACCTACGCCGCCACCGGCGACCGCGGGGTCGTGCTGACCTTCGAGGTCGTCGAACATGCGACCATCGAACGCGTCGAGTTCGTCAACAACAAGGCCATCAAGACCAAAGCCCTCCGGAAGGCCCTGCCTTACGACGTCGGCGACCCGCTCAGTCCCTTCACCGTCGAGGCCAGCCGAAAGGCTCTGCTGCAGAAGTACCACAAGGCCGGCTATCAGTTCGCCGAAGTCAAAGCCGACATCCGCGATCGCCAGGTGATCTTCGAAATCGTCGAAGGCCCCAAAGTCACCGTGCGGTCCGTTCGCTTTGAAGGCAACACGCACTTCAAATCGCTCAAGCTGCGCCAGACCATCGGCACGAGTTCGGCGCTTTGGCCCGTCGTCAAGAACGCGCTCGATCTGGAGCAACTCGACCGCGACGTGCAGGGCCTGCGGCAGCTTTACGTCGACGAGGGGTTCCTCGGGGCCGAAGTCCAAAAGCGACTGGAATACAACGATGACAAGTCCGAGGTCGTCGTCGTCTTCGTGATTGAGCACCACCAGCGATATCGCATTCGAGAGATTCGTTTCGAGGGCAACGCGGCCATCGGCGACGATCAACTGACCAACCGGATCGAGCTCGAGCCGGGCGATTTCGTCGTTGCCTCGCAGGTGCGGCAGGATGTCCAGCGGGTCCAGGCCTCCTACGGACAGGTTGGCTATATCGAGGCCTTTGTTGAGTCGGACATCCTTTACGTGGATCCCAACGAGCCTATTCCCGAGTGGATCGTGGCCTATGGGGACCTCAAGCCCGCCCTGGTCATTCTTGTGTTCCGCATCACGGAAGAGGATAAGTACATCATCGGCCGGGTGGACATCCGCGGCCACGCCGTCACCCAGGAGCGCGTCGTGCGTCGTCTGCTTCACCTGTTCTCCGAGCAGGTGTTCGATACGGTCGCCATTCAGCGCGCCCGCCGGCGGCTGCTGGAATCCGAACTATTCGACGAGGTCACCATCACACCGATGGCGCCCGGGCCCGGCAACGTCCGCGACATCTTGGTCCAAGTGAAAGAAGCCGAAACCGGCGACATCCGCCTCGGCGTCGGGGTGAGCTCCAACTCGGGCCTGTTCGGCGAGGTATCCTTCACCGAAAAAAACTTCGATATCCTTAACTGGCCGGGCTCGGGCAGGCCTGGCCGGGCCTTCAAGGGCGCCGGTCAGCGGTTCAGCATCGTGGCCCAGCCGGGGGTGGAACTGATGCGTTTCCACGTCGAATGGTTCGAGCCCTCCGTGGGAGACCAGCCCTATTCCATGGGCGTCAAGGCCTTCCTGTTCGACCGAGGTCGGGACACCTACGACGAGTTCCGCGCCGGCCCGGTGGTCAGCGTCGGCCACCGCTTCAAGAACCAGTGGTATGGCGAGATCGCCGGCCGGGTCGAAATGATCGACATCAACGACCTGAGCTCCTCCGCCCCGCCCGAGGTCAAATCCGACGCGGGCAGCCACGTGATCGTCGGCGCCAAGGCCACGCTGATCAAAGACCGCACGGACAGCCGATGGATGCCGACCACCGGCGACCGGATACGCACCAGCTACGAACAGGTGCTGGGCGACTTTAACTTCGGCCGCCTCGAGGGCGACTATCGCATCTATCGGACCGTCCACATGGACCCGTTGGATCGCAAGCACGTGCTGGCCGGGCGGGCGATGATCGGGCAAATCTTCGGTAGCGCGCCGGTCTTCGAAAAATTCTACGCCGGCGGCATCGGATCGATACGCGGCTTTGAGTATCGCGGCATCACCCCCCGCAGCAAGGGGACCGACAAGCGCATCGGCGGCGATTTCATCCTCCTGATCAGCACCGAATACGGATTCCCCGTCTACGGCAGGACGCTTCGCGGTGTGGTTTTCCTCGACACCGGAACGGTTGAATCCACCATCGGCCTCAGCAGCTTCCGCGCCTCCCTCGGCGCAGGCCTGCGATGGATCATCCCGGCGCTTGGACAGATTCCCATCAGTCTCGATTTCGCCGTCCCCGTCCTCAAGGACGGCGATGACGACGAGCAGGTCATCAGCTTCTTCATCGGCTGGGCGTTCTAGTCCTTTACGCCGACCGACCGAAGCATTCACGATGCAGCGAGTATCGCTGGCAACGTCGCATAGCGACAGTCAACACTAAGGAAGGCCAATCATGAAAAACCGAGCTTACCTCCTCAGCGCATTGATGACGATCGTCGTCGCCTTCGTCGGATTGAGCCTGATGTTCTCCGCCCCAGGCGCCGCCCAAGTGCGGGATCGCGGAGGCGATAGCGTTGCCGTCTGTGACCTTCTGGACGTCTTTGCGAACTATGACCGCCGCGCCGATATGACCGAGGAGTTCAAACAGCGTGGTGACGACATCGTCCAGGAGCGTGAGACCCGAATCGCCCGCCTCGAGGCGATGCGGGGCGAGCTCAACGCCCTGACCATTGGCAGCGATGATTACGACGCGATGATGGAAAAGATTGAGCGCGAGGCCGTCGAGACCCAGACCTGGTATCAAATCAAGATGGGCAAGGCCGCTCGCGACCACCACCGCGTGACCACCGAGATGTACGAGGATATCCTCAAGATCGTCCAGGTCGTCGCCGACGAACGAGGCTACAAGATCGTCCTGTTCCGTGAAAGCCGCGACACGCAGACGGAGAATGTCGAGCAACTGATGGCCCAGATTCAGAACCGCAAGGTTCTCTACCACACGGCCGGGGTCGATATCTCCCAAGCCGTTCTGGCCAGGCTGAATCACGAATACAAGGCCCGCTCCAGGTAGCCGCAGGTGGCCCTTGTGCGCCGCCGGCCTGACCACTACGATGGGTGGTTCCAGTGATGAATTCTGAACGGACAACGATTGGTCAAGTCGCCGAATGGATCGGCGGCCGTGTGGAAGGCGACTCAACGGCCACGATCCGGACCTTGGCGTCTTTCGACTCGGCCGAGCCGGACACGCTGACCTTCGCCGCCGACGCTAAACGCCTCGAGCGACTCGCCGACTGTCAGGCCGCTGCCGTCATTGTCCCCGATGAGGCGGGGATTGTCCCCGACGACGCCCGGATCGGCAACGGCGCCACGCTCATTCGCGTCCCCGACGTCGAACGCGCCGTCGCCGAGCTGCTTCGGCGCTTCGCCCCGCCGGCGGACGTGCCGCCCGCGGGCGTGCACCCATCAGCCACAATCGACGCGACGGCCCAAGTCGGCCCGGATGTCGCCATCGGGGCGAACGTCATGATCGTAGCCGGCGCCGTCATCGGCCCCCGCTGCGTCCTGGCCGCCCACGTCGTGATCGGGCGTGATGTCACGCTCGGGAACGATTGCGTCATCCTCCCCGGAGCCGTCATCGAGGCCCGAAGCGTCCTGGGCAACCGCGTCCGCATCGGCCCCAACAGTGTCGTCGGCGCTGAAGGGTTCGGCTATATCCAGGTCGACGGCGCCCACCAGCGCCTCGAACACACCGGCAATGTCGTCATCGAGGACGACGTCGACCTCGGCGCGTGCGTTTGTGTCGATCGCGCCAAGTTCGGCTCGACCCGCATCGGTCGCGGCGCGAAGATCGACAACCTCGTCCAGATCGCCCACAACGTGCAGATCGGAGAGGGCTGCCTGCTGGCCGCACAGGTCGGCGTCGCCGGCAGCGCCAAGCTCGGACGTTTTGTCGTCGTTGGCGGCAGCACCGGCATACGCGACAACATCACTATTGGCGACGATGTGCAGGTGATGGCCTACGCCGCCGTAGCCAGCGATATCAAGCCCGGCCAGACGATTGGCGGCATCCCCGCCCGCCCGGTGAGCTTGTTTCGCCGCATGCTGGCCGCCGAAGCCAAGCTGCCCACGTTGGTCAAACGCATCAAAGCCCTGGAATCCAGGATCGACGAACTCGGATGAACCGCCAAAAGACCATCAAGACGCCCGTCACCGTCGATGGCCGAAGTCTGTTCAGCGGTCAGCCCTGCACCTTGCGATTCGCCCCCGCCGAGCCGGATACGGGCATTGTCTTCATCCGCGCCAACGAGCCCACGCCGATCGTCGCTGACATCGCCAACGTCCCCAAACGCCCGCGGCGAACGAGCCTCGAGCAGGACCACGCCGTCGTGGAAACCGTCGAGCACGTGCTGGCCGCCGTCAGCGGCATGGGGATCGACAACGTCCGCATCGAACTGTCCGCCGCCGAGACGCCCTCCACCGACGGGTCGGCCCTGCTGTTCGTCCAGGCCCTCCAGCAGGCCGGCATCCAGGAGCAATCCGCCGAGCAGAAAGTTTTCATGGTCACCGAGCCGATCGCCGTCTCTGAAAACGACGCCATGCTCGCCGCTCTGCCCGGCCCGACCGACTGTCTCGATATTCTCTACGACCTCGACTACGGCGACGTCCCCAGTATCGGCCGGCAGGTGCTGGGCTTTCGACTGGACAAGGACAACTTCGCCTCCCAGATCGCCCCCGCCCGGACGTTCTCGCTGGAGGAAGAGGCCCGCGTCTTTCAGGCCCAGGGCATCGGCGCCCACCTGACGCCTCACGATGTCCTCATCATGGGGCCCAACGGGCCCATCGATAACGCTCTGCGGTTTGACGACGAGCACGTCCGACACAAGATCAGCGATCTGATCGGCGATCTGGCCCTGCTGGGCAGACGGCTTCGCGGGCGGATTGTCGCCTATAAGAGCGGGCACGAACTGAACCATAAGCTCATCCACAAGCTCGCCGAGGCCATCGCCATCGAACGGGCTTCGACCCAGATGAGCGAACCGGTGCTCGACGTCCGCAAAATCATGCGCCTGCTGCCGCACCGGTATCCGTTCCTGATGGTCGACCGCCTGCTGTCGCTGGAGGGCGACACTCGCGCCATCGGCATCAAGAACGTCACGATCAACGAGCCATACTTTCAGGGCCACTACCCCTCCCAGCCCATCATGCCCGGCGTGATGATCCTGGAGGCAATGGCCCAGTTGTCGGGCCTCCTGCTCAGCCGCCGTCTCGAGCACGCCGGCAAGGTGGCGGTGCTGCTGAGCATGGACCGTGTCAAGATGCGGCGCCCCGTGCGCCCCGGCGACCAGTTGATCCTCGAGGCCGAGGCCGTTCACGTCAGGCCGCGCACCGGGCACTGCCGTTGCCGCGCGCTCGTGGATAACGAAGTCGCCGCCGAAGCCGAAATCAAGTTCATGCTCGTCGACGCCGAACCGGCCTGAGGGTCCCGTGCACGTCACCACTATGGCCACCATTTCCCCGCACGCAACGGTCGAGTCCAGCAAGCTCGCCGATAACGTCATCGTCGGCCCGTTCACCTACATCGGGCCGGATGTCCGGATCGGCGCCGGGACGATCGTCGAGAACGACGTCTTCATCGCCGGGCGAACGACCATCGGACGGGACAATCATATCTTTCCCGGCGCCGTAATCGGCCGATCGGATGACGACAACGCGCGCGGGAAGATCAAGATCGGCCAGGCCAACAACCTTCGCGAGCAGGTCGTCATCGCCGCCGGCAAGACCGGCACGACGTCCCTCGGCAACAATTGCCTCATTATGATCGCCTGCCGGATCGGCCCGGGCGCAGCGGTCGGCAGCCACGTTGTGCTCGCCAACCGCACGATCGTCTCGGCCAACGCCGTCCTGGAAGACTACGCCCGTAGCAGCGGCCTGTCGCTGGTGGAACCCGGCGCGCGGGTCGGCTCATATTCGTTTATCAGCTCCTACACGCGCGTCGACGGCCACGCGCCGCCGTTCGCCATGCTCGACGGCGACCCGTTCCGCGTCCGCGGCATCAACACCCGTCTGCTGCAGCGGTGCGGGTTCGGCGAAGACGACATCCGCGCACTGAAGCGCGCCTACCGCGATCTCTACAATGGCGACAACCGCCAGCCCGATCCCGTCATCATCGAACGATTGTTGGACGATTCGAACACCAACCTGCACGTGCGTCAGGCCCTCAAGGCCATCGCCGACGGAGACAAACGTGGCTGAGGTGCGCGTCATTCGAGAAGTCGACCCGTCGGCCCAGATCGCGCCCGATGCGATCATCGGTTCGCACTGCGTGATCGGCCCGGCCGTCACCATCGGCCCGGGCACGGTACTCGAACAGTCCGTCACCGTCGTGGGCAGCACCACCATCGGCTCGGGCAACCTCATCGGCGAGGGGTGCGTCCTGGGCGAGATCCCACAGGACCTCAAATACGTCGGCGGCGACACGCTGTTGATCATCGGCCACCGCAACCGTCTCGGCCAGCGCGTCACGGTCCACATCGGCACCGAAGTCGGCGGCTACCTGACGCGCATCGGCGACGACAATACGCTGGAGGCCGACTCGCACGTCGCCCACGACTGCTACGTGGACGACCGCACCTTCCTTGGCGTCAACGCCCTGATCGCCGGCCATGTCCGCGTCGAAACGGGCGCCATCGTCGGCGCCGACAGCGGCGCCCACCACTTCGTGACCATCGGACGGTTCGCCCGCGTCCAGCCCAAGACCCCCATCCGCCGGGACGTGCCCCCCTTCACCGTTTTTCAAGCCAAGTCCCCCCAGGCCGCCCCGTCGGTCGTGGGCATTCATGAAGACGGCCTGATAGCGGCCGGCCTGAGCGACGAAGAGCAGACCGACCTCCGCCAGGCCATGGCCGAACTCTTCGAAGATGAAGCCGCCCTGCAAACCAAGATCGAGCAATTGGTCGATCTGGGCGTCGAGGGCGAGGTGGAACAGTTGTGCGAGTTCTGCCAGCGCAGCCTCGAGGGCAAGTTCGGCCGAAATCGCGAACGCTTCCGAGGCAAACTCCCGCCCGAAGCGGAACAGTTTCTCACCCCTGAACAACTAGCTGACGCCCGGAGGGCCGTCCTATGAGCTGCCGCGTCGCCGTCATCGGCGCCGGACGCATGGGCAAGCTGCACGCCCGCGTCCTGAACGACATGACAGACGTCGAACTCGTCTGCGTCGTGGACATCAATCAGGCCACCGCCAAGGCGGTCGCCAAACAGCGAGGGTGCAAGGCCCTGTTCGACCCCGCCGAGGCCGTCGACATGGTCGATGCCGCCGTGATCGCCGTACCGACCGTCAAGCACCTCGAGGCGGCCCGCCCGTTCCTCGAGGCCGGCAAGAGCCTCCTGATCGAAAAACCCCTCGCCGACACCGCCGCAGCTGCCAAGGAACTGCTCGACCTCGCCCAGACCCACAACGCCAGCGTCCAGGTCGGCCATACCGAACGGTTCAACCCCGCCGTCCTGAGCATGCAGAAGTACGACATCCACCCAAAGTTCATCGAGGCGCACCGCATCAGTCCGTTCACGTTCCGCTCGGCCGACATCGGCGTGGTATTCGACATGATGATCCACGACCTCGACCTGGTGCTGATGATGGCCAGCGGCGGCGTCGACCGGATCGACGCGGTGGGCGTCAACGTCCTCGGCCGCCACGAGGATATCTGCAACGCTCGGCTGTCGTTCGGCGACGGGTGCGTCGCCAACGTCACCGCCAGCCGGCTGGCCATCAAGACCGAGCGGAAGATGAGGATCTTCTCTGAGAACGCATATGTCTCGGTCGACTATGGCAGGAAACTCGGCATCGTCGTCACCAAGGAGGCCAACCTCGACCTGATCCAAATGGCCCGCACAATGGACCTCGACGATCTGGCCGAACTGGCCGAGTCCGTCGACTACCGCTCGCTGTTGAAGATCGAGGAATTGACGATCGACGAGTCGGTCGAGCCCCTGCGCCGCCAGGCCGAGGCCTTTCGCCGGACCGTCATCGAGGGCGCCCCGCCGGTCGTCTCCGCCGCTGACGGCTTCGCGGCCGTCCAACTGGCCACCGACATCGTCCAGGCCGTCAAGGACCACCCCTGGGACGGCCAGGAATCCACCCGAAAGGGACTGGACATCCTCGACCGGAATTGACGCACACCCACCTGACCGTATCCGCCCTCAGCGCGACCGGCGCCAGTAGAGGCGGACAGCCTGATCGACCGCATCGATCAGGAATTGCGGCGATTCGGCGATCGTGGCCTCCGCCAGAAGCTTCTTGAAGTATTCGTCGCTCCGCCGTGTGTACTGCTGATCGCGGAGTTTTTCGTCGATCCCTTTTTGGGCGTCTTCGAAGCTGATCGTCTTGCCTCGAATGATCCGCAGCGTCTTGACGATGTAGTAGCCACTGGGCGTCTCGATGATGCCGCACACCTCACCCCGCTTGATCCGCAGCGCGTTGCGCTGAACGGCGGTCTCGCGAAAACTGCCCTCCGTCAGCACCGGCCAGACGCCGCCCTCGTCGCGCTTGATGCCGCGAGAATATTTGCGCGCGACCCGGCCGAAGTCCACACCGGCCTCGATCTCGGCGGCCGCCCGCTCGATCTCTTTGCGGGCGCGGGCCCGGGCAAGTTGGCGATCCACCTCCGTCGGCGGCTCGTCGCTGTCGGGGAGGAAGCCCTCCACCGGCAGGGCGATGATCTGCATCTGGACTTTCCGCTTCTCGGTGAACTCCTTCCGGTGCGTGCGGTAATACGCCAGCAGCATGCGCCGGTTGATGACAATGGCCGGTTCGATCTTCTGCCGCAGAAAGCTCCGCGTGATCAGTCGCTTCCGCTGATCGGCCAACAGATCTTCCAGCGTGGTGTGCCGCTGGCGACACTGCCGCTCCAGCGCCTTTTTGCTGCCGCCTGACCGGGCGATCATCTCCCGAAGCGTTCGGTCCATTTCCTTGTCGATCAGTTCCTTATGCCCGTCGGACATGGTCCGCTCGGCCTCGATCAGGACCAGCGTTTCGCTGGCCTGGCGGCGCAGCTCCGAGACGATCAGCCCCTGCACCTGCCGGCGAAAATCTTCCTCGCGCGGCGGACGCTCCAGCGTCAGCAACCGCCCATGCAGCGGCCGCAGAACGTCATCGACGGTGATGAACCGATCGTTGATCTGGACCATCGACGCCGCCACCAACTCCCCCGGCCCCGTGGTCGGATCGTCGACCTCATCATCCGGGTCTGGGCGGGACGATGGTTCAGCCGCCGCATCGTCAACGTCGGCCTCGTCTGTCCCGGCGTCTTCGCCGGCGTCATCATCGGCGGCCCCTTCGTCGTCGTCGGCCAGATCGGTCAGTAATTGGCCGATGTCGGTCGCCACCTCATCGCTGCCGACTGCCGGGTCTTTGTCTGTCTCTTCGGCGTCGGCGTCAACGTCACGGTCAAGGCCGGCGTCGAGGGACCCTTCATGGGGCCCAACGGGTCGGCGGCGAAGCAACTCGCCTGCCTCCGCCGGTGTAGGCGGATCTGTCGGGGGCGCCTCGACAGCCGTCGCGCCGGCCCCCGACAATGGCGCGGCGGCGGCGCGCTCGGCGGCGGCCAACTGGTCCCACGGGACAATCACGCCCTCTTCGCTTTCAAGGGTGGCGTCAGCTGAGAGATCCTCATCCGAGATACCCTCGGCCGCATCGGCGCGCGCCCCATCGCCGTCACCTTCGGGCGGCATGGGGGATACATCGCTCGACGGCGCCACGTATGTTGGCGGCGTCACGGGGGTGCTCTTCTTGCGCGACTTGAACCACTGCCACTCGGAACTCGTCAGGTCGGCCCCGTCACAGCCGATCGACACCAGCAGCGCCAGCAAGATACACCGACATCCAGTCGAGATTTTATTCATTCGGGATACGATCCAGGCCAAATACCGCCGGCATTATACCGTCTGGACGCCCTGCCTCAACCGCTTTCGCAGGACGCTGAGCAGCGTGGGCATCTCGAGGCAGGCGGGCGGCAGGCGCCAGTGGGCGGTGTGGTCGTCGGGCAGGCGAACCGTCCCGACGGCCCCACTGAAGACGGGCTCGGCCGTCCTGAAATCGCCAACGGTGAAGACCAGGTCCGGGCCCTGGCGAATGATGCTCTCGATGCCGGCCGCCGCCGCCAGCACGCGGATCTCGGCCACATCCAGCAGCGTCTGCACCTCTGGCGGGGGCGCCCCAAATGCATCGGCCAGGTCGTCTCGCAGTTGATCCACGTCGTCGACATCCGCGCAGCGGGCCAGCCGGCGGTAGAGCTCCATCCGCTGACGATCCGATACCACGTAGGGCCGCGGAATGTAGGCCTCCACGCCGAGCTCCACGTGCACGTCGCAGCGCACGATGGGCTCCTTGCCCTGCAGGGCGCGGACCGACTGCTCCAGAAGTTGGCAGTACAACTCGTAGCCGACGATGGCGATGTGGCCGCTCTGCTCGCGGCCGAGAATGTTGCCCGCCCCGCGGATCTCCAGGTCGCGCATGGCGATCTGGAACCCCGCCCCCAGGTCGGAGAACTCCTCGATCGCCTTGAGGCGCTTGGCCGCCACCGACGACAGCGTCCGCCGCCGCGGCAGCAGCAGGTAGCAGAACGCCCGGTGTCGATAGCGGCCCACCCGCCCGCGAAGCTGGTGCAGCTGGCTGAGGCCGAACCGGTCGGCCTCCTGGATGATCATCGTGTTGGCTGTGGGGATATCCAACCCCGACTCGATGATGGTCGTGCAGACCAGCACGTCCACATCGCGGCGGACAAAGGCCAGCATGGCCTCCTCCAGTTCGTGCTCGTGCATCTGGCCGTGGGCGGCGGTCACGCGGGCCTCGGGTACGAGGGCGCGGATGTCGTCGGCGACCGACTCGATATCCATCACGCGGTTGTGCACGAAAAACACCTGCCCGTCGCGGTTAAGCTCGCGAAGGATGGCCATGCGGATCAGGCCCTCGTCGTGCGCGCAGACTTCGGTGCGGATCGCCCGGCGGTCGAGCGGCGGGGTCGCCAGCGAACTGATATCCCGCAGGCCCAGCAGCGCCATGTGCAGCGTCCGCGGAATGGGCGTCGCCGTCATCGTCAGCACGTCGACGGTCGCCCGCATCTGCTTGAGATGCTCCTTGTGCTCGACGCCGAACCGTTGCTCCTCGTCGATGACGACCAGCCCGAGGCTGGCGAACCGCACGTCGCCGCTGAGCAGCCGATGCGTGCCGATCAGGATGTCGATGCGCCCCTCGGCCGCTCGCCGGATGATGTCGGCCTGCTCCTTGGCCGTCCGGAACCGGCTGAGCACGTCGACCTCGACTGGGTAGTCGGCGAACCGCTCGGTGAAGGTGCGGGCGTGCTGGTCCGCCAGGACCGTCGTCGGCACGAGCACCGCCGCCTGGTGGCCGGCCTCGACGGTCTTGAACGCCGCCCGCATCGCCAGCTCGGTCTTGCCGAACCCCACGTCGCCACAGATCAGCCGGTCCATGGGCCGCCCGGCGACCATATCGGCATCGATATCCTCCATCGTCCGAATCTGATCTTCGGTCTCAGCGTAGATGAACTCCTCGCCGAACTGCCGCTGCCACTCGGTCGCGACCGGGTAGCTCGTGCCCTTGGTCCCCTGGCGCATCGCCTGGGTGCGGAGCATATCGGCGGCGAGGTCCCTGACGGCCTCGCTGACGCGGTCCTTCTGCTTCTGCCACCCCTTGCCGCCCAGCGTGCTCAGCGAGGGCCTCTGGCCGCGCGCGCCGATGTATTTCTGCACGAGGTCGATCTGGCTGGCCGGGACGTGCAGGAGGGCTTTGTCGGCGAACCGCAGCGTGACAAACTCCTCCTTGCCGCCCTCGCGTTCGAGGATCCGCAGCCCCGCAAACCTCGCGATGCCATGCGCCACGTGCACCACCAGGTCGCCGTGGTGCAGGTCCGACAGCGATTCGATCGGCCGGCCCGGGCGGACGCGCCGAACGCGGCGCCGGTGGGCGTAGCGGTGGAAGATCTCGTGGTGGCCGACGACGACCAGCTCTTCGTCGGGCCAGTGGAAGCCGCTCCGCAGGTGGCCGATGGCCGTGCGCATTCGGCCGTGACCGGAGACCCCGTACTCGCCGAGCAGTTGGATGAACCGCTTCTGCTCGGCGGGGTTCTCGCAGTAGACCCACACGTCGGCGACGGTCGTCAGCTTGTCCAGCTCGGCGAACGCCTCGGGCATGTTGGTCGACAGGCGCTCCAGCGATCGAATGCCCAGGTTCAGCGCGCCGGGGTCGCTCTTGGGGCGGAAGCTGTGCATCGTGACGCAACGGAAACGCTTGAGCGCCTCGAACATCGCGCCCGGCTCGGCCAACGGCACGCTCGCCACCTCGATCGCCGCCTCGGAGGTCGGCCCGGCCCGATCGTAAAGCTGCATCGCCAGCTCGGTGACATCGGCCGGCTCGTGGATGCAGATGACGGTCTCCGGCGGGAGGTAATCCAGCAGGCTCCCGGCCCCGGTGACGTCGCGGCCGACCGACAGGCTGGCCAGGTCCACCGCGTCGATCTGGTCGCTGGAGCGGGCCGTGTCCAGGTCGAAGTGGCGGATCGACTCGACGGAATCGCCGAAAAACTCCACGCGAACAGCCTGCTGCGCCCCGGGCGGGAAGACGTCGACGATCCCGCCGCGGCGGGCGAACTCGCCCTGCTGGTCGACCTGATCGACCGGTTCGTAGCCGGCCGTCACCAGCCACTCGGCCAGGCCGTCCACACCCAGTTCGCCGCCGATCTCGACCGTCAGCCGCCCGGCGGCCAGGGCGTCGGGCGAGGGGACGGGCTGGAGCAGCGCCATCACCGGCGCGACGACGAACCGCAACGGCTCCTGGCCGGCCGGCGGGTGAGCCAGCAGGTTGCAGATGCCCGCTCGCTCGGTGGCGACCTCGTCGCTGATGTGGTCGGCGGCGACATCGGTCTCCCAGGCCGGGAAGAGACCCGCCACCTGGCCCGAGATGATCTCAACGTCGTCGGCCAGCTCGTCGGCGTCATCGAGGTGCCTTGCCACAAACAACACCGGCGCATCGGCCAGCCGCCCCACCGCCGCCGACAGCAGCGCCGACGACGACCCCCACACGCCGGCCAACTGCACCATCCCCCCCGGCGCCAACCGCTCGACGGCCTGGCGAAGCTGCGGATTGTTCAATACCCGTTCAAACACGGCTCTGTCGTCATCTCAACATTGGGTCTTTTGTATCGCGTTCAGCGCGCGCAGCATCAGGCCCGAGCGATTCCAGAAAATCGCCCGTGCCAATTACGTTCATCCGTGACACACGTTGTACAAATCCGCCGGCCAAACGCCCTGCCAGCGTCCACTATTCTATCTCGACACGCTCACCCCCGCTACTTGATGTGAACGACAAGGTCATCCTCTGCCGGCTCGCCGTCGGCGTCGAGGCCGCCGTCGTCGGTTTGGTTCCGCCCGACGCTGTAGAGCAGGTACCCCTGCCCCTGCCGCTGGTAGTGCAGCGGGTCGCCCGTGAAACGATCCTTGAACACGGCCGGGAGATAGTCCCCGGCCAGAGCGGCCAGATCGTCAGGATATTGGCCGTGGTCATGTTTATACAACGACAACGCCAGGGCGAGCTTCGTCAACTCATCCCGCATGCGCAAGCGCTCTTCCAAGTCGCGAGCGCGATACAGCGATGGTATGAAGTACTGTATCACCGCAACACCGGCAATCCGTGACAGCTCGGGACGGCCGAGATTGCCGCTCGATTCATCCGAATCAGGCATGCCCTTGTCGGCGAGCAATTTCTCAGTGTCATGCTCCCACTGCTGATAGGCCGAACGGTACTCGCTGTAGTCAGCCTTGCTCATCGCCGCGATCAAGCCCCCAAAGTACTCGTTGACCATGCGGAGAGGGATGTTCCAGTTAATGTTTCTGCGATCGATAGCGTGCTGTTCCGTAAACTCCGCAAACTCCGCACGCTCCGAAGCTGTGCTCCCGGCCAGTTCTTGAATGGCATCCAAGACAAAGAGACGTTCGCTCTGCTGGAAACTGTCTGCGACGGGCCTCACGGGCGGCAAGGCCTGCAGGTGGACCAGGATCGCCGCTGTCTGTTGGCGCGAGAGACGGCCGGTTTTCAGCAAAGCTAGATCCCCGCCATAGGCTATCGAGTCGCTGGCAATGCCGACCAAACAACTGATGAGAGACCAGTGTCGCCCGACAAGCCGCCCCATGCGATGGCAGGCCAGCAGGTCGGCCCGGGCGCCGTCGATGTCGCCCCGGGCCGACCGCAGCATCGCGCGGGCTCCAAGCGCCTTGGTGGCGTCGCGAAGGCGGCCCACGTGGGGAAGCAGTACCGCATACAGGCCTTCAGCGTCGCGGGGAACAATTGGGAGGCAAAAGTGCGGGCGCTCGGCGCCCTGAGCAATCAGAGCCAACGACCCATCGATGTCGGCCAGCCATCGGGCAATGCGCGGATACTGGTCCGCCGACCAGGGCGTTTTCCTCGCCATGGCCAGAAACTCATAGGTATCCAACTCATTGCCGTCGGTATCGACGAGCTTCTGCTGATCGGCCGGCAAGGTTTTCACGAACTTCCGGAAACTGACAAAGTAATCGCCGCCAGCCGGCAGAGGCGACAGGCCCAACTCCGTCAGCGCGTCGTGCAGGACGTGAGGCACCCACCAGTCAGGCCCAAAGGCCTGAGCGAATAGCCGGACGGAGTTTTCGTCGGTGGCGATATGGTCGGCCCCGAGCCGGCGAAGCGCTTCGACGTAATCGACCGTCCCATCCTCTCGCAGCGGGCCGGTGAGGTAGGTGGTCTCCGGGGAGACTTTCACGCTGTAATCCACCGGCCAATAGGCTGCCGCGGCCAGCAAGACCAGCACGATCAACAGCCCCATCCACAACAACCGCTTGCCCGTCAGCCAGCGATGGGGCTGTTCGGTCGGCTGGGGAGGCCCCGCGTTGGTGTCGTCACTCATGGTCTGTGCATTGTCCCCGCCGACGGGGCGATTGCAACGCCTTTGCCCTGGCGCACGATCGCGGGCAGATGAACGTTCTGACAGGCGGGGCGGGTTAAGTTTGCAGGGCTTGGCGGGCCCTCAGCCCGGCGGGCGTGCGACCCGCCCCGGCGGATCTGCGACCTGTGCGACATCTCTTGGGCGGCCTTGTTGATTCGTTGGGCCCCAGCGGGGTCCCTTGTGTAGCCCAGGGCGTAGGCCGTCAGGCCAAGCCCTGGGTTATCGTCGGCATTGCAGCAAGCCCCGCAGGGGTGTCTTGGCTTTGTCGGCCATGCGATTGAGACCATCGTCAAGGCGCCCCGTTGGGGCTTTTCCATTGGCCGATACATTCCCCAGGGCTCGCCGTTCGACTGCTCGCTGCGCTCACGCTCACGACTTCGCCCTGGGCTATGCAAGACGGCCCTTTGGGCCTTAGCTGACGGCTCGATCCCTACGGACTTACGTAAGATCGCTTACTTGACCTGGACGACGATGTCATCGTCGGCGTTGATGCCGCCATCGTCGATTTGGTTCAGCCCGACGCTGTAGAGCAAGTAGCCCTTTCCGACGCGACGATATTCAAGGGGCTTGTCCACGAACCGGTCCAAGGGGACGGCTTTCACGTATGTCAGCGCCACCGCGGCCAGGCGGTCGGGATATTGGCCCTCGTCATGCTTGTACAACTCCAGGGCGATCGCCAATCTCGTCAATTCACCGTACATCGCCGCCCACTCATGCAGGGCTCGTAGTCTCCCGCTTCCCTGGACGCCGGCCATGCGCAACAGCACCCGGCCAGCCTGTCGCGATGCGTAGCCTCGGAGGGGCCGCCCGCCCCATCGCGACAGTCGGGCCGCCGCCTTGAAGCGTTCGATGTCCTTGCCCAGCCCGGTCTTGCCGGGCGCGGGAGAGGCACTCACACCGCGCAACGAGTTCAGCCAATTGATCAGTTCCGACAGCATCCGGAACAGGCCTGTGGGCGCCTGTTCTTCGGGGGCGACTTCCTGTTCGATCTGCTCACAGGCCGCCAGGGAGTCTGAGAAACGCGCCAAGTTCATGGCCTTTATGAGGCGATTGTAGTGCTCGTTCTGCATCCGCAGGATCACATCCCACTGCAGTGGATATCGCACGTCCCCTTGGTGACTGGGCGAGAAGACAACGTCGAACTCACCGTTAGCGCTCATTACAGGTTGGGGAAAGAACGCGTCGATATCGTAGCCGCGGGCCAACGCCGTGGTAAACGCCAGCCCGGCCAGTCTGCTGGTTGCCATCAAGGCGTCCGCCGGACGCCTCATTGGCCGCAGTTGTTGCAGTTCAAAAAGAAGTGCGCGTAACTCATCCGGCGACAGCCGGCCGCTTGTGACCATACCGATGTCGGTCTGGCACACCAGAGCTTCGAGGGCAGTTGCGGTCACCACCTCAAGCAACCCCTCTTGGGCCAACACACGCGCCAGGCGGTGACAGGCCAGCACATCCTGCAGCGCGCCCCGCCAATCATCGCCGCTCAGTCTCAGTTGTGCCCGCGCGGTCAGCGCCCGGACCGCGTCGTGAAGTTTGCCGTGGACCGTACTGAAAGACAGTCCCGTCCGCCAAGGCGACTGCTTGGATTCGATCAGCGGGAAACGGGAGTGAGGGCGCTGCGAGGCTTGAACGACCAGGGCCAGGGCCAGATCGTTGGCCGCCAGCCAACGGGCGAGCAGCGGATGCCGCTCGGCCGACCAGGGGCCACCCCTCGCTTTCACCACCAGCCAATCATACTCGTCGATCACACTGGACCCGCCCAGTAAGGCGGCCCGTTCCGCCGACGGCAGCGAGTCGGCATAATCCCACAAGTTAGTGAAGTACCTTCCATCTTCCGGCAAACTCGGCAAGCCGAGTTGTGCCAGGATGTCGTCGCGAGCATCTTCGGGAACACCCCTCGGGCCGAACGCCCTCAGCAGGAGCGGCGCAGCGTTGTTCTCGGGCGTGATGCCCTCACTGAGTCGCTCCTGCAGTGCCCGAAAATAATCGACGGTGCCGTCAGGTCGCAACGGGCCGGTGAGATATGTCGTCTCCGGCGAAACCGTGATGCCGTATTCATCCGCCCAGTAGGCGTAGAGCAAATAGACGATCAGGGCAATCAGCAGCAGAAGTGCTCTGCGCCGACGCTTGCGCTTCCTGGCCCGAGGGTGATCGGCCGGCAACTCGGGGGCGGGCCCATCCGGCAAAGTCGGATCATTTGATTTGAATGGCAAGGTCATCCTCTGCCGGCTCGCCGTCGGCGTTGAGGCCGCCGTCGTCGATTTGGTCCCATCCGACGCTGTAGAGCAGGTACCCCTGCCCCTGCCGCTGGTAGTGCAGCGGGTCGCCCGTGAAACGGTCCTTGAACACGGCCGGCAGATAATCCCCCGCCAGCGCGGCCAGATCGTCGGGATATTGGCCGTGGTCGTGCTTATGCAGCGACAGCGCCAGGGCAAGCTTCGTCAACTCATCCCACGTGCGAAAGCGCTCTTCAAGAGCGCGAATATGACTCATCGATGGTATGCTGTACTGTATCGCCTTGGTACCGACAATCCGTGACAGTGTGGGGCGGCCGAGATTGCCGCTCAGGCTCAATGCGATGAACTTTGCCCGGTAGAGCGCATAGTCGATCGACTCATCCCGATCGGGCACCTCCTCGCCGGTGAACCATTTCTCGGCATCACGCCCCCACTGATCATAGGCCAGACAGTACTCGCCGTAGTCGGCCTTGCCCATCGCCGCGATCATCCCCCCCCAGCACTCGTTGGCCATGCGCAGGGCGATGTTCAAGTTGACGTTCCTGTGACCGATGATATTCAGGTCCCCGAGCTCCGACGTTTCGCCCCTGAGCATCTGTTGAATCTGGTCCAAGATGAGTAAACGTTCGCCCTGCTCAAGGTGGTCAGCAAAGGAGCGTACAGGCGGCCGGGCCTGCAGGTCGGCCAGCATCACCGCTGTCTGTTCGCGCGAGAGGCGGCCGGTTTTCACCAAAGCGAGATGGGCGTCATAGGCCCTCCTTTCGATACCAATGCCGGCCATATAGCTGAGGACGGTCCAGTGTCGCCCGACAAGCCGCCCCATGCGATGGCAGGCCAGCAGGTCAGATCGGGCGCCGTCGAGGTCGCCCCGGCCCGCCCGCAGCATCGCGCGGGCCGTAAGCGCCCTGTCGGCATCGCGAAGAGAGGCCAGGTGAGGGGACAGCAGCACATCAAGTAGAGTCGTCGCTTCGTGAGGAACGACGGGGAGACAAAAGTGCGGACGCTCGGCGCCCTGAACAATCAGAGCCAACGGCTCATCGATGTCGGCCAGCCATTGGGCAATGCGCGGATACTGGTCGGCCGACCAGGGGGTCTTTATCGCTGCAGCCAGGACGTCGGCGGCGGCGACGAACTCCTGCTGATCGGCCGGCAAGGTCTTCACGAACTTCTGGAAACGGACAAAGTAATCGCCGCCGGCCGGCAGAGGTGGCAGGCCCAGTTCCGCCAGCGCATCGTCGAGCGTTTCAGGTAACCACAAGCTTGGCCCAAAGGCCTGAGCGAACAGCCGGACGGCGTTTTCGTCGGTGGCGATGTGGTCGACCCCGAGCCGGCGAAGTGCTTCGACGTAATCGACCGTCCCATCCTCTCGCAGCGGGCCGGTGAGGTAGGTGGTCTCCGGGGAGACTTTCAGGCTGTAATCCACCGGCCAATAGGCGGCTGCGGCCAGCAAGACGAGCACGATCAACAGCCCCATCCACAACAGCCGCTTGCCCGTCAGCCAGCGGCGGGGCTGCTGGAGAGGCTGGGGAGGCCCTGCGTTGGTGTTGTCGCCCATGGTCTGTGCATTGTCCCCGCCGACGGGGCGATTGCAACGGCTTTGGCCTGGCGTATAATCGCCGGCGGATGAACGTTCTTCTGACAGGCGGGGCGGGCTACATCGGATCGCACGTCACGCGTGCGCTGGCGGAGGCGGGCCATCGGTGTGTGGTGGTCGACAACCTCTGCAAGGGTCACGCCACAGCCGTCAGCGAGGCCGAGCTGGTCGTCGCCGATGTCGCTGACGGCCGCGCGATGCGGGCGGCGATGAGCGACCACGCCATCGACACGGTGATCCACCTGGCGGCCTTTATCGAGGCGGCCGAGTCGGTCGCCGAGCCCGACAAGTATTTCCGCAACAACACACTGATCGGCCTGATGCTGCTGGATGCGATGCGCGAGGCGGGCGTGGGTCGGATGGTGTTTTCGTCGACGGCGGCGGTTTACGGCCAGCCTGAGCGGATGCCGATCGACGAAGACGACCGCCTCGATCCGATCAACCCCTACGGGGCCAGCAAGCTGTGCGTGGAGTGGATGCTGCGGGCGTACGCGCAGGCCTACAAGATGGGGTTCATTTCGCTGCGATATTTCAACGTCGCCGGGGCCGACCCGGCGGGCGATATCGGCGAGGACCACCGCCCCGAGACACACCTGATCCCGCTGGTGCTGCAGGTCGCGATGGGCAAGCACGAGCAGATGAGCATCTTCGGCGACGACTACGAGACCGATGACGGCACGTGCGTGCGCGACTACATCCACGTGTGCGACCTGGCCGATGCCCACGTGCTGGCGGCTGAGCGCATCGGGCGGGGCTGCGCCGACGCCTACAATCTCGGTAACGGGGCGGGCTTCAGCGTCCGGCAGGTGATCGAGACGGCCCGCCAGGTGACCGGCAGCAAGATTCCGGCCGAGGTTGGGCCGCGCCGCCCGGGCGACCCGCCGCGACTGATCGCCTCGTCGCAGCGGGCGATGGACGGGCTGGGCTGGCGGCCGAAACGGGCCGAGCTGAGCACGATCATCGAACACGCCTGGGCGTGGCACAACGGCCACCCCGACGGCTACGCGGACTGACGTCCGTCTGTGCATTTCAGATTCGTTCGGGACGGGCGGGGCAAAGTGCTATAGTGACAACGTGTCTGGGCGAACGTGACCATGGGCATTCGTTTGGGACAGGAGACGGATCATGCATGACATGACGGCTGGTAATCTTCGCAGCGCGTTCGGTGGCGAGTCGATGGCGCACCTGCGGTACAAGATCTGGGGCTTCAAGGCCGAGGCCGACAAGTTTCCCAATGTGGCTAGGTTGTTTCGGGCGATCTCCCGGGCCGAGCAGGCCCACGGCACGGGCCACTTCAAGGCGATGGGCGACGTGGCCGGGGCGTTCCTTGTGGCCTCGGGCGGGGGCTTTGGGCTGGGCTCGACCAGTGAGAACCTCGCCGGGGCGATTGCGGGCGAGACGTTCGAGATCAACGAGATGTACCCGACCTATCTCGAAGTGGCTAAGATGCAGGACGAAAAGGCCGCCATAAAGAGCATAAACTTTGCCCTCGCGGCCGAGCGCATCCACGCGGACATGTATACGCGAGCCAAAGACGCCGTCGATAGCGGCAAGGATGTCGAGTTGGGCCCGGTGCAGATCTGCACCGTCTGCGGCCACACCATCGAGGGCGACCTGCCCGACAAGTGCCCGATCTGTGGATCGAAAAAGGAACTGTACGAGACATTCGCATAGCGCCTGCTAACGAGATGACAAATGGATAACGTGCTACAAGAGTTTCTGCAGTTCCTCGAGGGCTTCTGGCGGATCGTGGGTCAGATGTCGCCGTACCTGCTGTTCGGTTTTCTGATCGCGGGCGTGCTGAACGAGCTGATCTCGCCGGCGTGGGTCGAGCGGCACCTCGGCGGGCGGGGCCCCTGGCCGATCATCAAGGCCTCGGCGTTCGGCGTGCCGCTGCCGTTGTGTTCGTGCGGGGTGATCCCGGTGGCGGCCTCGCTTCGCCGCCACGGGGCCAGCCGCGGCGCGACGACGGCGTTTCTGATCTCGACACCGCAGACGGGTGTGGACAGCCTTGTGGTGACGTTCAGCCTGCTGGGCCCGGTCTACGCCGTCTTTCGGCCGGTCGTGGCGCTGATCAGCGGGATCGTTGGCGGAGGCATCGCCGACGCGATCGAGCCTCGCGACACCGAGGCCGCCAAGGCGGACGCCTGCCAGGACGAATGCTGCACCGACAGCGTGCAGCGCCACTGGCTGATACGGATCTTCCACTACGGTTTTGTCGTGCTGGCCCGCGACATCGGGCGGGCGCTGCTGATCGGGCTGGTGGTGGCGGCGCTGATCTCGTCGCTTGTGCCACCGGACTTCTTCGTCGGCAAGCTCGGCGGCGTGCTGGCCGGCGGAATCGGAGCGATGCTGATCATGATGGCCCTGGGCATCCCAATCTACGTCTGCGCGACGGCGTCCGTGCCGGTGGCTGCGGCGCTGATCACCAAGGGCGTCTCGCCCGGTGCGGCGCTGGTGTTTCTGATGACGGGCCCGGCCACCAATGCCGCGACGATCGCCACGGTCTGGAAGACCATGGGCCCGCGCACGGCCGGGGTCTACCTGCTGACGGTGGCGGGGATGGCCGTCGGATCGGGCCTGCTTCTGGACGCCTTGTTCGACATGCAGCACTGGGACCCCAAGCCCGTCGGCATGGAGATGATACCGATGTGGCTGCAGATCGCCTCGGCTGTGGTGCTGCTGGCGGTCATCGTGTTGGCGATGGTTCGCCGGCCCAGCCCCGGCGACCCCGACGATCACAGCGCAGACGAGGCGGCGCACGATCATGATGAACCCGGGTCGGCCTCGGTCACCGTGGACATCTCCGGCATGACGTGCAGCCATTGCGCCGACGCGGTCCGGCGGGCGCTTCTGGAATCGCCCGGCATCCGTTCGGTCAACGTGGACCTTCGCGCCGGACAAGCCGTCATCATCGGGGGCGATTTGGACGAGAACACGATCCGCCAGGCCGTCGAAAGCCTCGGCTACACGGTCGCGGCCATTGTGTCGACGCCGGCCGGGGCACGGAAGGCAACCAATGACCAATAAACTGGAAGTGTACAAGTGCGAAGTGTGCGGCATCGTCGCCGAAACATTGGATGAGGGGGCGGGCGAAATGATCTGTTGCGGCCAGCCGATGCAGTTGATGGCCGAACGGACGGGCGACCCGGCCGAGGAAAAGCACGTCCCCTTTGTCGAGCCCCTCGCCGACGGCATTATCGTTCGGCTGGGCCAGAACGCCGCCCACCCAATGGAACCCACGCACTTTATCCAGTGGGTTGAGGTGATCGTTCCGGACGGGCGGACGAATCGCCAGTTCCTGACGCCGGGCCAAGAGCCCCATGCCCGTTTTACCGGCGTCGACCCGGACGGTTTGATCGTTCGAGCGATGTGCAATGTGCACGGGCTCTGGCGGTCGTAGCGGCGTTCCCGGCGGCGGGCATGCAGAGCGGCCGAGCGAGACATTCCTTCGGCGCGGCCTACAATGGTGCGCGAACGTGCATTGGACACAACTGTTGAGACCGATGCGCTGCGAGTTGCCGCGGCGGCGTCGGATACGGACAAGCCCTCCTGGGAAGGTGACAGATCATGTTGAAAAAGAAAATCCAAACGGCTTTCAACAAACAACTTAACGCTGAAGTCTATTCCGCTTATCTGTACTGGTCGATGTCGGCGCATTTCGAGTCGCTCAACCTCAAGGGGTTCGCCAGTTGGATGCGGATCCAGGCCCTGGAAGAGATGACCCACGCCGAGAAATTCTTCAACTTCATCAACGAGCGCAGCGGGCGCGTGCAATTGACCGCCATCGAAGGCCCGCCCACCGAGTGGGACTCGCCGCTGGCGATTTTTCAGGCGACCTACACGCATGAGGTGAAAGTCTCCGGCATGATCAACAAGCTGGCTGACCTGGCCGTCGCCGAGAGCGACCACGCATCGCAGGTTTTCCTGCAGTGGTTCGTCAACGAACAGGTGGAAGAGGAGTCCTCCGCCGATGCAGCCGTCCAGAGGTTGAAACTGGCCGCCGACGCGCCGGGCGCGCTGTTCCTGATCGATCAGGAACTGGGCCAGCGCGTGTTCGTTCCGCCAGCCGCAGGCGCCTAGGTCAATCGATCGCCGAGAGGCGGACAAACATTACCGACACGCGCGGGGATGACCCGCACGAGAGAGATTCGCAGACAGACAGGGCGCCACCATGACCGACACATTCAAAGCCGTCCAAATAACCGACCACGTCCACTGGGTCGGTGCGATCGACTGGGATGTCCGCGACTTTCACGGCTACCTGACCCAGCGCGGCAGCACCTACAATGCGTATCTGATCATGGGCGAGCGGCCCACGCTCGTGGACACGGTCAAGGCGGAGTTCTTCGACGAGATGCTGTCCCGCATTCGCTCGGTCGTCGATCCCAAGACCATCGAGGTGCTGATCTCCAACCATGCCGAGATGGACCACTCCGGCGCGCTGCCGCGAACGATCGAGCAGATCCAGCCCAAAGAGGTGTACGCCTCCAAGGCGGGTGTGCAGGCGCTGGAGGATCACTTCCACATGGGCGGTGGAATCCAGGCCGTCGCCGACGGCCAGACGCTCTCGCTGGGCGAGTTGAACCTCACCTTCGTCGAAACCCGCATGTGTCACTGGCCCGACAGCATGGTCAGCTATCTGGCCGAGGATCATATCCTCTTCAGTCAGGACGGCTTCGGCATGCACCTGGCCTCCGCCGAGCGGTTCGCCGACGAGATCGACCCGTCGGTGCTGGGCCATGAGGCCGCCAAGTACTACGCCAACATCCTCCTGCCGCTGTCGAAGTTCATCGTCAAGACGCTCGATAAGCTCCAGATGCTGGACCTGCCCATCCAGATGCTCGCCCCCGACCACGGCCCCATTTACCGCACCGAGAAGGACATCGGCTGGATCCTCGGCAAGTACGCCGACTGGGCCGCCCAGAAGCCCACCTGCAAGGCCGTCGTCGTCTACGACACCATGTGGCAGAGCACCGACAAGATGGCCCGCGCCATTCACGAAGGCCTGGCGGCCGAAGGCGTGGACGTCCGGATGATGCCGGCCCGCGGATGCCACCGCAGCGATATCGCCACCGAACTCCTCGACGCCGGGGCGCTGGTCATGGGCACACCGACGATCAACAACACGATGTTCCCGTCGGTGGCCGACGCGCTGACCTACATCCGCGGCCTGGCGCCCAAGAACATGATCGGCGCGGCGTTCGGCTCATACGGCTGGAGCGCCGAAGGCGCGAAGGAAGTCCACGAGACACTGGCCGGCATGGGACTAGAGATGGTCGGTGAGGAGTTGAAGGTCAAGTACGTCCCCGACGAAGCCGCCCTCGCCCGCTGCCGCCAACTCGGCGTCGACATCGCCCAACGCCTAAAGGCCAAAGTCCAAGCCGAAGTCCCGGCCTAACCCACACGCATCCACACCCCTCTCCCCCCGGCCGATCCCACCAGACCGGCCGTTTTTTCTTGTGCGAACTAGACCTACCAGTGCCTCAAGAATTTGTTTGTATAATGTTAGGGCTCCTCCTAGACTATCTGGCAGAAGACGAACGACGATGTGGGCTCGGGGATTACACTTTGGAAAGGGATACGTTCATGTGCGCAAGACAGCTTCAGATGTATGGCGGCAGTTGGACAGAGAAGAAGCTTCAGATCCTCAGCAAGTACCTGGAGGCATACACCAAAGCACTTAAGAACCAGCCGTTCGAATTGATCTACATCGACGCGTTTGCGGGGACTGGGTACCGGGAGTTGCCGACGGCAGGCCCAGATGACGAGGGTACCCTCTTTGCCGAGTTGGTGGAGCCCGACCCCCAACAGTTTCTTGACGGCTCGGCCAGAATGGCACTGGGCATTTCTCCGCCCTTCCATCGCTATATGTTCATCGAAAAATCGGGCACAAGACTTAGTGAACTCAAGAAGCTGAGAGATTCGTCGGACTTGTGTGATCGCATCGAACTGAAACTGGGCGACTGCAACGACGAACTGCTGGACATATGTATGAATTGGGACTGGCGAGGCCAACGTGCAGTACTGTTCCTCGACCCGTTTGGAATGCAGGTCGACTGGTCGACAATTGAAGCCGTCGCTCGTACTCGAGCGATCGATATGTGGATTCTCTTCCCGATCAGCGCGGTCAATCGCCTCCTAACGCAAAGTGGCAACATACCGACAAAATGGGCCGACAGGCTGACAAACTTGTTCGGCACGCCGACATGGCAGGAGGAGTTCTATCAGAACGCACCTGATGGGCTCTTCGGCAGCACTGGGGTCAGTCGCAAAGCCTGCGACTGGATGGATATCGCCGGGCTGTGGAACGAACGACTGCGATCGGTGTTCGCCGACGTTGCAGACAATCCAAGAATGCTCCACAACTCGACAGGCGCCCCGCTTTTTCTGTTCTGCTTTGCTGCGGCGAACCCCAAGGGTGCGCCGATAGCTAAAAGGATCGCTGGACATATACTAGAGCACATGGAGTAAGCGCAATCATGGGCCAGAGCTCAACAATCGAATGGACGGAATCGACGTGGAATCCGGTTACCGGGTGCACGAAGATTAGCACGGGGTGCAAGCACTGTTATGCCGAGCGCATGGCCAAGCGGCTTAAGGCTATGGGGCAAGTGAACTACGTAAATGGTTTTCGCCTCACCATGCATGACAAGGCGCTGCCCCTGCCACTGACGTGGAAAAAGCCGCAGGCCATCTTCGTCAACTCGATGAGTGACCTGTTCCACCGGGATGTTTCCACGGAGTTCATTTTGAAGGTCTTTGCGATAATGGGCGAGGCCCATTGGCATCGCTTCCAGATCCTTACCAAACGCACCGGCCGCCTGAGCCAGATGGACGGATTGCTGGACTGGCAGGACAACATATGGATGGGCGCCACCGTTGAGAGCCAGGCCTACGTGGACCGAATAGACCATCTACGAAATACCAGCTCGCAGATGAAGTTTCTCTCACTGGAACCCCTGCTGAGCCCGATCACTGATCTGGACCTCGCTGGTATCGATTGGGTCATCGTTGGTGGCGAATCCGGCCCCGGGGCGCGCCCCATGGACCCGGATTGGGTGCGCGACATTCGGGACCAATGCCTGACGGCCGAGGTGCCCTTCTTCTTCAAACAATGGGGCGGAACGAACAAGAAGAAGGCGGGGCGAGAACTCGACGGGAAGACCTGGAATCAGATGCCCGCCGAGCACGAAGCGACTATGGCCCGTTGATGGCGTCGGTGACCCATTGGGGTGGGCGGATGGGTCGGCCGTCGGGGGCGGTGATTGCGTGAACGGTGTAGCCGCGGGCGAGGGGCTGATCGGTTGTAATATTGACGATCTGGATCTCGAAGCGCACGCGGGCCTTGCCCGACATGCTGACGGTGGTGGTCAGCTCCAACTCGTCGTCGTAGACGGCGCGGCCGAGGTATTCGACGTGGCTTTCGATCATCGGCAGCATCGCGCCGCGCGACTCCATTTGGCGATACGACACGCCCAGTTGGCGCATCAGCTCGGTCCGGCCGCACTCAAACCACTCCAGCACGCGAGAGTTGTAGAACGTGCCCATCTGGTCGGTCTCGCTGTAGCGGACATGGAGTCGCGTTGTGTTCAGTGAGGACTGGCCCATGACGGTTCGGCTAGAAGCTCGCCGCGTCGACCTGCTGCTGGCGACGCAGCATTTCCTGTGACAGCATGCGGGTGACCTTTCGCAACTCCAGCAGGCCGACAAAGCGACCCTCTTCGCCGTCGGTCGGCTCGGACAGCACGGGCAGGCAATCCAGTTCCTGCTGACGCATACGGTCGACGGCATCGGCCAGTGGCAACTGCTCGGTCACCATGTCGGGCACGGGCTTCATGAGGTCGAACGCCACCAGCCACGCCGTCAGACCTTCGGCGCTGAAGCTCTGCTTGAGGTCGTTGAGCGTAATCACGCCGACGAGCTTCTTGTCGTCGTCGACGACAGGATAGCTCATCGCGTCGGTGTCGGCGATGGTCCGGAGGATCATGGTCAGCGGCGCGCCCTGCGGGAACGTCGGGGCGGAACGGTCGACCATGTCGGCAACGGTGTAAGAGGCCATCAGATCCTCTTCGGTGACATCCAGCCCGGCCTCGCCGGCTTTGTTCACGGCGTACTTGACGCACGGGGGCCCGGCCAGCTCCAGGATAAAGATCGCACCCGTGATGACGGTGATAACAATCGTGCCGACCAGAGCGCCGGCGCCCTGGTCTCCGAATAGCTCCGCCGCCCGCAGGGCCAAGCCGACGGCCACACCGGCCTGACAGAGCATGCACAGGCCCAGGTACTTCCGCACGGTTGCCGGCGCCCCCGTCCACCGTCCGCCCAGATACGAACCGGAGATCTTCCCGATCGCCAGGGCGACGATGTAAACGCCCACCAGAACGCCCAACCACCATTCCATGTCATTGAAGTACAGGTGAGCGCCGACGAGCACGAAGAACAGTACGTAGATCGGCGGAGCGAAACGCTCCACGATCTCGAATGCACTACCGGCCCGACGCGGCGCAAGGTTCGTCACCACCACGCCCAGGGCCATCGCAGCCAGGATCGTGTCGAACCCGAGCCATCGGCCCAGACCGATCACGAGGGTCAGCGTACCGACGATGTAAGTCAGCGCCCGTTCCTGATCGCGCTTCCGACGAAGAATCCAGTTCAGCAACAGGCCGCTCGCCGTTCCCAACACCGCCGCTCCCAACAGGTCCCGGGCGGCGTGGGCCAGAGCGACCAGAATTCCCCCATCGGCCGCAGCGCCGGCCGCGGCCGGCAGGATACGAATCGCAATGCTGCTGGCGATCGCAAACAGCGCCAGCGCCAGGGCATCATCCAAGGCTACCACCGCGAACACGGTCGTGGTCAACGGGCCTTTCGCTTTCGACTCCTGCAGCACACGAACGGTAGCCGCCGGCGCTGTCGCCACGCCAATGGAACCCAGTAGCAGTCCCAACACCAATGATAATTGGACATCGCCGGTGATGAGATAGGTCACCCCGCCGATCAGCGAACCAACGACGATGCACGCAGCCAGCCCTTCGGCCAAGACGATCACAATGAGTTGCCGGCCGAAGCGCTTGAAGATGTCCCGGTGAAGTTCGCCGCCGATCATGAACCCGATAATGCCCAAGGCGAACGCGTTGAACGGCTCGAAGTTCCTGAGCATCTCCCCGTCGATCAAACCCAACCACATGCGGCCGACAATGAGACCGATAACGATGTAGCCGAGCACCTGGGGGAATCGAATGCGACGGAAAAGCCGAGCGCCTGCCGTGCCGAAGAATAAGGCGCCGCCAAGGATCAAGAGGATCGGCAAGTGGCCCAACTCGCTCGAACTTGTCGCCAAGAGCATCATCACAAGCTACGACTCCGGGATCCGTCGAGGATTACATTACATGAGTTAACAATATTAACACCGACCGAGGCACGATCCACCTGAAATCATCGACGGCGCCTATCAAGTCGACACCTCGGCAAGTTGCCGACGGCGGAGGATCTCTTGGGACAAGATACGGTCGATGCGGCGCAGCTCCAGCACACCGACGAACCGTCCGTCGGCCTCGTCCGACAGCACAGGCAGGCAGTCCAGGTGCTCCAGCTTCATCTGCTCCACGGCATCGGCCAGGGGGGTCGTTTCGGTCACGGTGTCGTCGGCAGGCTCCATCAGATCGAACGCCACCAGCCACGCCGTCAGTCCTTCGGCGCCGAAGGACTGCTTCAGATGGGCCAGGGAGATGATGCCGACAAGCTTGCCCTCGCCGTCAACGACGGGATAGGTTTCGGCGTCGGTGTCGGCGATGGTCCGAAGAATCACGGCCACCGGATCGCCTCGGCGGAAGCTCGGAGCCGAACGGTCGACCATGTCGGCGACCGTATAGGAGACCATCAGGTCCTCTTCGGTGACATCCAGCCCCGCCTCGCCGGACTTGTGTGCGGCGTGCTTGACGAACGGGGGCCCAACCAGTTCCACAATGAACGTCGTGGCGGTGATGATGGTCATGATGGCGACACCCAGATTCACATCGCCGAACAGCATCACATCGCGAAAGCGTCCGCTGGCCATCCAGGCCAGGCCGATCGCCACCCCGCCCTGGCAGAACAGACACATCCCCAGGTATTTCCGCACGACCGCCGGCGCCGAGGCCAATCGCCCGCCGAGATTCGCCCCGAGCATTTTGCCCCCCGAACGAGCCACCACGTACACCCCCGCCAATATCCACAGCACCGTGGGCATCGCGCCGATGTGCAGATGTGCGCCCACAAGCACAAAGAACAGCACATAGATCGGCGGTGCGAAGCGTTCGACCATCTCAAAGGTCGAACCCGATCGGCGACGAGCCAGGTTCGTGATCATCACGCCCAGGGCCATCGACGCCAGAATGGTGTCGAAGCCCAACCGTGCGCTGACGCCGATCACCAACGCCAGCGTGCCGATCGTATACGTCAGCGCCCGATCGTGGTCGCGACGACGGCGCAACAGCCAGTTCAATCCCACACCGGCCGCCGCCCCCAGGGCCACGCCGCCGAGAAGCTCCTGGCCCGTTTTCAACAGGCCCGCAATCATGGTCAGCTCTTTGCCGCCCGTCGAAACATGCAACAGCCGGGCTGCGATGCTGCTGGCGATGCCGAACAGCACCAGCGCCAGCCCGTCGTCCAGCGCCACAATGGCAAAGACCGTCTGGGTCAGCGCGCCGCGGGTCTTGTACTCCCGCAGCACCCGAATCGTAGCCGCCGGCGCCGTCGCCGCCGAGATCGCTCCCAGCAACAGTCCCACAGCAGTGGCCAGCTGAACGTCGGGCTTGATCAGGTACGTCACAACACCCGCCAATGCGCCGACGACCAGGAATGCCGCCACGCCTTCGGCGATCAGGATGATAATGAACTGCCGTCCGAAGCGCTTGAAGGCGTCGCGGTGCAGTTCGCCCCCAATCATGAAGCCGATGACACCGAGCGCAAAGATATTGAACGGACTAAGCCGTTCAATCATGTGGCTGGTGATCCACGCGAAGCCGCTTTCTCCAAGGACCAGGCCGATCAGGATATAGCCCAGCACTTGAGGAAATCGCAGCCACCGGAGGACCCGCGCTCCCACCGTCCCAAGAAACAGCGCCCCTCCCAATACCAGCAGAAGCTGCAGGCCCGGCCCACCGTTGGCGCCAGCTGCCAGGATCATTATGCCTTGCCTTCGGTCAGTATCCTGTGAATCGTCGCCGGCTCATCGGCCTCGATGGCGGCCTGACGGAGGGTGTCTTCCTTCAGGACGTCGGCGACCTTGGCCAGCATGCGAATGTACGTCTCGTGCGCCCCTTCGGGCGCGGCGATCAGGACGATGATGTGCACGGGCTTCTTGTCGAGGCTTTCATAGTCGTCGATGCCGGCCCGGCTGACCCCGACCACCATCGCCGCCAACCGGATGCCCGACATCCGCACGTGCGGAATCGCCAGCCCGTTGCCGATGCCGGTGCTCATCAGGTCTTCGCGCTTCCAGACTTCCTTGATGAGCTCCTCGGCCGAAACGCCGCCGTCGGTAGCGACCAGCACGTCGACCAACTCGCCCAAGGCGTCCGCCTTGGTCACAGACTTGAGGACCACCACCCGCTCGGGCGTAAGATATTCAGTAAGTTCTGTCATACCGTTTCGGCTCCTGAATACGTAAGAATCTCGGATGCTACCACAACATTTCCCCAAAACGAGTGAAAAATACCCGGTCAGTCGCCGGTCGACCCCAGAAACCCCCACTGGCCAGCTGTCGGACGAAAACGCGTCCCAGCGGCGGCTAGCGACGACGCCCAGACCAGCGTTTCTGCATACCCTTGACGAACTCCACGAACTTCGCGCGGCGCTGCGGCGGGAGGTGCTCGATGATGTACTTCAACATCGTCGGCGTGGACCTCCGTCCGCTGCGGCGACGGCGCTGCATGGTTGCCCTCGACGGCGCCTGGGCCCCCTCCCGTCGAGGCCGACGACGTGTCCGGCGCTCGTCCTCCATTCGAGCGCGCTGCGCGATCAGCAACTCCGGCAGCGAAAATCCACTCGGTCGACGGGTGGCCGTCATGATGCCCACTCCCCCGAATGTCCGACGAAAACCAACTCAACGCAGAGAAGGCGGCCTTATTTCATGACCCGGTCGGTCTGCAAGCGCGGTTTGGGCCTCATCCCCAGGCCCCTCAGCACGTAGTAGTCCCACAGCGCCCCAAAGGCCTGCCTCGCCGTGGGCTTCCGCGCACCGGCGGCGACGTTGTGGGCCGCTATCTCAAACAAAATCCGCCACTGCTGGAACAGCGTCCGGTAGACCTCTCGCGTCGGAATCGACGGATCGTACACGTGGCTGGGTCCGGACGTCACACCGTTGAGTTCGACGATCTTGAAGTTCTCGCCGCGCTGAAACTCCTCGATCGACCGCGTCCGCACGTCGAACCGCCCGAAATAGAACCCCTTGAACCGCCGGGCCACGCGATCGAAGGCCGCCTCCATCTCCGGCGTCTTCAGATCTCGCGCATCCATGAAGATCGCTCCCTGGGCGTGGTTGCCGATCTCACACAGCTGGACGGTCTTGCCGTCGGGCGGCACGTAGTCGAGCCGGCGAGCGTTGACCCGCAGATACAGCTTGGCCGCACAGACGGCCCGCGGGTCGTCCAGGATTAACTGCTCCAGCGTCCGCCGGCCGTCACCGGTGACCACCGGGAATACTTTCCGGGTGATGGAGTACACCCCGCCCCGCTCGGCCGTGGGATGGCGGTAGTAGAAAATCCCGAAATCTTCCCCGGCTGCGTACTCCTGCACGATCATGGCCTCGACGCAGCCGCCCAGCACCTCCAGGGCCTGCTCGTCGCTACGGACCACGTGCACCCCCTTGCCGCGTTCGCCCACGTCGGGCTTGAGCACGATGGGGTAGGACAATCCTTCGCGATCCATAAACGCCCGCACCTTGACCAGTCGATCCGCCGGAGCCTCGTCGGCAGCCAGCAGCGTCATCGCCAGGCGAAGCTCTGCCGGCGGGTCCAGGTCGTTCAGGATCCGGGTTTTTGACTCACCCACGAACCCGCCCAGCTCGATGCCGGGGTTCCCTGCCGTAAACAGCGCCAGGTTATCGTGCTTGACCCCCAGCCACAGGGCGTGCAGCACCACCGGCATGTTGGCCACCCAACTAGGCCAGAACTCCCACAGGAGTTTTCGTTTCCAGAACCCCACCGCCAGGCGCCGCCCGCGATGGCTGCACAGCGGCTCGATGACTTTCACCGCCACCAGCAGCAGCGCACCCAGGGCGATCAGCCCCATCATGGGCCGCCCGACAACGAACACGATCCGATCGGCCAGCGCCTCGCCGGCCAGATAGGTCCCCCCCACCAGCAGCGGCACCCACACCGCCGACGCCAACGCAAAATAGATCGCAAAGGCCGCTGCGTTGGTGTGCAGCAGGCCCGACGCGAAATAGGTGGGCATGCGGCTTCCGGGTACGAACCGGCCGATGAAGACCACCATCGCCCCGCGCCGCTTCAGCCACGCCGTGCCGCGCAAGACGGCGGATTCCTTGATGATCCATTTGAACGGAGGGATTTTCAGCAGCCGTCGGCCGATCAGCCGCCCGCCCCAATATATCCCCACATCGCCGATCCACAGCCCCAGGAAGCACCCCACCAGCGCCGTGGTGATTGATATCGCCCCGGTGGCCGCCAGCAGGCCGCTCCCGATGCAGGTCAGGTCTTCGCTGATGAACGAGGCGAGGATAATGGCGGCAATCGTTACGATCAGTCCGCTGTCGCCGGCGCCGTTGACCAACTGCATCACGCGGCTGGAGGCGACATCGCCCCCGTAGGCCCGCGTGGCCAGCACCAGCACAACGATCCCGGCCGCCCCGACGGCCATACGACCACGTCGGCCAAGAGCGGCCAACCCGGCGGTCTCGCTTCCGTTGCGAAGATCTATCAACGCCAAGCTCCGGCAATTCTCGTCTGACTCGACCGACGCATTGGGTGGCCCAACGGCCGCTCCCGACCGGCCCCCTCGACACAATCCGGCTCAACGGCCTCGGACGTCGGATCAGAAAAAACATAACGCATTCGGCCCATAAATGCTATCAAACCCTCTTCTTTTCGCTCCCATCGGCATCCACCCACGGAGGCCCGGGGAGGCGGGCAACTAACTTTGGCGGCAATTTTTAGAAAAACATCGAGAACCGCCCGTGCGTCCATTACAATTCCGACGCCCGATCTGTTCGGCGACCAAGTATCCAGCAGAGGCGGCAGGTCCGGCGCAACGAGGGCATCTGAAGGCATGCCGAAGAAATTGACATCGTTAGCAACGGCAATCTGCCGGGCGCCGCACCGGACACTCGCCGCACTGCGGCAGGCCGGCAAGGGTGGCCGCAAACAGGGCAATCCTGGTAATCATGTCGCCATCAGCGTGACCGGGCCCAGCGACACCAAGAAGGGGCCCGATTTCATTGGCGAGGCCCTGGGCGAGCGTGAATACGTCACCGTGGAGCGAGGGCGGGGCTCGCCGCTGATCATGCTGCACGGCCTGATGGGCGAGGCCGACAATTGGGGGCAAATGATGTCGCACCTGCCGGGGACCTTTCACTCGATCGCATTGCGGCTGCCGTTCTTCCAGGACGGAGCGAAGCTGAATACCATTCCGGCGATCACCGACTATGCCAGGGAATATATCGAAAACGCCGATCTCCCCCACCGCATGGTGCTGGGCGGCAACAGCCTTGGTGGGCACGTGTCGCTGCATCTGGCGTTGGAGATGCCCGACCGCGTCGCGGGACTGATCCTCACCGGCTCCAGCGGGCTGTTTGAACGCGAGATGGGTCGCCCCCAGGGCGCCAACCCCTCGCGCGAGTGGATCCACGACAAGCTCTCCGAGATCTTCTATGACCCGATCATGGTCACTGACGGTCTGATCTCCGGCGTTCAGGCGGTGCTCGCCGGGCGACAATACAAACGCACCCTGGTCTCCATCGCCAAATCGGCGAAGCGCGACAACCTCGCCGACATCCTGAGCAGCGTACGCTGCCCTGTGCTGCTGATTTGGGGTAAACAGGACGAGATCACGCCACCCGAGGTGGCCAAGGAGTTCATGTCCCTGCTGCCGAACTCTGAACTGGCCTGGCTGAACAAATGCGGCCACGCGCCGATGCTGGAACAGCCAAAAGGATTCGCCAAAGCGGTGGCCAAGTGGTGGCGCCGTTGCGGCCTCGACAAACTTCTGGCTGAGGATCTGCGCGACACGTCGACCGAGCGGGCGAAGTAGCCAAAGCCCGCCGCCGATACGTCGGGAGCGCTGACACGGATGAACCTTCTGGGACCAGCCTTTTCCGTATATCTGCGACACGTCGATCGCTGGCTGCAGCGGAGCGGGGCCGATCCCGCCGCCTGCCAGCGGCGAGTCTTCCACCAACTGCTGGACCGCGCCAACGACACCTGGTTCGGCCGCCAGCACGGGTTCGTGTCGATCAAGACCCACGCCGACTTCGTCCAGGCCGTCCCCATCGGTGATTACGTCCAGCAACTGAGCCTTTTCGAACGGATGCTGGCCGGCGAGGCGAACGTGTGCTGGCCCGGTGTCGTGCGCCATTTCGCCCAGACCTCCGGCACGACCGCCGGTGACAAACGGATCCCCGTCACCCGCGAGATGGCCAAAGCCAACCGTCGCGCCGGAATCGCGATGTTCGCCTACTACAAACGTCGTGGCCAGGGGCTGCTCAGCAACCTGATGGCGGGGAAGCTGCTGTTTCTGGGCGGCTCGACCGCCATGACGCCCACCGACGCCGGCGGGTGGATCGGCGATCTGTCCGGCATCGCGGCCCAATCCATCACCTGGCCGCTTAGCACCCACTACGAGCCCGGCCTCGACCTAGCCCTGCTGGATAACTGGGAAGAGAAGATCCAACAAGTCGCCGATCGCGTCAACGACCGCGACATCCGGTTCGTCACCGGCATGCCCAGTTGGATGAAGATCCTGTTCGACCGCGTCTGCCGGATACGGGGCATCGCCGTCGACGGCGGGATCAGCCGAGTCTGGCCGAACCTGCAACTGTTCGTGCACGGCGGCGTGAACTTCCAACCCTATCGCCAGACGTTCGCCCGGTATTTCGAGCCTGGCCACGACCTGCATTTCCTGGAGGTCTACCCGGCCAGCGAAGGATTCATCGCGATCCAGGCCCAACGCGACGATCCAGCGATGGAGATCCTGGTCGACAATGGGCTGTTCTACGAGTTCGTGCCGCTGGAAGACTGGGGCAAACCCAACGCGCCGCGATTCACGATCGATCAGGTCGACACCGGCGTGCCCTACTCGGTGCTGCTGAGCACCAACGCGGGCCTGTGGGCCTATGACATCGGCGACGTGGTGACCTTCACCTCTCACGTGCCCGCCCGCATCACCTTCGCCGGGCGTAACAAGCATTTCATCAACGCATTCGGCGAGAACATCATCGGCCAGCAGGTCTCCGCGGCGGTCGCCGCCGCCGCCGAGGCCACCGGCGCCGAGGTGGAGGCCTTCACCGCCGCCCCGCGCTATGCCGACGCCGACCACCGCACCGGCGCGCATCAGTACGTGGTCGAGTTCATGCATCCCCCAGCCGGCGGGGCCGACGCCTTCGCACGCGAGATCGACCGCAAACTGCTGGCGATCAACGTCGATTACTCCATCAAACGCGGGGGCGATCTTGGCATGACGACCGTGGAGGTCGCCGCCGTGGCGAAAGGCACGTTTTACGAGTGGATGAAACAGCGCGGCAAGCTAGGCGGGCAGAACAAGGTGCCCGTCTGCGCCAACGACCGCCGCTACGTCGACGATCTGCTCGCCCTGGCCTCACAGACGGCCTGATCGCCCCCTCGCCCTAAGCGGTCTTACATCAGTCCGTTTCCCGGCAACAGCCGGCTGGGGGCATCCCAATGCCAAATGCCGAACCTGCCTGCCGGCAGGCAGGTGCTGAATGCTGAATGGTCACTGTCCAATGCGACGGCTCCGCGGGCGGGGGCGTGCTTGCCGGTCTCGGGAAAGGGGTTCTCGGTCCAGCGGAAGCATACCTCAGCACATGAGGTATCGGCCGGTCGCGATGGTCGGGCTCTGATAGGCCGGACTCAGGTGGGGGCAACATGGTAAGACCACGACATCCCCACCTCCTACCACAACCGCTACAAACGTATGTAAGACCGCTCAGTGGTCTGTAACAGCCAAATGACGGGTGCCATCCACCAAATTACGTGTTACGGACTACTAGGCTAAGCTCACCAGCCGGTCGCCGTCCCACGTGAACGTTACGCGCTGCCGGGCGGGGGCTGGAAACCGATTGAACGCATACCCCGCCAACAGCGGCAGCGAGACGCTGGGCTCGACCCACGCCATCGCGAACTTGGCCCCCGCCTCGATCTTGCCCCAGCTCTGCGCCTCGCCGAGCGTCGAGCCCGACAGCCCGCCGTCCTGGGTCACCGCAGTGGTGACCTGAATGGCATACTCGTGGCCTCGCTCCTGGTTGAAGATGTAGGCCATCACGATCGAGTCGTTGATGTAGTTCTTCGGCACGCCGCCGGCGACGTAGATCGCAGCCGACTTTGTGCACTTGGTGACGATCTGGACCAACTCGTAGTTGTCACGGATCGAGTCGATGGCCATCCGACTGCCAGGATCGTCCCGGTGACGATGGTAATGCTCGGTCAGGCCGATGCCGATGGATGAATCGTTGATGGCCGGGCAGAACATCGGCACGCCAAGGGTGTGGCACTGGTAGACGATCGAGTCGGGGTCGTCGAGCTTCGAGCCGAGAAAATCCAGGTACGCCCGGCTGGAGGTGTTGCCCCCTCCCAGCTCGTCGGCCACCCACCCGCACCACGTGTCGGTCTCCCAGAACTTCTCCTCATCGACGTAGGTATCGTAGATGCGGTCGATCTTCAGTTCGTGCAGTTGCACGTCGTCGGCCGCCGGCGTGCCGCGGTAGTGCTGATACCCGCGGGCCTGGTAGATGTCCTGATACAGAATCGCCCCGGTCGAGACCACCACGTCCACGTAGCCGCCCACGATCAGGTCGCGGATCACCCCGCGAAGTCCCGCGGCGATCAGCGGCCCGGCCAGGCCCAGGAACACGATCGGGCGGGCCTTGTCCTCGTACATCTGCCTCAGCACCTCGGCGCATTGGCCGATGTTGCGGGCCTGGATCGACATGCCTGCCATCGCCTCGACCAGGTCGGCGACCTTCATGTCCCTGGCGATCGAGATCTGCTCGACCGGGCGGCGCAGGAGTTGGCGCTTGGCCCGGGCCTGCTGCGACGACAGCGGCGGGCAGGTGTATGCGGCGGCGGTTTTCTTAGGGGCGGCCTTTTTGCGTTTCGCCATGGTCGGAGTCTCTCTTACAGCAAAAACACAGCCGCGGCGACGACCGTCGTCCACAGGCCGTCCTTGTCGCCTTCGCCCGTCTTCACGCACGCGCGGGTGCGGACAATCTTGCCCGACATGCGATAGATTTCCTTCCGGTCGTCGTAGGCCGTCTCGGGGTTGAACTCGATCCCCAGCGTGGTCGCCAGCATCGTCGCAGCCATATCTTCCACCAGGTCGGCCAGGCGGTTCTCCTTCAGGCCGAAGCCGTGATGTTCGCTGATGTAGCCATACTGCTCGCCGGCGGCCGGCTGGGCCAACGCCACGCCCGCGCCGACCATTCGGGACGGCTCATTCGTCGAGGCCTCGGCCAGGACGACGAACGTGATCTGCCCGGGCTTGAGATCCTTGAGGCCCTTGGCGCGGGAGAGGATCTTGCAGCCCGGCGGCAAGATACTGGAGACCCGCACCAGGTTGCACTGCTCGATGCCGGCCGTGCGCAGCGCCAACTCGAAACTTTGCAGGCGGTTGCGGTGCTTGCCGGCCCCTTTGGTAAAGAACACCTGCGATGGAACCAGCCGAGACGTATCCATTGTGTGTCTCCTTGCGATATCGACGTCGGCCGCCACTGCAGCCGGTGTGGAACCATACAACGTCGCACCCCCGGCGGCAACTGTGAAAACTGCCCTCCCCCCCCTCAGCGGCGCGGGCCTTTAGGCTGTGGCTCGCTATGCCCATCCGGTATAAACATAGGCCGACCCGACGGACCGATGACCCATACGCCCGATAACTTCCTGGGCCTGGAGCCGCAGTTCAGCGACCCGGCCGCCGCGCGCTATGCCATCCTGCCCGTACCGTATGAGGGCACCGTCACCTACAGATCCGGCACAGCCGCAGGCCCGGCCGCCATCATCGAAGCATCCCAGCAGGTCGAACTGTTCGACGAACAGTTGCTCCGCGAGTTTCACACCGCCGGCGTCGCCACGCTAACCCCGCCGGCGCCTGCCGACGACCCCGCCGAGATGATGCAGCGCGTCCACCAGGCCGCCCTGCCCGTTATGGCGGCAGACAAGTTCCTGCTAACACTCGGCGGCGAGCACAGCATTACGCTGCCGCTGGTCCAGGCCGCTGCTGAGACCTTCAGCCCGATCAGCGTCCTGCAGATCGACGCCCACGCCGACCTGCGCGACAGCTACGATGGCAGCGGCCTCAGCCACGCCTGCGTGATGCGGCGCGTATTGGCCGTCACCGAGCATATCTGCCAAGTCGGTATCCGCAACATCTCGCAGGAGGAGTTCGACGAGTGTCGTCCCCAGGTCGACCGCTGCATCACCCCCCGCGCAATTCACGATGACCCGAACTGGATCGACCGGGCGATGGGCATGCTGGGTGAGCGGGTCTACGTGACCATCGACATCGACGGACTGGACCCTTCGATCGCGCCGGGCGTGGGCACACCCGAGCCGGGCGGCCTGCTGTGGGGCCAAACGATCGATCTGCTGCGGCGCGTCTGCGCCGAGCGGCAGGTGGTCGCCGCCGACATCGTCGAGGTCCGGCCGATCCCGCCCAACCACATCACCGAGTTCCTCGCCGCCCGCCTAGCCTACAAACTCATCGCCTACACCCAGGCGTGAACGCTCTACCGCTTGCGGCAAGTCTCCGGCGAGGCGACGGCGAAGCCGTGCTTTTCGGCCAGGGCGCCGATGTATTGGGCCTCGGCCAGATCGAGGCGCTGACCGATGCTGTGGTCGGTGTAGTCGCCCTCCAACGCCAGCAGGACCGTCTCGGCCAGGCAGCCCAGCGTCGTGCCCGGCGGGAGGACCTGGAAATCTCGGCCGATGTCCGCCAGCTCGGGCACGTCCACCAGCCCACCCTCGAAGACAAGCACGTCGGGCCGTTGGCTCGGAAGATCGGCGGCGACATTCGACGGACGGGCGACGTCGCAAACGATGGCGTCGCGCTGGAGATCCTCCGGGCCGATCAGCGCGCGGTCGCTGCTGGTGGCCAGCAGGACCACATCGGCGTCGGCGACGCTGCCGGCCAGGTCGCACGTGTGACGGACCAGTAGCGGCAACGAGGCGGCGTCGAACATGTCCTCAAGCGTCTGGGCCAGCTTCAGTGTCTCGTCGGGACGATCGGGCGGCATGTGTTGGCTGATCCACTGTTGCAGGCCGCCGGAAGTCCCACCCTCGCGCTTGAGTGCGGCTTCAATCGCGCCGACGACCGCCTGCTGAACGGGCCCGGCCGCGGCGCCGTCGCCGTTGGATATCTGCTGCAGAGCTCCGCGATAGACGTCACCGGCGACGACGCGGCAGCGGCGGGGCGCATCGGGCTGAAGGCTGTTGCCCACAAGCGTCAGCCGCCCCACCAACGGGGCCAGCAGCAGCGAACAAAGGCGCCCGATCGCGCCGGTGGCCCCGACGACGACCAGGTGAAGGTCGCCCAGGTCGCCCCCGCGATCCCGGACCGCCTGGCGGATGCCGTCGACGGCCATGACGCCCGAAAGGCTGTTGCCGGTGGTGATCGCGATGCCCTGCCCCACGATCCGCTGCCCGCCACGGGTGATCACCGAGTTGAACCCGCCCAGGCCCAGGATCTTCGCGCCGCGCCGCTTGGCGACGTCGATGGCCCGGCGGAACAGGCCCAGCATGTCGCTGTGCGATATCTCCAGCAGTTGTCGCGGCAGCATGGGCACGGCCAGCATCCAGCCCTCCGTCTCGGCGCCGTTTTTCGAACGGACCTGCGGCACATGGTTCAGCACGCCCGGGCCGATCTGGGCGACCCAGTCGCGCCAGCGGCCCAGCCGGTCGGATGAGAACTTCCCAAACGATGGATCGACACGGACGTAATCAGCCTGGTCGATGTAGTGGATCAGAAACGCGAACGTGCCGTTGCCGTCGGTCGGCGGTGGGGTCTGCTGTTCGCGCATCTCGGTGGCGGCCGAGAGGTACAGCCCCTGCGGGCGGGGAACGCCGGGCACATCGGTCAGATGGCGGAACAATTCATGGTAGTCCTTGGCGTCGACATGGCGGCAGATGGACTCGACGGCGTTGACGGCCTGGTCGATTTCGTCGCGGCCGACGGTAAAGGGCGGCTCGAGCCGCAGGAAGTGCGCATTGTTGAACACCGCCGCCGTCACGATGTGGCGAAGATTCAGCAGGTAGCCGCTCAGCAGCACCGTCAGCAGCCCCGACCGGCTGGCGAAGCCCATCGAAAACGACCCATCCCCCTCGAACCGCTGAAACTCCACGCCTGCCATCAGCCCTTTGCCGCGGACGGCCTTGAGAACGTGGGGAAAGCGATCTTTCAACTCACCCAGCCGCTCGAGCAGGTATCGGCCCATCCGGTCAACGTGCTCGACCAGCTTGCCCTCATCGGCCAACAGCAGGTCGATCACCCGCGAGCCGACGGCGCAGGCGAGTTCGTTGCCGGCAAAGGTCGAGCTGTGCAGCATGCCGAAGCTGTGATCCCAGGTATCCGTCGTGGCGATACACGCGCCGATCGGCATCAGCCCGCCGCCAAGCGCCTTGCCAAGCAGCAGGATATCCGGCGCGGCGCCGGCGTGCTGGCAGGCGAACATCGCCCCGGTGCGTCCCAGGCCGGTCTGCACCTCATCGAAAATAGCCACCGCGCCGGCGGCGCGACACAGTTCGATCGCACCGGCCAGGTACCCGGGAGGCGCGGGGACCATGCCGCCTTCGCCCTGGACGGGCTCGACGATAAATGCCGCGATGGCGTCGCCGTCCCGCTGCAGCTTATCAGCCAGGGCGTTCAGATCGCCGTAAGGGACGTATTCGAAACCGGGCACGGGCGCGCCGAACCGCGTTTGGTAGACCGGATTGCCCGTAGCCGACAGCGCACCGAGCGTCTTGCCGTGAAAGCCGCCGATCGTCGACAGGATGCCGAGCCGACCCGTGCGGGCGCGGGCGAGTTTGATAGCGGCTTCGACGGCCTCGGCCCCGCTGTTGGTGAAGACCGTGCACCCGAGCTCGCCGGGGGTGACGTCGCGAAGTTTCTCGGCCAGTTCCTCGGTGGCCTGCCCGACGAAGGGCTGGACCATGGCCGGGCGGGCGGCGTCGGTGACGGCCTGCAGGGCGGCGACCAGTTGCGGGTGATTGTGCCCGAAGGACACCACTCCGTACTGCGACAAGAAGTCCAGGTAGCGCTGCCCGTCGGCGTCGGTCAGGATATGTCCCTCGCCGCGGACGAACGTCTTGCTCAGGCCGCACTGCGCCAGCAGGTACGTTCGGCTTGGATTATATGGATACACGCGTGCAGTTTCCTTGCCGGCCGCCGGGGCCGTGGATGCTCGACCGTCACAGGGCCGAACGGTAGATACGGTATCGCCGGTTCGGCTTGAAACCATACCGCAGCAACGGCGTCATGATCGAGCTATTGTCTTCCAGCACCAAATGGGCGTCAACGTAACGAACGCCGCGCTGCGTCAGTGTGCGTCCGAGCCGACCGACGATGGCCGGCACGACCAACGATCGCTCGTGGCCCGGCTTGACGCCAAGGACGAGCGTGCGCACACACTTCGGCCGCCAGAGCTTGGCCCGGCACAGCAATTCCAGCGGCTCGAGCCAGCTCACTCGCAGCCTCAGGCGTCGGATAACCTCATTGAGATCCGGCACGGTCAGGACAACGCCGACTGGCTCACCGTGATTCTCGGCAATCAGCACCGCATCGGGAATGGCGATGTGGCGCAGCGACCAGATGATGTGGCCAAACTCCTGTTCGCTGATGGGGCAATGGCTCCACAGGCGCCCCAGCGCTTCGTTAAACACGCCACAGATGGTCCGGACCTCTGCATCGAAGTTCTTGATATCGGGTGCGCGGATGATGATCTTGCCGGGTAGACGGTCATCGGCCGCCTTGCTGAGCTTGAAGAATCTCTCCAACAACCTAAGCGTATCGGGGTCCTGCATATCCATCGTCAGGCCGAGCAAATCCTTGGCCTTTTCGAGCCCAGCCTGTTCGAGAAGGCGGGCGTAGTAAGACGGCTGGTGCACGCAGAGGAACCGATGCGGCTGGTCAAGACCCTCCACAAGAAGACCGTAATCATAGGTTTCCGACGGGCTGGCCGGGCCCAGCATTTCACGCCGGCCTTGGCCGCGAAGCCAGTCTTTGGCCGCGCCGACTAGAGCGGAGGCGACAGCCGGCGAATCGACACAGTCGAAGAACCCGAAGAACCCCGGCGAGTGATTGTGCCCGTCGCGCTCGGCGACGTGGGCGTCGTAGCGGCGGTTAACGATACCCGCGATCCGGCCGATGACGCGACCGGTCCGATCGCGGGCCAGGAAGAACTCCGCCTCGGCCCCCGAGCCGCCCTCGTAGAACGGGTGCCGGTGGCGTTTGAGCAGTTCGCCCTCGAGCAGCTTGAGCGGCTCGACCCAGCCGGCCTGGCGACGGCGAAGCTGCCGCGGCAGGCGTTGGAAGGCCCTCAAGTCCGATCGGCCGCTAACCGGGCCAACCTCACAGCCATTGGACGAAATGGGTCCGTCTGTCATCACTGTGATGCATTCTAGACGACCGAACTCGCGCGCCAAGGGCTGGATCGAAACAATCGGGCGAGCGCGTCGATCAGCCGTCCTGTGCGAGTCGATCGCCGGCGGCGTTAAGGGCGACTGGAATCAGGATCCGCCTGTCGCAGTTTCCGCATCAGGCTGTGCGGCGTCACCTGCCCGAGCTGTTCGTAGCGCGCCAGGTCAGTCCACGCCTGCTCATATCGGCCGAGGCGGTAGTCGCACCAGGCCAGGTCCAAATACGGCTGGGGCCAATCGGGTCGCAGCCGGATCGCCTCGGAGAAATCCGCCGCCGCCCTCTCATCCCTGCCCAGTTTCACACGGCTTAGGCCCCGGCCCCTGAACGCCATGGCAGAGCCTGGCGCCATATCGATCACACGGGTCAGGTCTCGCACGGCCAGCTTGTGGTTGTTCAGCTCCTGATGGATCCGGGCGCGGTTGTAGTACTGTCCCTGCATCTCCGGCTCCAGCGCCACAGCCCTGTCGGCATCCCGCAGGGCCCAGCGGCGCTTCCCCCGCAGCAAGTAGATGGCCGCACGATTGCCGTAGGCGACCCCATACTCCGGATCCAACTCGATCGCGCGGTCGATGTGTCGCAGCGCTTCGGCCAGCTTTCCTGCCTTAGCCAGCCGCATGCCTAGGTTGTTGTGGGCCCGGGGGTTATCGGGGCGATGTTCGAGCGTGTCGCGCCACAGGCTGACGGCCGTGCGGTAATCGGCGTTTCGTTGAAACGTCATCCAGCCGAGACCCGCCGCAAGGACGCCCACCAAGGCCAGCGGGCCTACGAAACTGGCCCCGGCTGACGCCCACCCCATCTTCTTCATGACGACGTTCCGCCAGAAGTGATAGCTGCCGACGACGACCCCCAAGACGACCGCGGCAAGCGGCAGGTACATCCGGTGTTCGAACGCCACGTCGCGAAGGGGCATGATACTTGAGGTCGGCGCGAGGATGGCGAGGAACCACAGCCCCAGGAACCCCCACGTCGGGCGACGGATCAAGGCCCAAATCGTCGCCCCCAACAGGGCCGCCACGGCGATCGCGCCCGGCACGACCTCCCAAGCCGACCGCGCGATCGGCCAGGCGTAGTCAAAGACCAGTGGATGCGGCCAAAAGGCCAGACGCACGTAATGCACGATCACACCCAACTGCGTCGCGCCGTACATGACCGGATGCACCGGCAGCGCAAAGCCCGCCGTGCCGCTGCGGTGGCCAATCGTCATCGCCAGCAGGCCCCAGCATGCCGCCAAGGCCGCGTGCAGGCCCCAGCGCTGTCTGAACGTCGCTTTCCACGAACCGCTCAGGAATACGCGGTCGTAGACCAAGGCGATCACCGGCGCGACCGCCATGACCTCCTTTGTGCCCATCCCCAGGGCGCACGCGGCGACGGCGGCCAACCACCACGCCAGCGGCCTGTCCGAACGAACTCCGCGCGCGATGCAGTACAGCGTCAGCAGGAACAACAGGCCCATCAGGGACTCCGCCCGCTGGATGATGTACGTGACCGCAGAGCTCTGCAGGGGATGAAGCGCCCAGATCAACGCCACCGCAAGCGCCAGTCCCCTGGCCTGCCCGGGCCGAAACGGCCCGCAGGCCGGCAGGGAAAGCGTCCGACGCACCAGAGCGAACAGCGTCACGGCCGCCGCCAGATGGATCAAAAGGTTCACGAGGTGGTAGCCCCTGACGTCCAGACCGCTGATGGCGCAGGTCAGCGCCAGCGACAGGTTCAGGACCGGCCGACCTTCCACTGTCTGGCCCGCCGGCGGCTGCAGCACCGCGCCGATGGGCCAGAGGCGGCGGATAGAGTCGTTGTTGGCAATGGAGCCGACGTCGTCCAAAACGAACGGCCCCCAAAGGCTGTTGGCGTAGGCGACCATGACGGCGACGATCACCAAGACATGCGTGCGGTCGAGCAGCCACCGCCGGCCCGATGCCCGGGCCTCAACGCTCTCGAGGGTATCGCTGCTGTTCAGTGATGGACCCATGGTCACCTTGCCTATAGATGCTGCTGGTCGAAGACCTGAAAGCCGCGGGCCTGGTAGTTGCTCAAGGCGGCTGGGTGGTCCTGCGAGCACGTGTGGACCCACACGCGTTGGGCGGCCCGGGCCCAAGCGGTCTCGACGGCGCGGGTCAGTAGCGGCCCGCCGAAGCCCCGGCCGATGAACTGCGGCAGCAGGCCGAAGTAGAGTATCTCCACGTCATAGCCCTGCTTGTTCAGCTCGAAATAGCCGATGGGCGTGCCCTTGTGATAGCCCACGTAGGTCCGCATTTCGTCGCGGCACACGTAGTCGGCCCACTGCTTGTCGGTCCAGACGAGCTTCCGTTTCCACCCCCACGGCCCGCCGACATGCTCGTAGAAGAACCGGTTCAGCGGCGGAAGCGGCTCCTCGACGCGCCGCACCTCCAGCTCGTCAGCCGGCAGATACTTGCCGGCCAGCTGATCGGGACTGGTCATCTCCAGATACGTGATGGTTACCGGCTCAGTCATATAGCGCAATGATGTACGGATGGTTCGGGTCGTACGTGGTTAGCGGTTTGGGGTTATCGACCTGGCCGGCGGGGCGGCGATTTTCGCCGGTTGTTTCGGTGATCGCATCGCCAAGATCGCGGCGGCACGCGGCGGCCAAGGCGCTCAACTCCTTGACCACGTCGGGATGCTGGTCGATGACGTTGGTCGTTTCGCCGATGTCGGCCGCCAAATCGTACAGTTCGTTGTGCTCGACGTGCAGCTTCCACTTGCCCGCACGCACGGCCTCCAGCCGATCGCAGAGGTAGTAGAAGAACGCCTCGTGCGGCGAGGCGGCGTCGCCCGGGTTCAGCCACAGCTCGCGAACATTCTTGCCGTCGATCATCCGGTCATCGGGAGCGGCCGTCCCCGCCAGGCCGGCCAGCGTCGGCAGCAAGTCCATGGACGTGGTCATTTCGCCGCACTCGCATCCCGCCGGGACCACGCCCGGCCAGCGGACGATGCAGGGCAATCGCTGGCCGCCCTCCCACGTCGTGCCCTTCGTGCCCCGTAGCGGCGCGTTGCTGCCTCCGCCGTCCCCGACTGCGCTGCCGTTGTCGGAGGTGAAGATCACGATGGTGTTCTCATCCAGGCCCAGCCGCTTCAGTTCGTACATCACCGCCCCCGCCGCCCAGTCGACACACTCGACGGCCGCCCCATAGGGACCGTTGTCCGATGCGTCGAGGAACCGCTGCGGCGCGTAGATCGGCACGTGAACGTACATGTGGGCCAGGTACAGGAAGAACGGCTCGTCGCGGCTGTCACGGATGAACCGCACGCACTCCTCGACGTACCGCTCGGTCAGGGAGGCCTGGTCGGGCTGCTCCTGGACGACCTGCTCATCCCGCATCAGCGGCAGCGGCGGGAAGCGGTTGAAGTACTCCTTCCACGCCATCAGGCCCATGTCGTTGGAGAACGGTATGCCGTAATAGCTGTCGAACCCGTGCCGCGTCGGCAGGAAGGGCTCCTGGTCGCCCAAGTGCCACTTGCCCACCAGCTTGGTGGCGTAGCCCTGGCGCTTCAGCAGCGCAGCGATGGTGATCTCCTCGGGGTTGAGGCCCATCGACTGGCCCGGGAACAGCACCCAGTCGCCGTTGTCGACGCGGTCGAGGCTGACGCGCTGGGGATAGCAGCCCGTCATCATCGCCGCCCGCGAGGGCGTGCAGACAGGGGCCGCCATATAAAAGTCGGTGAAGCGCACGCCCTCCGCGGCCAGGCGGTCCAGCACGGGCGTCTTGTTCACCGGCGAGCCGTAGCAGCCGATGTCGCCGTAGCCGAGGTCGTCGCAGTTGATGAGAATGATGTTAGGACGGTCTTTGGGGTCGCGCATAAATCCTCTCCAGCTTGTCCAAGGTCCACAAAGGCTACATAATTACGCTCGACGCGTCCACCAACATCGAGCCCACGACATGACACCGCGGCAGCGCATCACAAAGACACTGCGAGGCGAACGAGTCGACCGCATCCCGTTGGATATCGGCGGCACGGAATCGTCCGGCCTGACGGGCATCGCCTACAACCGGCTGCGAGAGCACCTTGGCCTGCCGCCCGGGCGGACACAGATTTTCGACACGCTGCAGCAGGTGGTGAAGATCGAGGATGACCTGCGCGAGCGCCTGGGGATCGACACCGTCGGCCTGCTGATCGAGCCGCGACGATGGAAACCGTTCTCACTGCCGGACGGGTCGGCGTGCGAGATCCCCGAGAAATGGTCTCCGAAGAAGGACGCCGACGGCGGCCTGGTCGTCACCGACGACACTGGGCATGTGACCGCTCGCATGCCGGCCGATGGATTCTATTTCGAGCCCGCCTACTTTCCCCTGGCCGATGTGAAAGAGCCGATGGAGCTGGACGCCCACGCCGCGGCTATCGAGAGCTTCGACTGGCCCGCTTTCGCCGACGAAACGCTCGATGACATCGCCGCACGGGCCCGGAAGCTCTACAACGACACCGACTACGCCATCGTCGCCAATCTGCAGTTTCACCTGCTGGCGGGCGGCCAGTTTCTGCGGGGCTACGAGCGGTTTATGATCGATCTTCTGGCGGAGAAGGACTTGGCGCACGCGCTGCTTCAGCGGCTGGTGGCGGCCTACAAGCGGCGGGCGGAGGCGTATCTGGAGAAGGTGGGCGGCTTCGTTCAGGTCGTGCTGGTCAATGACGACCTCGGCACGCAGAACGGACCGATGATGTCGCTGGACTGTTACCGGGAGATGATCTGGCCGTACCAGAAGGAGTTGTTCGGCTTCATCAAGTCCAAGACCGACGCGGCGATCCTGTTTCATTCCTGCGGGGCGGTGAGCGAGTTCATCCCCCTGCTGCTCGAAGCCGGCATCGACGCGCTGAACCCGGTGCAGGTCACCGCAGCCGGGATGGACACCGCCAGGCTGAAACAACAATTCGGCGACCGGCTGACATTCTGGGGTGGCGGCTGCGACACGCAGCACGTCTTGCGAAACCATACCCCCAAGCAGATCGCCGCCGAAGTGCGCCGCCGCATCAGCGACCTGGCCGGCGGCGGACGGTTTATCTTCACCCAAGTCCACAACATCCAGCCGGACGTCCCGCCAGAGAATATCGTGGCGATGCTGGAGGCCTTCGCCAGCGGCCGCAGCTACGCCTAGGCGACATCGACGGGCAAGCCGGCGCTATTGCTTGATCTTGAGCCACTCAAACATCAGGAACTGCACGCGCCCGATCAGCAGCGACATACGCCCCATCACGGTGTAGCCAAACGATGCGCCAAAGGCGATCATCAGATACGAGATACCCACGCGCGAGAATCCGCTGCCCAGGCGTTTGTGCGGCACGGAGAAGAAGAAATAGAACAGCACGCTCACCGTGCCGATCAGGATCACCAGCGACCCGACCACGGGCCAGGCCTGATCGAAAAACGAAAGATTCGCCGCCACGTCCGGGTCGGTCACAATCTTCTGGAGCGGGCGGATGGCGCCTTCGAGTTGCTTGAGGATGTAGCTATCGGTGACGACAAAAATGCCCATCCCTGCACCCCAGCCCACCATTAGGCCGTAGGAATAGCGGCTGAGCCACGAGTGCTTCTTCGACAGCCGCGTCATCAGCAGAATGCCCAGCACGATCGGGACCACCCGATAGGATAGCTCGTGCCAGAACGCCTCACTGGTGACGGCCCGAAACAGCGGGTCGTAGACTTCCGGCCGAAGCGACTGACGCCAGGTAATGATGGCACCGTACCCTAACGCCACGCCGACGTAGAGGTTCTCGGCGATCTTGAAAAGCGGGTTGTCGCGGTACAGAAAGCTGTAAAAGATAAACGTCAGCCCCGCCCCGATGATGATGCCAATGACGTCGCGGAGCTTTTCGCCTTCTTCCAGCGGGAAACGCACGAGGGCGCTAATGATCCCGAACGCCGTCACGAGGCCCACCAGAACGACCAACTCGATCGTCCGGCGTGACGATGAAGACGTCTGTGTGTTATCAACAGCAGTCATTCGATCAGGCCTCTTGCTTTCCTCGCAGGCGATTGACGATGAAGCGAGCGTTGGCAACCACAATCATTACGATCAGAAGAACGTGGGTGACGGACTGAGCCTGCATCCCTTGAGTCGCCTTGCCCGATTGCTCGAGCATCAACTCATAGTCGGCCGCCCCGCGCAATCCACCCAGGAAGCCAACCAATTGGTCGGTCTGAAGGAACGGATAGAGTTTCGGAGCAATCACGGCCGTGGTGCCGGCGCCCAGCGGAAAATCGAACCGATCATGCCCATAGGCGATCCACACCTGCACGTGAATGCCGGCGGCCAGATCGACCGCCATGTCGATATCCCGCAGCGAATCGACGCCCTCCAGAGCCGCCATTCCCGCGGTGGGCTCGTCGTAGAAATCCTTAGTGAATGCGCCCTTAAGATTCTCGCCCATATTGAGGATCAAATCCGCCCCCCCGACTCTGAAGCCAAGCAAAGCGAAATCGCGTCCGGATATCTTTTCCTTGCCCCACAGCTTGGGGGATTCGGCGGCGGCCTCTTCGCACGCCTTCTTGCACATGCCCACACCGTCGGGCCAATGTGTCATGACGATAGGGATGAGGTCCTTCTTGAAGCAGTGACGCAGCAGCGCCATGCTCATCGGATACAGTTCGGCCTCGGCCGCCGGATCGTAATCGAACGACAACAACACGCGCGATCCCGGCTCGAGCTTGTCGATTGCCTCGTACATCTTCTTGGACCACTTGGAGGCCGAAAAAGGCATATCCATCTTGACGATGTAGGGCAACACGACAGCGGCCGCCACCAGCGCATAGATAATGTGCCGGATGATGGTCATGCGCTTGATCTGTTCCTGCGGCGTCGCCATCAGTCTCCGACTCCCATGTAGGACCGTTCGATTCCGAACAGAATTCGCAGCGATTGCGAGATCGCCCCAAGGCTCATCCCCAGAAGGATGCCGCGAGTGGCCGCAAGATTCGGAAACTCCATGATCAGATCGGCGATCTTGGGGAAGAACCCCTGCTGACCGAACCATGCGCCGACGCTTTCACTGGCCGGCACGCGTCCGAACATCACCAGCAGCGCGGCCACCAGCAGCAGCGCCGCGTTGACGTTGCGAGCGCGGAACGTTCGAAATGCCGCCGACGCCATGAAGAACGCCAGGATCGAGAAGATCGTTGCCGAGCACGGAATCTGAACATAGTCGAATCCCCAGTCGAACCAGGTCTTCGCAGTGCTGGGGGCCGACTCCAACGGCCCGTAGCCGTCGTTCCACAGGCCCACGATGATCATGCCTGCCGCCCCGATAAAGACGAACGCGCTGTACGCCCAGCCCGGCTGCATGCGGCGAATGCGGCTGACGTGCATGTGCAGCAGGCTGTAAGCACCGAGGAACAGGCCGAACCCGCCAATGATCATGAACCACTTGGTCATGTGCTCGCGGAAGTCGTCGGCCTCCGGATACGGCACATAGTTGTGCGCGAAGGCAAGCACGCCAATCACGAAAACGATCACAAGCGGAATGGTGCGTTTGTACCACATCGTCGTCTAAAGGACCTTCACCAAATGGGTAATCCAATCGGCATCGAACCACGCCACAGCCACGGCGATCGTCAGGAGAATCACACCGACCACCATCGCGATCATCATGAACGCCTTGCCGATATCCTGGCCGCGCAGGCTGCCCAGCATCCGCGGCTCGCGCGACAGATATGCCGAGGCGGCGTACAGTTCTTCGCCGATCAGCGTGTAATCGCAGGTCGTGATGAAAAACGGCAACTGGTGCTCCGAGTCCGTCCCGGCCACCTGGATCGCACCGGTGGAGGCCCCGGTCTCCGACAGCAGCAGCGATTCGGCCATGAACGAACCGATCAGGAAGATAGCGGCGGGCCGTTCCCGCACCATTCGGCCGGTAACGGCGGCGGCGTAACTGAACTGGCTGGTCGCCGACAACGCCACGTCGTCGGGGTCGTAGGCATCCGGGCGCCCGGCCTCGGTGTAGGCCTGCTGGACGACCTCCTGGCTGACGGCCATCACGATCGGATTGATGTTCGTCACCGTTATGCGCGTGTCGTAATCGGCCGCCCGCCGGGCGACGCGAGACAGCACGTTGACCGCCGCGATCGTCGCCAACTCCCCCATGCTGCCCAGGCCGTGGACGAAGTACACGCTACGGCCCATTTCGGTGGCCCGGCCGATGGCTTCATCGACGGCCTCGAGCCCGGCAATACGACGAATGAACAGATTCGGATTGCGGCGCGCGATCTGGATAAAGGCCAGCACGATGCCGCTGAAGGCCAGAGCAAAGACGAGGTTGTTCAACTTGAACCGTTTGAACGTGTCCACTCGGGCCTGACCGCTATAGACCACCTTCTCGCGGTCCTGCAGGACGTAGGCTTTCTTGCGCCCATCCGTGGCCGCCAGGCGGACGTAGTAGACGCCTTTGTTGATTGCCTTGGCCGCTTGGTCGCGCTGCTTGGTGTCCCGCTTCTCGATGAAGGCCGCCAACAGCGCCAACCATCTGCGGTCAGCCTTATCGCCGCCCGACAGCGCATCATCGGCCGTCTCGTCGGTCATCGCCCGGATCGCCCGCTGGACCTTGCTCTCCGGAAGCTTGCCTTCATCCGCCAACTGCATCACTCGCGGATAGAGCTTCAGCCGACGAAGCCACTTCCGACAGGCCTTCTCCTCATCGGTGAGCTTCTCGTCGGGCGTGTCGCTGGCCATCTCGGCCAGGATAAGCTTGGATTGTTCTTTGCTGAGGACATCATCGGCGACAAGTTTCTTGATGTGGTCTGCCGTCAACTCCGGCGCACCGGCCGGCGGAAACAGCTTCGCCGGCAGAATCGTGGCGACATAGAACTTCTTATTGGCCTCCGAGAAGCCGAAGTACTTCGGATCTGCCGATTTCAAAGAGTCTTCGGTCAACTCGACCTTGACGGTCTTGAATTGCCTCGTTTCGAAATCGTCAGCGCTCTTGGCGACCTCGACGGCGTAGGAGACGCCTTCGACAACGTCATCGACCTTGCCCCACTCCAGGATGAGGGCCGATCCATCGTCGCTGGGTCGGTCGTACAGCCGGACGGTCGATGCGTCCGGCAGCGCCGCCCGCAGATCCGCAAGCCTCACGCCCTTTCGCATGCAGCCGCCGCAGAGCGCGACCGTCGCCAGCACAGCCGCCAGCAGAAAATGCAGAGCCGTGAAGCCACCTCGCGTCACGATTCGATGGCCTCCACGTTCGCTCGTGGAACCGTTACCACCTTGCCGTCGGAAAACTCGATCTGAACCACGCGAACCTTCACTTCGCTTTCTATCGCTTCGATACCGGGCGGCAGGGCCTTGACGACGCCCAGGCGCCCGAAGTCGGGCTGCCGAATGATACGGACCGCGGCGCCTTCCATCAAGCCTGCAGGGGCGGCCGGAGCTTGGACTTTTTCCCCCGCTGTCGACTCGGCGGCCGGGATGATGATCTCCGGGCGAAGGACGCCGGCCCGAATCTGCGTGGCCCCGTTGGCCGAGGCGCGCTGCCCCGCATGGGCCGACAGCAGATCGAACGTTGCCTGGGCCATTGTAATCTTGCCGAAGCCCTCCGTCATAATCAGGATCGGCTGAACGTCCTCATGCCCGGTGATGGCCACGCCGAGGTCGTAGCCCAGCAACTCGCGGAGGTCGCGGTCGTGAAAGCCCCCGCAGATCAGGGCCGCGATACCGAGCTGCCCCGCCCGCGCGTAGACCTCGCTGGTGATCAGCGCTCCGGCGACGACAAGCTTGCCGGCCAGATCGTCGCTCAGATCGCTGGGGGCGATGACGACGTCGGGGCTGTCGGCGACAGTCGTCAGCTCGCCGGTCACCTCGCCGCCGATACCCAGGATGCCCTGGATAAAGGCGCCGGTCGTCTCGACGATGACGCCCTCGCCGGGCACGACCTCGGCGACGACGCCGTCGATGTAGGCCCGCACATCCACCGGCCGGGGCGCCGTCCGCAGCAGCACCTGCCCCGTCACGTGCGAGATCGTCTCGACCGTCCCGTCGATGGGCGACCGCGCCGCGCTGCGGAGGAACTTCAGGAACGGGCGCGTCTCGGCGATGACCTCATCCTTGGCGACCGTGTCGCCCTCGGCCTTGACCATGTAGCGGGCCAGATCGCCCGGCATGATGGCCAACTGGTTGACCACGTTGACCGTCGCCACGTCGCCGGGCAGTTCGGCGCGTGCGACGACGTCCTCAGCCCGCACGGCGGCGCCCTGCTCGACGATCACCTTGCCGGCGATCGGAAGGCGGCGCTCCTTGCGCACCGTCGTCCGCTCGGTGACCCGCAATCCCGGTGTATACGTATGTGCCATACCTGCGGTCTTCCTTCGCCTACGCCGGGTAGGCGTCCAACGCCTGCGCCCACCGCGTGAGCGTCTCGGATCGGTTGTCCTGGGGAATCTCCAGCGGCCGGCCGCGACCGTCGAACACCACGCCGACGACGCCGCCGATCACCTCCGCCTCGATGGCCCGGCCTCGCCCGTCCCCCAGATCGACGCCGCGGGCCGGTTCGAGGCGAACGGTCGCCACCTGCCCGACGGTCAGCGGTTCGAGAACGATCTCGCCGGCGGCGACGGCGCCGTTGCGCGTCTGGCCGTCGACGGTCAGCGCGTATTCAAAGCATCGCCCGCCCGCCTTGACCTTGCCCATCGGCGACACGCACGTGCCCAGGTAGATCAGGCAGTCGTGCTCGAACACCTCGATCGCGGCGGCCTCGTGGATCTGGGCCAGCACGCCGAGGTGGGGCATCATGAAGATGCTGTCGACGCACAGGCGCGTGATGCCCTGGGGGCCGAACGCGTCGATGAGCATCATCATCGCCTGCGAGCGGCGCGGGGCGTGCGAGAGGACCCCACCGCTGCCGACCAGCACGTCGAGGTCGGCCATGGTGATGAGTGTGTCGCCCGAGCTCGACTCGTCGAACGATTCGGAGATCGTCCGCCCGCGCTGCACCCCCTTGAGACCGACGGCCAGTTGCTTGTGCTGCTCGAACGCCAGCCGCAACGCCTCGCGGGCGATGGCCTGCTCGATTTTGAGTTCCTCCAGCAGGTGCGGCACGGTCGTCGGGCGGATCATCTTGTTCTTGATCCGGTCGCGCAGGTCGGCTTCGTCCATATCGAACGGCAGCCAGCGCATGATGTTGGCCAGCCCGGTCTCGGCCAGGACGTTGGAGATGCTGTAGCTCATCCCCAGGTTCGCACTGACCGAGCGGTTAAAGACGCGCTGCCCCTCGCCGGCCGGCTCGCCCTTGGGCGGGGGGGCGAGGAAGTCGGAAAATATGTCCGTCGTCGCCCCGCCGATATCGACGCCAACGATGTTCAGCCCGCGCGACTGGGCGACGTGCTGGATGAGATCGCCCACAGCCGCGGGGGTCGGCATGATCGGAGCGCCCACCCACGACATGAGCTTCTTGTACCCGGGCGCCTGGGCCATCACGTGCTTGAGGAACAGGTCGTGAATCTCGTCGCGGGCCGGGGCGAGGTTCTCGCGCTCCAGCACGGGGCGAAGGTTGTCGGTGATGTGCAGCTCGGCCTTGTCGCCGAGCGTCTCCTTGATGGCGGCCTGGGCGTCCTTGTTGCCGGCATAGACGATCGGCAGCATGAAGGATGCCCCCAGCCGCGGCCGCGGATTGGCCGCCGCCAGGAACTCCGCCAGCTCGACGACGTGACGAACCGTGCCGCCGTCGGTCCCGCCCGACAGGAGCACCATGTCCGGCCGAAGCGTGCGGATGCGCTCGATCTTCTCGTGCGGGGCGCGCTGGTCGTTGCTGGCCAGCACGTCCATCACGATCGCCCCGGCCCCCAGGGCCGCCCGCTGGGCGCTCTCGGCCGTCATCGACTTGACCACCCCCGCGACCATCATCTGCAGCCCGCCGCCGGCGCTGCTGGTGGAGATATAGATGTCCACGCCCTCGTTGTCGTGGGCGGGTGTGATGATTCGCTCGCCGTCGAGGATCCGCCGGCCGGAGAGCTCCTCCAACTCGGTCAGCGCGTTCAGCACGCCGCGCGTGACGTCCTCGAACGGCGCCTCGACCGTCGTGGGGGCCTCGCCGCGGAACGTCTGGCGATACCCCTCGTCGGTCCGCTCGATCAGAATGGCCTTGGTCGTCGTGCTGCCGCAGTCGGTGGCGACGATGACGTTGAGGTCTTGCTCGGTCACTGAGGCTTTCCTTCTGTCTCGACCCGGGCGGCTTCGATGGCATCGACCAGCGCGCCGATGCCTTCGCGCCGCTCGAGGATCGCCACCACCTGGTCGTAATCGGCCTGCTTGAAAAACAGCCCGGTCAGGAACGGCCGCAGGAACACCATCGCCTGGCTTCCGATGGCGTTGAGCGGCTGGACCGACTGGAGAAACAGCGTCGCCGGCAGGGCCATGCGGCGCGCGACGATCTTATCCGCCAGCCGCCGCAGCAGCGCGTGGTCCTCATCGGTCAGCGGACCGTGCGGGCCTTGCATCGCGAACGCGCGGCGCATGCCGTCGACGAATCTATTCATCATCCCGGGCCATCTGATGCTCAACAAAGCTCACCACCTTCTCGGCGTTGCCCGCAAACCGCAGCAGAACGCCTCGGAACGAATCCAGCCGCGAGGGCCTATCGAACGGCGACAAGAACACGCCCGATTTCTGCACACTCACCCGCCCCACCTGCGACCACAACATGCGACGGCTTTGGCCCAGAAACCGGGCCGTGGCGCCCGCATCGTCCAGATCGAACCGCGTCGGCAGGAAATACCGCGCCAGCGACACCATCAGGAATGCCACCGCCAGCAGCACATAGCCGAGGTGGCCAAAACTCAGCCCGACGGCCACGCAGATGCCGACAACCGCACACACCAGCAGCAGCGACTTTGGAAAGTCGTCCACCAGCGGCAACGACCGCCAGCCCAGCGCGGGCAACTCCGCCGGGGCCAATTGCTCACCCTCGCTATCAGGCATGGCGAATCCTAGCATCCCCCTCCACGCCAAGTCAATCGCCGCGCCGCCCCCAGCCGCGCCACGACCAGTTGTAATGGCCGCCGTCTGACGTATAATCATCGACGCCCCCGCCGCGGGGCTGTGCACCATGCGAATAGCAGGCATATCTATCGTCGCACTTCTTTGCCTTTGGGGCGTCGGCTGCGCGCCGTCAATCTCGACCGTCTCCGTCAATCCGTCGTTCAGGCCCGCCGGCCCGATGCGGATGGCTGTGCTGGATTTCGACTGGCAGCCGCCTTCGGGGCAGGTGGCGGAGGGCGCAACGATGGTCAGCGCGCCCAACGCAGGAAAGTTCGTGGCCGACAGCGTGTCCAGCAGACTGTTGACGGTGAGCGGCTTTGAGATGATCGAACGGTCGAGGCTCAATCAACTGCTCCGCGAGAAGGACCTCAGCCAAACCGACCTGATCGATCAGGGGCAATACAAAGAGATCGGCCAGTTCCTCGGCGTCGACTACCTCGTGCTCGGGACCGTCAGCACCTATACGACATGGGCGAACGGCCCCCTGTCCGGGCACCTGGTGTCGTTCTCATGTCGATGCATTCACGTGGAGACGGGCAAGGTGGTGTGGATGCTGTCGGGCGCAACCGAGAAAGGCCCCACCGGCCCACTCGACCCAGCCATCAGCGTCCGCGACATCCTCAACGACGCCATACCCAAACTCATCC
>DRGC01000095.1 GCA_011050235.1 Phycisphaerae bacterium | reverse complement strand
GGGGGGGGGGGGGGGGGGACCTCGGCTGCGCCGCCCGTGTCCATATCTCTCGCTCTCCAGAGTCGCTCTGCAGAGCCGCTCTCCAGAGCCGGTTACATCAATCTCGGCCATAATCTCACTCGTTGATCAAGTCCCCCCGTCACATCGTCGATAACCCTAGTAATTCGACCAGTAGAGCCGAAATCTGTGCTGTGAGGCGGTCGTTGGGACTGCCAATAGTGGCCGAAACAGCCGGTCGAATCCTAAGCTGGTTGTGGTGATAGCTGCAGAAGCACCTAGGACGATTCAAGGCCCTGGCTTGCTCCCACGATGGGACGGCGGGCCGAGGCAGAGCACAAGGCAGATGCAAATGGAGGTTGGTTCCATGACGCACAAAGGTTTTACACTCGTCGAAATTCTTATCGTGGTGGTTATTCTGGGCATTTTGGCAGCCATCGTCGTCCCGCAATTCACCGAGGCGTCCAAAGAGGCCAGGGAATCGGCCCTGGCAAGCGATTTGCAGACGGTCCGTAGTCAACTGGAGCTTTATCGAATCCAGCATAAGGGCGACTATCCCGCGAATACGTCAAACCTGATGATAGTAACCGACATCGACGGCGCTGCCGGTGCGGACTATGGCCCGTATCTGACCAAGTTCCCGAGCAATCCGTTCACGGACACTGCGACCGTCGACGTCGATGGTACCAAGGGCGGTTCGTCCCACGGCTGGTACTACAAAAGCTCGACAGGTGAGTTTACACCGGACGACGACGCCCACATGGCTTGGTAGCAGCCGGAGGCCGGCCGTCGGCATGCCCCGATGGCTCTGGATGACAGAACCCGATCGGGGCCCCTACGGCGGCTTTGATCGGGTCTAGTCTGTCTGGTGCCCTGGGCCTGGGCCATAACCGGTTGGCGTCGAGGCGCCCCAGAGGCAATGGAGCGGATGATGAAACGTCGCACAGGATTCACACTGGCTGAATCGCTGCTCGCCATCACGTTGTTGGCCGTCGGCGTCATTGCGATCACCATGCCGTTCACTGCCGGGGCGCAGAACGAACAGGATGACGTCCGTCGGATGCTGGGAGCTGCCCTGGCCCAGGAGATGATGGAAGAGATCCTGGCCAAGCCCTTCAACGATCCCGACGGCGCCAGCGCGCCAGGTCCCGAAACCGGCGAATCCTCTCGGGCCGCCTTTGACAACATCGACGACTACCACGGCTACGACGAATCCGCCGGGTCCGTCACCAACGCCTATGGCATCGCTTTGTCCGAGGCGGCGGCGACGGATCTTAGCCGACACGTGTCGGTAGCCTACATCTATGTCGCCGGGCAGGACACCGGCGAATCGCCCACGTTCGCGCGGATCACGGTCGAGGTGCGATATCAGGGCGACGAGCTGCTGACGGTGACGCGTCTGAAGTACGCCTACCCCGGGCCGGGGCCGGAAGACGCCCTCGACGACGATGACAACAGCGATGGCGGGGATATCGTCGAGGAAGAAGACGCATGATGGGGACTCAAAAGATAGATGATGAAGATGGTGGGAAAGGCAAGGGCAAAGGCAAGGGCAAATGATGAAGGCGTCACGATCTGGATTTACGCTGATAGAAGTGACCATAGCCATGGTGGTGGTTTCGGTAGTGGGGCTGACCGTAGCCGGCGTAGCCATGGCGCTGTCGACCGCCCACGACAACAGCCGGGATTACTACCAATGCATCCAGACCGGCCGGGTCACGATGCTTCGGCTGCAGGACATGCTCCGTCGCGCCAGGTTGGTCACAGATGTCTCCGACACCGGGCTGGTTATCTGGGAAAGCGACGCAAACGGCGACGAAACCATCAACCTGCCTGAACTGACGTTGGTCAGTTGGGACGAATCGACCCAGCGGGTCATCCGCCGTTGCGTCAAGGTCCCCGACGACTGGCCGGTACCGATCGAGGACCTGGCGGTGCTGTTGTCCGCGGCGACGTTCGAATCGTGGTCGGCCTCGGAGTCCACCTTCGCCTCGTTGATCGAGGAAGTGGTCCTGGCCGAGAACATCGAGGCGTTCAGCGTTCAGACCACGCCCGCTGCGCCACTGGCCAAGTCGGTATCTGTCCAGATGACGATTGGCCTCGGCGATCATTCGTTGACCGTTCATGATGGGGCGTCCCTGCGGGCCGATTGGACCGACCGGGTTGAGAACGTTGAAGGGATCTACACACTCCTACCATAGAGGTTATTATGCGACAGGCAAGACATAGACAATCCGGCTTTGCACTGATGCTGGTGCTGACGTTGATCGTCCTGGGCGCCGTGTACGGGATGACCTACCTGTCGTCGGCGTCGATCAAGGCGGCCAGCTCGGCCAACATGGGGCTCTCGATCCGCAGCCGATATCTGGCCGAAGCAGGTCTGGAGCACGCGCTGCATGTGCTGCGGGTCAGCCCGGAGAGTTTGTCCGGATCGATCAGCGCCCCGTTTGGACCCTACCAGCTTGATGCGACCAGCGACGGGTACACGTTCTGGGGCGAGCCGACCGGCCAGCCCGACGAGTACCGGCTGACCGCGCGAGGCGTCGCCGGGTCGCTGGCCCGTGAACTGTCGCTGACGGCCCGCGCGGATAACGAGTTCTACTCCAAAATGATGGAGTACGATCCCATATCCTATTGGCGCATGGACGAAACCGACGGGGCAGTCTGCGCGGACGTCAAAGGGCAGAGGAACGGCACCTATATGAACGGTGTGGTGCTCGGAGCAGAGGGGGTGTTGGACGGTTCGGAAAGCGCCTCGGCCGAGTTCGACGGCAACAACGATTACGTCGATCTGGGCAACATGGATGTTGACGGCAGCGCCCTGACGATCGTCGCCTGGGCGCAGGTCTCCACAGACCCCGGAGCCGACCCCAAGGGGTACATTCTCTCCAAGGCTACTGGGCCAGCCGTCAAAAACCATTATTGGGCGCTGAGCACCTATCCCAAGTTGGGGGAGAGGTACCTGCGGTTCTATCTGAAGACGGGCAATACCATCACCGAGTTGTCAGCCACAACCGGGGCGATGGAGCCCGGGACGTGGTACCTATGTGCGGCCGTCTATGACGGCAGCACGATGAAAATCTACCTGGACGGCCAGCAAGTGGCCAGCACGTCCAAGGCCGGCGATATCGCCACTGATGATAGTGTCGCCACCTGGATGGGCGACAGCCCCCTGAACGCAAACATTCGCCCTTGGCCTGGCCTATTGGACGAGGTGGCTGTACTTGATAAGCCGTTGTCGCAAGAGCAATTACAAGCATTGTCTCAGTCGCAGGTATCTACGGTGGAAATTGTCGAGTGGCATGAATAAGTTGCGCTTAAACAATGAGTTGCAGCGAGTCTGCGGTCGGGATCGTCGCCCGGCCGCCTTTACGCTGACGGAATTGCTCATCGTCATGGCGGTGCTAGCGATTCTGGCGATGGTGGTCGTCCCCTATGTCCTCGACAGCAGCAATGCGCAAGTGGTCTCGGCCACCAGACTGATCGCGTCGGCTCTGCAATATGCCCAGAACGAGGCGATTTCCAGCCAAACACCCGTCACGGTGACGTTTACGCCGGCGACGGAGACATATGAATTGTCTAACGCAAGTGGTCGCCTCATTCATCCGATTAGTAAAGAGGAGTACGTAGTGGATTTCCGGTCGCGGCGGAATTTTGACCGCCTGGACGTGGTGTCCACGGACTTTGAAGGCGAGGCGTTCGTGACGTTCGACGTGCTGGGCGCCCCTAGCGCAGCCGGGACGATAACGGTTCAAGCCGGCGCAAGGACGATGACGATCACCGTGGCCAATGTGACCGGGTTGGTGACAGTCGGTGAGTAGGCCGTACTCAAGCTGAAGTGGAAGGTGGTGTGGCTGGAATGCTCCTGGGTAGTCGAACGTGGCCAATTGCGCTGGATGTAGGCACCGAAAGCATCCGGATGCTCCAACTAGCCAGATCGGGCGATGTCATTCGCGCCGTGGCCTGCGCACGTTGGGGGTTTCCAGATTCGCTCGGCGCCGATGCCGGCGTTCGGCGCGCCGCCGCCGTGGAAGCTGTAGGTCAGATGGTTCGGGCCAACGGATTCAAGGGACGCCGCGTGATCACGGCGCTGCCGTGCAGCGCGCTGAGCATTCAGAACCTCCGTTTGGCGCCGACGTCGCCCGAGCAGACCGAGCGGGTCGTCCGCTCGGAGGCCAGCGAGCGCGTTGGATTCCCCGTCAGCGGCAACCAACTCAACTATCTCAATGCCGGGCAGGTCCGATCTGGCGATGAGGTCCGCAACGAGATCATTCTGCTGGCGGCCCCCGAGGAGGTCATTCAGGATCACCTGGCCATGCTGGGCGAGATGAACCTGGAAGCCGAGTATATCGAAGCCGAGCCCATCGCTTTGTTCCGCAACCTGGAGCGATACCTTCAGCGCGAGCGCGATGTCGACGCCGTCAGTGTGGCTGCGGACATCGGCGTGAGGGGAACCTGTGTGGTGGTCGCTCGGGGGCGCGACATTGTCTTCCTCAAGTTCATCGATATCGGTGGGCGGCGTATGACCGAGGCGGTGGCAAGGCAGTTGAACCTTGATTACCAGGAAGCACGCGATATTCGTCGTCGGCTTGCGTACTCGCAGGACACGCAGAGGGATCCTGAGCGTCGCGAGGAAGATCGGGCGCTGCCGGGGGACTCGACGTCGGTGGAGTGGACCATCCGCGACGCGATGCGCACGGAGGTGGAAGCCCTTTGCCGCGAGATTTCGCTCTGCCTGCGCTATTGCGCGGTGACGTTTCGGGGGCTACGCCCGCATCGAATCGTTCTCAGCGGCGGCGAGGCCCGCAATCCGCTGTGTGTGGAGATGATTTCGGACCAATTGGGCCTCGAGTCTGCCGTTGTCCAGCCGCTCCGCAGCGTGGATACCTCGGGCGTGGACTTCGGCGAAGACCGTCGTTCGATGATGACCGACTGGGCGCTGTGTGCGGGGATGGCATTTCGGCAAGCTGGTTCGGCTCAGGAAGAACAGGAGTCCTCTGGTGACGATCGTCGACTTTCTGCCTGAACACATCCGCATCCAACGGGCGCGGCGGCGCCGGTTGATTCGCGAGGGGTATCTGCTGGCGATCTGCCTGGTCACCATGGTGGCGCTGGGGTATGTGCGTCACGGTCGCATCGCACAGGCCCAGGGAGAAGTAGCCCTGCTGGCCGAGCGATCGACGACGGTTCAGGCCCAACTGAGCATGCGGGCCGATCTGGAAGCCCAGCAGGCCGAACTGCGTATCAAGCAGCGGATCGATGAGCATCTGGGCAGCCGGGTCAGCGCCCTGGACATCCTGGGCGAACTGCAACAGTTGACGTCGGCCCGGCTGACGTTGACGAGCATGACGATTCACGTGACAGAGTTTCGTCTCCCGGTCAGCTCGGGCGTCGATCGATCGGGGTCGCTCCGCGTGGCGTCGAAGGGCGAGCTGGAATTGCCGGCCTATCGGCGCGTTCGGCTGGTTGTGACCGGGCTGGCGCCGTCGGACATCGACGTCGCGAATTTCATCGGCCAGTTGGCGGCGAGTCCATTGTTCGAAGACGTGCGCATGGGCTACACGAAGACGGTGGTCCATGAACATCACGAGGCGCGTGAGTTCCAGGTCAGTTGCCTCGTGGTGAGATAATCGCAAGAGGAAAGGGCAACAACGTGTTGGATCGTTTTGGCAAGAATACGTGGCTGATGCTCGCACCGATGGCCGCCATCGTGATCGGGGCGGTGGTGCTTGTGTTCATGCCGCAATCGGGCCAACTCAAGCGCCTGGAGAGCCAGATTACGGCCCAGAGGTACAAACTGCGGGCCGAATCGGAACAGGCGTCGGTCGTGCCGGAACTGGTCCGTCAGGTGGAGGGGATGAAGCAGCGCTACAAAGACTTCGATCACCGCCTGCCGAAGCGAACGGAATTGGGCGGGTTCCTGCGCGACATTGCCAGGCATCTCGACGAGCATGACCTTTCGAATCAGTCCATCGAGCCGGGTAACCCGACGCGGTCGGAGCTGTTTCACACGCTGCCGATCACCATGAGGTTCCGCGGGTCGTACATGAACATTGCCCGTTTCCTTCACGGGCTGGCCGAAATGGAGCGTCTCTCTCGGGTCGAGATGCTGCAAATTGCCCGCGACAACGGGCAGGAAGATCTCGAAGCTGAGATGCAAATCAACATCTACTTTACAGAACGGTAAGGGCGACGACGATGACGGATGTTCCTGGCAATCAGGATTGGGTCCAGCGGCTGAAAACCGAACTGGTCCGGGACAAGAAGAAGACGATTACGCTGACGGTCCTGGCGCTCGTGGCGGTGGTGATGGCTGCGCGGTTTCTGCAGACGAAGGGCGGGCCCGCGACGGCGAGGGCCGAGACCGTGGCTGTCGTCGACAGCGAGGTCAGCGACGCCGAAGAACTGGCCCTCAGCGTCGCCAAAGATCTGCGCATCCACGAAAGCGACGAATACATCAAGCACATCGACCACACGATCACACGGGATCTGTTCGCATTCAATCAGGATCATTTTACACCGCTGCCCGCCGCGGCGGTCGAGACCACCGACGAGCAGACTCCGGCCGCGGCGGAAACAACAGGCCCTCCGCCGATCGACTGGCAGGAGGTCATCACGCGCCAAAGCCGCGACCTTGTCCTCCAGTCAACGATCAACTCGGATATTCCTATCGTCGTGATCAACGGACGAGTTCTAGGCCTCGGTGACGTGATCGATGGGTTCAAGGTGGTCCGCATTGACGCCGGACTATGCCTGCTCGAGAAGAAGAGCATCACGATCACGCTGAAAATGCCCCATTAGGGGATATTCCTAACCGTCTATTCACAAGGCGGTTACGCTCTAGGAAGATGGCGGGGGACCCGGCGGGTCCGGAGTTGTCTGTCCCCGGCCGCTCTCCGCAGTGACCCGAGCAAAATCACCTTCAGAAAGCAAAGAAGCCTAGTCGATATAGAACGGCACAACTCTCGTACGTGCCACCGTTAAAATGTCGGCAAGGAACCCCAATATGGCGCGTCGCCGCACCCTCGCCGCACCGAGCATGGCTTGGTGCATCCCTGTGTTATTGGCAATTTTGGCCGTCGGCCTCATTGCGCGCGGAGGAACGACCGACGACGCGACGACCAAGCCAGCCGATGGGCTGCCCGTCCAGGTCGACGTGGAGCCAGCCGCCGACAGCAAGGACAAGGCCGGGCCGCCTCCTTTGCCGGCCGATGTGCTCAAGGAGTTAGTGGCGCTTGTGAAGTCCGCCTCACTTGATACCCCCGAGCCGACGACCGCGCCCGGCGATCCGGCGGAATTGTCTGTGACGACCGAACTGCCCGATGCATCGGACGAGGACGTCGACACGGACGTCACGGACGTGACGGATGACACAGACGCTGATGCCGCTGACGAGGCTGCCGACGACAGCGCCGATGAAGGCGGGGACCTCATCCAGGTTTCAAGGCCAGGGGTGTTCATGGTGAACTTCCAGAACACCGACCTTCGCCTGGCGCTGCGGCTGTTGAGCACGCAAGGGCGGCGAAATATCGTTGCCAGCAAGAGTGTCACCGGCACGGTCACGGCTACCTTCTATGATGTGACGTTCCAGGAGGCCCTGGACGCGATCCTGCAGGCCACGGGGTTCGGCTACATCGAGCGCGAGAACTTCATCTACGTCTATAGTGCTGAAGAGATCGAGAAGATCAAGAAGGCCAGCCAGCCGTTGGAGCTGCGGACGTTCCGGCTGTCCTATGTCCGCGTCAGCGACGTTCAGGTCCTGATCCTGCCGGCGATGAGTTCGGACGGAACGGTCGCCGTCACGCCCACGCCGGTAAGGGGCATTGCCCCCGACACCACCGAGACCGGCGGGAACGACTTCGCGTTGGACGACCTGCTGGTGGTGCGCGACTATGCGAAGAATCTCGACCAGATCGCCGAGATCATCGCGCAAGTGGACGTTCGCCCGCAACAGGTGTTGATCGAGGCCACCATCCTGACGGCGCGCCTGGATGAGACAAACAGCCTGGGCGTCAACTTCGCCGCCCTCCAGGGGGTGAACTTCGACGAAATGGGCGCCGGCAGCACCGGCATCGGTGACATGGCGACGGGCGCCCTGGCCGCCGGCGATACTCGTGTCCGCGCGGCGGCGTTCCGGACCGATTTCGACATCGTCGACGATGGCCTGACCGTCGGGTTCCTCAGCTCCAACGTGGCCGTCTTCATCAGCGCGTTGGAGACCTTTACGGATGTCACCGTGCTGGCCAACCCCAAGCTGCTGATTCTCAACAAGCAGCGCGGCGAGGTCCTGATCGGTAGCCGCGACGGATACCTGACGACCGTCGTCAACGAAGGCATCTCCACCGAAAGTGTCGAGTTCCTCGAGACCGGCACGAAGCTCATCGTTCGCCCCTTCATCGGCAACGATGGGTATATTCGCCTGGAGATCCATCCGGAAGACTCCGACGGCAGCGTCGTCAACGGCCTGCCGAACGAGACAACCACCCAGGTGACGTCCAACGTGCTGGTCAGGGACGGCCATACGATCGTCATCGGCGGACTGTTCCGCGACGAAGTGCAGGAAGGGCGGTCGCAGATTCCGGGCCTGGGCAACCTCAAGCACATCGGTGAGATCTTCGCGCAGACCGACGACGTGGTCGAACGTCACGAGGTGATCATCGTGATCACGACGCACATTATTCGGCAGGACGCCGACGAGGCGATCAGCGAACAGATTAAGGATGACATCGAGCGGTTCCGTGTCGGCCAGCGAAAGGGCCTGCGGTGGTGGGGACGGGCCCAGTTGGCCCAGACATGCCTTCGCCGGGCCCACGAGGCCTTGGTGCAGGGGCGACTGGATCGGGCCCTGTGGAACACGGATATGGCCCTGTCGTTGCACCCGCGTTTCATCGAGGCGATCCGACTGAAAGAGCGGATGACTGAGCAGGCATACTGGGCCCAGGAAGGCAGGACATCATCGGTCAAGTACGTCCTGCAGCGGATGATCATGGAGGATTTGCACCAGCCGGTCAGCCGTGTGATTGTGCCACGCAAGCCATTGGATGGCATTGGCTTAAGTGACGATGTCCGCGATGCGATCGGCATCCGGCCGATCCTTGAAGATCCGCTGCCTGGGGTGGGGAACCTGCCGGGCAATGAAGGTCCGCTGCCTGGGGTAGGGAACCTGCCGGGCAATGTCCTGCCGCCAGGGGCCGTGGGGCAACTGAAGGACGACGAAGAACAAGCCGATGAGAACAATGGCGCTGTCCGGGTATCGCCCAACGCGAAAATGGACGAGCAGTGAAGGGTTCACAGACACCTGCCGCGCAACGTCGCTGAGCACATATAGCAGAGGACGAGCAAGATGAAATGCCTGCCTGCGTTCATAACGTGCCTGGTCGTGCTGGTTGGCTGCGAGAGCATGATGAACGACAATCGTCTGGCGGCTCAGAGGCAGTGGGAACACGTGCGCGCCCAAACCGCCTGCGACCGAGCCGTCGATTATCTCGAGATCGGCCAGTTGGACAAAGCCGGCGGCAAGGCCCATGAATCGCTCGAACTCGATGAGGACTACCATCCGGCGCGGATCGTTCTGGCAACGGTCCTGATCGAACAGGGCCGCTACCAGGCCGCTGCCGCTGAACTGGAGAAGGTGCTGCGGGATGAGCCCGACTCGGCCGAGGCGCGATTCCTGGCCGCGGTGGCCTACGAGAAGGCCGGCGACTTGCCCAAAGCCCTGAGCGACTACCGCGTCGCGTATGAGTTGGACGAGACGAACTTCAACGCCGTCCTGGCAGGGACGGAGGTGCTGGTGGCGATGGATCGGACGGCCGAGGCGGCCCACTATCTTAGCGGGCACATCTATAAGGCGGACAATGATCCGGCAGCCTACGAATTGGCGGGACGGCTGGCGATGATGCAACAGGCCTACGAGAGGGCGGCCACGTACTGCCGGCGTGCCTACGAACTGGACGGGGAGAACCTGGCCTACCTGGAAGCCCTCGCGACGGCCCAGGTCTTTGCCAAGCGGCATGCCGACGCGATCTACTCGCTCTCGACCCGTTTGCAGCAGGTCGAGCCGCCCGCACCGACGTGGGTTTACACGATGCTGGGCGACTGCTATCTGGCCGTCGGGGCGCACCAACAGGCCTGCGAGATCTACCGTAAGCTCTGCGAACTGAACCCCGACGATGCAGCCCATTGGGTGGCCCTGGCCAAGGCGAATCTGGCGGCCGGCAATCTGGCCATGGCCATCAACGCCGCCGAACGGGCGCTGCACGTCGATCCGGATTCCGTCGACGCTACGTGCCTGCTGGGTTACGCGCTGCTTCTGAGCGAGCGCGGCCAGGAGGCGGCAACGGTACTGACGGCGGCTGTCGCCGCGCACCCCCAGGACGTCACCTTGCAGTGCATTCTGGGTCGGGCGCTGGAGACGGCCGGCGATCGAAGCGGCGCCGAAGCGGCGTATCGCGAGGCGGTCCGTAGCGAGCCGCAAAATGCACTGGCGTGGGCGTTGCTGCGCGACGCCTCGGCCAACGCGTCGGCGTTGCCGTAGTCGGGCACGTTACGCGGAGGATGGCCCGGACGCTCGGGCCGCTGCTTAGACAACCGGAGGAGACGGTGACCCAGTCGAAGAAACTGTCGATGGTGCGGACCGCCCTGGCATTGGGCGGCGGCGCTTGCCTGCTCTATGCGGTGCTGGTTGTCACGAAGCACGGCACACCTAGTGTGGACTGGACCGGCCTGTTGCTGCCACCGGCGCTGGTGGGGTTGCTAGTGGGCGTGCTGATTGTCCTGGTGCATCGTCGGGCGTGTCGCATGTCCGTGCTGAAGATCATCCAGCAGGTCCGCCAAATGAGAGAACACCAGGAGGTCGGCCTGGTCATGTTGGCCCCCGGCGATGAACTGGGTGAGATCACCGGACCGTTGAACGAGTTTCTCACCGCCGCCAAGCAGAACGTCGACGATGTCCAGGCCGAAAACCGCGAACTGCGGATCGAGGCCCGTATCGCGGAAGCGGAAAAGCACCATACCGAGGCGATCATCTTCTCGATTTCCGATGCCGTGATCGTCACCAACCGTTTTGATGAACTGATCCTTGCCAACGAGGCCGCCGAAAAGCTGCTGGGGTTCAAGTTCGGCCATTCGATGCGGAAGGGCTTCGACCGCATCTGTTCCGATGGCACGCTGGTGCGGCTGATCCGTGAAACGCGCAGCCATGCGAAGAATTTCACGCGCCGCGTCGTCGAACACACGATGGACCAGAAGGGCGTCTCGAGAACGTTCGCCATCACACTCAGTTGCGTTGTCGGCCAGACCAGCGAGGTCTCGGGCGTCGTTGCCGTGCTGCACGATATCACGCACGAGAAGGAAATCGCCCGGATGAAGAGCGATTTCGTGTCCAACGTCTCGCACGAACTGAAGACCCCGCTGTCGTCGATCAAGGCTTACGTGGAGATGCTGGTGGACGGCGAGGCCGACGACGAGGCCGCCCGGCAGGAGTTCTATGAGATCATTTCCACGGAGACCAACCGCCTGCACCGGATGATCGAGAACATTCTGAACATCTCGCGGATTGAGTCCGGCGTGCTCAACGTTGTTCGCGAGCCGCTCAGCGTCACCGGGGTGGTCACGGAGGCGCTGGACGTCGCCCTGCCGCAGGCCAAGGCCAAGAATATCGAGATCCATCAAAACCTTGCCCCGGTCTACTACCAGGTGGAGGCCGACCACGACATGATCTACCAGGCGGTGTTGAACCTTCTGTCCAACGCGATCAAATACACGCCCGACGGCGGCGAGGTAACCGTGTCGGTGTCGTTGGACGACCGCCGCAACGTCGTGATCTTCGAGATCAGTGACACAGGGATGGGCATTCCAACGGAGGACCTGCCTCATATTTTCGACAAATTCTACCGCGTCCAGGCCAACAAGAAAATTGCCAAAGGCACGGGCCTTGGCCTGGCGCTGGTGAAGGAAATCATCGAAGCCGTTCACGAAGGCAAGCTATCGGTGACCAGCGAGCCCGGACAGGGCAGCATGTTCAGTTTCGAGTTGCCTGTGATTGAATAGACCCATGGGCGCGTCCCGGCGAGGGCGACCCCTTGGAGGGATCTGACGGTGGCATATAAAATTCTAGTCGTAGACGACGAGGCCCACATTCTGCACGTGGTGTCCCTGAAGCTTTGTAAGGCGGGGCTCGATGTCATCACCGCCCAGGACGGCGAAGAGGGCTTGGAGACGTTTCTGGCTGAGCATCCGGACCTGATCATCACCGACTTCCAGATGCCGCGCATGACCGGTGTGGAGTTCTGCAAAGAGGTCCGCCGGCAGGAGCAGGCCCACCATGTGCCCGTGATCCTGCTGACGGCGCGCGGGTTCGACGTCGACCCGTCGGAGATCATGGCCGCGGACATCGCAGCCGTTCTCGAGAAGCCCTTCTCGCCGCAGGAGGTCCTCACTCGGGTCCAGCAACTGCTGCCCGAGAAGCCCACGCATGTCTCTGCGGAGGTCCAGCCGTGAACGAATCAATCCATTCCGCCAGTGACCTGGCGGTCCTGGACAGGCAGTTCGTTTCCCTGCGCCGCGAGTTGGCGCAGAAAGGGCTGTCACTGAGCCTGTGGGGGCCGGCCGGACGCATCTCCGACGAGCAGGATGCGACGCCGGGCCCCTGTCAATTGCTAGGCGGCCCCGACGGGCCTTGTCGGCAGACGGCCAAGCAGACAGCGATGCGAGTCTTTTGTGAACGAAGCCCCGTTAAGACGGTCGCCGACGATGGTCCAGTTGTCCTGGGCGTCCCGGTTTATGAACGGCGTAAACTCGTGGCTGCCGCCGTGGTGTGTTACTGGCCGCACGAAGCTTTGGGCGAGGAAGCCCTCCATCGTCTGTGCGATCATCGAGGGCTGGACTACCAGGCCGTCACCCGTCTGATCGACAACACCGGCCTGCACTCGATCGACCACGCCGACGATCTGCTGTGGATGCTCGAACAATTGGTGCGGACGACGTTGGCTTTGCATGTGGCGACCGACGATCTGGACGAAATGAGCGGGAACCTGGCGACGACCTACGAAGAGCTCTCTCTGGTCTATCGCATCAGCGGCACGATGAAGCTGACGGAAAAGCCCTCCCGCTTTCTTCAGCATGAAATGTGCCAGGGCCTTTTGGACGTCCTGGGCGTGGCGTCGATCGTCGCCGTCGTGTACGGGCGATCTCCAGGCGAGGAGCAGGAGGAACTGACCATCGCAGGAGAGTTGCCGCTGGAGCGGTCGGCTCTGGAGCAACTGGCCAAGCGGGCGGCAACCCAGCTAAATGGCCAACACCTCGGCCTGGTCGAGAACCAGATCGTCTCCCTGCCGCCGCACGAGCGCGGCCGACTCGAGCGGTTCGTCGCGGTGCCCATGCCGGGCGATGAGCGTCCGTCCGGCCTGTTGCTGGCGCTGAACAAGGCAGATGGGGAGTTTGACAGCGTCGACGTCAAGCTGATGCGGGCCGTCGCCAATCAGGCGGCCGTGTTCCTGACGAACCACCGCCTGTATGCCGATCTGAAGGCCCTGGTGATCGGCGTCCTGGATGCGTTGACCGCATCGATCGATGCGAAAGACCCCTATACGTGCGGCCATTCACGTCGAGTGGCCATTATCTCGCGACGCCTGGCCGAGGAGTGCGGGCTATCGTCCTATCACGCCGAGCGCGTTTACCTGGCCGGTCTCCTGCACGATATCGGCAAGATCGGCGTACCCGAAAGTATCCTTGGCAAACCCGGACGTCTCAGCGACGAGGAGTTCGAGGTGATGCGCCAACATCCGGGCACGTCGGCCAAGATCCTCAACGGCATTCGCCAGCTGGACGATGTCGTCCCCGGCGTCCTGACCCATCACGAACGCATGGACGGGCGGGGTTACCCCCAAGGCCTTCAGGGCGAGGAGATTCCGCTGGAAGGGCGAATCATTGGCCTGGCCGATTGCTTCGATGCGTTGACCTCGGACCGTGTTTACCGCAAGGCGCCGCTGTTGGATTACGCCATCCGGGAAATCCGCAAGAGCGCCGGGTCGCAGTTGGACCCGATGCTGGTGGACCGGCTTCTGTCGCTGGACCTGGTCGCGTTCCTGATCGAACTGCGCGAGGCCACCGCCGACTACCAAGCTGTTGACTCGCAGGAACAGGGTGTGACATGAACGTAACCGCCGAAACCTACGGCCATGCCGTGGTCGTGAACATTAAGGGCGAAATAACCGAAGACGGTCTCAGCGCGCTGCAGGAGATCGTGGAGCGCAATCTGGAGTACCCGGAGATCACGGACGTCATCCTGAACATGGCCGAGGCGCCGTCGGTCGATTCGGTGACGCTGGAGTATCTGCTCGACCTGCACGACAAGCTGGCGGAGGACCTTGGGATGGTCAAGTTCGCCAACTGCGACGAGAACATCTTGAAGATTCTCGAGATGACGCGGCTGACCCGCGAGTTCGAGCTTTTTGACGATGTCGAGAAAGCCATCAAGTCGGCCCAGGCCTGACGGGATCCGGTAGGAGCGATTCGAACGTGGGAACAACGCAAACAGCTCAACGGCTTCGATTAGGGCAACTGTTGGTCGACCGTGGGGTCATCACGGCCGAGCAGCTTCAGCAGGCGCTGGAGCATCAGCGGACCTCCGGCACGAAAATGCTGTTGGGGGAGGTGCTGCGGAAACTGGAGTTCTGCAACGAAGATCAGGTCATGGAAGCGGTGTCGCGGGGCTATGGCGTGCCGTTCGCGCGCGTGTCCCCCCGGCTGGCCGATCCAAAGGTCATGGACATCCTGCCGCGGGAGTTTCTCGACAAACACGAGATCCTGCCTTTGTTCAAGGTACGCAACCGCCTGACGCTGGCGGTCAACGAACCCTCCAACGTCTTCCTGATCGAGGAGGTGGCTCGTCTGACAGGTTGTGAGGTGCTGGTGGTCTGTTCGCCGGCCCAGAGCATCAAGGCGACGCTCGAGACCCACTTGCCCACCGCCAATGTCTTTGTGATCGACGACATCCTCGACGAAGGCGACACCAGCGACCTGTCTCTGGTCGAGACCAAGACCGAGGATATCTCCGACCTGGAGGCCGCCGCAACGGGCTCGCCGATTATCAAGCTGGTCAACTATCTGATCTACAGCGCCGTGGGCGAAGGCGCGTCGGATATCCACATCGAACCGGACGACAAGGCCCTGCGCGTGCGGTTTCGCCTGGATGGCTCTCTCTACGAAAAGCTGCACCCACCCGTCAACATGGGCCCCGCCGTCGTCAGCCGGGTCAAGATCATGGCCGGGCTGGATATCGCCGAACGGCGCCTGCCGCAGGACGGCGGCATCCACGTGCTCATGGGCGGCCGGCCGATCGATCTGCGCGTCAGCACGCTGGCCGGGCAGTTCGGGGAGAAGGTCGTCATCCGTGTGATCGACAACCGGTCGGTGCTCGTGGACCTCGAGAAATTGGGCTTTTCCTACGAAATGCTTAAGAAGTGGCGCCAGGTGATCACCGCGCCCAACGGCATCATGCTGGTCACCGGGCCCACCGGCAGCGGCAAGAGCACCACACTCTACAGCGTGCTGAAGGAACTCAACAGCGATCAGATCAACATCTGTACTGTCGAGGACCCGGTGGAGTTCAACCTCAAGGACATCAATCAATTTCAGGTGCACGAGAAAATCGGCTTTTCGTTCGCCTCGGCGTTGCGGTCGCTGCTGCGGCAGGATCCGGACATCATCATGGTCGGCGAGATTCGGGATGAGGAGACCGCCGCCATCGCCGTGCAGGCGGCCCTGACCGGCCACCTCGTGTTTTCCACACTGCACACCAACAACGCTCCGGCGGCGGTGACGCGACTGGTCAACATCGGCGTCGAGCCGTACCTCGTGTCCGCGGCGCTGATGGCGGTGCTCGCCCAGCGCCTGGTCCGGAAAATCTGCACGGACTGCAAAGAGCCTTACGATCCGCCCAGCAATATTCGCCGCGCCGTCGAGCAGATCGCCGGTGAGGTCGAAACGTTCTACCGCGGCGAGGGGTGTGAAAAATGCCGCAAGAGCGGTTACCGCGGGCGCCTGGGCATCTACGAGTTGCTCATTCCCAATGAGACGTTCCAGGAAAAGATGGTGGTGGGCGGATCGCTGATGGACCTGTACCACACCGCCGTCGAGGGCGGGATGACCACGCTCCGACAGGATGGCATGCAGAAGGTCAAGGCGGGCATTACCACCGTGGAAGAAGTGTTCCGTGTGACAGCGGCCTGAGGCGCCGCGGAGGATGATCATGGCTTGGACAATCGATGATCTGTTCGATTTGGTGGTCAAGCGAAAGGCGTCGGATATCATTTTTGTCGCGGGCGCCCCCCCGGTGATTTGGGTCTCCGGGCGGATGCACCTGCTCGATGAGCCCAAACTGTCTCCCAGCGACGTGGAGGCCGCCTTCCTGCCGCTGTTGGATGATCGCATGCGGTCACGATTGGAACGCGACGGGGATGTGGATTTCTCGATCGGCCGGCCCAATGTCGGGCGGTTCCGCATCAACCTCCACCACCAGCGTGCCTCGCTTAGCGCCGCCGTCCGCCACGTGCCCAGGGATGTGCCGACCTTTGCTGACTTGAAACTGCCCTCCACGATCCTGCGGCTGGCCGACTTTCCCAACGGGCTGGTCTTGATCACCGGTGGGGCGGGCGTCGGCAAGAGCACCACGATGGCCGCGATCGTCGAGTACGTCAACCAGAGCTACGCCTATCACATCATCACGCTTGAAGACCCCATCGAGTTCGTCTTCAGCCACAAACGGTCGATCGTCGAGCAGCGTGAAATCGGGCACGACAGCCCGTCGTTTTCACAGGCCCTGCGCCATGTCGTGCGACAGCGCCCGGATGTGATCCTCGTCGGCGAAATGCGCGACCTGGAGACCATCTCGGCGGCCCTGACCGCGGCCGAGACCGGCCACCTTGTGCTGGCGTCGATGCACTCCTGCAGCGCCGATGAGGCCGTCAACCGGATCGTTGACGTCTTTTCCGGCGACCGCCAGGTCCAGGTGCGGGTGCAGTTGGCCGATACGATACGCGGGATCATCTGTCAGATTCTGTTGCATGATGAGACCGACGACGGCCTCGTGCCGGCGATCGAGTGCATGATGGGAACGCCCGCCGTCAAGCGGGCCATTCGCGACAGCCAGACACACCTGCTCAGAGGCATCATCGAAACCGGCAGCGCCCACGGGATGTATCTGATGGATGCCTCGATCGGTCGGTTGGTTCGCGAGGGCCGTGTCAACCGAGACGAGGCGCTCGCCAAGGCCCGCGATCCGCAGGCCCTCCAGAAAATGATCGGGTGACCCCGCCATGGTCAGCTACACCTACCAGGTCCGCGACGATAGCGGCCAGTTGAGAACGGGCACGATCCGGGCCCGCAATGCGGATGAGGCCCACGATTCCCTCCGCGATCAGGGCAAAGAGGTTGTGGGGTTGTCGCCCGCTCCCACCTTGGCCGCCGGGCAGAAAAGGCCCAAGAAGGTCCGCCAGGATGACATCATCTTCTTCGCCAACCAACTGGCCGTCATGGTCGACGCCGGGGTGCCTCTATCGGAATCGCTCGACTCGATCGCCGAATCGACCGAGCACACCGGCCTAAAGGCCCTCATCGTCGACCTGTCCGACCAGGTCAAGGGGGGCTTTGAGTTCTCCACGGCCCTGCAGAGGCACGTCAAGGTGTTCGGCGAGCTGTTCGTTTCGCTTGTTCGGGCCTCGGAGATCTCCGGCACGATGGGCCCGATGCTGCAGCGGGCCAGCACCTATATGAGCCAGGCCCGCGACACGCGAAAGCAGGTCAAAGGTGCGCTGATCTATCCGGTCTCCATGCTCGTGTTCTGCGTGCTGGTGGTGGTCGGGCTTCTGGTGTTTATCTTGCCGCGCTTCGAGAGCATCTATTCAGGCAAGGGAAAGCTTCTGCCGGTGCCCACACGGATCCTCATGGCCGCCAGTCGCGGTATCATCGACTACTGGCCCTTCATCGTGGTCGGCCTGGCCGGGGCCATCACCGGAATCGTCATGTACGGCCGCACGAACGGCGGACGGCGGACGAGGGACTGGATTATGATCCACGTGCCCGTCCTTGGGCCCATGAGCCGCAAGGCCGCCCTGGCGCGGTCGCTCCGCACCATGTCCACCATGGTGACCACCGGCGTGTCCATGCTGGAGGGGCTGGAGATCACCGCGCGCGTGGCGGGCAATATCTTCTACAGCGAGATCTGGACCGGCCTGGCCAGACGCGTCCGCGAGGGCTCGACGCTGGCTCAGCACCTGTTCGAAACGCCCCTGATCCCCCGGCCGATCGCTCAAATGATCGATGCCGGCGAGCGAACGGGACAACTGGGCCACGTCATGGACCGCGTCTCCACGTTCTGTGAGGACGACCTCAAGATTGCCATCAAGGCCGTCACCAGCATGATCGAGCCGATCATGATCATCGTGATGGGCGTCATCGTCGGCGGCGTTGCGATGGCCCTGCTGCTGCCGATCTTCAAGATGTCCAAAATGATGAGCCAGTAGCTCCGTTGGCCTCGCGCCGCCCGCGGGCGAAGACTGGCCCACCCGCCCGGCGACAGCTACAATATGTCGATGGCTAAACGCGACTGTTATACGGTCCTCGGCATTGCCCGCAGCGCCACCGCCGCGCAGATCAAATCCGCCTACCGCAAGCTCGCGCGCCAATACCACCCCGACGTCAACAAGGCGCCCGACGCGGCGGCCAAGTTCTCTGAGGCCACCGAGGCCTACGAGATTCTCTCCGATTCGCAGAAGCGCAAGGTCTATGACCAGTTCGGCCATGCCGGCCTGGGGGGCGGGCCCGCCGGGGCGGGCGGGGCGAGGGCCTATGCTCGCGGGGGCGGCGCGCGGGCGACGAGTTTCGACCTTCGCGATTTGTTCGAAGGCGGAGGGGGCTTTGCCGGGATGAGCCTCGACGATATTCTCGAGTCGCTGGGAGGCGGACGGACGACACGAAGGTCCCGGCGCCGCAGCCAGCCCGCCAAGGGGGCCGACCTGGAGTATCCGATCACACTCGATTTCCTGCAGGCCGCCCGCGGTGTGACCACGACGGTCCGACTCCGCAAGGATACGTCGTCCGGCAAACGCCAGACCGAGACCATCGAGGTCAAGATTCCCCCGGGCGTCGGCCAGGGCCAGAAGATTCGCCTTCGCGGCAAAGGCCAAACCGGCCCGGGCGGCGCCGGCGACCTGTACATTATCATCCACGTTGCACCGCACGCCTACTTTCGCCGCGAGGGCGACAACGTCGTCGTGGACGTGCCCATCAGCATCACCGAGGCGACCCTGGGCGGAAAGGTGGACGTGCCCACCATCGACGGCATGACGATGGTGACCGTCCCGCCGGGCACAAGCAGCGGTCAAAGGCTTCGGCTGAAAGGCAAAGGGATCCCCACCGCCCGGACGCGCGGCGATCAGCACGTGGTGGTCAGAATCGTCGTGCCCGCCGACCTGTCGGACCGCGGCCGGGAACTGCTAGGCCAGTTCGCCCAGAGCGAGCCCTACCACCCGCGAGCGGAGGCGCCATGGAAATAGACAGCCAGCGATATCGCCAATCTACGAATCAGTTGGTGCTCATTGTGCTGCTGGGCGTCATCGTCGCCGGCCTGAGCGTCCTGATGACCGTGGCCTTGCAAGGGGCCCGGGACATGACGGATGACCCCGACCTGCGGCGGGTGCTGCTGAGGCTCGCGTGGCTGAGTCTGACGCTGATGCTGGGGGCGGTGGTGCTGCTGGCGTGGGC
>DRGC01000094.1 GCA_011050235.1 Phycisphaerae bacterium | reverse complement strand
GGCCAACCTCGCCCTGCTTCGCCAGGCCATCGACGCCTTCGCCGATCACGCGATCGCAACGGCCCGGGCCGCCCAGCCCCACGACGACGTCAGCGACCACCTCGCGTATCCCGACGCCTGAAAACACGTCCCGCTGCCGGCGACGCCGGCGGCCCGCTTCCCAACTCCCAACCCAAGGACACCCGACCCATGAATGAAATCGAAAAGGCGCACCGCCAGGCCTCCCAAGCACTGGTCGCGCTCTTCCAGGAACCTCGAACCGGTACCGCCGCCATGGCCATACCCCAACGCGTCGACGACGTTCTCGAGGCGCTGGCCACGTTCTCCGCCACCATCGCCCTCCAGGAGATCAATCACCGAATCCAAGACGGCCAACTCTACGTCAACCGGGTCGACGCCGCCCCCAATCCAAAACCACCCAACGCAAACCCATGACCACGATCGAACTCGCCCGCCACGAAGCCGCCACCGCCCTCGTCATCTTGATCAACAACCTCATCGATCGACCCCAGCCGGCTGTTACCCCGGCACTCGCCGACACAGCCGTCGACGCCCAGGCCGAACTCGCACGCCTGGTCACGCAAGCCGCCCTCCGCCAAGCCGCCGAGGACGTCTTGCTCGAACGCCTTGCCAATCCGCCATCGACGCCCGGCCCGGGCCAGGCTACAATCGACCAGCCCCCGTAATCCGTGCGCGGCCTCGCGCGCTCGACCGCCGCGGTCCATGTCCTTCTGCGGCGCGAACCACCGACGCGAGGCCGCCTCTTTATGAAGTCTCAACTCACCAAGTATTTGAACTTCCTCGGAATTGGCATTCAGGGAGACCTCGACGGAATCACGTGCTACCGATCCTCACGCGGTGCCCTGATCTGGTTTCCTCGAGCTCCGCCTGAGAAGCCACCCAGCGAACTCCAAATCTGGCAACGCGAACGCTGGCGGGCCATCCTCGACGATTGGAACGCCCTGCCCGCCTCCACTCGCAGCGACTGGATGCTGATCACCGAACGCGCGTCCCTGTACATCCACGGACTAAACCTCTATCTCTGGTGGAGGTGCTCGCAAGACGACACCGTAATCGAGACGCTCCAACGCCAAACAGGAATCACCGTCCTGCCGTAGCCATGGTCAGTGGAAAGTTTGCTAGGAACAAACACGCGTTCCGCGTGCCCGACGTCTGCAAGAAGAAAATCCCGTGGGCCGAAGAAGGGGCCTACCCGCCGCCGGTCGTCTACTTTTCCTACGACATCGACGTAACCTGGCTCTGGTTCCGACACACGTTCTCCGGATCCAACGAACTCAACATCGAAGAATCCCCCTTCGGATTCTCGTGGCGATGGATGGACACGCCCGTCGCCCCCGCCGACGGCCAATGGTGCCAATTCCAACACACGTGGATCAGCGGCGGCTGGCTGGCGTCTCTCCAATACTTCAAAGGCGGCCTACTCACGCTTTCCGGCGCAGCTAACGGCATCATCGACTTAAAACCCCCGGTGATCGACACCGGCACCTTCGAGCTGGACTTCGGGCCCCTCTGGTCCGGCAAGCGTGACGCCCGGGTCCAATCCTGATCCAACCCGCCCAGCCCAGGCGAAAAAAGCCAATCCGATCGAGATGGGCTTCCACTGCCAGAACGGCAGCCGTAGAATGCCCGCTAACGAGCGCCGAGGTGGTTCAAGGTGATTTGATAGGACCCCTTTTCCCCTCCCGTCCGAAAGGAATCGCATCGTGGTCAAACTCAATGGTCCCATGTTTTCGATGGACGCACGCGGCAAACTGGCCGACAGCATCGTGTTCTCCATCTGGAAGGGTCGTAACTACGCCCGGTCGCTCGTCACCCCCTCGAACCCGCAGTCAGGACCTCAAACCGGAATGCGGTCCATGATGAAGTTCTTGGCCCAACAGTGGACCAACCTCGACAGCACGGAGAAGGCCGATTGGCTGACACGAGCTCAGCAGACCGTCATCTCCAACTTCAATGCGTACGTTTCGTTCAACATGCTGCGCTGGCGATCGTACCTCAACCCCAGCAAACTCATCCCGGCAGATGAGACCGGTACCCAACCCGGCGTCTCCGTCACAACAGTGACAGGCGGAATCCGCCAGTGTTCACTCTCCATCGCGGACCACGCGACTGACAAACCGGACTGGGCGTACGTCATCCATCGCGGCACAACCGGGTTTACTCCAGCGTTCAGCAACGTCATCGCCGTGGTCGAGTGGGACAGCGGCGGAACGACCACCTACGTCGACACGCCGCTCTCCGCCGGCACCTACTACTATCGCATCTACGGCACGCTCGACACCGGCTTAAAGGGCGTCGTCGAAGCCGAGGTGAACGGAGTTGCCACGTAACCAGGTCCCTCCTCAACAAGGTTCAACTTCGCCATGTACCGAATCTCGATCGCGGTCGCGGCCGCCGCCGGTTCCTGCCTCCTCGCGCTGCCATCGCGCGGCCGGCGACGGCCGCCCATGGAACCAACCGTCCCCTTTGAAGCACCGGTCACGGACGCAGAACTTGCCTCCATCTGCGAGACCCCGCTAAAAGCGGATCCACAATCCGTGGATCCCCGGCCGCCGCGCCGATCGGCGCGGCGCGACGGCCGCTTCTTCAACCGATTGCGGGCCCGCCGCGAAGCACGCCGGGCCCAACGCGGCGAAGGCGACTCGCCACGAGGTTTCCTCACGAAACTACGGGCCCGGCGTGATCGGCGATCGCCGACACACGAACCCACACAGTCCCACTAAGCCGCCGAAGAACATCGGTCTGCGGTGGCCATCCTGGCCTCCTCGACCGATCGGCCTATCGGCCGACGAACCGGCGACCACGGGAGGGCACGCCCAGGGTGGGGAAAAAAACCATTCTCACCACACGCGGGGAACGCAGCGGCCCACTGCTCGCGCGTGTCCCGGTCGACGCGGCCGTCAAGTGCGGCTGGTTCGATGCGCAAGCTGAGGTGCGCTCCGGTGGACGTGTTCTCGGATGGCGAGCGACAGCGAGCTTTCTTCGAGGGCAGCGGGCGATCCGTGGTTGTGGGGTTGGCGAGCGGAGCGAGCTTTCTCCTGCCCGAGCGTGTCCAGGGCAGCGAGCAGCTCCGCGTCCCGTTCTGGCTCGAGCCGGCTGGACGGTCTCGAAACGTACACGCGCATCCGATGGTCCGATCGCCACGGCCGTCGCTGATTCCTGCACCGAGCGCGTGTCCGCGTGGATCGAGCCGGCGCGATTCCTGCACCGCGCCTTAGTTACGTTCCGTTTGCGTTCCGATCGAGCTCCGCGCGATGTGCAGGCGCAACGAAGGTTCCAGAATTCACGTTCGTTGCTGATTCCTGCACCTGGCGCAAGTGCGCGTTCAACGATCGGTTGCGTCTCCAGTGCGGCCAGGCTGTCTCGCTCCGGCTGCGTTCCAGTTGCGTGGGCCGATCGGCACGGCCGCTGCCACCTCCACGCGACGGCACGCCGCCGCGATGCCCGTGCTGTGGGAAACCGTTGCGCGCCAAAGGCAGTCCTTCCCGTCGACGCCAGGTGGGGCTTGCGAGGCCGGCAGCTAGCGCAGCGAGCGGGCGGCCGATCGGCGTGCCAAGCGCGGCAGTCCGAAGGACTGCCGCGGCTTGCCGGTAGCGCTGCAACCGCTCCGTACCCGTCGCGCTTGTGGGGCATGGGTCAGGTGGGTTTGCCTATCGGCGATAGATCGGTACCGGCTCGTCGGTCAGATCGGTCCGGTCACTTCTTTTGATGGGGTGGGGTTCAGTCGGCCGGCTTGTGCTACGTGGAGGCGGGGATCTTCGTCGGCTCGGACGCTGGAAGCG
>DRGC01000093.1 GCA_011050235.1 Phycisphaerae bacterium | reverse complement strand
CCCGCCGATCCCGGCGGCGATCGCTTCGGCGGCTTTGGCTCGATCTTCGGCGTCCTGCCACTGCTCGGCCGCCTGAGCCAGTTCTGCGTCTTTGTCTTCCAGCTCGCGCAGCAACGTATCCTGTTCGTCCAGCGCGTCCTTGAGCTGGGCGGCGAGCTTGGTGTTCTCCCTTTGCAACGCCTGCTTGTGCAACTTCAGCGTTTGGATCTCGCGCGCGTTGGGGTTGCAGCCGATCGCGCCGAATGCCGAGATTGCCACAAGCAGAATCAGTCCACCTTGGCCTTGTCGCGTCATGAACGGTCTCCTTCCAAGTCAAGACAACCATAATTTGCGGGGATTATATCAATCATGTAAAGCGGATTCCCCAGTTTTTTTGCCATTACCTACCTCAGTCGCACTCGCCGGGCTGGCCTGCCGAACGGCCTGCTCGGCCGCCTTGCGAACGACGTCGGCGGCTTGGCGATGCCTGCGGATCGTCTGCGAGCTTCGCCAAAGCAGCCGAATCAAGTAGGGCAGCGCTGCGCCGAACGCGATTGAGCCCAGCACAATCACCACGGTGGCGGGCTTGATGTTCTTGCCGAACAAAGAGAAATCACCCGTGTTGCCCCATTGCAGCACGATCAGCAGCGCAGCGGCCAGGGCAACCAGTCCGCTGAGGATCGCGGTGACATAGGCGCCGATCAGTTTCATGTTCATGCTCGTCTCCCTGTCGTCAAGGGGCCGGCGAAATGTGGAACGCCGCTTGCATCGCGGCTAGAAGCGGATCGTGGAATATCATAACCGCCCCGGCCGCCACTGCCAACCATGGCCCGTAGGGCAATTCCCTCTGCCGGCGAGATAGCATCAGCCGCAGCCCCCACAGCAGCCCCAGCACGGGCGCTGCGAAGAAGGTCAGCGACGGCACGATCCAGCCGGTCACCGCCCCGACCGCCGCCAACAGATGCACGTCGCCCAGGCCCATCGCCTCCTTGCCGAATGCCAGCGTTCCGCCGATGCGCATGCCCCAGATCCACAGGCCGCCGACCAGATACCCCACCAACGCCGCCTGGAACCCGCCCAGGTGCGCAGCGAACGGCCCGGTCCGGCCGGCGTCCCCAAGGCGGTTCAACCATTGCCCCGCCGCCGGCACGTGCGCGGCCAGCAGCGCGACGGCCGCCGCCAACGCCCCCGCCGGCGCGAGGAACAGCACCTCGTGCAGAATCTCCACCCGCGGATTGATGCCGTCCTTCTTGGTCGCCGCGACGGCGACGATGCGGCGGCCCTTTTTGCCGGGGCTGTTGGATTCTTCGGTGACCGTGGAGGCCTTGTCGTCGGCGTCGATGAAGCTCGGCCGCAACAGTCCCCATCGCGTCAGCAGCATCGCTGCGCCAAGCCCGACCGCCGCGGCGACGCCCATTGCACCGACAACGGGCGAGACGCGCGGGAGGATCGCCGCATCGGGTGGGGCGACCGCCCCGACGACCAAGCCCACCAGCGAAACAAACCAGCAGACCTCCAGCGGCACGATCCAGTGTTCCACGTCCACCGCCGCACAGGCCAGCAATCCGCACCACAGCGCCGCGTGCGCCAGAAACGTCGGCCACGATTCGTTGAACGCGCCGAGCCCGTCGCGCAGGTCGAGCATGTAATAAGCCACGTACAGCCCGACCACCATCGCGGCTGTGGCCGCTTCAATGAGTAGGTACCGCGGCGAGATCGGCGCGTGGCACGCTCGGCAGCGCCCGCGCAGCACCAGCCAACTGACCAGGGGAACGTTGTCAAACCATCGGATCGGCCGCCCGCATGCGGGGCAGTGACTCGACGGGAAGACGATGCTCTCGCCGCGCGGCAGGCGCCAGATCACCACGTTGAGAAAGCTGCCCACGCACGCGCCGAGAAGCGCGAAAAAAACCAGCCACATGACGTCCATGTCCACCTCAAAGTATCGGGGCGTATTCTAGGCTTGCCCCGGCATCGGGCCAACCCCTAGCTGCGACAGCACCGTCCGACGCATCACATTCTGTGGGGCCGCCTGCCCCGTCCATCGTTCGAACTGGGCGACGGCCTGGTTGACGAACATCTCCAATCCGCTGACCAGATGGCAGCCCGCCCGCTTGGCCTCCGCCAGAAGTGTTGTCTCGAATGGGTTGTAAATCGTGTCAAAGACAACCGTTGCGCTTTTAGGGATCGTCGGCAGGGGGGTCGCGTCGCAGTTGGGGTGCATGCCGATGGGCGTACAGTTGATGACGATCTCGGCCTCCAGCGAGGCCGCCGCCTCCAGAGGGCGGGCGACGCCGCCGAAATCCGCCGCGAGCGCCTCGGCCCGACTGAGGGTACGGTTATAGATCGTCAGGTCGGCCCCGTCGTGGGCCAGCGCCGCTACGATCGCCCGCGCCGCTCCGCCGGCGCCGAGCACGGCCACCGAGCGCCCGGCCAGCTCGGTTCGGCCGATGCCCATCGCTCCGCATAGCGCGCTGGTGGCGGCGGCGTAGTCGGTGTTGTCACCCCTGAGCGTTCCGTCGGCCTCGATTGTGATCGTATTGATCGCGCCGATTTGCACGGCCAGTTCGTCGCAATGGTCGGCTCCGACATAGGCCAGGGCGTTTTCCTTGTGCGGGATCGTCACGCTCAGCCCGCGCCAATCAAGCCAAGGCCGGGCCAGCACCGCATCCATAAAACGATTGAAGTTCTCCCGCCCCGGCTGGATCAGCAGCGGCACGTACACGGCGTCCAGGTCGGCGGCGGCGAAAGCGGCGTTATGGATCGCCGGGCTCATCGAATGGCCCACCGGACAGCCGATGACGCCGTAGCAGGCCGTTGCCTCGGTGAGGGTGTCCCAGCGGTAGAGATTCTTGAGCTGATCGATCGTCGGCTGGCCGGGGGCGGCGACGGTCTCGGTGCTCAAGGCGGCGAACGTCCCGAAGGCGCCGAACTTTTTCCCAAGGATTCGACTTAGCAGGCCGGCTTCGTTCATGGCCAGGGCGATGGTGGGCTTGTGGCAGCTACGCACCAGATCCAGCGCCCGCAGGCCGTCTTCGGGGCCGGCGGCGGCGAAGGCCACCTTGTTGATCTCAGCCGGCGAGGCGTCCAGCGTCGCGGCGATAGCGTCCAGATCGCCCGGGCAGCCGTCGAAGTCGTGGTGACTGAGGATCGTCTCCCCGCCGGGCTGCAGCTCGGCGGGCGTGTCCAGTTCGACATCGATCCATCGCGCCCCCATCGCCAGCGCCCGCGTCAGCACTGCGACTCGCTGCGATTCGTTTCCGTCGTAGCGCCCGCCCTGGCGCATCGGGCGATAGGTCACCAGCACGTCGACCGGCGATTCTGCGATCAGGCCGGCCAATTGTTCGTCGGCGGGCTCGTCGGAAAGGAAGTCAACGCGGAGTTCTACCGCGTCGGCGCCGGCATCGACGGCGGTCGCGAGCTGCGCCCGCATGCCCTCGATATTCCGGGCCGTCAGGGAACAAATCAGCCGTGTGGCATGACGCGGGTGGACCATGATCGGCAGACATCATACCAACACGGCTGACAATTGCCACAGGCCGGCGCGCCCCTCATCACCGAGGCTACCTGCGCGATCTGGATCGCCTGGGGCGGGCGGGGACCTTCACGGCGGGCAGTTTGGCCTGGGTGGCCAGAATGTTGATCGTCTGCAACACGCGCCTGGCCGGGCGGTCATCGTGTGTGGCGAAGGCGCTGTTGGCGGCGGCCTCGAGCGTCACCTCGCCGGGGTCCGTGTAGGTGTACTTCTTGGTATCGCGAGGACGCCATATCTTCATGAGTTTGCCGTAAAACCAAGCCGCTCGATCACGCGTCATCGTCTCGCTCGCCGAGCGAATCCCCCCGAGGATGATCGCATAGCTCCACAGGCGTTTCTTCTCAGCCACGGCCATCCAGTCGAGCAGCTTCTCATCGTAGGCCCTCTGGTCAGCCAGCAGCATCAAGTAAATGGTCTGCTTCTGCAGGCGTGTGACCTGGCTGTTGTGTATCTTGACCAGCCGATCCTCTTGCAGCTTCTCCTGGCGGCGGTCTTCGACGAGCTGGCGCCGGAGGGCGAAGGGGTCGTCGGTCTCATCGGGCCCCTGGACGGGCTCGGCTAGTCGGGCCAGCATCTTCTTGTCGTATTGCTTCAGTGGCTTGAACGTGCCCAGGCGCTGGTGGACCTGGACCACGATCGGCGCCCCCTCGGCGGCGACCTGCGGCGATGACATCATCAGCCCCTTGATCAGCCGCGTGCTGACGTATAGCGCCACGGTGTCGTCGGTGATCGGGCGGTTCAGCGCTGCGCGCAGATCGTCCAACGACTCGCTGTCATACCGCAGAGACTTGAGCTGTTTCTGGAGGGTGCGTTCGGCTTTCTCCTCGAGCGTGCCGGCCAGCCATTGCTCGCCGGCCTGTTCGAGACGCTCAACCAGCTCCAGGAACTTCGGATCCTTCACCTCCGCCGCCGAGGCGTTGCCCGCCAGGGTCATTGCGGCGAGCACCCCGCATAACACCAGCGCCGATCGCGTCATGGGAACGTCTCCTGCAGACGGCCGATATTATGCCGGCCGGGCCGTAGAGCAAAACGGCCGGGCGAATCGTCTATTGCCCATCATCTTCACCAACACGCCCCCGCGGCGGCTCTAGTTTCGCAGAAACGTGTCCGGTGATACCGTCAGCGCCGCAACCGTCTCGGCCGACAGCACGAACACCGGGTCCACGTGATCGGCGGCTGCATACCGATGGTCGTGCTCGTCGGGGCCTCGGGCTGAAACCACCAGCCGGTACTGCCGCCCGCCGGCCGAAATCACCACCGTCAGCCAGGGCGTGTGCAGATCGAACGCCTTGCGCCGCCCGGCGGAGTCCGGCACGAACCGCGTCGCCTTCAGTTGTTCAATGGCGGCGAGGTAGTCGGTGACGTTCTTTCCGTTGACCTGGCTGGTGGGTTGGTCTTTAACCTGCCAGCGATCATCCTGGCGGACCAGCGCCAACGGCGGCGCCCCGCCGGCGCGAATCTCCAGGGCGTCGACCGTCTCAGGTGGCGTCTGCCAGATCACCGTGCTGCGCAGGTCGGCCTGCAGGATGTCTAACAGGCGGGGGTTCACTCGCCCGATGACGGCCGGTTCGCTGCCCGTCAGCCATGCGAAAACGCCCTTGGGGTTCTTCTCGCCGGTCAGGCGCACAACGCGCAGCACGTGGCTGATGCCCTCTTGCACCGGCGAGTCGGCGCTGGCGGCCGTGGCCGTGACGGTGACGGAGACGGTTTCCTTGGCGCGGACGAAGCGGCGGGGGGCCTGTGGGGCGATGGCGACGATCTCGTCGGCCTGCAGGTCGTTGAGGTGATGAAGGATGCGCTTTGTGGCATCGTCGTTGACGGGGGCCTGGCGGGGTTTGAGCATGGACCACACGTCGGCCGAGTCGCGCTGAAGCACGACGATCTCCTTGCCGCGCTGCAGCACCAGGCGGGTGATGGCGGTATCGGGCGGCGTCGCCAGCAGCGTCGTGCCGCAATACCGCGCCGCTGAGGCCAACAACCGCTCAGCGTCGTCGGCCGAAATCTCCATCACGGTTGGTTCCTCGTCGACGCGAGCGCAGACGGTGTGGTCCTCCTTGTTCTTGCCGCCCAGGCGCAGGATCCGCCGCCGGGTTGAATCGGCCAGGTACAGCGTCACTTCGGCGGCAGGCTCATCCAGCCCAAAGGCGCCAGGTGCGATGACATTGTCGTGAATGCGTCGGGCTTGCAGGCGGGTGATGTGCGCCAGCAGCGCCTCGACCGCTTGGCCGTTGGCCGGGCGCGCCAGCGGGGCCAGCAGACGCCACTGCCCTTGACTGCGGACCAGGTCGATCGGGCCGTCGCTGGCCCCGGTGATCTTGATCTGCGAGACCGCTCCGGGCGCAAGCGTCAGCACCCGCCGGTCGCGCAGTATGGCCGGATCCGGCTGGAGGTCATCCAGCAGGCTGTTGGCGACCAGCACGACGTCGGACCGGTCGGCCCGCTTGGCGTATACGGCCTTGCCGATGGGACGACCCAGCAGCAGCGTGATCGTCTCGTCCGGCTCCGACAACTCGATCGTCACGGACAGACGCTGCTTGCCCGGCTCGAGTCCGTAGCGTCCGAGGTCTTCCGTTTCGTCGGCGAAGTCGACGGCGGTCACCCCCGTGCATGCGGCCACCAGGTCCCGGGCGGCGCCAATAGCGGCGGCGGCATCGAACCGATCGGTCACGATCCGCCAGCCGTCGGCATCACGATGCAGGCTGAAGCGGCGCTTGCCTTCGACGGTCACGCGTTTCGCCCGGTCCATCGGGACGCTCACAAGCGTTTTGTCGCGGAAGTCCTTCAACGGGCGTCGCAGCAGGGGCTCGAAATCGGTCGCAACGGCGTGGATGGGTTGGGGGGTCGGCGTGTCGGCGACCTGGACGTACGTTTCGGTCGTCAACGAGCCGAGCTTCAGGGCCTGTTGGCCGATCAACAGTGTGTGGGCGCCGTCGCGGGCTGTGAGTTGGATCGTCCACATGGGGCGGCCCAGGCCGGTCATGGCCGTTTGCTCGGGCTTGTCCGATGGCGGCAGGGCCCGCTCGCTGGTGAGGTCCGCCAATACGCCCACGATCTCAGCGACGGCTTGGTCATCGGCCGGCGCCGCCAGTGGGGCCGTCAGGCGCCATCGCCCGTCCTGTCGAACGAACGCCATCGCGCTGCCGGTGTCGTCGACGATGCGGATCTGGCGGATATCCTTCAGCGTGCGGCCGAAGACCAGCCCGCTCTTGGCGGATGGGCTCTCGAAGAGGTCCGTGTGCCGCACGATCACGTAGCCCGCACACATGGCCAGAAGCACCCCCAACACGATACCAGTTCGCGGCTTCATCGGCTCTTGGCTCCCAGGTGTCGGCCGGCGCAGCTAGCGTCGACGGACCAGCATAACAATACCGCCGGCGGCCAGGATGACCAGCGGCGCGACGACGACGCATGCGACCCACAGCAGGGCGCGCGTGGTGCGGCTGACGGCTTGGATCGGCTGGTTCGCTGCAGCGGCGGCGGCGATATCCTGATCTCGGCCGATGACCCAATAGATGCTGTTAATCACCAGGTCGGCGTTGGCGCGGGGCGGATCGGTGAAGATCATACTGCCGGAGCGGTCTATCTCGGAGACGCGCCCGTCGAGGTGGTCGTTAATGACCGACTCGCCGACGGTTAGCACGACGATCCGAACGGGCGGGGTCGACGGGGTGGCGTCCGACGGGGCGGTCGCAGTCGGCGCGGGGCCTTCCCGCGTGGCGGCGACGGCGACCGGCAGGCCGACGTCGTCGGGAATGGCGATGTCGCCGGCATCGTAGTTCGGCTCGATCAGGCTGCCTTCCTGGCCGCGGACCTGATCGATGAACTCTAGCAAACGACTGGTGGCCCAGACGTTGGGTCTCCAGGCGGGCGGGACGGCCAGTAGCACCTCGGTCCGGACGCCGGGCGGGGGGCTCTTGGCCAACTGCAGCGGACACAGCTCACGCCACAACATTCTCTGGCCCTGCAGCGGGCGCCCGATCGGATGGTCGGTGAACAACGACAACGCCAGATAGTAGAATCGCTGGGGGCTGATACGGAACCGGCCGGGGACGTCCTTGTCGGGGACCGTCTCGAGAATCCGGTAATCGCCGAGCACCTCGATGCCCCACTCGCCGTTGAGGTAAGCGCCGAACGCGTCGTGGACCTGGGCCATGATGAGACTGGGCCACTGGTTCCGTAGCGGTCGCGGCCACTGGTAGTTCGTCAGAAATACGGCTGGGACGCCCGTATCGATGGCCTGCTTGACCTTGACCAGAGGCGATGCTTTGAACCGTTGCAGGGCGGCCAGGCCGGGGGGCATGAACTCCGGCGACGGCAGAACCAGCAGGATCCGGGGGAGCTCCTCATCGCCCGCTTCGGGCGGTTCGTCCGCCTTGGCGGCCAGAGACCGTGGCGCCGCATCGGTGAGGTTCCACTGCTCGACGCGGAAGTTCGCCTCCTGCAGGCGGCGCTGCAGCGCGGAGAGATCGGCGGGCCGGATGGCGGGTGTGGGGGTGCTGGCGGGGGCTCGGGGGTCCGGCGCGGGTTCATAGTATGTGATCACCACTGTGGCCAACGGGGGCTGGGTCATGGCCAGCAATTTCGAGCCGATGGCGACGTCGCCATGGAACTGGCGGGGGACCTCCTCGGCGCTGAAGGCGCTCATGCGTTCGATCGTCAGCGGCCAGACCGCTTCGAAGGGCACGATTTCGCGGCGGTCGCCGACTTCGATGATGACGATGTTCTCTCCGGCCGCCTGGTCGGCCAGGTCGCTGGTCTCGAGTTTCGGCAGCTTCTCGCCGGCGCTGAGCAGATCCGCCAGCGGTGCCAGCACGCCGACGACCAGAGTCTCGTCCAGGGCCTTGGCCAGGAAGGCGTCCAGGTCCTCGCTCGGCTGGGCCAGCCAGTCGATCTTCTTTCGGATCAGCTCGTCCGAGCCGACATATCCGCTCACCAGCGTCACGGCGTCGCGGCGCATTTCCTCCAGCAGCGGGGGCAGGAACTCGTCCTTGACGGCGGTGATCGTTTGCTCGACCCGGTCGGCGCGGTTGGCCAGCAGGCCGCTGTTATAGAGGTACAGTTCCGCCGGCGACATCAGCGGCACGCGCTGCCGCTCGACGGTCTGCCACAGCATCCAGGCCTCGCACGTGTTGAGCAATTGGGCGTCGTCTTTGCCGGCGATCTCGGCCAGCAGGCGCCCGGTAGCCTGTGACGCGGCGGCCAACTCGCGGGCCTGGCGAACGAACTTTCGCAGTACGCCGGCCGGGCGCGACGGCATGGGGTCGTCGACCTGGCCGACGGTCTCGAGAATGGCCCGGGCGGCCTTGGTGCAGCGAGTCAGCCCTTTGAGGGTCTTGGCGCGATTGGCGCGGACGGTCTCGGGTATGGCCCGGATTCTCCGCAACTGGTCGGCCGACATCCCCAGCGAGGTGGCCGAGTCGGTCAGCGCCTTGACCGACTGGTCCGCCAACGTCGCATAGTCGGGCAGCGCCGAAATGCGCAGCTTGCTGCGGACGATCTTCGCCTGCGTTGACAGTCGTTCGGCCGTTTGGGCCAACTGCTGGATCAGCGTTCCGTGGACCATCCACGCCCGCAGGTACGCGTCCTTGGGCAAGGCGTCCCATTGCTGGGCGCTGGCCAACGCCGCCGGGGCCAGTCGGTCGCCCTCATCGGCGAACCGCTGAAGGAACGTTCGGTGCTGGCCCGCCTTCTCGCTGAGTTGGCGGCTGAGGTTGCGGATCGCCTTGGCGCGCTCGACGTCGTTGGCGGCGTTGATCACGGTGATCTGTTTGTTGTGCCGCCGGCTGTGCTCGCCCATGTCGTTGAGCAACTCCAGCACGCGCGGGCCGTACTCGCTGCCCTTGCGCCGCGGGTCGGTGGATGTGTAAGCGCACGTCAGCGTGACCGGCTCATCGAGCGACTCGACGACGCGCTTGAGACGGTCGCTGAGGCCAAACCGCCCAAGCGTTTCCACCGAGCGGCGGACATAGTCTTTCTGGGCGATCAGGTTGACCGTCGCGGCCAGGGCGATCGCCACCGCCGCCGATAGGGTCACCACCGAGGCGTATCGCAGTCGCGACCCCGGCGCCGAAGCCCGAACCAGCAGCAGGGCGCAGACGGCCGAGCCGATCCCGACCACCGGGACGACCTTCAGGGCGGGCAGGCCCAACGCCCACCACGACTGGCTGCCCCACAGCAGCGCCCCCAGCCCGTGGACGATCGCGGCGACCGCCAGCAGCGAGCTGCATGTCAGCAGCAGTTTCTGGGCCCAGACCTCCCGGGCCAGCAGCAACAGCGCCAGCACGGCCGTCGCGCATAGCAGGGCCGCCCAGACCGCCTGATAGGCGGTCAACTCGGCGGGCTGCTGGCGGTTGCCCGCCATGTGAACCACCAGGATCGCCGCGCCAGCCAGGCCGACGACGACAGCCACCATCGCCGCCAGTCGGGTCGGCTGGGCGAGGAGCATCTCCCTGCCCGATCGGGCGCGGGAGGCCGAGTCGGAAGGCGCTATCGCCATCGTCGTGACTCCATTGTCTTGATGCTCAGATACAGGAAGACCGCAGACGTCGTCACGAAGAAAATCACGCCGCGCGTGTCGAACACGCCGCGGGCCGTGTCCTTGACGTACATCATCACACTCAGCCGGGAGGCCAACCGGTCCCAGGGCGCCAGCCCGGTGGCGATGACGGCCTGCGGCAATAACACCATGGCCGCACAGATGCCGGCGGCGACGATGGCGGCCACCAACTGGTAGCTCGTCATCGCCGAGGCGAACAGCCCCACCGACACGAACAGCGCGCCGACCAGCACCATGCCCAGATACCCCATCGTCACCACGCCCGTATCCGGCTGGCCGTAGATCGCCATCAGCACCAGCAGCACCAGCGTCGTCGCCAGAAGGGCCAGGTAGAATCCCATCACGCCCAGGAACTTGCCCACGATGACGTGGGCTTCGGTAATCGGGGCCGTCATGAGCGTCTCGACCGTACCGGTGTGGACCTCGTCGGCCACCAGCCTCATCGTCAGCAGGGGCAGCGCGAATGTCAGGATGTAGGCCATCGCCTCGAACAAAGGCCGCAGCGACGCCTGACGGCCGGGGATGAAAATGCTGTGGAAGAACCACAACGCGCTGGCCAGCAGGAACAGCCCGCCGATGACGTAGGCCATCGGGGAGACGAAATAAGCAGCCAGTTCGCGACGGGCGATGATGAGCGTCTTTCGCATTCGCGGCTCCTGGGGTCTGTCAGGCCGACTGGTCGGTCGTTTGGGTGTTCTGCTCGTAGGTGATCTGGACGAAGAAGTCTTCCAGCGAGGCGACCTCGCGGCGCAGCTCGCGGATGGTGTAGTCCTTCTTGGCGGCCAACTGGAAGATGGCCGATCGCGGATCCGAATCGTCGTTGGCGGCAATCATCAGCCGCGTCCAGTTGCCCGCTCGCTGGACCTGGACGTCGCCAACGCTGTCGAGGCCGCCCACGTCGGCGGCCAGGACGTTCGGCTCGGCGCCTTTCATTTCGGTGATGATGCGGTTGGGACCGATCACCCGCTGGCGCAACTCCCCGGACGTGCCGGCCGCGACGATCCGCCCGCCGGCGATAATGATCAGGTGGCTGCAGGTCTGCTCGACCTCGGCGAGAATGTGGCTGGACAGGATAACGGTGTGCTCGGCGGCCAGGCCGGTGATCAGGTCGCGCATGGCCCGGATCTGGGCGGGGTCCAGGCCGATGGTGGGTTCATCGAGGATCAGCACCGGGGGGTTGTGCAGCAGCACGTCGGCCAGGCCCACGCGCTGCTTGTAGCCGCGCGAGAGCTGGTCCAGCCGGCGGCGCATCATGTCTTCCGGCTCGCTCAGCCAGCAGCGCTGGGCGACGCGGTCGACGGCGGCGCGACGCTCGCGGCGGGGGATCTCCCGCAGGGCGGCGCGGTAGGTCAGGTATTCGCGCACCCGCATCTCCCCGTACAGCGGGACCGATTCGGGCATGTAGCCGATGCGGCGGCGGACCTCCATCGACTCGGCCAGGACATCGAAGCCCGCCACGGTCGCCTTGCCGCCGGTGGCGGGCAGAAAGCTCGTCAGGATCCGAAGTGTCGTGCTCTTGCCTGCCCCGTTGGGCCCGAGAAAACCCACGATCTGGCCGCGGTCCACGTGGAAGGATATATCATCCACCGCGAGCACCGGGCCGTACCATTTGGTGAGATTCTTGACGTCGATCATCGGTGACCCATTCGTTGGCGGCATCGTGCCGGTCCCCTCGGGCTTCCCTGCCGCCTGAAGTTGCGGCCATCTTCACTGTCCGGGCCAGGTATGTCAAGTCCCCACCTCTTCGTATAACTGCCGGACGTTCCCGAGGAAAGTTCGTGGGGCGTGCAATTCCTTGAGGAGTGTGCATGAAGGGGCGCATCTTACGGGCCCACGCATGGGAGCCGTGAACTGCGGAATGCGGCGGAGTAACCGGGCTGGGCGGTTTCGGGTGGCCTAGGGGGCGTCCCTACTTGATTCAGGTTGGTCGGCATGGTCGGTGTGGAAGAAAGCCACGCATGGCTATGCGTGGCCTTTGGGGGGGGTTGGCGCCTCGGTTCCCGTTCCTTGCCATCCGGTTGACGCCGGGGTGGAGGACTGATAGCATGCCTCGCTTTGCCTGCCGACTGGGATGGGCGGGCGTTGGAGCTTTGTCATGACGGTACATAGCGCAACATTGATTACGGGTGACGGCGTCGGGCCGGAGTTGGCGGCTGCGGGGCGGCGATGCGTCGACGCGGCCTTGGAAAAGACCCCCGGCGCGGGGCGGATCGAGTGGGCCCTCTGCGAGGCGGGCGTGGACGTGATGGAGGCGCAGGGCACGCCCATGCCCGAGGCCACCATTCAGTCCGTCCGCGATACCGACGTCACGCTCAAGGCCCCCATTACGACGCCCATCGGCGAGGGGTTTCGGTCGGTCAACGTTCTGCTCCGTCAGACGCTGGATCTGTATGCGTGCCTTCGCCCATGCAAGAGCTACCCCGGCGTCCGCAGCCGCTACGAGAACATCGACCTGGTCGTCGTCCGCGAGAACTGCGAGGACCTCTACGCCGGCGTCGAGTTCGCCAAAGGCCAACCGGCCACCGCCGAGCTGATCGGCGAGATCAACCGCCTCGCCACCGACAGGCAGATTCGCACCAGCCCGGAGACGACGGGCCTGTCGATCAAGCCCATCAGCGTCGAGAACAGCGAGCGGATCGTTCGGTTCGCGTTCGACTACGCCCGCGCGAACGGCCGGCGGAAGGTCACCGCCATCCATAAGGCCAATATTATGAAGCACACCGACGGGCTGTTTAAGGAAGTCGCCGAGTCCGTCGCGGCCAAGTACACCGACATCGAGTTCGAGGAGCGGCTGATCGACAACATGTGCATGCAGTTGGTGCAAAAGCCCGAGCTGTACGACGTGCTGGTGACGGAGAACCTCTACGGCGACATTATCAGCGACCTGTGTGCGGGTCTGGTCGGCGGGCTGGGGGTAGCGCCGGGGGCGAATATCGGCGAGAACGGGGCGGTCTTCGAGGCCACCCACGGGTCGGCCCCCAAGTACAAGGGCCTCAACAAGGTCAACCCGACGGCGCTGATCCTTTCGGGGATGCTGATGCTGCGGCACCTGCAGGAGCCCGATGCCGCCGCGACGCTCGAACGGGCCGTTGCCGCCGTTATCGTCGAAGGCGCGGCGGTCACCTACGACATGAAGCCGCATCGCGACGACCCGACCGCCGTCGGGACGAGCGAGATGGCCGACGCCATCATCGCGGCGATGTAAACCCCCTTTCACCGGCGCAAAGACGCCGACCGGCGCCGGCCCATTGCCGCCGGCGAGGCCCAGGACAGAGCTTCCGCCACCGGTGTGGGTGCGGTAGCATAATGGCATTCCCGTGAACGAGAGCGAGATCCGTGACATTATGGCTGGCGAGGGGGGGCGTTGGGGGGCGTTCGTCCGCCCGTGGCTGTGGCTGGGGTCAAAGGTCTACAGCGACGTGCTGCGGTACCGCCGCTGGAACTACAACAAGGGGCTGTATAAGTCGCACGCCGTCGACGCGCCCGTTATTTGCGTGGGCAATATCACCACCGGCGGGACCGGCAAGACGCCGATGGTCGCCTGGGTCGCCCGGCAACTGCAGCAGATCGGCCGAACTCCCGCCATCGTGACACGCGGCTACAAGGCGCGGGGGGGCAAGTCCGACGAGGCCGAAATGCTCGACGCCCTGTGCGATTGCGCCATCGTCGTCAACGCCAACCGCGTCGCCGGCGCCCGCACGGCGATTGTGGCCGGGGCCGACGCGGTGATCCTGGACGACGGATTCCAGCATCGCCACCTGCGGCGAGATCTGGATATCGTGTTGATCGACGCACTGAACCCGTTCGGTTACGACCACGTGCTGCCGCGCGGGCTGCTCCGCGAGCCGCTCAGCGCCCTCAAAGACGCCCACGCCGTCATCATCACACGGAGCGACCTGATCGAGTGCGAGCCGTTGGCCGATCTGCGTCAGCGGCTGGAGCAGCTTGCCCCCCAGGCGTCCCTGCACCTGGCCGTGCACCGGCCCATCGGCGGCATCGACGAAACCGGCGGCGAGGTCGAGCTTGCAGCCCTGACCGGCCAGCCCGCGCTGGCGTTTTGCGGGCTGGGCAACCCCGAGGCATTCTTCGCCACGCTGCGGCAGATCGGCGCGAAGGTGGTCAGCCGAATCGATTTCGACGATCACGTCGAGTACACGCCCGAACTCGCCCAGAAAATCAACGCCCAGGCCCACCAGCACGACGCGGAGATTCTCCTGACGACCCAGAAGGACGCCGTCAAGCTGGGGGGCCTACAGTTCGATCGGCCGTTGCGGCAGTTGGTCGTGACGATCGAGATTGTCGACGGCGAACCGGCGCTGCTGGAACGCATCGGCGAGGTCGCCTCGCCGCCGGAGGCTGCGGCGGACGACGAGGCGTGAGCGGCGATGTGGCGTGTTGGGCCCAGTGTCGTCTTGCAGTGGTCTCGCCGTTGGCGTTAGAATCCTGGTATGCAAGCGCTCATTGAGACGATTGAGCGGTTCGGCCACCCGCAGGTGTTGGTCGTGGGGGACTTCATCCTCGACCGGTACGTCTACGGCGACGTCGAGCGGATTAACCCCGAGGCCCCCGTCCCCGTGCTGCGCCAGGTGGGCGCCGAGTCTATCGTCGGCGGGGCCGGGCGCGTTGCCGCTGCGGTGGCGGCGCTGGGCGCCCAGGTGATGTGTCTCGGCGTGGCCGGCGACGACGAGGGGGGAAAAGAACTGGCTGACCTGTTGAAACGGGCGGCGGCCAAGCTTCAGTTCGTCCCCGCGCCGGATCGCCCGACGGCGATCAAGACGCGCTACGTCGGTCTGGCCCAGCATCGCCACGCCCAGCAGATGTTCCGGGTCGACGACGAATCGACCGAGCCGCTGCCGCAGGACGTCCAGATGGCGCTGCTCAAGGCCGTTCGCAAGCATCTGCCCCAGGCCGACGTGATGGTCCTGGAGGATTACGACAAGGGCGTCGTCAGCGCCGACAACACCCCGCATCTGATCGATGCGGCGCGTTCGGCGGGCGTGCCCGTGCTGGTGGACCCGGCCTGCATTCACAACTATGCCCATTATCGCGGCGCGACGCTGCTGACGCCCAACCGTTACGAGGCCGAGGTGGCCAGCGGCATTCGTATCGTCGACGACGCCTCGCTGGAGGCCGCCGGGCGGGCGATCTTGGAGACGACCCAGGCCGGAATGCTGGTGGTGACGCTGGACAAGGAGGGCGCCTACCTGCTGCAGCCCGATCGGCCGGGGCGGCGTTTCCCCCATCGCCATCCGCGGTCGGTCTACGATGTCTCCGGCGCGGGCGACGTGGTGCTGGCGGCCCTGGCGGTCGCCCTGGCCAACGGGTGTTCGCCGGAGGTGGCGCTCGATTTCGCCAACGTCGCCGCCGGGGTGGAGGTCGCCCACCGCGGGTTCGTGCCCATCAGCCGAGGCGAGGTGATCGACGAACTCGAGCGGATGATCGGCCTGCGGGTCGACAAGGTCGTGTCGCGCGACTTCCTGGCCGCCCACATCAGCCACCGCCGCCGCGGCGGCGAAAAGGTCGTCTTCACCAACGGGTGTTTCGACCTGCTGCACATGGGGCATATTCGCTACCTGCAACAGGCCCGCCAACTGGGCCAGTGTCTCGTCGTCGCGATCAACAGCGATGAATCGGTCGCTCGCCTCAAAGGCCCAGGCCGGCCCGTTATCGGCGAAACCGAACGCGCCGAGATGCTGGCGGCGCTGGAGTGCGTGGACTATGTGACCGTCTTCGACGAAGACACGCCCAAGCCGCTTCTGGACCTGCTCAAACCCGACGTGCTCGCCAAGGGCGGCACGACGTCCGTTGTCGTCGGTCGGGAGATCGTCGAAGGCTACGGCGGGCGCGTTGTGACGCTGGATTTGGTGGAAGGGCTCAGCACGACCGACATTATCGATCGCATTGTGATGGGTAATCCGAACGCCGTAGAAAAAACCGACCCCTGACGCGAGTTCGCGCCGGCCCGGCGGAGATAGAACGCATGTCTGAAAAGGCTATTTTCCTGGATCGCGACAACACGCTCATCGAGGACCCCGGGTACATCTCCGATCCGGATGCCGTCAGGCTTCTGCCCGGGGTGGAACTGGCGATGAAGTCTCTCTCGCAGGCCGGCTATCTCCTGGTGGTGGTGACCAATCAAAGCGGCGTCGCCCGCGGCCTGCTCACCGAGGAGTCGCTCAAGAAAATCCACGAGCGGATGGTCGAGCTGCTCTCCCGCAAGGGGGCCCTGGTCGACGAGATCTATTACTGCCCCTATCATGCCGAGGGCAGCGTTCCCGAGTACGCCATCGAGTCCGACCTGCGAAAGCCCGAGCCCGGCATGTTGCTGCAAGCCGCCGAGGACATGGGGATCGATCTGTCGGTCAGTTGGATGGTCGGCGACACCCCCTCGGATATCGAGGCCGGCGAGCGCGCCGGCTGCCGGACCATTCGCATCCGCACGCCGCACGATGACGACCGGACCGACAATCATCTCGAAGAGTTCCAGGCCGATTACACCGTTCGCAACCTTGTGGAGGCTGCGAGGGTCATCCTGCGAAGCGGTCCCGGCGCATCGGCCCAGGTCGATGCCGCCGACGAGGACGAAGACGTGCTCCTGAACATCGACCACAGCGCCGCCGGCGCGCCCGAATCGGCGACAGGCGTCGTGCTGCCGACGCCCAGGACACCGCACTACGCGGCGGCCGAGGTGGCCACGCTCCCGACCGCCCAGGCCATCGAAGACGAGCCCGTCGGGGACTTTGAGCCCGAGCTCCCCGCCCCCGCCGCCGCCGCCGCCGGCGAGGCGGCCACACAACTGCCCGAAGAAGACACGGGTGGGGCCAACCGGGTCCGCAACGAGATTCTCCGCGAACTGCGGCAGATGGCCCGCAGCCAGATGGCGGCCGAAGAGTTCTCCGTCTGGCGGCTCGTGGGGACGATCGTGCAGGTGCTGACCTTCCTGGCGCTGCTGATGACGGTGAAGCACCTGGTGGGACAACCTCAGGAACTGATGAAAGCGCAGGTCTGGGGTATTCTCACGGTGGCGCTCCAGACGATGGCGTTGACGCTTGTGATGATGCAGCGGCGCCGATGAATGTTCCTTCGCAAACAGACCGACCATGCGTTGTTCTCGAAGATCATTTGCCTAAGGATGTGAAGATGGTGCGCGTTAAGACGTTGGGCGTGCTGGTGCTGGTGGGATTGACCGCGATCGGTGGGTGCAAGAGAAAGCTCCCGACCCCGCCCGCCGCCGAAGCGCCTCAACAATCCACTCAGCCGGCCGCACCGATTCCGCCGCCGACCCAAGCGGCGCCCGGGGCCGCGGGCTACCACGCAGCCATCGACGCTGCCCACCAGGCAACGGCCCGAAGGCTCATCGAAGGCGGCGTGGACTATCTGCTGGCCCGCCGCGATTCGGATGGGGCATGGAGCGTCGGCGACGGCCGAATGCTTCAGCCGGCCCTGACGGCCATGGCGATCAAGGCCCTGGTCCAGGACCCGCGCTTTACCCACACCTCGCCGGAGGTCCGCACCGCGCTGGACGTTCTGCTGCGGTATCGCCAGGACGACGGCGGGATCTACGATCCCGATCAGGGCATGGCCAGTTACACCACGAGCGTGGCGGTGATGGCCCTGGTGGTCACCGGGGCCGAGAAGTACCACCCAATCGTGCGCGATGCGGTGGGGTTCCTCAGAGGGCGACAGATCGTCCCGGGCGACGAATCGCCCGACGGCGAGCCCATCGACGAGGACCACCCGTTCGTCGGCGGCGTCAGCTATGGCAGCAAGCACGGCCGGCCCGACCTGAGCAATGTGAGCATGTGGATGCAGGCCCTCCACGACGCCGGCGCCCCCGGCGACGATCCGGACATGCAGCGAGCGCTGCGGTTTGTCACACGCGTCCAAAACCGCAGTGAATCCAACCCGATGGTCTGGGCGAGCCAGGGGGGCAACGACGGCGGCTTTATCTACGCCCCGGCCCTTGCCGGCGACCCGACGATGGGCGAGTCCAAGGCCGGGCCCGGACTCGGCGGGCGAGGCCTGCGGAGCTACGGGTCGATGACGTATGCGGGCTTCAAGAGCATGCTCTACGCCGACCTCGACGGCGACGATCCGCGCGTCCGGGCCGCCTTTAACTGGATCCGTCGCTACTGGCGGATGGACAGCAACCCCAACATGCCCGCCGCCCGGTCGCTGCAGGGGTTGTATTACTACTATCACGTCCTGGCCAAGGCGCTGGCCGCGTGGGGTCAGCCCGTGATCACCGACGCCGAGGGCATCGAGCACAACTGGCGACATGAACTGATCGACGCGTTGGCCGAGCGGGTGAGCGACGACGGGTCGTGGGTCAACAATGCCGACCGATGGTACGAGGGCGAGCCCGTCCTGGTGACGTGCTTCGCCGTGATCGCCCTGCAGGAGGCGACCCGGCCGTGACAGCCGACCAGGCGCACAGCGAAGCGGGGGGCGCCTTCAGCGCCCGCGGCGTGACCTGGCTGGGGGTAGTCGTCAACTCCTTGTTGGCGGCCGTCAAGATCACCGGCGGATGGCTGCTGGGCAGCCAGACGCTCTTTGTCGACGGCCTGCACAGCGCGTCGGACCTGACAACGGATGCGGTTGTCCTGCTGTCGCTGGGGATCTCGGGGCGTCCGCCCGATCCCGCCCATCCTTATGGCCATCGGCGGGTGGGGACAATGGCGGCCCTGGCGATCGGCCTGGTCCTGGCAGCGGCAGCCGTGTGGATTGCGTGGCGGGCGCTGACGGCGCTGGCGGGTGGCCACACCCATCGGGTCGTCGGGGTCTGGGCCATGATCCTGGCTGCGGCGTCGATTCCGGTCAAGGAGATCCTCTACCGTCTGACCATGGCCGTCGGCCGACGGACGGGCGATCTGGCGGTGACGGCCAACGCGTGGCATCACCGCTCCGATGCGTTCACGTCGTTGGCGGCCACGGCGGGCCTGGCGGGGGTGGTCTTCGGCGGGCCGCGATGGGCGTTTCTGGATGATGTGACGGCTTTGGTGCTGGCGGCGTTCCTGCTGATCGTGGCGGTGCGGATCGCCCGCCAGGCCGTCGACGAACTGGTCGACCGCGCGCCCAGCGAGGCGACCCAGGCCGCCATCCGCCGCACCGTCACCGCCGCCCAGGGCGTTCGGAGCTTTCACGCCTTCCGGGCCCGGCGCGTGGGCGGGCGAGTGGCCGTGGACGTCCATGTGCAGGTGGACCCGATGCTGACCGTTCGCCAGGGCCACGAGGTCGCCGCAGCCGTCAAGCACCGCGTGCTGGATGCCGATGACCATGTGGTCGAGGTGATGGTCCATATTGAACCGGCTGCGCCCAACGGCGCGGACGAGACCTCGCAAAGCTAGCCCCAGGAGGCAAGATGGAGATTCGAGCGTTTCGAGGATGGCGTTTTGCCGGCGACGGCGGCGATCTGACGGGCCTGGTGGCCCCGCCGTATGACGTGCTGTCGGCCGAGCAGAAGCAGCGCCTCCTGGCCGGCTGCCAGCGGAACATCGTGGCCGTTGACCTGCCGCATGTTCCGCCCAAAGAGGCCGGGCCCGACAGCGTCTACGCCGCAGCCGCCCGGCAACTGGCCCAGTGGCAAGCCGACGGCACGCTCGTCCAGGACGCGGCCCCGGCGGTTTACGGGTACGACCAGACCTACACCTGGGCCGGGCGAACCCACACACGCCGGGCCCTGCTGGCGGGCGTGCGGGCGACCCCGCTGGGGGCCGACCAGGACGTCATCCCCCACGAACACACGTTCGCCGGCCCCAAGGCCGACCGGCTGAAGCTCACCCAGCACACCCGCATGCAACTGTCGCCGATCTTCGGCTTCTATCAGGATCCACAAGGTCGCGTGGCGTCGCTGCTGGCGGGGCAGACCGAGCGCCGGCCCGACGCCTGCGGCGTGCTGGAGGATGTCAAGCAGCAGTTGTGGGTGATAGACGATCTCGACGCCGTCACGCAACTGGCCGCCGCGCTGAGGACCACGCCCGCCTTCATCGCTGACGGCCACCATCGTTACACGACGGCCATGAACTATCGGGACGAACTGCTCGCCGCCGGCCGGATCGACGATCAGCACGAGGCGAACTTCGTGCTCTTCGCCCTCGTCGACGGCGACGATCCGGGCCTGCTCGTGCTGCCCACGCACCGCCTGGTCAGCGGGCTGAGCGCGGCGTTCAGCCTGGACGCCCTCATCGCCGCCGCAGACGCCTTCGAGTTCCAGCAGGTTGATGCCGCTGCCGCCGACCTGCGCGACGCCGACGCATTCCTCAAGCCCTTCGGCCCGACGGCCATGGGTTTCCTGGCCGGCGAGAAGATGTGGATTGCCATGCTCAAGGACCCGACTGCGATGGTCGCCGCCGCCGGCGACCACTGCGAGCCCTGGCGCAAGCTCGACGTGGCCATCCTGCAGACATTGATCATGGATGGGGCGTTGGCGGAGTGGAAGACCGACGAGACGTTCGTCGACTTCACGCCGGACGGCGAGATCGCCCGCCAGGCGGTCGCCGACGGCAAGGCGCAGTTGGCCCTGCTGCTACAGTCCACGCCCGTCTCGGCCGTTCAGGAAGTCGCCCTGGCCGGCGATGTCATGCCCCACAAGAGCACCTACTTTTACCCCAAGCTCGCCACCGGCATGGTTCTCAAGCCGCTTCAGTGATGCGGCGGTAGAGAATGGCGCGCCCGCGCTTGCCGTCGGTCGCGATCGCGCCCGCCTCGCGGAGGCAGTAAGCCATCTTCTGCGCCAGCGACCGGGGCTTGGCCAGGGCGGCCGCGATGTCGGCGGTGGTGAACGGGTCGGGCAGGTCGGGCGGCAGGAGGTCGGCCAGGTCGGCGGGGGTCTGGAACACCCAGCGGTCGACCACCTCCAGCAGCCGCCGCTCGGCCGTCCGCCAGCCGCCGCGCCGCCGTTTACGGCGATCCTGGCGGCGGACCTCCTCCTCGTGGATCATCAGCACCTCCAGCGAGAAGTTTTCCTCAGCCAGCAGGGCCGGCAGGGAGACCAATTCCTCGAAGATGTCGTCGACGCAGCCGCGCTTCGGTGATTTTCTGCGCGAGACAACGCGCGCGCGACGCCGGTCGAGCTTGACGATCCACTTGGCTGCGGCGATGGGGTAGACCAGCCGGACGTGATGGCCGGCCGTCAGGGCCGACAGTTTGCGTTTCAGCGCCGAGAAGTTGCCCGTCTGAAACTCCACCAGCAGATCCCCGCGCACTAGGTCGATGCAGAACCCGTCCACCTCGACCTCGAACCGGTCCCCCGGCTGGGCGTAGGCCTCCTTCAACGCTGCGTGGAGCGGCTTTTCGTTGAGCGTCCCAATATGGGGCGCAGGTGTCGGCAATCCGTTGCCCATCGTCTGTGGTAGCCTCGCGGGCGGCGTCCGTGGCGGGCCCGTTGGGAAAAGGTTGTTCTATTCCTGCTCGGCCTGTTGGTACTCCTGGAGGCGGGCCATAACCTTTTGGGCGATTTCCTGGCCCCAGCGTTGGCCAATGACCATGGAGTCGGCAACAATTTTCGGCTGGGCAGCGATCAGGTTCCTACCGGCCGGCGTCTCGTAGAAGACGATGATGGCCTGGACGTCCTCGTGGGTCAAATGCTTGGCATACACGGGGATCAGGAGATCGATCATCCCGCTCATGTCGAACTCCTGTCCGAGTAGTGTCCAGAATTCCTCAGGCACATTTGGCGCAAGCGGCTTGAGGGAGGCCATCATCTGCTTGAAGACCTGCTCGCCAAGTTTGTCGGAGCCGGTGAGTTTCAGCATTTTCAGAATGTCCGCCCGCAGCGCCTCGTCGATTGTGCTCGAGCTGTCGCCGGCATCTTCCTGGGCGACGGCCACCGATATCGCCGCCGCGCCAATAGCGACCGACCCGCACAGCAGCACCACCAACAGCAGTTTCTTGTTCACCATGGCTTTCTCCTTCTTCTTGGCTTAGGACCTGCAGTTCGGCGCCGCCGATCACAGGGCCAGTTTGTCGTATGGGTCTCGTTTCGGTCCGCCGGAAGCCCACCAGGTGCGGGCGGCTTCGACGCCGGCGTCGTCGGGCGTGAACGCGTCGCCCGTGATCTTGCCCAACGCGCCGGCTGCTGAGTTGCCCATCGGCGGCTGCGAACGCGATGACGTTGCGAAGCTCTTTGGCACCATCGGTCATGGTCGTGCCCTTGTATCTATCGGATCGGTGGGATTATACACCGCCCGCATCGCCGGCAACAGCGCCGGCGGCGCAGACAAAAGAAAGGCCGGGCGACCCTAAAAATGGATCACCCGACCGGTATCCGCCGCGATACCGGGTCCCGACCGAAGTCGGGTGTCCGCTGCACCGCAGGCGGTTGCTCGGGCCGCCAGCACGCCCTCCAGCGCGGCCCGAAGGATTCTCGGTTGTTCACTGTGGGCTTCCTGCCGTGATGACGGCCCAAGAGGCCGTTATCCCCCGCCCTAGCGTGCATCCCTGCCGCGCATGCGCGCCGATGGAAAGGCGCATGCGACGCTGTAAATTTCATCGACAAGACAAAGGGCCGTCTTAAGGGCGGGGCGTAAACTTTTCCGCCCGTCCAGGCGCTTGGCCGGGGGGGGCTGGGCCTGTAAGATGTCGCGTTTTGAGGAGCACCGAGTGGATATTCTGGCGAATCTCAACGACGCCCAGCGCGAGGCGGTGACGCACGTCGACGGGCCCCTGCTGGTGCTGGCGGCGGCCGGGTCGGGCAAGACCCGCGTGATCACGCGGCGCGTGGCCCATCTGATCGGTCAGGGCATCGCGCCCTGGCAGGTGCTGGCCCTGACCTTCACCAACAAGGCCGCTGGCGAAATGCGCGACCGGATCGCCGCACTGGAGGTCCCTCGCGGGGCGACGGTGTGCACGTTTCATGCGCTGTGTGCGAGGCTGCTTCGAGATTTCGGCGATGCGGCCGGGCTGACGGGCAGCTTCAGCATCTATGACCGCGACGACCAGATCCGGCTGGTCAAGCAGGCGATGAAGACCGCCGAACTGTCGACCGACCGTCTGGCGCCCGCGGCTGTTCTGTCGGTGATCTCCAAGGCCAAGAACGCCCTGCAGACGGCCAAGGAGTACGCCGACGCCGCCGCCGACTTTTTCCAGCGGAACGTGGCGGGGGTCTTTACCGAGTACGAGAAGCTCCTGACGGCCAACAACGCGCTGGATTTCGACGATCTGCTGACGCGGGTGGCCTTTCTGCTGCGCGATCTGCCCGACGTCCGCCGGCAGCTCGGCGAGCGTTTCCGCTACGTCCTGATCGACGAATATCAGGACACCAACCGCGCCCAGTACATCATCGCCCACGGCATCGCGATGGATCACGAGAATATCTGCGCCACGGGCGACCCCGACCAGAGCATCTACGCCTGGCGCGGCGCGGACATTCGCAACATCCTGGAGTTCGAGGCCGACTACCCCAACGCCCGCGTTGTCCGCCTCGAAGAAAACTATCGCTCGACCGCGCCGATTCTGGCCGCGGCGGGCAAGCTGATCACCCACAACACCAACCGCAAGGACAAGCGTCTCATCAGCCATCGCGGGGCCGGCCTCGACGTGACGGCGATGTACTGCAACGACGAGCACGCCGAGGCCGCTCAGATTGTCCAGCGGATCGCGGCGCGGGCCTCCACCGACAGCAGCCACGACGACGTGGCCGTGTTCTATCGCGTCAACAGCCTGTCGCGCGTGATGGAAGAAGCCCTGATCCGCGGCGGCGTGCCGTACCGAATCGCCCGCGGCGTGGCGTTCTACAATCGCAAGGAGATCCGCGACGTCGTGGCCTATCTGAGGCTGCTGGTCAACCCGGTCGACGATCTCAGCTGCCGCCGTGTCATCAACACGCCGCGGCGCGGCATCGGCGCTACCAGCATCGAACGGCTGACCGCGCTGGCCGGGGAGACGGGCGGATCGCTGCGGACGGCCTGCCGCACCCCCGCCGCGGCCGGGCTGAAACAGGCCGCGGCCAAAAAGGCCGGCGAGTTCGCCGCCCTGATGGACCAATTGGCCGAGGACCTGGACCGGCCGGTCCGCGAGATCGTCGAGGACGTTGTGCTTCGCAGCGGGCTGGAGGAGCTCTATCGCCACAGCGTCGATGTCGACAGCGACGCTTGGGCCAACATCGAGGAGCTGATCTCCACCGCCGCTGAGTTCGACGCCGCCTACGAGGGGCCCGAAGACCCCGACGCGCCGCGGACGCCGCTGGCGGACTATCTCCAGCAGGTCAGCCTCGTCAGCGATGTCGATCACTTCGAGGGCGGCGGGGCGGTCACGCTGATGACGCTGCACGCGGCCAAGGGGTTGGAGTTTCGGGTGGTCTACATCATCGGCTGCGAGCAGGGGCTCCTGCCGTTCGAGCGAATGGACGAGCCGGCCTCACCGTTTACGCCGCGGGACATCGACCGTCTGGAGGAGGAACGTCGGTTGGCGTTCGTCGGCATGACGCGGGCCCAGGACGAACTGACGCTCTCGTGCGTTCGCCGGCGAATGGTCCGCGGAAGGTCGATGCCGCAATCGGCCTCGCCGTTTTTGCGCGAGATCGGGGTTGAGAACCTAAAGGTCGTGGATCTGACCACGCCGGTCGAGGCCGCCCCCAAGTCCCGAAGTCGCTCGGCGACGGCCGCTGCCGGCGGGTTCTATGAGGATGTCGACGAACGGGCCCTGATCGAGGCGGCGGCCGACCGCGTGGACCTCGGCGGCGACCACGCCTCCGACGAAACCGACCCGCCCCCGCCGGAGTACGAGCACCTGACCGTCGGCTCGACGGTTCAGCACTCGACGTTCGGGATCGGCAAGGTTGCGAAGTTGTCTCTGGCCTGGCCCAAGACCAAGGCCGTCATCGACTTCCACGAAGTCGGGCGGAAAACCCTCGTCCTGAAAATGGCGAAGTTGGACTTGGTGTGAGGGGAAGCGGAAGAAACAAGATACAAGAGAGCAAGAGACAAGATACAAGAGACAAGAAACAAATGGGGTGCGGGGGGTCGTCGTGGTGTTCCGGACGCGTGTGGGCAGAGGGCGCCGGTGCTCAACCTAGCAGCAACGTGTTCAATTGCTCGCGTGCTGCGGGTGCGTTGTTGCCATCCATTGCTTCGGCGGCGGTCAGGAGCAAATCGGTTTGACGCTGCGTGAAGGCCGCCGGGGTGGTTGGGTCGATGTCGGCCAGACCCAACGCGTTCAGAATCGCCTCGGCCAGTTCGGCCAGCCCTTCGCCCGTGTGGGCGCTGACGAAGGCATCGAAGGGGCCGACGGGTCTTGGGCGGTCGCACTTGGCCGCGACGCGGAGCAGCAGTTTGGCGTCAAGCCAGTCGGGGGTCGGTGTGGGCTCGCCGGCTGAAATCAGCAGGACCAGGTCGGCCGATTCGGCGCGGTGGCGGGCGCGGCGGACGGCTTCGGCCTCGATGTCGTGGAGGGCCTCGGGCGATTCGAACAGGCCGGCTGTATCGGTCAGCCAGATCGGCACGCCGCCCAGCAGGGCCTGCTCGCGGACCCAGTCGCGCGTCGTGCCCGGCGTTTCGTGGACGATACTGACGGCCCGGCCGACCAGGGCGTTGGCCAGCGTGCTCTTGCCCGCATTGGGCGGGCCGACCAGCACGACCTCCGCCGGTGACAGCAGCTTGTCCATCACGGCCAGCCGCTCGGCGGCGGCGCGGAGCTGTTGGGCCGTGGCCGAGTCGTCGCTGGCCAGCGCCGACAGCCCAGCCGACCACTGCTGCGAGATCGCCGCGACGACCAACTCACTGGCGGCGGCGGGTAGGAGTCCGAGCATCTCGCGGCCGATAGCGGGGTTGCTCCACTGCGGGTGGGCGGTCTGAAAGCTTTCCGGCGCTGCCGGCCGGGCGGGGGCGACGTCGGCCCCCAGTTGGGCCAGCCGCCCCAGCACAGCCTGCGCGACCGCCGGGCCGCCGTGGATGTTGATCTCGATCGCCCCCTGGCCGCTACGGGCGACGATGGCCTCATCCAGAACGTCGCCGCTTTCGTCGAGAACGCGGCCCAATTGCACCGCATCCGCCGGGCCGTCGGCGTGCGTCTTCAGCGGGCGAAATATCCCGTTCAGAACCGCCTCCCGGTCCGGCCCGTCCAGAGCGATCACCGCAATCCCCCCGCGCCCCGGCGGCGTCTGAATGCGGGCGGTGGTCTTGTCGGCGGATGACAACTAGCTCTCCACGTGGATGGCGATGACCTCGCCCGTGTCGGTCGGAATGACGGTGGCGCGCAACGTCAGCTTTTCCTCGCCGACATTCTCCATTCGGCCTTCTTGCGGGATATCGCTGCGGGCGGGGCTCATGAAGAACAGTTGCTTCAGTTGTGCGATGATGGCCGGGACCTGTTGCTTGGCAGGCGCGTCGAATTCATCGACATAGTTGCCAATGCGGTATTGCACCCGGACGCGTCGGCCGAACGTGAGGTAGATGTCGGAAAGGCGTTTGTCCTCGCGCTTGGCGAGGTCGGCGATAAGTTGACCGACGAACTCGGAGGCCTCGGGGGTTTTGACGAGTTCGGCGACCTCCACGGGAGAGGGCCTTTCGCTTTCCACAGCGGTGTCGTCCGTGTCGATATCCAGACCGGCGCCCAGCAGCGACTGGACTTCCTCCCGTATCTGGTCGAGCTTCAGATCGAACTCCGTCAGGACGATAGCGGCGATGCCCTCTCCTTCGCACAGAAGCCCCAACAGAAGATGTTCCGTGCCGATGTAGTTGTGGTTCAGGTTGCGGGCTTCGGGGGTGGCGTATTCGATGACCTTCTCGGCCCGCGGTGTCATAGGCAGCTTGCCCGTCGCCACCATCTCGGGGCCGGGGGGGGTCTGCTGTTCGACGGCCACACGGACCTTGTGCAGGTCCACGTCCAGATTTCGCAGCACGTTGGCGCCGACACCGGTACCCTCCTTGATCAGCCCAAGGAGAATATGTTCGGTGCCAATGTACTCGTGGTTGAAGCGATGGGCCTCCTGGTTGGCCAGGGCCATCACTTTGCGGGCGCGCTGGGTGAATCGTTCGAACATGGGAAGTCTCCCCTGACAGCGACAATTCGGGTTAGGGTCAACAGCTATTATAGCGCCGACACCCGGGCCCGGCCATTGCCTGGGCGGGGGGGATCATTTGACCAGCGAACGGTAGTAGGCCATGGCGACCCCGCGGAGGGCGAGGTCGGGTACGATGGCCTGGACGAGGTCGTTGTGCTGCGGGTCGCCGACGATCAGGTCGGCGTCGCCGCCGGTGCAGATGACGAGCGGCCAGTGGCCCAGTTGTTTGGCGAACGCCTCGATGCACTCTCGCAGGGCCCCGCGCGCGGCGGCGAGCAGGCCGATCTGGATGGCCTCGGTGGTGTCCTTGCCGGGAAGGCTGGCCGAGGCGGCGGGATCGACGCGGGGCAGTTGGGCGGCCTTGTCGTGCAGGGCGTCGGCTGACATCGCCAGGCCGGGCAGGATGGCCCCGCCGAGGAAAATGCCTTGCTCGTTGACGCAGTCGATGGTGATGGCCGTGCCGAAATCGGCGACCACGCAGGCCTGGCCCAGTTGGTCGAAGGCGGCGACGGCCGCACACAGGCGATCCGCGCCGACGGCCTCGGGGTGAGGCAGGTCGGTGTCGATGGGCAGGGGCAGATCGCGGCCGATCACGAGGATGCCCGCCTGCAGGGAGTGGCTGGCGGCGGCTTCGAGCGCCTTGCAGGCGGCCGGGTTGACACTGGCGGCCACCAGGGCCTTGGGGGCGGGCAAGGGTTCCCACAGCGTGGTTAGAATTCGGCCCAGACGAGTCAGCTCGCCGACGCGGCAGGACGTCACGTCGCCGATCTCATCGCCGTTGACGTGGGCGAACTTGATCGTGCTGTTGCCGATATCGCAGGCCAGGACGCCGGGGATTTCGCTTAGGTCATTCATGGTGTTCGCTCATTTCGTGTGCATCGCTCTAGGGCTCGGGGTGCAGGCGTCGCCAGATGGCTTCGGTCAGGGCCTCCAGTCCGCGGCCGGTGACGGCGCTGATGGCGATCACGTCGCAGTCGACGGCCGACCGCAGCTCGGCCAGGTGGGCGTCGCTGTCGGTGAGGTCCATCTTGTTGGCCACGACGATCTCGTCCTTGGCCGCCAGGGCGGGGGAGTACTGCTCCAGCTCGCGCCGGATAGCGTGGTAGTCGTCGGCGGCCGTGCCGGTGGGCGGGCAAATATCCACCATGTGCACCAGCAGGCGGGTCCGCTCGATATGGCGGAGGAACTCGTCGCCGAGCCCCGCCCCGGTGTGGGCGCCCTCGATGAGCCCCGGGATGTCGGCGATCACGAACCGCCGGTGGTTGGCGAGCTCGGTGATGCCGAGGTAGGGCGTGCGCGTGGTGAACGGATAGGCGGCGATTTTCGGCCGGGCCGCCGACAGGCGCGACAACAGCGTGCTCTTGCCGGCATTGGGCTTGCCGACGAGTCCGGCGTCGGCGATGAGCTTCAGCTCCAAGAGGAGCTCCCGCTGCTGGCCGGGGTCGCCGGTTTCGAACTCGCGAGGGGCCTGGTGGGTGGGCGTGGCGAAACGGGAGTTGCCGCGTCCGCCCCGCCCGCCGGTAGCGACACGGACCTTCTGACCGGGCTCGGCGAGGTCCTTAAGGACCAGTCCGAGATCGGCGTCGCGGATGATGGTGCCCACCGGCACGCGGACGACGATGTCCTTGCCGCTTCGGCCGTGACAGTTCTTGCCCATGCCGTTCTCACCGTGTTCGGCCCGCCAGTGGTGGTGGCCGGCGAGGTGCTGCAGCGTGTTGAGCGAGTCATCGGCGAGCATGAATACATTGCCCCCGCGTCCGCCGTCGCCGCCGGCCGGGCCGCCGTGCGGGACGTACTTCTCGCGCCGAAAGGCCGAGCATCCGTCGCCGCCGTCGCCGGCGATGACGGCGATGGCGATCTCGTCCACGAATCCGCTGCGATCGTTTCGGTGGTCAATGGCCATGGTCGATTGTGCGCAGAAAAGAGGATGGCGCGCCGAAGCGGCCACCCTCGAAAGGTCCTGGGGTGCGGGAGGCGGGCCGGCGTTTATCCCGTGGCCGGCAGGACATCGACGAACCGCCCGCGAAACGTCACGAAGCCCTCGGCGACGGCGAACAGGGTGTCATCGCGGCCGCGCTTGACGTTCTTGCCTGCCTTAAAGGGCGTGCCGCACTGGCGAACGATGATACTGCCCGCTTGGACCGCCTGGCCGCCATAGGCCTTCAGGCCGCGACGCTGAGCGTTGCTGTCGCGCCCGTTGCGTGTCGAGCCTTGTCCCTTCTTGTGTGCCATCAGTATGCTCCCGGCCCGGCGTGGGGCCTGTCTGCGCCGACACGAACGCCGCCGACGATCGAAGAATCCCTGATACTAGCGACTGAGGGCCGGCCTGTCAACGGGCGATGTCGGCAAATTGAGCAGCCGGTGCTATCGCATGATCCACCGCTTGTCGACCAGTCTGGTCGGCGTGGTGAACCGGGCGGCCGGCTCGCTGGGGATCTCGTAGGTCAGCTGCCGCGTCTTGTGGAGGACGACTTCGCGGACGGTGATGGTCCGTTCCTTGCCGTCGTCGCCGACCATGGTGACCTCAACGGGTTGGGGCAGCTTGAGGACGCGCTGTTCGCCGCTGAGCTGGCCGATGAAGACGACGGCCCGGCCGGCGCCGGCGTCGAAGTCCGGCCAGATGGCCACGCCGTCCTTGGCGTTGTCCTCGCCCTGGAGAATTTTGCCCGTCATGGCGGCGAGGTTCTTCAGCAGGGGTTGGTTGTGGTGGGCCTTGATCTTATCGAACACCACGCGCGGGACGGCCGTCTTGGCGTTGAACAACTGGCCCGTGTTGGTGCACAGGTCGAAGCTGGGGATGAACTGGCGGTCCTCGCCGGTGTCGTTGAATATCCGGTAACGGAGGTACCAGAAGGTGGTCGCCTTCGTCTGGCCGGGCAGGACGATCCGAATCGGCCGAAGGACGTCCAGGGGTTCAAAATCCAGCTCCCACGTGATCGGCGTGGTGGCCGGCGCGGGCGCGCTGCCGGCGATCGCCCAGCCCACCGCCAACGCCGTCACAACCATTGAAATCAGTAGATACGAGCGTTTCATCGGTCAACTCCTAATCGGGCCCGGGCCGCGGGCCCGCGCATCGGCCGCCGCGACTGTCCCGAATTCCTATCGACTCGGGCAAGGCGATCCATTGAGGTCAATTCGACCTCCCCAATAAGGATAGACATTGGCGGGGTCCGAGTCAACCGACCCTTGCGATCAAGCCCCCGCCAGCGACCTGGCCGCGGCGCGCCGGGCGTGACGCATCCGGCAGAATCGAAGGCTTGTGCTGTGCCGCAACATTCGCTATCCTATGGACAATGGGTCATTTCAGATACAAGCGCGGCTTTAGCCTGACCGAAATGCTGATCGTTGTAATGGTCTTGGGGCTGCTGCTGTCCATCGTTGTTCCGTCGTTCCTCCGCGGCGCCGCGATCAGTCGGCGCGTAAGGTGCTCGGCTAACCTACATGCGTTAGGTCAGGCGTATGTGGTCCATAAGACGAACAATCGCCTCAGTGGCGAGCGGCCGTTCACGGCGATTGGATGGGTGACGGCCCTGCAGCCGTACCTGGCCAACAACCTCGCCGCGCTGAAGTGCCCAGAAGATTACAATCCCAAACTTGTCTTGCCGGACGTGAAGATCTGGTGCCCCAAGGGGCCCTACAACCTCGACGTATTCACGGCCCATCCGTACTGGCTGGAGTACGCCGCCGCCGAGATCAACGGCGGGCCCGGCATCTGGAAGGTCAACGACGAGGTCTACGACCAGATTCGCCCCGAGATCGCGGAGCGCCATAACATCACCCAGTCTCTGCCCAAGTACACTCCGGGCAAGAACCCCAACAACTACTGGCTGTTGTTCGAGGACCTGCGGGCCGGCGCCGACCTGTGGTCCACCGGCGATAAGGACTACGAGGACATTATCATCCGGGTCGAGGAACGCGGGGACCGGGTGGACATATGGGCCTACAAAGGCGCCACGTTCCACCAGTTCGATCTGGTCGCTCCGGATGGCACGACCTACGTCGATATCGGCTACCAGGGCGATGCGGAGGTCTACAGCTTCCGCGGCCGGGCGCAACTGAGCTATGCCCTGAGCCTTCGAGTCAACGAGATCGCGCTGGGCACGGACAAAGTCCTCGCTCTGGATTACGAGAACGATGTCTGCTACGCGGGCGTCTCGCCGCCGGGAGAGGCCACTGCCTGGGACCAGGCCGTCGCGCCGCGGCACCTCGGCAAGCTCAACGTGGTCCTGGCCAGCGGGAAGGTCATCCTCGTGGACCCGGCGGAGATCGACCCGACGGTTGCCGAGAACGCCCAGCGCTACTGGCGCGGCCTGAGGCGCCCGCCGGTCGGCGGCGAGTAGACCGCGCTCGGCCTCAATCGGGGGATATCGCCAGCCATCGCCTGCCCTACACCAGGCCCTGATCCATACGTTGCCGGGCGGCGCCGCTGCGGGTATGCTGGGGGTTGAGCACAGGTCCCCGGCAATAACGGCCGGCGACGCGGAGCCATCATGGATACGACTGAAACAATGGCCGCCAAGACGATCTTCGCCAACGCCACGGCCAATTTTCACCAGGCGGCAAGGCTGCTGGGCGGGCGGTTCAAGGACGACCTGCTGGAGAAGGTCTACCAGCCCATGGAACGGATCGAGATGACCTACGGTCCGGTCATGAGCGACGGGAAGATCCACGTGGTCAAGGGGTTCATCGTTCGCCACAGCGACGCGCTAGGCCCGGCCAAGGGCGGGATTCGCATGGCGCCGACGGTGACGCTGGACGACGTGACGGGCCTGGCCATGGAAATGACCTGGAAGTGTGCGCTGATCGGCGTGCCGTTCGGCGGCGGCAAGAGCGGCATCATCGCCGATCCTGAGCGGCTGTCCCCCGTCGACAAGGAAACCATCATGCGGCGGTTCGCCACCATGGGCTATCGCCACATCGGACCACAGATCTATGTGCCCGCCCCCGACATGGGGACCACCGAGGCGGACATGGGCTACGTCAAGGACGCCATCTGTTATTCGCACGGCCAGGCGACGACCCCGGGCTGTTTCGTGACGGGCAAGCCCGTGATCCTCGGCGGCATCCGGGGTAGAAAAGAGGCCACCGGCCGTGGCGTGGCCATCTGCATCGTCGAGGCGTTTCGGATGCTCGGGCGACACCCCGATGGCGCCACGGCCATCGTACAGGGATTCGGAAACGTGGGCAGTCACAGCGCCTTGGCTCTGGCCGGGCGAGGGCTGAAGATCATCGGCGTCAGCGACATCCGCGGAGCGGTCTACGACGCCAAGGGCCTGGACGTGAAGGCCCTGGTGACCTATGCGGCCGATCGCTGCACGGTCAAGGACTTTCCGGGGGGTCAGGACGTCGACGGTCAGGACCTGTTGGAGATGGACTGTGACGTCCTCGTGCCGGCTGCTACGGCCAATCAGATCACCGAAGACAATGCGCTCCGCATCAAGGCTAAGATCATCGGCGAGGGCGCCAACAGCCCGACAACGCCCCAAGCCGACGAGATCCTCTGCGAAAGAAAGGTCGTTGTTCTCCCCGACATTCTCTGCAATGCCGGGGGTGTGTTTGTCTCCTACCTGGAATACATGCAAGAGACCCAGCAGGAGCAGATGAGCGAACAGGAGGTCGTGACTCGCCTGACGAAACGCATGACCGAGAAGCTCCAGGGGGTCTGGCGCTTGGCGGAGGATCGGACGTTCACGCTTCGCCAGGCGGCGATGGTGCGCGCCGTCAGCGCGGTCTGCGAGGCGCGCATTGCGCGAGGCTTCCTGACCTAATCCGTCTGATTCTACACCAGGCCCTGGTCCATCATGTGTTCGGCGAACTGCTTGGCCATCTGAGAGTCTCCAGGTCTTGAACATCATTCAGACCGGCCCATGCCAGCCGTGCGCCAAAGGTAGTGTCTGCCCGCCGCGGCGACAAGACGTTGTCCGCAGTCAGGCCTGGGGATTCGTTCAGCAAAAAAAAACCCGGACGTCCGTGCCCGGGCCATCGTCCATGAAATCACACAACACCAGTGCCGTCTGGCGCTAAGAATGTTCGGAGCGGCCTAGGCCAACTCCTCATCCAACAGGCGAATCAGTTCGGTCGCGCGGATCGTTCGCACACCGGCGGCGGTCGGCCAGGTCAGTGTGGCCTCGTCGGCCAACAACGATTCCATACGCTGGACGGTCAGGACGACCGACGAGTGGTTCTTGCCCATCGCCCGCGCGACCTCAGGGTAGCTCATGGTGGTGCGCTTGCGAGCGAGATACATGGCCGTCCGCCGCGCCAGCGAAACCGTCCGCGTCCGCCGCGAGGAGTGCAGGTCCGCCGGCGTGATGCCGAAGTACGCCGTCACCACGTTCTCGATGTCGCCCAGCGTCAGCGCGCTGCCGGTTTGGACGAGGTAGTCGGCCAGGGCGGAGCGGACCAGTTCCAGCGTGGGCGATGTGTTTTCCAGCGCGGCCACGGCGGCCAGCTTCACCAGGGCGCCTTCCAGCTCGCGCACCGACCCACGGATGTGGGTGGCGATATAGGTCAGCACGTCCTTCGGGGCCCTCATCTTCAGCGCATCGGCGCGGCGCTGCAAGATGTGGATGCGGGTGTCCTGGTCGGGTGAATCAACGCGGACCACCATGCCGGCGACAAAGCGGCTGAGCAGTTGCGGGTTGAGCTTGCCGACGAGGTTCGGGTGCGTGTCGCTGGCCAGGATGATCTGCTTGCCGGCGGACTCGATGGCGTTGAAGGTGTGGAGGAATTCGTCCTGCGTGGCCTTCTTGGCGGCCAGGAAGTGCACGTCGTCGATCGCCAGCAGGTCCAGTTGACGGTATCGGTTGCGGAACTGGTGAAAGGTTTTGTTGCGGACGGCCTGGATGAACTCGTTGGTGAACTGCTCGCCGGTGACGTAGCGGCAGGTGGCGCCGTCGGCCCGGGCGTTGAAACGGTTGCAGATGCCCTGGAGCAGGTGCGTCTTGCCGACGCCGCAAGGCCCATGGATAAACAGCGGCGTGAAAAGGGCCTTGCTGTCCCCGGCGACGGCGCACGCCGCCGAGTAGGCCAGCTTGTTGGTCTCGCCGACGACGAAGGTCTCCAGTTTGTGTCGCAGCTGCCGGGCGAGTGGGGGTCGGCGGCGTCGGGCGCGGCCCTCGGTGCTTTTGGTCACCAGGTCCGCCTGGCTGTCCAGATCGCCTCGGCGAAGCTCGGCGCAGAGCGTCGGGTCGACGGTGAGGGTGATGGACTTGTCGCAGCCAGTCTGTTCGGCCAGGATCGCGGCGATCTCGGCCTGGTAGTGGGTTTCGATCCAATTGGCGACGAACGGATTCGGCACGGCGATGCGGAGCACGCCCTTGTCGAGGTGCATGTGCGTGCCGTGACGGAACCACGCGTTGAACTTCTGCGGGCCGATTCGCTCGCGAAGCTTGTCCAATAAGCCTCGGATGGTGGGGTCCTCGGCGCGCACCGGTTCCGTTACCGTATCCATGGTTTTCCTTGAAAGTCCTTTTTGCCCGTCACTTGGTGTACGGGCGGCCCATCGAAAACCTACTGCTTGCGTGTCGCATTTGGTGCAACGAACTCATCAAGTCGATAGGAACTTTAGAAGGCCTCCACCAATCGGTCAATTACAAAACGGCCCGATTCTTTTCCACAACACTCAACACGTTGGAGAACGTGCCGTTGCCGGAGAAAAAAAAAGTTCGTGCACACGTTGTCCACAATTCCTTCAGGTTGCCTGTTTTTCGGAGCGGTCGGCGGCCAGAATGTAGGCCGTTCGAGACTCCGTGACGCGAAAACCCTCACGCACGTAGGCGTCCCGGGCATAGGTGTTTCGCTCGTCGACCGCCAGCGTCAGCGCGTGGCGTCCGCGGCGTTCGCTGACGTGTGCGGCGTGGCGAGTCATGGCGCGGCCGATCTGCCGGCCGCGACAGGACGGCACGACGCCCAGGTACACAACGCGCGCGGATGCGTCGAGCGTGCTGTCGTTCAACAGGCAGCAGCCGGCCGTCTCGGCCCCGTCATCGACGACCCACCACGTCTGCGGGACGAACGTCCCTGATGCCCGGTGGCCGGCGACAACGTCATCTGCACTGCGCAGGCCGATCAGGCCCGGGCAGTCCAACGATCCTTCGTAGGTGGCCGTCACAATGCGCTGCAGTTCGCCCCGCGCGAGCTGGTCGACGCATCGCCACCGCAGCCGATGCTGGCAGGGAAGGGCATCCGCCGGCGGGGTCGGCAAGTCCAACTGCATCGAGGCCAGTTCGGCCAACGGGTGATAGCCGGCCTCGACGAGGAGGCGCCCGTCTTGCGGCTTGTTCGTCATCCCCTGGACGAAGACTGCGCCACAGGCGAGCGTGTGATGCGATATCGCGGCGATCACGGCCGACAGGGCGTCCGGACGGACACCGCGCGCCGCCGGCGGGCTGTAGTAAAGCAGCGCCGATCGCCCGGGGCTGATGACGGTCATCGCCGCCGCGACTGGGGTGTCTTGATCGAGCGCCCACCACAGATGGGTCCGCCGCCCCCCGCGACCCACGGCGGCATCGAATGCATCGACGTGGGCAGGTACCCCCGAGCGATCGGCCGCACCGGCCAGCAGGACCCGAAGGCCCTGGGACCTTCGCGCATCCTCAACCGGTTGAATGTGAAAGCGTCTGGTCATCGCGCCGGACCCGATTCGCCCAATCCGTCAACATCGGTCGATCACGACGATGGTTTCATCGTCCCTCTGCGGCGCGTCGCCGCGAAAGGCCGCCACCGCGTCCATCACCGTATCGGCTGTAGGCTGGGGGTCGGCGTCGCTGCACGCGCTGATCACCTCCAGCAGCCTTTGGTCGCCGAATGTCTTCTCGGCCTCGTTGGTCGCATCGACCAGGCCGTCGGTGTACAGCACCAGCCGTTCGCCGGGAAGGAAGGTGTGGCAGATCTCGTGAGGCTCGTAGGGCTCGACGCCCAACACCAGGTCGGACCCGCCCAGGCCGTGACTGGCGCAGCGATCGCGCTCGCAGACGATCGGGGGAGGATGCCCGGCGTTGATCATGAACCCCATCCCGGTCGGCAGGTCCAGCACGGTGTAAAGCAGCGAGCAGGACAAGATGGTGTCCGTCTCGTCGCCCAGGGCGATGAGCATCTCGTTCAGGGCGCCAACCATGTTGGCCGGGCGCGAGCGGTCCTGGGTGTCGGAGCGGAGGAACCCCATAATCTGCGCCATCAGCAGCGCGGCGCGCACGCCGTGGCCGACCACGTCGCCAATGACGATCGCCATTTGGTCGGGATTCAGCTCGATGAAGTCGTAGAAATCCCCGCCCACCGATCGGCACATGCGGTTGCGGATCCCCGTGCGCTGGTGCTCGCAGGTCTCCGGGCAGCCTTTCGGCAGCAGCGCTGCCTGGAGTTCTGCCGCCAGGGCCAGGTCCATCTCATGTTCGGTTGGTGTCATGATGCCCGGCATACCCCATGGTAGGAGGGGCGACAGCCGCTTTTTGCATGAGCCAAGGCGGCGAGTCAGTCTTCCAGCGAGAATTCGTCCTTGCCGGCGCCGCACTCGGGGCAGACCCAGTCGTCCGGCAGGTCCGCAAAGGCGGTGCCCGGCTCGATCTTGCCTTCCGGATCGCCCACGGCCGGATCGTACACCCAGCCGCACGCGTCACAGACGTACTTCTGCATGATAAACTCCTTGTTTCGGGCTCGCCGCAGCGGCCGTTACATGAAGCTCTCCACGACGCGCTCCACGTCGCGCCACGTGACGATCAGGACCAGCCCCAGCAGCAGTACCAGGCCGCCGATCTGGACGGCATTCATGATCTTGACGCTCAGGGGCCGGCCGCGAATCTTCTCAATCAGAAGGAACACGGCATGGCCGCCGTCCAGGACCGGCAACGGCAGGAAGTTGATGACCGCCAGCATCACCGAGATCATCGACATAAAGTAGACAAACCGTATCGCGCCTTGCCGGGCGACCTGGACGGCGATGTCGGCGATGCCGATGGGCCCGCGAAGCTCTTTCGTCGAGACCGTTCCCTGCAGCAGGGCCCGAAGGTTGGCATAGGCCATCACCACGTTATATCGGACCTCTTCGATTCCCCAGGCTAGGGCTTGCAGCGGATTGGTGTTGCGGATGGTCGTTTTCAACATGCGGAAAGGCCGGGTCGCAAACAGCTTGTATCTGTAGTCCTGGGGGCGGAAATCCCCGGCCGCCAGGATGCCGAAGTCGGCCTTGAACGGCTGCGAGCCATTTCGGCCATGCAGCGTAATGGGCTTGCCCTTCAGCGCCGTCAGGGCCCGGATCAGCTCAGGCCACGTCGCTACGGGAAGATCGTTGACCTTCTCGATGATGCAGCCTCGGGCCACGCCGGCTGCATCGGCCGGTGAGCGCTTGCGAACATGGGCGACGACCAGATGCTCCTGGTCGGACATGACGAGCGCACCGATTTGCGGCTTTCCCTGTTTCTTGCGCGGGCGGATGTCGATGGGCGATTGCGTTCGGCCATTGCGAAAGACGACGATCTGTGTGCCTCGATCGACGAACTCGCGGTTGATCGCGCGCAGTTCAGCCAGCGTGGGCGTGCTGCGATCGCCATAGCTGACCACCACGTCGCCGCCCTTGAGGCCGGCCTTGGCGGCGGGGTGCCCTTTTGTGAGGCCTTCAAACAGCAGTCGCGGCGCCATGCCCAATACGTCTATCGAACGGTCGGTATGGACGATGTCCTTCTCGGCGACGATGCGCTCGCCGCCGTCGACCAGCATCAGCCGGACCTGCGAAGGTTTGTCCGATGGGTCGTCCTTCTCGTCTTTGTCGGCGACCTTCTTGACCGATGTGGCGCGGACAGTGGACCCGTCGGCCAGAAACACGACACGGTAAGGCTTGTTGGCCGCCAGCAGCTTCGGCCGAACGACGACCGTCCGTGTGGCGTCGGGGGCCTGGTCTTCCTGTTCGTTGTCGTCAGTCGGGCGGACCGTGACGGTCACCGGTCGGCCGTCGAGATCGGCCTCGATGTCGCGCAGGTCCCAGGCATGCTCGATCGGCTGATCGTTGACGGCCAGCACCCGTTCGCCTTCGTTCAACCCGTCCTCGGTCACGATAACATCCTCGTTAACGCCGAATATGGGCTCGGTGGCGGGTGAGATGCCGAAGCGAAAGACTTTCGTCTCGGTGCCGGGGTGGTCGCCCTTGATCAACCCCATGGTGGCCGTTCCCACTCGCGTCTTGTCACCTGCGGTGCGTCGGATCGTCATCTCGAAGATCCTGCCCCGTGGAGCGAGAATGGCGGCGAATTGGAGCTTGCCGAATTGGTGGATGCGGCGCCCGTTGAGCGTCAGTATTCTGTCGCCGGGCTTGAGGCCGACGCTTTCGTCCGGCGTGTTTGGGTCGCCGTCGTCCTGCCAGATGATCTTGGCCTGGGCGGCCGGGAAACCGGGTTCCACCCCGCCGATCACCGGCGCCGGGAATTGGATGCCGATCAGGCCGATCACCACGAACACGATACTCGCAAAGATCACGTTCATCACGACGCCCGCGGCAATGACGGCGAATCGCTGACCCACCGTCTTGTTGGCGAAGGAGCCGGGGTCCGTGTCGCCCTCCTTGAGCGGGGCGACGTCCTCCTGCCCCGCCATCTTCACGTAGCCGCCCAGCGGAATCAGCCGAACGCTGTAGTCGGTCCCCCCGCGCCGCAGGCCGAACAGCCTCGGCCCCACCCCCAGCGCGAACGTCTCGACGTGAATGCCCACCCACCGGGCCACAATGAAGTGCCCCAACTCGTGCACGAAGATCACCGCGCCCAAGCCGATCGCAAACATCAGCAGCGGGCCGACGTATTGGCCCCATACACCTTGGATGGTCAACACAGCTAGTTCCATTATTCGGTCGGTTCCTTGGTCTTGTTGTCGGTCTTCGGCGACGACGCGCGATTGTTGCTTTGGCCTTGTTCGGTCAGATGGCTTTGAGCGCCTCCAGCCGTTCGGCAACCTGCCGGTCCGCCCACGCAGCCGCTGCCTGAAGCGATTCTAACGTAATCTCGTCATCGGGCGGGGTGTCCTTTAGGACATCCTCGACCAACGGGACGATTTGACCGAAACGAATCCGTCCGGCCAGAAACGCTTCGACGGCTGCTTCGTTGGCGCTATTGAGCACGGCGCCGGCCGGCCCGCCGCGGCGGATGGCCTCGTAGCCCAGCGCCACGGCGCGCTGGAATCGGCCTTCCAGAGGCCGAAACGTCAGTTGGCCTATGGCGCCGAGGTCCAGCGGCGCCACCTTTCGCGTGGGGCGATGCGGGAAGTTCAACGCATAGGCGATCGGCGTGGTCATATCCGGGGCCGCCAACTGTGCGACCGCCGCCCCGTCGACGAACTCCACGATCGCGTGGACGATCGATTCAGGGTGGATGACCACGTCGATCTGGTCGGCGGACAGGTCGAACAGCCAGTGGGCCTCGACCACTTCCAACGCCTTGTTCATCAGCGTCGCCGAGTCGATCGTGACCTTCCGGCCCATCGACCAGGTCGGGTGCTTCAGGGCGTCCTCGACGGTCGCCTGGTCGGCTGCGGCGGCGTCCCAGTCGCGCAGCGCCCCGCCGGAGGCCGTGATCGTCACCCGCCGGACCTCCTCGCGCTGCCCGGCCAGCAAACATTGGTAAATCGCCGAGTGCTCGCTGTCGACGGGCACGATGGGCACACACGCCTGCCGGGCGGCGGGCATGACGATGGCGCCGGCCATCACGAACGTTTCCTTGTTGGCGATCGCCAGCGTCGCGCCGCATTCGATGCCAGCCAGCGTCGGCTCGAGCCCGGCCGAGCCCACCACGCCCACCAGCAGCACGTCGGGCCGCGTGCGGCGGACCAGGTCGGCCGGTGAATCGGGCCCCGACAGCACGCCGATCGTCTCGGGCAGGTCCCGCCGGAGGTCGTCGGCAACGGCGCCGTCGGCGATGGCGACCAGCTCGGGAGCGAACTCGCGCGCCTGGCTGGCGAGGTTCCGCCAGTTGCTCCCGGCCGCCAGCGCGCAAACCGTCAACTCAGGCTGGGCGGAGATGACCTCCAACCCCTGACGGCCGATGCTGCCGGTCGAACCCAATATGGCGATCCGTTTGCTCTTCATTCGGCCTTGTCGATCTGCAGCGTGCCGACCGTCGCTTCGAAGGCGGTCAGGTAAGTCTCGTAGGTGTCGGCCAGCGCCGTGCCGGTGATGGTGAAACTCTTGCCGTCCTTGATGATCATGTACTGGACCGACTTGATGGTGAACTTCTTCATCGTGAACGTGAACACTGTGCGAATGGCCTTCATCCCGTTCACGTTGGTGACGGCGGCTTCGATGAACGTGAAGTTTTCGAAGACCGCTTCCATCCCGGCGGTCATCGCCTTCTTGAAGCTTTCGAGATCCGGCAGCTTGTCTGCCTGGCCGACGATGATGTTGATGTTCTCACTGAACCCGTCGGTCTTGCTCTCCAACGGACTGTGGAAGAACACCTGGCCGACGCCGGCCTGCTTGGTGGTCCAGCCTGTCGGCGGCGTGATGGTGAACCCGTTGGTTTCATCGCGGTACTGGCCCTCGGCGGCCTTGTCGGCGTCCTCAGCCGTGGACAGGGCGGCGATGAACACGACGGTACACATGGCGATGATCCATTTTCGATTTGTCAGGCGCATGAGTGGTCCTTCCGGTCTGGAGTGCCCGAACGGTCGACTGTGGTGGTCACGAGACCTCAGCATACGCGCCGCCCGCGGCTCCGACAAGGCCAAAGGCCCTTGATCGCGGGAGTTGTCGCCGGGCGGATGGAGGTCTATAATCCGCCCCATGGCCAAGAGCTTTGACCAGCGATTTGTCGACCATGAGTTGGCCTTCGACGGCAAGACTGTCAAAGGGTACTTCGTGAAGCTGCGAATGGACGACGGCCGCGTCGTCGACCGCGATTACTTCCACTACACCGGCTCGGCCGTGATCGTGCCGATCCTCGACGATGGTCGCATCGTGCTGATCCGCAACACCCGCTTTGCCGTGCAGGAAGACCTCCTGGAGCTGCCGGCCGGACGGATCGACGACGGCGAATCGGCCGAAGCCGCCGCCGGGCGCGAGTTGACCGAAGAGACGGGCTACGTGGCCGGGCGGCTGGAGAAGCTCGGCGAGTTCTACTCCGCCCCCGGCAACGCCGACGAGACCATGCCCGTCTACCTGGCCACCGGGCTGTCTGAAGGGCGCCAGGAGCTCGAGACCTACGAGAAAATCACGCTCGAGCCGCATACCGACCGCGAGATTCGCCAGATGATCCTCAGCGGCGAAATCCACGACGCCAAGACCATCGCAGGCCTGACGCTGTACTGGCTGCGGGAGGGGACCTGTTAGATGGGCTTCTACGACCGACCCTACCTGCGTGAGGACTTCCAGAGCGGCGGTGGCGGCCGTGGCGGAATCGGGGGCTTCGGCCGGGGCATCATGGTTGGCATGCCCAAGCCGGCCCGTGCGGTCAAGATTATGCTGCTGATCAATGTGGGCGTCTTCATCCTTCAAGCTGTCGCGGATACGTCGCGGTTCGGCCCCGGCCCGTTGAGCGCGGCGTTCGGCGTCACGTGGGGGGGCTGGTGGCAGGTGTGGCGATACGTGACGTTCCAGTTCCTGCACGCCGGCTTCTGGCACATCGGCTTGAACATGCTGGGGCTGTACATGCTGGGCTCGCCGCTGGAGAAGCAGTGGGGGACGCGGCGGTTCCTGTGGTTTTACCTGACGTGCGGGGCGACGGCCGGCGTCGCCTATGCCATCATGGGCGCTCTGGTGGGGCTTGACCCGAACTTCCCGCTCGTGGGCGCCTCGGGCGGCATCTTCGGGATCCTGCTGGCGTGTGCGGTGCTGTTTCCGCAGTTTCGGTTGATCCTCGTCCTGTTTCCTGTGCCGATCCGCATGGCGGCCTTGCTCATCTTCGGCGGCATGATCGTGGTGATCCTCTCTTCGGTCTCGTCCGGGGAGTTTCGGCCGCAGTTCTGGTCGGATGTCGCCCATCTGGGCGGCGCGGTGGCCGGGGCGTTTTGGATCTGGGTCTTGCCGCTGTTGGGGATGCGGCTGGCTTCGGCGCGGGTCCAAGTCCAGCAGGGCGCGTGGGATCGCAAGGTCAAACGCGAGGATGAGGAGGAGAAGACCATCGACGAGATTCTCCGCAAGATCCACAACGAAGGCATCAACAGCCTCAGCGGCAAAGAGAAGAAGACCCTCGCCGCAGCCACCAAACGCCAGCGAAACGAATAGGAAGGAAAACTGAAAGCTTAAAGCTGAAAGCTTAAATGTTCCGCCGCCATCGACTGCGACAACGCATTTTAGCTTTTAGCTTTCAGCTTTCAGCTTTCAGCTTTTAGCCAGCAGTGGAGGCGCAGATGTTCACCAAGGGCAAGACTTGGAACGAATCGCAGACTCACACCGACGCCGTGACCGGGCGGATGGTGCGGCGGATTACGACCGTCGGTGATATCAACGAGAAGGCCCCGTATCACACGCGGACGACCTTCACCGACGACGGGGAGTTCATGATTTTCTCGACGCTGCGCGACGGCTACAGCGCTCTGTGCCGCGCTCACGTGGCCACCGGCGACATCACCTGCCTGATCGATCCGATCTCCGGCGAGGCCAAGACGATCTCCGCCGCGATGGTCGCGCCCCGAAGCGGCTGGATGCCCTTCTGGCACGGCAAGAGGATGCGGGCGGTGAACCTGTATACGCTCGAAGAGCGGACGATCATCGAGGACCTCGGCGACGAATGGCGCGGAGCGATGATCAGTATCGACCCGCCCGAGACCGAGCTGATTACCGCCGTGGTCCGGGAGCATCCGGACGCCATCGCGGGCTTGCCGGTCGAGCAGCAAAGGCCCTTCAAGGAGGTCTTCGCGGGCGGCAAGGGCATGGTGTCGCGGCTTGTTCGCGTTCCGCTGGCCGGAGGCGATACCGAGGTGATCTTTGAGGACCCGGCGATGCGGATGTGTCACGTCGAGCACAACCCGGTGGACGGGGACCTGTTCTACCTCGACCGCGACCGCCCGCCGATGTGGCACGCCGGGGGCGATTACTCCAAGACCTCGCGGTGCTGGACACTGCGGATTTCGACCGGCGAGTTGACGGCCCTGACGCCCCGGGCCGAGGCCAAGTTCCAGATCCACGCCGCGTGGAGCTGGGACGGCGAACTGCTGCTCTATCACGGCCCGGCGGTGCTGGTCGACGGCCCGTGCCCGTGGTACATCGGCGCCGCTGGCCCCGACGGCGAGATCTATCGTGAGTGGACGTTCGAGGAGGGCAAACACTACGGGCACGTCGCCGCTGCCGGCGGGGACCGACCGGCCATCATCCTCGACGGCAATGTCACCCCCGACAAACTGGTGTGGCTGTACTACGACAGCGACGAGCCGCGCTTCGAAACCATCTGCGAGCACAAGACCGAGCTGAACTCCATCCCCGGCCAGGCCTCCCACGCCCACCCCTCCACCGACAAGGCGGGCAAGTACGTCGCCTTCAACGTCGCCAAAGACAAACGCACCGACGTGTGGGTGGTGCAGGTGTAAGTGGGAGCCGGGAACCAGGAACCGGGAACCGGGGGCTGGGCTACGCTTTTCATCTTCGGCTTATCCTTCACAAAGACAACGTCTCGGGTGCCACGCTTCTGCTTACAGAAGCGTGCGGGCGGCAGATGCCGATGCGATAAGGCACGCTCCCACGACTCGAGTGATCTCGTCGAAGCCAAGTGGCAGCGTGGCGCCGCATAGCGTCGGTTGGCGTCCCGATGTACATCGGGACGCCGCGCGATACGCAATTGTGCCCGCCGCTCTAGCTACCGGCGAGAAGGCTGTGCAGCGACCAGCCTGCTTCCCACAGGAACGTCCCGCCGAAGAATACCATCGCCGCTGCGCAGATGCCGAGGATCACTCGTTGCGGGACGTTGCCCATCAGCTTGCCGCCGCCGAAGGTCACCCAGGACAGAATCGTCAGCCAGATCAGGTCCAGCAGCCAGTGGATCAGGGCGAAGAGCACAAAGGCCATGACGCCCAGGCTGACGGCCTTGGTCGCCAGGGCCAGCCCGACCGTCGCCCACCACAGCAGAAAGTAGGGGTTGGACGCCGACAGGATGATACCGATCAGGATCGGGTGACGAGTGGCCGAGGCCGCCTGGTTATCGTCGCTTGTGGGGTGGCGAAGTGCTCGAAACATTCCCCACGCCATCATCAGCAGGAACACGCCGCCGGCCAGGCCGATGCCGATTCGGACCCCTTCGACCTTCAGCAGCTTGTCCATGCCGATTACGATCAGCACGATCAGCGGCAGCTCGACGATCCCATGGCCCACCGCTATCATCGTCCCGGCCCAGCGGCGGCGCGCGCCGGCGGCGATCGTGGCAGCCGTCAGCGCGCCCGGCGCCAACACGCCCGACAGCGAGATCACAATGGCCGAGGCCAGGAAGGTTAGCAACTCATTCACGTCAATATCCTATCGGACCAGCCGGCGGCGACCAAGCGGGCGTTGAGTTTCGCCGGCCGATGCGGTACACCTTGATCCCGTGACAGGAAGGGATCGGCCATGACCAAGATTGCCATTACCGGAGCGGCTGGGCGGATGGGGCGGCGGATCGCCGCGCTGGCCATTGAATCCGAACAGTTCGATATCGTCGCCGCGTTGGAATCGCCCGGCCATGCCGATACGGGCAAGGACGTCGGCGAGCTGGCCGGCGTCGGGGCGTTCGGTGTCTGTCTCAGCAACGAACTGGCCGACACGCCGGACGTGCTGATCGATTTTTCCCTGCCGGAAGGCACGCTGCAGTGGCTGCCGATCTGTCGTCAGAAGCTCATCCCCATGATCATCGGCACGACCGGTCTGACCGAGAGCCACCTCGCCGAGATCGCCGACACCGCCGCCGACATCCCGATCGTCCGGGCCGCCAACATGTCCGTCGGCGTCAATGTGCTGCTGAAAGTCGTCGCCGAAGTGGCCCGCGCGCTGGGCGACGATTACGACATCGAGATCGCCGAGACGCACCACCGGTTCAAGAAGGACGCCCCGTCCGGGACGGCCGTCGCGCTGGCCAAGAGCATCTGCCAGGCGACGGGCAAGAATTATGGCGAGGTGGCGGTTTTCGGCCGGGGCGGCATGTGCCCGCGAAACGCCGGCGAGATCGGTATGCACGCACTGCGCGTGGGCGATACGGTCGGCGAGCATACGGTGCACTTCGGCAACTTAGGCGAGACGATCACGATCGGCCACTCGGCCCACACCCGCGACACCTTCGTCCGCGGCGCACTGCGAGCGGCCCAATGGATCGCGGGCAAAGCCCCGCGGCTGTACTCGATGCAGGATGTGCTGGGACTGGTTTGATTGCGGATTGCGGATTGGTCCGGAATCCTGAGCTGTTGTTGAATCCGCAATCCGAAATCCGCAATCTGCAATGGGATGCTGGACATGATTGATCTACGAAGCGACACGGTTACCAAGCCTACTGACGAGATGCGGCGCGTGATGGCCTCCGCCGAGGTCGATGATGACGTGCTGGGGCACGATCCGACGGTTCAGCGGCTCGAAGAGCAGACGGCGGAGATTCTGGGCAAGGATGCGGCGCTGTTCGTGCCGTCCGGCTCGATGGCCAACCAGATCGCCCTCAAGACCCAGACCACCGCGGGCGACGAGGTCATCATGGAGGCCCAGTGCCACATGTACTGGTACGAGGCTGGGGCCCCGGCGGCGATTTCGGGCGTGATGTGTCAGCTCATCGCCGGCCAGCGAGGCCTGTTCACCGGCGATGACCTGCGAGGCGCGCTGCGCACCCCGGACGTGCACTTTGCGCGCACGACGCTGGTGTGCGTGGAAGACACGCACAATCGCGGCGGCGGCAGTGTCTGGCCGATCGAGCAGATCGCCGATGTCGCCGCAGCCGCTCGCGAAGCGGGATTGAAGCTTCACCTCGACGGCGCGCGCCTGTGGAACGCAGCCGCCGCCAGCGGCGTCAATGAGGCTGAGCATGCCAAGTATTTCGATTCGGTGGCGGTGTGCTTTTCCAAAGCACTCGGCGCGCCGGTGGGCTCAGCCATCGCCGGCGACGCGGACTTCATCGCCGAGGCCAGGCGCTTCCGCAAGATGTTCGGCGGCGGCATGCGGCAGGCGGGCATCATCGCAGCCGGCGCGATATACGCACTGGAGAACAACCGCGACCGCATCGCCGACGACCACGCCAACGCCAAGCGGCTGGCTGAGGGCCTGGCCGAGATCGACGGCATTGAGATCGACCCGGCCACCGTCGAGACGAACCTGGTCTACTTTCGAGTGACGACCATACCGGCGGCCGACCTGGTCGAGGGGCTGGACGCTGAGGGCATCGCGCTGCTTGGCGGCAACGGTTCGCTGCGGGCCGTGCCCAATATGATGACCTCGCGGGATGACATCGACACGACCCTCAAGGCCGTCGCCAAGATCATGAAGGGCTGACGCCATGGGGCCCGGCCTGCGACACGATTGGGACTTGACCCCAACGCAGGCCATCAAGCTCCAGAAGGACCTCGCCGGGGCCGTCCGCATCGAGCCACTCAGGAAGACGCCTCGCACCATCGTGGGCACGGATTGTGCGCTGCTGTCGGGCGGCCGAAAGATCGCCGCCGCCGCTGTGCTGTGCGACGCCCGGACGCTGGAGGTGATCGAGCAGTCCTATTGCGTCCTGCCGTGCGTGTTCCCCTATGTGCCGGGCCTATTGAGCTTTCGTGAGGCCCCAGCCGTCATCGAGGCCGTCCGCCGGCTGGGCGGCCAACCCGACCTGCTGATGTGCGACGGTCAGGGCCTCGCCCACCCGCGCGGCCTGGGCCTGGCCTGCCACGTCGCCCTCTGGCTGGACATGCCCGCCATCGGCGTCGCCAAGAGCCGCCTCTGCGGCCAGCATCGCGACGTCGGCCCCAAGCGAGGCAGCAAGGTCCGGTTGACCCACGACGGCAACATCATCGGCTCGGTCGTCCGCACCCGCGACAACGTCAAGCCCCTCTACATCTCCGTCGGCCATCGCATCACGCTCGACCAGGCCGTCTCATGGACCCTCAAATCCACCCGCAGCCTCCGCCTGCCCGAACCCACCCGCCTGGCCCACCAGGCCGTGGCAAAGCTAAAACATTCATGCCAGGCGTAAGAGTGTGGCGGGATAGTCCCGATATACATCGGGACGCCGCGCTTGGGTCTGGCTATTCTTCGAGCCCCACGACGTCGGAGTGTACGGCATGCCACTTGATGCGCGGGTTGAGGGTCGGGTTGATGCGGCGTTCGAAGACGGTTGTCATCTCAAAGGGGCGGCCGTCATAGAGGACGTGCAGTTGAGCTTCGATCTTCTGGGCGCCCTCAGGTGCCGTGAAGTTAACCCACCGGTACCAGCCTCCCTTGCCCCAGCCGCCGTCGATCTGCGTAGGGAGGTCAACGTCCGCGCCGTCGACGATGAAGGTCACGTTTTCTATGATCGGCTGGTAGGCTTTGGGGTCGTCGGCGCGAACAGAATCGCTCTGCGGCCCTACCGTTACTTCCAGGCGGTCATCTCGGAACAAAGTACTTCCGCGGAGATGCGGCGGCCGACCCGACGCGGGTTGCCGATGGGCGCATCCCGTTCCCAGCATAGCGGTAGCAAGAATGGTCATGCAGAAACTGACGAACCATTGTCTCTGAACAGTCATGTCGATCTCCCTGTAAGTATCCCGCGACAGCTACACGAGCGTGGGCATGGCACCCAATTGTTCTGTCTGTTCTCTACGTTCTCTGTGCCTCTGTGGCAAGAACTACTCACCCGGGACTTCTTTGGGTTCCATCCAGGTGAACATTTTGCGGAGTTTCTTGCCGACGACTTCGATGGGGTGGTTCTTGTCGGCTTCGTAGAGTTTGTTGAAGGTTGGCTTGCCGGCGGCGCATTCGTCGATCCATTCCTTGGCGAACGAGCCGTCCTGGATGGCTTTGAGGGCCTTTTCCATGTTGGCTTTGACCTGCGGGCCGATGATGCGTGGGCCGACGGCCAGGTCGCCGTACTCGGCGGTGTTGGAGATGCTGTAGCGCATGTAGCTCAGGCCGCCCTCGGTGATCAGCTTGATGATCAGCAGCAGCTCGTGGAGGCACTCGAAGTAGGCCATCTCCGGCGAGTAGCCGGCCTCGATCAGCACCTCGGCGCTGGTCTTGATCAGCATGGTCAGGCCGCCGCACAGGACCACCTGCTCGCCGAAGAGGTCCGTCTCGGTCTCGTCCTTGAAGGTCGTCTCGATGATGCCGGCCCGTCCGCCGCCGACGCCGATGGCCCACGCCATGCCCAGGTCGCGGGCCGTGCCGTGGTTGTCGTGCTCGATCGCCAGCAGACAGGGCACGCCCGAGCCTTCCAGGAAGCAGCTTCGCAGCGTATGGCCGGGGCCTTTGGGGGCGACCATGATCACGTCTACGCCGCCCGGGGGGACGATCTGCTTGAAGTGGATGTTGAACCCATGGCAGAAGCCCAGCGTCTTGCCGGATTCGAGGTTGGGCTCGATCTCGGCCTCGTAGACGGCCTTTTGAAATTCATCGGGCAGCGTGATGACAATCAGGTCGCCTTGCTTGGTGGCCTCGGCGGCTGAGAGGGGCGTGAAGCCCAGCTCGACGGCCAGGGCGTGGTTATTGGTCCCTTCCAACTCGGCGATGACGACATTGACGCCGCTGTCGCGGAGGTTCTGGGCGTGGGCGTGGCCCTGACTGCCGAAACCGATAATCGCGACGGTCTTGCCCTGGAGGGCGTCGACGGATCCATCCTTATCGTATAGAACTTTCATGTCTGCCATGATCGTCTCCTGTCATAGGTGGTTTGCGAATTGTCCAGGAGGGCTTTGTATGTCAGGGAGTGGAGACCGTCAAGGGCCGCGCCGGAAACCGGGAGCCTGAAGGGCTCACATGTATCAGCCCAGCCCAACGGGCTGGGTTAGGGGGGCCAGAAGGAAGAAGCCCTGAAGGGGCGCAATGACGTCCCCCCAGTCATTTCGCCCCTTCAGGGCTCAGATTGCGCTGCGGCCGCGTTCCCAGGGCTTGCCCTGCGGGCGGCGCCCTGGGCTGGTACATTTCGCCCCTTTGGGGCTGAGCGATGGCGCTTGACTCGTCATCTGCATGCGATATCGTGTGCGGTTCTTGCTCGATGTGAAGGAGAGGCACTGAATATGGCGAAGAACCCGCAACTCAAGGCGGTGCTGTTCGACCTGGACGGCGTGCTGGTGGATACGTCACAGTTGCACTCGGACGCGTGGGCGGAGATCGCCCGAAGCGTCGGCGCCGAGCCGCCGGCCGACATCAAGGACCAGGTGCGCGGCATCAGCCGCATGGAGTCGCTGAAGATCGCTCTCGGAGAGAGTGTCTCCCGCTACACGCAGGAGGAACTGGTGGATCTGGCGGCCCGCAAGAACGGCCGCTATCTGGAGATGATCCAGCATCTGACCCCGGCCGACCTGCTGCCGGGCGTGGTCGAGCTGTTCGATGATCTCGATCGGGCGGGCATCAAGATCGTCCTGTGCTCAGCCAGCAAGAATGCCGAGGTCGTCCTGCGGGCGGTGGGCGTCTTCGAGCGGTTTGCCGCCATTGCCGACGGCCATTCGTATGAGCGCGGCAAGCCCCACCCGGATGTCTTCTGGACCGGGGCCAAGATGGTTTCCGTCCAACCGGATGAGTGCATCGTGGTCGAAGACGCGGCGGCCGGCATCACGGCGGCGCTCGATGGCGGATTCGTCGCCCTCGGCATGGGCCATCCGGAACTGCTGGCCCACGCGCATTACTTGATCAACAACTTAAGCGACGTCGACGCCGCGAGCCTACGCGACATGCACGCCAAGTTCGCACCCAATCTGCAACAGAAGGAACAGTAACGATGGCTAAGGTTGCACAACAATACCTGGAAATGGATCCGTGGGTGGTGGTCGAGAAGGGCTTCCACCCCGGCCGATCGCTGGTGAGCGAGTCGATCTTCTGCCTGGGCAACGAGTTTATGGGTGTGCGGGGATACTTCGAGGAAGGCTACTCGGGCAAGACCGAGCCGGGCAGTTTCTATAACGGCATCTTCGAGGATGAAGACACGGACCACCCGGCGCCGCACATCGGCATGGCCCTGCGGTGTCACTTCCTGGCTAACGCGGTCGATTGGCTGTACGCGCGGATCAAGATCGCCGGCGAGCGGCTGGACCTGGCCAAGTCCAAGTTCAGCCAGTTTACGCGAACACTGGATATGGGCGCCGGGACGATGACCCGCAGCTTTGTGTGGACCATCAAGGGCGGCAAGAAGGTTCACGTCACCTTCCAGCGGTTCACGAGCATGGTCACGCCCAACTTGGGCGGGCAGCGGATCACGCTGGAGGCGCTGAACTTCTCGGGCAAGGCGAGCGTGACGATGGGGCTGGACTTCAACCCCGTGCAGTACACGCGGGACGAGCGCAAGCTTTGGCCGACGGTTCAGACGCGAACGGCCGGCAAGGCCCTTGGCGTGGTCGGCCAGACCGAGCGGACGGGGCATCGTGTCTTTGCCGGCATGCACCTCAAAGCGCCCAGGGGCGCCGCGAGCAAGCTGGTCAAGGGCGACCGGACTGTCGCTTGCGATCTGACGCTGTCGCTCAAGCAGGGGGAGCGGGTGAGCGTCGATAAGATCGTTCTCAGCGACACCGAGAAGAATACGAAGGTCAAGACAGCGACCTTCTGGAAGCGGGGCTTCGCTCTGGCCGCCAAGAGTGCTAAGACGAGCTACGACGAGGCGCTCGCCCGCCACAGCGACTACTGGCGCAAGCAGTGGGAAACGCTCGATATCGTCATCGAAGGCAGTCCGGCCGACCAGCAGGCTGTGCGGTTCGCCATCTACCACCTCAGCCAGATCAAGCACGGCGTGGACCCGGACCTGAACATCGCGGCCAAGGGCCTGTCCGGCGAGGACTACGAAGGCCACACCTGGTGGGACACCGAGACGTACTGCCTGCCGTTCTACATCTTCAATAATCCAAAGGCCGCGCGGGATTTGCTGGTGTGGCGGCACGCTCGTCTGCCGCAGGCGCGTGAGCGGGCGGTTGAGATGGACCTCGAGGGCGCCCGCTACCCGATGGACACCATCGACGGCACGGAGTCCAGTCGCTCGTGGCAGAACGGCGATTTGGAGATTCACGTGCCGGCGGCTGTGAGCTTCGGCATCTGGCACTACGTGCGGCTGACGCAGGACAAGGAGTTCCTTTACGACGAAGGCATCGAGATGCTGCTGGACGTCAGCCGCTTTCTGGCGGCTCGGGGTCAATTCCGCCCGGACGGGCAGTTCGGCTTCTGGTGTGTGGTCGGGCCGGACGAGTTCCATTTCGCCGTCCACAACAACTACTACACCAACATCATCGCCAAGAAGATGTTCGTTTACACGCTCGAGGTCATGGCGGAGATGCGCAAGAAGGCCCCCGCCAAGCTCAAGGCCGTCTGCAAGAAGCTCAAGCTCCGCTCCGACGAGGCGACCGACTGGGCGAAGATGGCCAAGAAGATGATCCTTCTGAAGGATGAGAAATCGGGCGTGTTCGAGCACTTCGAGGGCTACTTCGACATGCCCCACATCGATTGCGACAGCATCGATCCGGCGGACTTCCCGCTGATCAAGCACTGGTGCTACTACCGCATCTTCCGCTGGGACATGATCAAGCAGCCCGATACGCTGCTGGCGCTGTTCCTGTTCAGCGGCGACTACTCGATGGCGGAGAAGCGGGCCAATTTCGAATACTACGAGCCGCGATGCATCCACGAGTCGTCCCTGTCGCCGGCGATCCATTCGATCCTCGCCGCTGAGGTCGGCAAGGGCGACCTGGCGGCCAACTACTGGTCGCACGCGGCGCGGCTGGACCTGGACGACTACAACCGCAACACCAGCAGCGGCCTGCACACGACCTCCATGGCGGCGACGTGGATGAACGTGGTGTACGGCTTCGGCGGCCTGCGGTCCGACGGCAAGGTGCTGAGCTTCCGCCCGAGCATGCCGAGAATGTGGAAGCGGTTCAGCTACCGCATCCTCTACCGCGGTTCGGTGCTGGAAGTGGCTGTCGACAAGAAAAACGCCACCTTCCGCGTGGTCGAAGGCAAGGCGCTCTCTGTGCGGATTTTCGATAGACCCTATCGGGTCGGACGGAAGGATGTGGTGGTGTCTTTGGGGGGACGCCTGAGGTGAGAATGTCCAATTCCCAATGACCAATGTCCAAAGACAACGAATCGACTCTGGCATTTTGGTCATTGGACATTGGAAATTGGACATTCTGTTCTGTACATAGCTTCTCCGTTCGTGTTCCCGGCCGAAGCCTAGAGGACCTGCTGTGGCGAAGAAAAAGCGTGCCCTACACGTCGGTGTCATTGGCCTGGGCATTGGCCGGTGGCATGCGAGCAATTTCGATGAGTCCCGACGGTGCAAGCTGGTGGCTGTTTGCGATCAGAATGAGCGCCTGCGGACCATCACCTGCGACAAGCACGGCCTTCCGGCAGACAGCGGCTATGGCGACTATCGGCGGATGTTCGCCGACGCCAAGCGGACCGGGCTGGAGGCGGTCAGTATCGCTCTGCCCAACAAGCTGCACGCACCGGTGACGGTGGCGGCGATGAAGGCGGGCCTGCACGTGCTGTGCGAAAAGCCGATGTCCACCTCGGCCGCCGGGGCGCGAAGGATGATCGAGGCCGCCAAGGCCGCCCGCAAGACGTTGATGATCAATTTCTCCTCCCGCTTCGAGTGGGAATCCTGGGCGATCAAACGGGCCATCGAGGCCGGCAAGATCGGCGATATCTACTTCGCCCGATCGATCTGGCATCGCCGGCGCGGCGTCCCGATCGGGAGCCAGTGGTTCACGACCAAGTCGATGTCGGGTGGCGGGCCTATCATCGACCTGGGCGTCCATCGGCTGGACCTGGCGATGTGGCTGATGGGCAACCCCAAGCCGGTGACGGTCTCGGCCAGCACATTCGCGGTCTTCGGGCCCGATATCGCCAAGAAGCAAGGCAAGACCTACGACGTGGAGGACCTCGGCTGCGCCCTGATTCGCTTCGACAACGGCGCGACGCTGATCCTGGAAGCGTCCTGGGCGGCCAACATTCAGATGGCCGATGAGATCGCGACGCATCTTTACGGCGACAAGGGCGGGATGGTCTACCGCAACCTATCGGATGAGCCGTGGTCGGAAGCGATCCTCTTCGATGAGTCGCGCGGCGGGCCGCGGGACACCCCTCTGGCCAAGCCCGCCAAGGCGACGCTCAGCAGCTTCCAGGAGTTTGTCAACGCCTGCCTGGATGGCCGCGAACCGATCGCCACGGCCCAGCAAGGCCTGGACGTGCAGGTGATCCTCGATGCGATCTACAAATCCGCGGCCACCGGGAAAGAGGTCCGTCTGACCACGATGTAGTCCGTCCCCTTGTTGGTTACGGCTCCGTCGCCACCTTCTCCAACGCCTCGATCAACGGCGGGAAGTCCACGCGCACGGTGTCCCACAGGACATCCAGGTCCACCGCGTCGTATCCGTGGATCAGGCGGTTTCGCATGCCAACGGCCTGGCGCCACGGAATGGAGGGGTGTTTCTTACAGAAGGCCTCGGTGGCCCGGCCGGCTGCTTCGCCGACGATCTCGACCAGACGTGTCAGCGCCAGTTCCAGCATTCGGTTGTCCCGGAGGTCTTCGCGCCGGCGTTGGTCCGACATTGCCACGGCCTCCCGGGTGTGGGCCAGCATCTACCGAACGATCAGGGAATCGTCATGCTGCGTCATAGACCACCTCGGCTTCCGAAAGGACCTGGTCGCGGAAATGCCGGTTCAGGAAGCCTGGCGTGTTTAGGTCTACCGCCTGCCCGATTAACTCCCCGAGTTCGAGTTCCAGTCCGGCCAGCGTCAATAGGCCGACGCGCGCCGAGGGCTCGAACTCCACCAGCACGTCCACGTCACTGCCCGGTCGGAAGTCGTCGCGCAGCACGGACCCGAACAGCGCCAACCGTCGAATGCGGTGCTCTCGGCAGAAGGCGCTGACGGCGTCTCGATCGATATTGAGTTGCAGGGACATGACGGGCCCTTCTATGGCTTACTGTGTGTCGCGGTCAAATCCATTCTACTCGCCATCGGTGATCGTGGAAAGGTCACGCCCGGGGTTTCCCGGGAGGCATCCCGCGTGCGTAACGGCTTGCTCGGGTCGGCGCTGGCGTGTATAGTCCCCCGACTGCATACGTGCGCGGAGATACCGTGGATAAACACAATATTCTGATCACCGGCGGGGCGGGGTTCATCGGCTCGCACCTGGCCGATCGCCTGGTCGCCGACGGGCACGGCGTGGTGCTGGTGGACGATCTGTCCACCGGCTCGCTGGACAACATCGCGGACCTGCTGAAGCATCCCTCGGTCGAGTTCATTCGCGAATCGGTTCGCAACGAGATGACCATGACGTCGCTGGTCGACCGTTGCGACATGATCTACCACCTGGCGGCTGCGGTCGGCGTGCAACTGATCGTGGACCGCCCGGTGCACACCATCGAGACCAATATTCACGGCTCGGAGGTGATGCTGAACCTGGCGAACAAGTTTCGCCGGAAGATCCTGGTCGCCTCGACGAGCGAGGTCTACGGCAAGAACACCAAGGTGCCGTTCGTCGAGGACGACGATGTCACGCTCGGCCCGACGCACTTCACCCGATGGAGCTACGCCTGCAGCAAGATGGTGGACGAGTTCCTGGCGCTGGCCTACCACGACCAGTACCGCCTGCCGACGGTGATCTGCCGGTTCTTCAACACCGTGGGCCCGCGCCAGACCGGCCAGTACGGCATGGTGGTCCCGCGGTTTGTCCGCCGGGCCCTGCGCGGCGAGCCGATCGAGATCTATGGCACGGGCAAGCAGAGCCGCTGTTTCTGCAACGTCTCCGACGTGGTCGGCGCGATCGTCAAGCTGATGGCGTGTGACGCCGCCGAGGGGAAGGTCGTCAACGTCGGCACGGACGAGTCGGTGACGATCGAAGAGCTCGCCAACAAGATCATCGACATGACGGGCTCCAAGTCCGACACGCGCAGGCTATCCTACGAAGAGGCCTACGGCCGGCCGTTCGACGACATGCTCACGCGCGTGCCGTCGCTGGAAAAAGTCAACCGCCTGATCGGCTACAAGCCGACCGTCACGCTCGAAGAAACGTTGCGGCAAGTGATCGACTTCGAACGGGCCCGCATGTAGATACATCCAGTTGAGTTGAGGAACACTCATGGCGAAGTATCTGGTAACCGGAGGGGCCGGCTTTATCGGCTGTAACCTGACGCGATTCCTGGTGGGCAAGGGTCACGATGTCGTCGTGCTGGACAACTTCGCCACCGGCAAGCAGGAGAACCTCGCCGAGATCGCCGACCGGATCGAATTGATCGAGGGCGACATCCGCGACCGCGATACGGTGGACAAGGCTGTCGCCGGTAGTGCGGCCATTTTTCACGAGGCCGCCCTCGGCTCGGTGCCCCGCAGCGTCGAGGACCCCGTCACCAGCCACGATGTGAACGTCAATGGCACGATTACCGTCCTGGAGGCGGCCCGGGCGGCGGGGGTGAAGCGGGTGATCTTCGCCGCATCGTCCAGCGCCTACGGCGACCAGGCCGAATCGCCCAAGCGCGAGACCATGGTCCCCATGCCCATCAGCCCGTACGCATCCAGCAAACTGGCGTGCGAGTATTACCTTCAGGCCTACGCCGCCTGCTATGGGATGGAGACGCTGTCGCTGCGATATTTCAACGTCTTCGGCCCGCACCAGGATCCCGAGGGGGCCTATGCGGCCGTGATCCCCGCCTTCGTCAGCCGGGCGCTTCAGGGCGACAAGCCCATCGTTTACGGCGACGGCGAGCAGAGCCGCGACTTCTGCTACATCGACAACGTCTGCGACGCCAACTGGCTGGCCGCCAACGCCCCGGGCGAGATCTGCAAGGGCCAGCCCATCAATATCGCCTGCCATCATGCTACGACCCTCAACCAGATTCTCGACAAGATCCGCTCGCTGCTGGGCGTCCAGTTCGAAGCCGACTACACCGATCCACGGCCCGGTGACGTCAAGGACTCGCTGGCCGACATATCGCTGGCCAAGCAGACCATCGGCTACGAGCCAGAGATGTACTTCGAGCAAGGGCTGGACAAGTCGATCGATTGGTACAGAGAGAACCTGTTTTGAGAATGACCAATTCCCAATGACCAATGACCAAAGGGCGAACCGGTCGAAAGGTCCAGCCGGGCTTCTTGGACATTGGTCATTGGGAATTGGTCATTCTTATAGAAGCATCTGCTGTAGATTGTGCAGCTTGGAGAACTCTCCGCCTGCGGCCAGCAATTCTTTTGGCGGGCCGCACTCGATGCACTGGCCGTCTTTCATCACGACAATGCGGTCGGCCTTGCGGACCGTCGAGAGGCGGTGGGCGACGATGAGGGTGGTGCGGTTGGCGACCAGGCGGTTGATGGCTTCTTGAACGAGGGCTTCGCTGATGACGTCCAGGGCGCTGGTGGCCTCGTCGAGGATGATGATTCTGGGGTCGCGGATCAATGCCCGCGCGACGGCGATTCGCTGCTGCTGCCCGCCGGAGAGCTTCGCGCCGTGCTCGCCGATCATGGAATCCAGCCCGTCGGGGAGCTTGTCGGTGAACTCGGCGACGTTGGCCGCCTCGACGACCTTCCGCAGCCTCTCGTCGCTGACGCCTTCCAGGCCGTACAAAATGTTGTTGCGGATCGTGCCGGCCAGCAGGATCGTCCGCTGCGGCACGACGGCCAGGAACTGACGGTACGTCCGCAGGTCCAGTTGCTCCATGTCCAGCCCGTCGAGCATCAGTCGCCCATCCGTCGGCCGGCGGAAGCCGATGGCCAGGCCCATCAGTGTGGTTTTGCCGCCGCCGGATTCGCCCACGAAGGCCACACACTCGCCGGGGATGATATCGATGGAGAAGTCCTTCACAGCCGGGATGTCGCTGTTGGGGTAGTTGAACGTCACATGGTCGTATGTCAACCGGCCACGGACGCTTGAAACGCGCTGCTTCTGCTCGTTGTCTTCGATGTCGGGGCATTCGAGCACTTCGCCGATGGACCGGATCGCATCGCCGCCGCGGGCCATGCCGGGCACCAGGGCCAGCAGCATCTGCACCGAACCGGTGATCATCCTGAAGAACATCGTGTAGGTGGCGACCATGCCGACTTCGGTGATCTTCCCGATGTAGACGAGATACGACGCCAACGCCAGACACGCCACCAGCGGGAGTTGCATGGAGATCCACGCCAGAGCGTTGAAGAGAGCGTTGGTGTAATCGGCCCGCACGCCCTGGTGGTAGACCTGATCCAGATGGTCGTGCATGACCTGCATTTCTTCCTTTTCCACGGCATGGGCCCGTGTGATCGGAATCATCTCGATCATCTGAGACGCCCGGGCGCTCATGGCCTCGGTGGCCAATCGCAATTCCTTGAACCGGCGCCTGATGGGCTTGCGGAAGATGCGCTGCATGACGACCGCGATGGGAACGATGACCACGTATACGGTGATCATGATCGAGTCGTGGGTCAGGGTGAAGATAATGGGCGTGATCAGGCTGAAGGCGGCGCCCAGGATGGACTCAAAGGTCATCCACAGCATGCCTTCCACCGAATCCACGTCGCGCAGCAGCTTGGCCTGGAGTCGCCCCGCCTCAGCCTCGTCATGGAAGCCCATCGACAGTTGCTGCAGTCGCCGGACCATGCCCGCTCGCAGGCGGTAGGCCAACCGGCGCACGCAGGGGATCATCATGCGAAAGTACAGGAAGTTCGTGGGAACATTCTGCACCAGAAACGCGATGACCCCGATGATGAACCACGGATTGGTGAACACCCATTGTGGTGGGTCGGCCTGGAGGGCGGTGATCGTGTACCCCATCGCCACCGGCACCAATATGAGAGGCAACTGCTTGATGGCGAAGAAACAGATCGCCACTGCGTAGTACCACCACGGGCGGTCCATCAGCCAGAAGATCGTCGCCACCGGCCGGTGACTGTGATAAGCATATTCCAGAGGCCGATGGGCCTTGCGCGGGGACATCCTAGAGGCGCCTCTCAATACGGGTGTTGGAAACTGTTGACTATATCACGCATCGGTCGGAGCGGGCGCTTAAGTCTTGATTTTTCCCGCCCAATTCTCATGCTAGTGGGACTATGGCAAAGACGTATTACGTGACAACACCGATTTACTACGTCAACGATGCGCCCCATATTGGGCACTCATACACGACGATCGCCGCTGACGTGCTGGCGCGGTACCACCGGGCCGCCGGGCTGGACGTGCGTTTCCTGACCGGCACGGACGAGCACGGTGTCAAGATCGTCAAGGCCGCCGGCGAAAAGGGCGTCAGCCCCCAGCAACTCGCCGATGAGGTCGTGGTGCACTTTCAGGACCTCTGGGACGACCTGAACATCTCTTACGACGACTTCATCCGCACCAGCCAGGCCCGCCACGAGAAACGCGTTCAGACGCTGATCACCCAACTGGTCGATCGCGACGAGATCTACCTCGGCGAGTACGAAGGCTGGTACGACGAGGGCCAGGAGGAGTTCGTCACCGAATCCGTCGCCCGCGAGAACGACTACAAGAGCCCTGTCAACGACGAGCCCCTGACGCGATACGGCGAGCCCAGCTACTTCTTCCGGCTGAGCAAGTGGATTCCGTGGCTGATCGAACACATCGAGGCCAACCCGACGTTCGTGCAGCCCGTGGCGCGGCGCAACGAGGTGCTCAGCAAGTGTCGCCAGGGGGTCGATGATCTGTCGATCTCGCGCCTGCTGGAGAAACTCGGCGGCTGGGGCATCCCCATGCCCAACGACCCGGCCCATTCGGTTTATGTCTGGATCGACGCGCTGAGCAATTATATCACCGCTCTGGGCATGCCGCCCATCGGCGACGAGCACGACGGCGCATTCGAGGGGCACTGGCCCGCCGACGTGCATCTCGTCGGCAAGGACATCCTGTGGTTCCACACGGTCTATTGGCCCTGCATCCTCAAGTCGCTGGACATCCCGCTGCCCAAGGGCGTGTTTGCCCATGGGTGGTGGACGGCCGAGGGACGCAAGATGTCCAAGAGCCTGGGCAACTTCGTTTCCGCCGAGCAGATTCGCCAGATTTGCAGCGAGTACTCCCGCGACGTCTACCGCTACGTGCTGCTGCGGACCATGGCGTTCGGAGCTGACGGTGACTTCTCCCGCAACGGGCTCAAGGGTCTGTATAATACTGAACTGGCCAACGGCGTGGGCAACCTGCTCAGCCGGACGGTCAAGATGATCGGCAAATACTTCGACGGCGCCGTGCCGGGCGCCGGCCAAGCCGACGCCGACGCCGCCGGCGTGATCGCCGCAGCCGAGGACCTGGTCAGCTCGGCCGGACCGGCGATGGCGGCCTGCGCCTTCCACACCTATCTGGATAAGGTGATGGCGGTCGTCGATGCGACCAACCGGTTCATCGACGCCACCGAGCCGTTCAAGCTGGCCAAGGATCCGTCCCAGCGCCAGCGGCTGGAGATGATCCTGTATACCTGCGGCGAGGCGGTCCGTATTGTGTTAGTATATCTGGAGCCCTTCATGCCGGAGACGACCGTCCGCGGGCTGGACCAGCTTGGCTGGCAGCGCCAAGGGCGGACGTTGGACGAGGTCGGCCGGTGGGGCGTGTTGCCGGCGGGCGCCGGTGTGAACAAAGGCGAGGGACTGTTTCCCAGGAGTGTGTGAGATGCCCAGCGACGTGAATATTGAAAAGGTTCTGTTGGAGGACGGTCGTTACCCACTGGCGGCCTACACCTTTCTCAACGATGGCCTAAGGCGAGCCGCCCGCAAGCGCCACGGCGAACTCACCAGGCGCTCGCAGCACGTCACCGGCGAGGAAATCTGCCTGGCCCTGCGCGACATAGCCGTCAGCCGGTGGGGGGGACTGGCCGCGACCGTCCTGCGGCGATGGAACATCCACACGACGATCGACTTCGGGCAGATGGTCTATCTGCTGATCGATCATGACGTCTGGGGACGGACGCCCGACGACAACATCCAGGACTTCCGAGACGTCTACGACTTCAACGAGGCGTTCGCGGCGACTGGCGCATTCGAACTCAAGACATGAGCCGCAAACGCAAACATCCCCCTTCCAAGGCCCGCCCGGCTTGCCCCCAGGCGCCGCCGCCCCCGCCGCCGGTGGATGTCGTCGACGGCATCCCCGACTGCGCCTCCAGCCGACCGATGTGGAGATGGCTGTTGATGGGTGTCCTGATCGCCGGCTGGTTGGCGTTCCTGGTCACCTGCTGGCTGACGGGGCAACTGTCATCTTCCTGACTGGACGGTCCTATGCGCATCGCACGCTGGCAAATCATCAGGTGGGTAATGGTCTCGGCAGTGGCCTTGGCGACGGCCGGCGGGTGCGAAGCATGGGATCCGTGGGCCCCTGACCACACGGCCCACCACGACGTGTTGTTGGCGCCCTATGGATCGGTCAGCATCTACCAACTGGCGTGGCGGCTGGACATGGAGGTGGTCTCGGCCGACGTGGACCGCGCCGCCTTGCGCGATGGGCGAGCCAATACTGTTCGGTTCACTTCAGACCCCGACGGCCAGGTCTACGTTAACGGCCAGAGCGTCTGGCGGGACGGCGGGATCGCACCGATCGGGGAACTGCTGTTCGTGCCGCTGGAGATAGAGAACCCCATCCGCCGGGCGCTGGCGTCGGCCCGGCGGCGGCGCCGAGCGACCCAGCCCAAACCCTCTCCACCGAGGCGTCTGCCTCCGGCCGAGCCGTCTCCCCCAGTCGTCATCGATGCCGGCCAGGACGGCAAGAATGTCGGGGCGCGCGGTGTCAACGGCGTCTTGGAAAAGGACATCAACCTGCCGGTCGCGCTGGAAGTGGCGCGACTGCTGCGCAGCCGGAACGTGCCCGTGATCCTGACACGGTCCGACGATGCGCCCTTGGGGCTGAACGAACGGGCGGCTATCGCCAACCGTGCGCGGGCGAGGTTGTTCGTGAGCATTCACTCAAACTCCGCCGAGAACTCCTCGGCCAACGGCTACGAGGTATTTACCGCCCGTAACCCGGATTCCGCGTCGGTGGCGCTGGCCGAGGCGATTTTGCAGGAGATGGCGGTTACCGGCGCGGCCAACCGCGGCGTGCGCGAGGCGAACTTCCGCGTGCTCGTGCGGACAACGTGTCCATCGGCGCTGGTGGAACTGGGGTTCCTGTCGAACTCGCATGAAGCGGCCCTCCTGGTGCGCGACAGCTATCAACGCCTTCTGGCTGCGGCGGTCGCCAAGGGTATTGTTCGCGCGATGGCGACGATACCGCCGCGCCGCCCGACCGGAAACAATCTTGACGCGGCGAGGGCAGGACGGTAGAAGGACTAGCATGAAGAGCACGGCCTTGTTAACGACCGCCGTCGAGAATTTCCCGAAGCGCAGCGGCAAGGTGCGCGATATCTACGAACTGCCCGAAGGGGTGCTGCTCGTCGCCACCGACCGCATCAGCGCGTATGACGTGGTCATGCCCAACGGCATCCCCGACAAGGGCCGCGTGCTGACGCAGATCAGCCGTTTCTGGTTTGCGATGCTTCAGGACGTCTGTCCGAACCACGTTCTCAGCACGGCCATGAAGGATCTGCCCGAGCCGTTCCAGAGCGATGAAATGGACGGGCGGTTTATGCTGTGCAAGAAAGCCGAGGTCGTGCCGGTCGAGTGTGTCGTGCGCGGCTACCTGGCCGGGTCGGGCTGGCGCGAATACAAGCAGAACGGGCGCGTGTGCGGCCTCGATCTGCCGGCCAAGCTCAAGCAGGGGTCCAAGCTGCCCGAGCTGATTTTCACCCCCGCCACCAAGGCCCAGCACGGCGAGCACGATGAGAACATCACCTTCGACGGGGCATGCGACGTTGTCGGCAAGGACGTGATGACCGAGCTGCGCGACAAGTCGCTGGCGATATACAGCAAGGCCCACGATTTCGCCGCCGAGAAGGGCATTATCCTGGCGGATACCAAGTTCGAGTTCGGCCGGGACAGCGACGGGATGCTGATGCTCATCGACGAGCTCCTGACGCCGGACTCGTCACGGTTTTGGCCGGTGGATGGCTACAAGCCGGGCAAGTCTCAGCCCAGTTTCGACAAGCAGTTCGTTCGCGATTATCTGGACAAGATCAAGTTCGACCGCAAGCCGCCGGCCCCGCCGTTACCGGCCGAGATCGTTCAGAAGACCCGCGCGCGCTATATCGAGGCCTACACCCGCCTGACCGGGCAGAAGTTCCCCTGGGCCTAGCCGTTCACGCACCCCAGAACGCCACGTAGATGTTGTACAGCGCGTGGGCGCCCACCACGATGCCGTAGCCTCTCAGCAGAAACACCGCCCCGAGATAAAGCCCCGCCACTGCCTTGAAAACCGCCGACGTCCACAGCAACTGGCCCGAGAACATCTCTCGGCCGCTCCAGACGTCCGGGTGATAGAGGCTGAAGGCTATTGCCGCGACCCCCATGGCGACTATGGCGACGGTCTGTTTGGGCAGATCGAACACATCGACGAAGATCAGCAGCGCCACGCCGATCAGCACCTGCCGGAACAGGAACTCCTCATAGATGCCGGCCCCTATCGACAGCGACAGCGTGGTGAAGATGCTCTCATCAACGGGTTGGCTGGCGACCAGCCGCCCGGCCAGGTGGGCCAACGCCACCAACGGCAACATCCACGCGATCGATTCGGCGACCATCATCACCGGCACGAGCGGGCGGATTCGCCAACGGTGTCGCCCGACCACCTGTTGGCCAAGCAGGACCGCTACGACCGCCAGGCCCGGCAGGAACCACCCGGTGGCCCCGAAGAAGTTCAGCACCTCGCCGATGTGCCGGTGGGCCAGCAACTCGCTGGTGTTGAGTCCGATGAGGCGGATGTGAAACATCGCCAGCAATGGCGCGACGAACACCAGCATGTGCACTGGGCGCATCGCCTGGTGCAGGTAGCGGTTCTTGTGGAGGTCCGGGGGCGGCTTGGTCGGCATGGAGGTATTATGCCGGCCCGTAGGGCAATTTCAACGCCGCTTCGCACTCGGCGGCAGCGTCAGATGCGTATGGATGCGCCGCATAATGCCGTTTCCGATCCCTCGCACGGCCGTCAGGTCGTCGGCCCGGGCGAAAGGTCGTCCGCCGTGGGTCCGGCGATAGGCGACGATGGCCTCGGCCTTGGCCCGGCCGATTCCCCTGAGCCTCTGCAACGACGCGACCGAGGCGGTGTTGGGGTCGATACGTTCAACGACCTCGGCCAGCCGATCGGGCCAGACGGGAATGTCGCGGCCGAACCATT
>DRGC01000092.1 GCA_011050235.1 Phycisphaerae bacterium | reverse complement strand
CTCCCCAACCGGCCCGGCCTGGATCGCCCCCGGCCCCAAACACAACCACCCCGCCGCAATAACCGCCAACAACACCCCGCCGGCAAGCAATTTCCCATGATTGGCAACATTTCGTCCGCATCGATTCATGACCCATCTCCCAAATCTATCGCCCGACCCCTATGCCGGACACAGTGACGCAAGATTATACACGACCCCCCACTACCTGCGCAGCTTGCTAATAAACTTATCGCCCTCCAGCGGCCAGCCGCGATTGGCTCGTCCCGATTAGCTCAAGGGCAAAGAAGCTACTTATCTCCAGCTGTTCCGGGACGGGCCTGCAGCCAGGAGAAACGCTTGGGCCGTTCTGGCCCAAACACCCATGTTGCCTTGAATCGGAACTCCCTGCCGATCGGGTCCTCCGTGCCGAGGAGCCGTGAAGGGCTGTGGATGGCGAAATTGATGCTCTCGTCACCGGCAATCGGCGAATGCTGGTTCTTTTCGACGGCGTTCACCTTTACCACCAGCAGGAACAAGGGATTGACCCCGACGGGGTATACGGTTGCCTTGCGCCGTCCGAGGGGTTCCACCTTCTCGACTGTGCCCATGAAGATGACCCGCTCTTCTCCCATTCTCAGCCGAGGCTCGTCGCTGACGCACCCGCCCAAGAACATGAAAGCGATGGCGATCATCACCGGCAGTAACGTTCGTGGTCTCGACATTGGCAAGTTCTCCCGTACGACGTCGGTCGGCGCTGCGGGCCCGGAAACTGGCTACATGACTAAATGTGCATTGTGTCCCTTGATTAGCATGAGTCCTCAAATTCCTCCTCTAGACTTAGGCCCGCTACGTCAAGAGTGTACGGCTTCTCGAAGCCCTCGCGTTCCAGTATCTCTTCGTAGTGCAGAAGATGCCCACGGAGTACCTCCGCCATATTGCGTGCCCCGTAGTACATATCCTCGTCAGCATGCTCTCTTGCCTTCTGCATGAAATACAGCGTCTCAGACAAGAGACTGCTCATCGAGTCGCCTTGGATCGTGATTCCGGGGAACCGCCGGCCAGGCAAGTGCACGATACCACTGTTGGAAACGTGATCGTATAACTCGATTCTGTCTGGATATTCGTTTGGCATTTCTCTCTCACTCGCAAGTCCGTTGGTGGGCAGCTTGTTGCCCACAAGATTGCTTCTTCAATCAGAATCGCTTGCAGTTTCGCAAAGGCCCAGCCAACGGCCCCCGCTCTACAAGAACACACTATCGCCATTGACCCAACGATACAAGTGACTTGACCCTCCCCCCAAGCCAACGGCCCATCGTAGCGGAGCAGTGCGATGACGAAGGTGGGTAGGCTAACGGCTGCGAATTGGCCCCACGGCTCAAGGATGGCGATGTAACGCGTGGGTCAGCTGGCGGGTGGGGGTAAGGGGGGGAGGTCTAGGGCGTGGGCTTCTGTGACGAAGTCGATGGCGCGGATTTGGGCCATCACGTCGGCTGAGGGGGCCTGGTCGAGGTTCAGGGCAACCACGGCGATGCCTTCGGACATGCGCGAGACCGTCATGTCGGCGATGTTGATGCCCGCTTCGCCGAAGACGCTGCCGTATCGGCCGATCACGCCGGGGCGATCCTCGTTGAACAGGATCGCCACGTGGCCTTGGGGGCTGAGCTCCATCGGGTACCCGTCCAGCGACGTGATCCTGGGGTATCGCCCGTCAAAGATCGTCCCGCTGCCGCGCCGCGAGCCGCTATCGGTCTGCACGGTCACCTCCAGCAGGTTGGTAAAATCGCGTGCGGTCTCGGACGTCGTCTGGGCGACCTCGATGTGGCGCTGCTTGGCCAGCACCGGCGCGTTGACGACATTGACGGGCCCGTCGAACTTCCCCTGAAGCAGCCCCACCAGCAGGTGCGTAGTCACCGGCTGAACGTTCATCTGCCCCAGTTCGCCGCGATAGGTCACCTCCACCTTTCGCACCGCCCCGCTGGTGACGGCCGAGAGAATCATCCCCAGCCGCTCGGCGAGCTGCGCGAACGGACGAAGCATCTTCGGCAGCGCCCCGTCGAAGCCCGGTGCATTGATGGCGTTGCGGACCTCGCCGCCCCGCAGCGCGGCCACCAGCTCCTGCGCCGCGTCCAGGGCGACCTGATCCTGGGCCTCTTCCGTCGAAGCGCCCAGATGCGGCACGGCCAGGACGTTGGGATGGTCGATCAACCGGCGATGCACGTCGGCCTCGGGCGGCTCGGCGGTGTAGACATCCAGCGCGGCACCGGCGACGCTGCCGGCCTCGAGCGCGTCGGCGAGGGCGGCCTCATCGATAATACCGCCGCGGGCGGCGTTGATCAGGCGAACGGTGGGCTTCATCAGCGCGAGCTGCTCGCGGCCGATCATGCCCAGCGTCTCGTCGCTCTTGGGGACATGGACGGTGATATAGTCGGCCCGGGCGCACAGATCGTCCAGGCCCGTGGCGAGTTCGATGGGGCTGTCGGCGGATTCGGGGAAATAGGGATCGAACGCGATCACGTGCATCTCCAGCGCCGTAGCCCGGACGGCGACGGCCCGGCCGATCCGGCCCAGCCCGATAATGCCCAGCGTCTTGCCCGCCAGTTGCGTGCCTTGGAACTCCTTGCGGCTCCACTGGCCCGCTTTGAGCGATGCGTTGGCCGGCGAGATTCTCCGCGACAGCGCCATCATCAGCGTCACCGCCAGCTCGGCCGTCGAGATCGTGTTGGCCTCGGGCGTGTTCATCACCAGCACGCCACGGGTGGTGGCCTCGGCGACGTCGATATTGTCCACGCCGACCCCCGCCCGCGCGACGGCCCGCAGCTTGCCGGCCGCCGCCAGCACCTCGGCGGTGACTTTCGCGCCCGAGCGGACGATCATCCCGTCGCAGTCGCCGGCCGCCTTCGCCAGGTCCTCCGGCGACAGGCCCGGCCGGACGTCGACCTCGATGTCATCCTGCGACTCGAGCCACGCTATTCCTGCAGCCGACAGCTTATCGGCGACCAGAATCTTCATCTCGATCTCCTAACGCCAATCGGCCAGCGCCTTGGCCGCTGCGGCCGGGCCGGTTCCGATCTCGACCGTCACGCCGCAGGCAACGAGCGTGTGTTCGATGGCGCCGATCAGTCCCAGCGTGTCGATCGGGTCGACGTAGCCCATGTGCGAGACCCGAATGACCTTGTCTTTCAGTTCGTCCTGCCCGCCGGCGACCGAGCAGCCGTATCGATTGCGGAGCGTATCGCGGAACTGCTTGTCGGTGACGCCCTCCGGCAGATAGATCGCCGTCACGCTGTCGCTGGGCTGACTGGAGAACACCGCCATGCCGAGCGCCTCGCAGCCCGCTCGCGTCGCCTGGGCCAGGCAGGCCGTGCGATGCCAAACCGTCTCGATCCCGACGGCGTTGATCATGTCGAAGGCGACCTCAGCCCCGCGAATCAGACTGACCGGCGCCGTGTAGGGCGTATCGTTCTTGGCCAGCGATTTTCGGTAGGCCTTCAGGTCCAGGTACAGGCACGGGGCGTCGATTGTGTCGATGGCGGCCCACGCCTTGTCCGAGACGCTCAGAAACGCCAGCCCCGGAGGCAGCATCAGGGCCTTCTGGCTGCCGGTGGCGACGATGTCGACCCCCCACTCGTCGGTTCGCAGCGGCAGGGCCGCGGCGGAGGTGATGCAGTCGGCGATCAGGATCGCATCGGTCGCGGCGACGACCTTGGCAATCGCCTGTAGATCGCAGGCGGTGGCGGTGGATGTCTCGCTGTGGACGGTGACGACCGCGCCGTAGTCGCCGCCGGCGAGCTTGTCGGCAACGACGTCGGCCTGCAGGCCCGTGCCCCACTCGAGCTTGACCGCATCGACGTCCAGGCCGTAGCGCTTGGCGACCTTGACCCATCGCTCGCCGAACTTGCCGCCGTCGGCGACGAGCACCTTCTTATCGCGCGGCACGGCGCAGGCGATGGCCGCCTCCATGCCGGCCGTCCCGCTGCCGGCAATGGTGAGCAGATCGTTGCCCGTCATGAGGATTTCTTGCAGGGCGGCCCCGACGCGCGCGAACATGTCCCGGAAACGCTGGGTGCGATGGTGAAACATCGGCTGAGCCATTGCGTTGAGCACTTCGGGCGGCACATCGGTTGGACCGGGCGTGAAGAGCCGCTGCTTGATCATGAATGTCTCCTGCAATTGCCGGTCGGGCCTAGCCACCGGATAATACGGCGCTGCAGCCTATCTAGTCTATGGGCGCACACTCGCCCCGGCATTGCCGCAACGAGCTAATACCCTATAATCGGCATCTAACGAAGGGAACTTCAAGTGGTTAGCATGCTGAGGAAGCTCGGCTGCGTCGTGTTGGCCTTTGGCCTCTGGCCGGGATTGGCCGGTGGCGACGAGGGCGAGGCCGCCGAAGCTGCCGAATCCGTCATCCGTGTGATCGTCCTGGACTTCAACGGGCCCGACGGGCTTGACCGGAAACTGGCCGATAGCTTGCGGCTGAAGCTGCGACGGCACGATGCCTTTGACGTGGTCGACCGCATCACCACCCAGCAGTTGACCAACGCCCTGTACGACAGCGTCGCACCGTGGGACGAGCCGCAAAGGCTCTTTGAGGCCACGGGCGCTTCCGTGCTCCTGTGGGCCAGGGCCACACGCACCGGCTCGACGGTGACCGTCGTTGTTAAGAGCACCACCGCCCCGAACTCCACTGAATCGACCACCTATACCGATGACACCGAGCGCTGGCGGGCCGTCATTTGTCGTCAGATTGTCGAGGACCTTGCCGGCCGGGCGCAATGGACGCCGCCGCAGGTTGGTGACGAGGCCGAGCCAGAAGCCTTCGGCCGGCCGCTGAACGTCAACGGCAGCTTCGACGACGGCCAGACCGGCTGGGACGTGGCCGATAACGTGGCGGTCTTCTATGAGGCCGGCCCGGACGATCGCGGCAAGGTGCTGCGCGTTCGCACCGATCTGAAGCGTCTGCCCTACCTGGACTATCGCCGGGCGCTGGCCCAAGGCGACGCCGACCGGGCTAACCCGCCGACAATCGAGGCGGACACCAGCTACGAATCGCTCGGGGGCCTGGAGGGCGTTCACGTCCGCAGTACGTGGATCAAGGCCGCCTCCGGCCGGCGCTACTGGTTGACGGCCGACGTGAAATCCATCGCCGGCAAGGGGGCCATTCCCCGAATCTTCGTGAAAGGGTTCCTCGACGCCCCCGCCGACGGCCTGCACGAACTGTCGTTGCGCGAGCGTGACCTGACGCCGGAGACCTTCGCCGCCCTGCCGGAAGATGATCGCACTAAGCTCATCAAAGCCGACACAGCCGCCCACCCCGAGCGTTATCGCCGGGAATGCTACCGCTGGTACCTGGCCTGTCGCAGCCAAACCGACGACTGGGAGCACTTCGCCGCCCCCTTCCCGCCGCGCGGCGGCCTGCCGGATAACGTCCAGTGGCTGCGAATCGACATTTTCTGCTACTGGCCCCCGGGCCAGACGCTGCTGGACAACGTCCACCTCTACGCCGACCCCCGTCAAACCGACCCCCTGCCGGAACAGCCCCCTCGCACCCCAGGCGTCCGCCGCCACCCGACCACCCAGGCCCGCTGACAACCCCCCGTTGCGGCCGTTTGAAGGTCGCTGGCGAATGTGCTATCATTAGTGGTTTGCCAATGAACGGAGAGATGGAATGATCTATCGCACGCTTGGCCGAACGGGCCTGAAGGTCTCGCAACTGGGGTTCGGTGCGATGCGCCTGCCGATGGTGGGCGAGGGCGACGACGCCCGCGTCGATACCGCCAAGACCGTCGCGATGATGCATCGCGCGTTCGAGGCCGGCGTCAACTACGTCGACTCGGCGGTGTTCTACTGCAAGGCCGATAGCCAGCGCGCCGTCGGCGATGCGCTCAAGGGCTGGCGAGACAAGGTGATCATCTCGACCAAGAACCACTACTACGACGAGGATGAATCGCTCTGGTGGAAGAACCTCGAGGATAGCCTGCGCCTGCTGCAGGTCGACTATATCGACATCTACAATCAACACGGCGTCAGTTGGAAGCGTTACGAGGACTCCCTCGAGCCGCGTACCCTCAAGTGGTTCAGCAAGGCCCGGGATCAAGGCCTGATCCGCCACATCAGCTGCAGCTTCCACGACAACAACGAAGCGTTGATGAAGATCGTCGACACCGGCGCGTTCGAGTCGATCACGCTGCAGTACAACCTGGCCGATCGCCAACTGGAGGAAGGCATCGCCTACGCCCACGCCAGCGGAATGGGCGTGGTGGTGATGGGCCCCGTCGGCGGCGGCCTGCTGGCCGAGAGCAGCGAGGTCTTCGGGCAGTTCGTCCCGGATGTCAAGAGCACGGCGGAGCTGGCGATCCGGTTTGTGCTGAGCAACCCGAACGTGACGATCGCCCTGTCGGGCATGACCAAGATGACCGACGTGGTGGAGAACCTCGCCTCCGCGGCCGATGAGGTCAGCCTGACCGACGAGGATCGCGAGACAATCACCGGCCGGATGGCCGAGCTCGAGAAGATGGCGGAGTTGTACTGCACCTACTGCAAGTACTGCCAGCCCTGCCCGGCCGGCGTGGCGATTCCGCAGGTGTTCCACAACTTCAACCGCGGGCGCGTGTACGGCCTGTGGGAGGCGGCCAGAAAAGCCTACGCCCAGATCGGCGCGCATAAGGGCGACGAATCCAAGCAGGCCGACGCCTGCACCGACTGCGGCGAATGCGAAGACAAATGCCCGCAGAACATCCCGATTCGAACGCAACTGGCCGACGCCCACGAACTTCTGGCCGTCAAGAACGATAGCGGCGGTGAGACCTAACGATGCAGACGCGACGCTACGGCCGCAGCGACATGGATTTCAGCCTCGTCAGCTTCGGCGGGATGAGATTCGATAATCCGGAAGACACCGACGCCAACGCCGAAATCGTCCTGCACGCCTACAACAAGGGCATCAACCACTTCGACACCGCCCCCGGCTATTGCCGCCAGCAGAGTGAGGTGATCTACGGCGCCGCCATCGGGCACATGGACCGCGACCGGGTTTACATCGCCACCAAGAGCTCGTCCCCCGACGGCGACGAGCTGCGAGCCGGCATCGAGCAGTCCCTCGAGCGGCTGGGAATCGAGCAGCTCGACCTGTTCTATATCTGGTGGGTCACGTCGTTGGAGGTCTGGCGCCAGCGCGTCGACGGCGGCGCGGTGGCGGCGGCCTTCAAGGCCAAGGACGAGGGCCTGGTGCGCCATGTAGCCGTCTCCAGCCATCTGCCCGGCGATGACCTCAAGGGCGTCATTAACGAAGTCGACCTCGACGGCGTGCTGCTGGGGTACTGTGCGATCAACTTCCCGTATCGTGATGCGGCGGTCACGGCCGCCGGCGAGAAGCAGATGGGCGTGCTCACCATGAACCCCCTTGGCGGCGGGCTGATCCCGCAAAACGCCGAGCGGTTCGACTTCATCCGTGATGTCGATGATCCCAACGTAGTCGCGGCCGCCCTGCGGTTTAACCTCTCCAACCCCAACATCACCTCCGCGCTGGTGGGGTTCACGACCAAGGATCACGTCGACCAGGCGTGTGAGGCCGCCGAGAACTTCAAGGCCCACAGCGCCGCGCACCTGGCGAAGTTGCGCGAGAATATTCTCGACCAGTTCGACGGCATCTGCACGGGCTGTGGGTATTGCCTCCCGTGCCCCGCGGGGGTGGAGATTCCCAAGTTCATGGACACCTTCAACGTCAAAGTCCTCGGCGGAGACGACCGGGCCGTGGCCGGCCGGATGCAGTACCACTGGACCTTACCGGCCGAGACCGGCAAGGAATGCACCCAGTGCGGCGAATGTGAAGCCAAGTGCACCCAGCACCTGCCGATCTGCGAGCGCATCGAAGAGATCGTCGAAATCGCCGAACGCATCGGCGAGGTGCAACTGTAGCCAGCGGGCGCCGGCTGGGAGCCATGGCGGCAAAGGCGTTATGAGCCTGTGAAGGTGCGTCTTGCCAGACGGCCGGCCAGGGGCTACAATGTTTCCTTCTCTTGTGCGGCTGTATCTGCCGCACGCCTAAGGCGATTCGGGCAAGATTCAGGAGCCTCCGTTGAACGACCAGACAGCCGACAAATTTCCGCTGCAGAACGTGGACGAGCCCGAGCTCTATCGCGACATGTTTCCGTACACCACGCTGCCGCGTGTGGTCTTCGAGGACGCCACCGTCGCCCAGGCCCCGGCTGAGCACTTCGCCATCAGCGACACAACCTTCCGCGACGGCCAACAGGCCCGCCCGCCTTATGCCGTCGAACAGATCGTCGATCTCTACACCTTGCTGCACAAGCTCGACGGCGGCAGCGGGCTGATCCGCCACAGCGAGTTCTTCCTGTACTCCGAGCACGACCGCGAGGCCGTGGCGAAATGTCTGGAGCTCGGGTTTGAGTTCCCCAAGGTCACCGGCTGGATTCGCGCGGTCAAGGCGGATTTCCAACTCGTTAAGGACATGCACCTGCCCGAGACCGGCATCCTGACCTCGTGCAGCGACTATCACATATTCCTGAAGCTCCGGAAGACCCGCAGGCAGGCGATGAACCAGTACCTCGGCGTCGTCAAGGACGCCCTGGCCGAGGGCATCACGCCCCGCTGCCACCTGGAGGACATCACGCGGGCCGACATCTACGGCTTCGTCGTCCCGTTCGTCTGCGAGCTGCTCAAGCTCCGCGATGAGAGCGGCATGGATATCAAGGTCCGCCTGTGCGACACGTTGGGTTTCGGCGTGCCCTGGCCCAATGCCGCCCTGCCGCGGTCGGTGCCGAAGCTCGTCGCCGCCCTGATCCGCGACGCCGGCTACCCCGGCGACCTGCTGGAGTGGCACGGGCACAACGATTTCCACAAGGTGCTGATCAACCCGGCGACGGCGTGGCTGTACGGGTGTTCGACGTGCAACGGCACGCTGCTGGGCATCGGCGAGCGAACGGGCAACACGCCGGTCGAAGCGATGGTGGTCGAGGCCGCTCAACTCCGCGGCCACGATGAGCGCATCAACTATGTTGTCATCAAGGAGATCGGCGACTACTACCGCCAGCAGATCGGCTACAAGATCCCCACCAACTACCCGCTGGTCGGGCGCGATTTCAACACCACCCGCGCCGGCATCCACGCCGACGGGCTGCTCAAGAGCGAAGAGATCTACAGCCCCTTCGACACAGGCAACATTCTCCACAGTCCCCCCGGCGTGGCGATCACCGACAAGTCCGGCGCGGCGGGCATTCAGCACTGGATCAAGACCGCCCGCGGCATGACGGTGCCCAAAGACGACGCCCGTCTGCAGGCCATTCGCCAGCGCGTCGATCAGGAGTACACCGACGGGCGGACCACCGCCATCAGCGACCAGGAGATGGACACCTGGGTCGACCTGGCCTTCAACAGTCAGTAGCGCGCATTGTATTGGGGTGACTCGCGCGGCGGACAGAAAAAGGGGACAGGCTACTTTTTGTTCCTGGTGGCAGGCGAATCGCATGCGAAGCGCTACTCGTGCAACAGAAGGTTGAGCCGGATCAAAGGCACAAAAAGTAGCCTGTCCCCTTTTTCCGGGCACCCGGCCATTGCCATAAGGCCGCTCCCCATGCGTTGAACATGGTGGATGACCTGTGCGCCCACGCCGATGGACGTTATAGTTGGGCCATGCGGGATCGCCATGACCGAGGCCATACATTACCAGGGCATTGACGAGCTTCACCGCGACCTGGCCGACGTACAGGCGCAGCGGCGGACGGCCCGTGTGGCCGCGGGGCTGGCGGCGACGGCGACGGTGGTCTGCGGGTCACTGATCGTTGCTGTGCTGGCTGTGGGCTACTGGCCCGATCAGCCGCCGACGACACTTCGCTGGATGTTGCTGGTGGCGATTGCGGTCGGCTGGTTCGTGGCGATCCGGGCCCTGGTGGTTCGGCCCGCTCTTTGGCGGCAGACGCCGGCCCAGGTGGCCAGGTACGTCGAGGCCCACGACCGCCACCTGCGGAACGGCCTGATCAACGCCGTCCTGCTGGCCGACGACACCGGCCAACCCAGCCCGCAGCTCGTCCAGCGAGCGATCCAGGAGACGACCCAACGCGCCAGGCGCCTCGACTGGTCCGATACGGTGTCGTTTCGAAGGTCCCGTCGCTGGGCCTGCGCGGCCCTGGCGGCGGTGGTGGCATTCGGCGCGTTGGTCACGTTCCAGCCGGGCCCCACGCGGCGCGCGCTGCTGGCTGTGGCGATGCCGCTTCGATATGTCGCCCGCGACAACACCATCAAGCTGACCCGCCTGTCACCCCGTGATACGGCCCTGTTCGCCGGTCAACCGCTGGAGATCATCGCCACCATCGACAACCCCCAGGGCGTCCCGCACGTCGCCGAGGTGGTCATCGACGGCGGCCAAGTCCACACGATGTTGCCGACCGACTCCAACACCGTCTACGCCGCATCCCTGGGACCGGTGCAGAAGACGCTCCGCTATGCGGTCCAAATCGACGATTCTCGCTGGCCGGTGGATCGGCGCTGGTATACCGTCACCGTGATCGAGCGGATCAAGGTCAACTCGATGGCCGTTCGTCTGACGTATCCGGCCTACACCAAGCTGCAGCCGCGAGTCGATGACGATTTCGCCGGGCCGATTAAGGCGCCGGCCGGGTCGTCGGCTGTACTGACGGTCGTCTTTTCCGCGCCCGCTCCCGGGGCCCAGATCCAGCAGCGCCAGGCCGATGTGATCCCGATGATCCGTAGCGATGACGGTCGGACCTTCACCGCGACGATCCCCGTCGATGCCGATGGGGCGTATCGCATCGTCGTTCGCGATGAACGGGGCGAGGTGCTTCGGCATTTCCCCAACCAGCCCAATGGCGATGAGGAGCGCGGCGAGTTTTGGCCGATCACAGCCATCGCCGATCGGCCGCCCACCGTTCGGTTTATCGCGCCGGGGGGGGACGTGTCGGTCGGCCAAGGCGGGCGGCTTGCGATGCAGTTGAGCGTCGCCGACGACTACGGCCTGTGGGCGGCCACCATCTACGCCGCCACCGACGGCAAGAGCTTCAGGCCCATTCACCAGGTCGATCCGTCAAAGCTGGTCGGTGGACGGCTCGACTACGTCCACCGGTTCGACGACCGCCTGCAGGCCGGCGATATCGTGACCTATTACGCCGAGGTCGCCGACGGCCGCGACCTGCCTGGCGTGGGCGGCCCGCAGACGGCCCGGACGGCGACCTTCACCGCCACCATCCGCGATGCCGCCGAGCTCGCCGACCAGCGGGCCAAACGCTACGCCGAGCTTCGCCGCCGTCTGACAGCGCTACTGAAACTCCAAGCCGCCCAGCGAGTCAACACGGGCTTGTGTCTGTCAGTGCACACCACCGTCGGACAGGTTGTCGAGACGGCCAACGCAATCGCGGCCGCCCAGAAAGCCGTCCGAGCCGAGCTGGCCGACCTGGCCTCCAACTTCCCGTTCGACCAGCACACCCAGGCGGTCCATTTCGTCCTCGCCGAGTTGGCCGGCAATGAAGCCGCCACCGCCATCGCCCAGGCTGGCGCGCTTTCGGGCCTGGCCGAACTGGCCCGGCGTGAGCGGCTGGCCCCGGCGCTGGCCCGCACGCAGGAAGCGATTATCGCCCGCCTGGAAACGCTGCTGGCCGTCCTGGCGGCGCTGAAGACGACCGACACCGAGCGCGACCCAGCCGCCGGCGGCGATCTGTCGGCCGACGCGCGCGAGGAGCTGACCCGCCTCAAAGCCGCCCTGGACGAGTTCATCGAGGCCCAGCGCAAGATCGTCGAGGCGACGACGGCCCTGGCCAAGACGCCCGCCGATGATCTAACGGCCGACGACCGCAAGCTGCTGGGCGAACTGGCCGCCGCCCAGGACAAATGGGAGGCCTTCCTCGACGAGGTGTTCACGGACCTGTCCGAATTGGCCCGGCAGGACTTCGCCAGCCCCCTGCTGCTCAAGGAACTGCTGTCGATCAAGACGGACATAACCATGGCCAAGGATGCCCTTTCGGCCGAGGCCGTGGAGATGGCGGTTTCGTTGGAGGAGGCCGGCATCGAAAACGCCCAGGCTCTGACGACCAACCTCGAGAAGTGGCTGCCCGATACGCCCGATCGCCAGAAATGGTCGATGGAAGACCCCGTCGACTCCGATTCGATCGAACAGACCGAACTGCCGACCGAATTGCAGGACATGGTCGGCGACCTGCTGGAGGAGGAAGAGGACCTGTTCGATGAGATCGAGGACATCACCAGCAAGTGGACCGACAGCCTCGACGAGGGCGCCGGCTGGGAGGCCGCCGACGGGCCGATCTCGAACATGTCGGCCCAGGGCGTCACGGGCAACGTTCTGCCCAACAGCAGCGAGATATCAGGCCGAAGCGGCGAGGGCCGAACGGGCAAGTCCAGCGGCGAGTTTGTCCAGGACGAGGCCGTCGGCAAGGGCGGGCGGCGCACGCCGACGCGTCTGACGGGCGAGCCCTACCAAGCGGGGCAAGTCCGCGACAGCTCGGCCGAGCCGCCCGGCGGGGCGACCGGGGGCGGTAAGCTCTCGGGCGCCGGCAGCGAAGGGCTCGAAGGCCCGGTCCCCCCGCCGCTGGCGAAAGAGCTCGAGCGGATGGCCGCCCAGCAAGCGGTGCTGGTCAATCGGGCCGAGCGGCTGGCGGGTAAGTTCGCCGCCGGCGACTTGGCCGGCATGCGGATGCTGGAGACGGTCACGCTGATGAACCGCGTGCGAAACGACCTGGCCCGTTATCGCTACCGCAACGCCCTTCGCATCCGCGCGAAGACCATCACCAGCCTGCGCGATGCGGCGGCCGCACTTGGGGGCCGGGTGGATGTCGTCGCCGACGTGACCGATGCCCTACCCGCTCACCTGCGCGATGCGATCCACGATGCGGCCGAGGCCCCCCTGCCGGCCGAGTTTCGCCGCGAGTTGGAGGCCTACTATCGCCGCCTCAGCCGGCGGGCCGACGGCAAGTAGACACCGATCGGCGCGCAGCGTTTCGCGCGCGGGCCCAATCGCTGTATAATGATCGGCCTATGGGCGTGCTATCCCGAAGACCTCCCTGGTATGCGGCCGGCCTGGCGTTCGAGTGCTCCGGGTGCGGTGGCTGCTGCGCGGGCCCGGACGAAGGTTACATCTGGGTCACCGGCGAGCAGATCGCGGCAATGGCCGAGCACATAGCCCTTGACGAGAAGGAGTTCCGCCGCCAGTACGTCCGCAAGGTGGGCCGGCGGCTGAGCCTCAAGGAGCATCCCACCACCAAGGATTGCATCTTCCTGCAGCCCACAAATGGCGGCCGCAGCTGTTCGGTCTATCCCGTCCGCCCGCCGCAGTGTCGCACCTGGCCGTTCTGGCCCAACAACCTCGCCACGCCGCAAACCTGGGCCTGGGCCGGCGTGCGGTGCCCGGGCGTCAACCGCGGGCCCGTTCACAGCCGCGACGAGATCGACCGCGAGCGAGATGAGACGCCCTGACCCCCCCAACCCGACCGACGAGGCGTCGGAGTTCGTCGAGGCGGTTTGGCGCTGTCGGCAGAATGCGTCCTTCCCCCGCGAGCTTGCCGCAGTGTATGCCAAGCTGGACGCCCACCTGGCCGAACTCGGCCCGGTCTGCTGGGCAGGCGGCGCCTGCTGCCGGTTCGATATCGCCGGCCATCGCCTGTATATCACCACGGGCGAACTGGCGTATCTGCTTGGTGATGCCGACCCGCCGCGCCCGGTTGCTCCCGGCCGATGCCCCTACCAGATCGGCCCTCGCTGCACTGCGCGGGGCCGCCGGCCACTTGGCTGTCGGGTGTACTTCTGTGACAAGTCCGTAAAGGGATATCTGGAAGCTAGTTACGAGGACTACCACGAGCAGATCACCAGCTTGCACGAAACGGCGGGCATCCCTTACCATTACGTCGAATTAACGGCCGCTCTGGCGGCGGCAGCAAATCGGCCCGCCACCGGGAAATCGGCCGAACAAGCTCAAGACCCCCCGGACAACAATCCGAATGTAATATAGGAGTTACTGTATTTTTGGGCGACCGGCCCGTCCGCGAGGGCGATACGGAGCTGGTGGCATGACAAGGTTTACCCAAGGTGATTGCGATGAAGCGACTGTGCATGTTTGGCGTCTTGTTGGCGTGTTTTCTGCTCGGGTGCGAGGCGCCGTCCGAGAAGATGCTCCAAGCCAATCTCAGCAACGGATTGGTCGATGAGTCCGACGAGCGAAGCCGCCGGCTCTCCCATATCTCCAACCTGAACACCCGAATGTTGGTGGATGACTGGGACTTCGTGTGGATGTATGAGCGCACGTCCAGTTTGACTTTGTACAAGACTCACGTTGGCCGCTGAGCCGACCGATGCAACCGATCCTCAAGCCCCCGGTCTGCCGCCGGGGGCTTTTTGTGTGTTAAGCCATCCCACACGTCCTCTCCCTCGCTTGTCCTGCAGAAGAAACCGGCGCATCCTGGCCACCGGGTGGGTTCCGACATGAAGGTCTCGCCGGTATAATGCCCACGAGCCCTAACAGCGAGGTTAACCATGACGGCATCTGCGAAGCGACTGGCGACATTCCCGGGGGTGTTCGACCCGATCACCAACGGACATCTGGACGTGATCCGCCGTGCGGCCGGTCTGTATGACGAAGTGGTCGTGGCCGTCGGGGATAACCCCGACAAGGACTCGTTCCTCTCGCAGCAGGATCGGGTCAAGCTCGTCAAGCAGGTCATCGCCGATCTGCCCAACGTTCGCGTGGCGACCTACAAGGGGCTGACCATCAACTTCGCCACCGAGCAAAAGGCCACCGTCATCATCCGCGGCATCCGCGACAGCATGGACCTGCAGGAGGAGGTGCAGATGGCCGAGGTCAACCGGACCGCCGGCGGCGTGGAGACCGTCTTCCTGCCGACATCCGCGGCCCACGCGTTTCTGTCGTCCGGCCTGATTCGCCAGATCGCCCGCGGCGGCGGGGATGTCTCGCGCATGGTCCCGCCCCAGGCGCTGGCCTTTATTGCCGCGGCCAGCCAGAAGGCTTGACCTTCGCCCTGTCGATGCTGGCCCGGGTGGCCGGGGCGATCGTCCTGCTGGGCAAGGGACGCCGGGGCAGGGATTGATCGGACATATCTCGCCCACAAGCGGTTACAATCCCTCTCGTCGCGTGCTGCCAGCACTGGAGTCGAGCCATTAAGTCGTTCCGCAGACAGTCCTACAACGCTCTGCCCGCCCTGGCTGTCAGGGGGCCCGCTCTTCGCTGGGCCTTACGCCGCGTCGTCATCGCCTGGGCATTCGGCGTGGTGTGGATGGTGGTGGCCCAGGGGCCTCATCGCGACAAGTGGACTCGGATGGTGGGGTTTGACGACTTCACCCGCGGGTTGCTGGCCTCGGCGCTCTATGCCGGGGCATTCCTGCAACTGATCGCCAGCCTGCTGATCGAGCGGACGGGCCTGACCAAGTACCAATTCCTCTGGTTCGCCACCATCCATCGCGTGCTGTGGATCCCCATAGGCCTGGCGCTGCTGGTCCTGCCGACTCCCACGCCCTTTGCGGCGATCTGCGTGCTGGTGCTGATCTCGATGAGCTGGTGCGCCGATGCCTTCGCCCATCCGGCGTGGATCACGTGGATGGGGATGCTGATTCCGCCCCGCATCCGCGGCCGTTTCATGGGCCATCGACGGGTCTGGACCTCGCTGGTGCATATTCCCGTCGCGATCGTCGTCGGGGTGGGCGTGTGGCTGGCCGAAGACGCCGATGCGAAGATGACGGTCGCCGATCAGCCTGTACTGGCGTGGCTGCTGGCGGGGATGCTGATCGTCGGCGGCATCAGCGGCATCATCGACATCCTCCTGTTCCGCCGCATCCCCGAAGTCTTGCCCGCCGAGCCGACCGTCCTGCCCGACCGCCCGCGGCGGACCGGTTGGTGGCTTGCCCATCAGGCTACGCGCCTCTGGCGGGGCCTGCATTGGCTGGCCTTCGAGCCGATGGCCAACCGCGATTTCCGCAAGTACGTGCTGTTTCGAACGACGCTGACGTTCGCCCAGACCATCGCCGTCGGGTACTTCGTATGGAACATTTTCGAAAACCTTCACATGAATGTCCTGCACGCCACCATGCTGTGGATGGTGGCCCCGCCGCTGGCGTGGATGATGATCGCGCGGCCGCTCGGGCGCGCCATCGACCAATGGGGCAGGCGGCCGGTGTTCGCCCTTGGCGCCGCCGGGACGGTGTTCTCGATCGCTCCGTGGCTGTTCATCTACGCGGGCATGCCGCCGGTGGCGTTCTACATCCTCACCGCCCTGCCGTTCGTCCTTGGGGGCATCGTCTGGGGAACGATCCAGCAGGCCGAGTACAACATGATGATGGGCTTCGCCGATGGGAAAGGCCGCAGCCGCTATGTCTCCGCATCGCGGTTCTACGTATCGACGGGCGGCATTTTGGGCGGGGTGATCGGCGGCCTGCTGACGCGATCGCTGGGATTCCTGCAGGACGACCCGATCCTGATCGGACCGTTCCTGTACAACAACTGGCACGTGGCATTCGCTGCGTCGCTGCTGTTTCGGGCGCTGTCGCTGGTGTTCCTGATCGGCATGCACGACCCGGGCTCGAAGTCCGTCCGTCACGCAGCACGCCAAGTAGGCGCCGGCGTCTACAATGCCGTCATCACCGGGCTCCTGCTGCCCATGCGAGCCCTCCCCTGGCGCCGCCCGCGCCAATAGAATAACGATCGGATCGGCCCCGGCGACGAATTGAGAAGTCGTCAACCCCTACCGGTACAGGCTGTGCGACGCGATGTAGTCAGCCACGGCCGCGGGCACGAGATCGTCGATGGGCTCGCCGCCGGCGACGCGGCAGCGGATGTCGCTGGAGCTTATGTCCACCAGCGGCGTGTCGGTCACGCCCCCCCGCAAGGTCTCGATCACATCCGGGGGAAAGTGCTCGGCCAGCGCCTGGAAGATCGGATCGAGCTGGTCGCGCCACGGCTGGCGGGCGGCGATGATGAAGCGGGTGAGCTTGACCACCTCCTCGGCCCGGTACCACTGATGCAGGTCGGCCAGCATGTCGGCCCCGATCAGCCAGTACAGATCCGCCTCGCTCTCCTGGCGGCGGAAGGCATTGAGCGTCTCGACGGTATAGCTGGCCCCCTGGCGGCGAAGCTCCAGCTCGCAGATCTCAAAAAGCGGATCGTCGCCGACAGCCAGGCGACACATCGCCAGCCGATCGTCAGCCGACGCCTCGGCCGAGGGCTTATGCGGCGGGCTGGCCGAGGGGATCAGCACCACACGGCCAAAGCCGCGCCGCTCGGCGGCGGCCCGCGCGATGATCAGGTGGCCATTGTGCACCGGGTCGAACGTGCCGCCGAAAAGCAGGATTCTTGTTCCGTCAGCCATATGTGGTTTCGCCTCTTTGGCCCGTGTGTCGGGCGGACAAAGGCTACTGTATCCCAAGTTCCCCCCCCTGAAAAGCCGCCGTCTCCCCCACCCTTGACGAGTCGAGCGTCATTGCGTATAAGATCACCGCTCACAAAGCCCACCGACGCCTGTGTGGAGCGTTCGCTGACCCCTAAACCCATGCTGAGGGACCCATGAAGTCGCAATACGAAGCCGTGCTGAAAGACAAGCTCGACGCCGACAGTTTCGCCAAGTTGGCCGCCCTGAATAACGACAAGCTGCACGCGTTTGTCGCCAGCGCCATCGAACTGTGCGAGCCCGAATCGGTGAAGGTCTGCGACGACAGCGACGCCGACCGCGATGATATCCGTCGGCGATCGGTCGAGCTTGGGGAAGAGACGTCTCTCGCCGCCGAAGGCCACACGATTCACTTCGACGGCTATAACGACCAGGCCCGCGACAAGGCCGCCACCAAGTATCTCGTGCCGGCCGAGATGGACCTGGATAAGAAGCTCAACCAAGTGGCCCGCGACGACGGGCTGGCGGAGGTGCGTAGCTTCCTGGGCGGTGCGATGGCGGGCCGGCAGATGCTTGTGCGGTTCTACTGCCTGGGCCCGACGGATTCCGCCTTTAGCATCTCGTGCGTACAGATCACCGACAGCGCCTACGTCGCCCACAGCGAAGATATGCTTTACCGCTCCGGTTACGAGCAGTTCAAGACGCTCGGCGATAGCGGCGAGTTCTTCCGCTTTCTGCACTCGGCCGGGCGGCTGGCCGACAACAACACCTCCGCCGACGTCGACAAACGCCGCATCTACATCGACATCGCCGAAGATATGGTCTACAGCGTCAACACACAGTACGCGGGCAACACGGTGGGCCTCAAGAAGCTCTCCCTCCGCCTGGCCATCCGCAAGGCCGACCGCGAGGGCTGGCTGGCCGAGCATATGTTCGTCCTGGGCGTGCACGGCCCGGCCGACCGCGTGACCTACTTCGCCGGCGCGTTCCCCAGCGCCTGCGGCAAGACCTCCACGGCCATGGTGCCCGGCGAAACGATCGTCGGCGACGACCTGGCTTACCTTCGCGCGGTCGACGGCCGGGTCGCCGCGGTCAACGTCGAGAGCGGCATCTTCGGCATCATCCGCGACGTCAACGCCAAGGACGACCCGGTCATCTTCGACGTCCTGAACAGCCCCGGCGAGGTGATCTTCTCCAACGTTCTAGTCACCGGCGGCGTGCCCCACTGGCTGGGCATGGGTGAAGATATCCCCGACGCCGGGCTGAACCACTCGGGCGACTGGACCGCCGGCAAGACCGACGCCAAGGGCGCCGAGATCACGCCCTCCCACAAGAACGCCCGCTATACCATCCGCATCAGCGCGCTGGCCAACCGCGACGAGCGGGCCGACGACCCGACCGGCGTCTCGCTTGGCGGCCTCATCTACGGCGGCCGCGACAGCGACACCTGCGTGCCCATTCAGCAAAGCTTCGACTGGGCGCACGGCATGATCACGATGGGCGCATCGCTGGAGAGCGAAACGACCGCCGCCACACTCGGGGCCGAAGGCGTGCGGACATTTAATCTGATGAGCAACCTGGATTTCCTGGCCATCCCGCTGAGCCGGTACATCCAGAACAATCTCAACTTCGCCGATGGACTCAAGGCCGCGCCGCTGGTGTTCGGCACGAACTACTTCCTCAAGGATGCCGCCGGCCAGTTCCTCAACGGCAAGCTGGACAAAAGCATCTGGCTGAAATGGATGGAGCTGCGTGTTCACGGCGAGGTCGAAGCCATCGAAACGCCAACTGGGTCGATCCCCACCTTCGACGACTTGCACCGGCTATTCGCCGCGCACCTTAAGACCGACTACAGCCAGGATGCCTACATCCAGCAGTTCACAACGCGGATCCCGGAAAACCTCGCCAAGCTCGATCGGATCGAAGCCGTCTATCGCGACGTGGCCGATACGCCGGCCGTCGTCCTCGATACCCTCGCCGCCCAGCGCGATCGTCTGAAATCGCTGCAGCAGGCCAAGGGCGATTACGTTTCGCCGCTGGCGTTATAGGGTGAACGACCCCGGCCGAGAGTCTCACATCTGCATCGGATTGATGTCTCGGTGGTCGGAAATGGTGCTGGCGCCCTGGTCGAAGCCTTCATGGGTGAACGTCACCGTGTAGTCGCTATAGCCGGCTGTTGGGCTCAAGCGCGTTAGCGTCAACGACCAGGAATGCTTCAGGCTGCCCGTTGGGCCGGCGGTGATCTTGCCAGCGACGAAGTCCCCCGGAGCGGGTAGCCGCACCTTCAGTAGGCCCAGATCCTGCGCGTAGATGCCGCGACGCATGTGGAACCGCTCCTGAGCGGCCCTGACCGCCGTGAGATACTCGAACGCCTCGGCGGCCTTGCATCGCTCTGTCGACGCCAACAACTTCGGCACGGCAAAGGCAGCCAACACGGCAATGATCACCACGATCACGACGATCTCAGCCAGCGTAAAGCCCTCGGCCCTGTGCTTCATGGTGCCCGTCCTCCGAAGAATATAGCCCGCCCGCCCGGGCTAGGCCGGATGAACGGTCAGAGCTATCGTCGGCACAATACAGGGGCGAGTTCAGTAGTGCAGGAGAAATCGTCGAAGGTAAGTCACGCGCTCAGGCCAACTTATTCCGCGTACCAAACGGCCCGTTTATTTCATCCCACCAAAGTTCCGAATCCCCTCTTAATATGTTCTTGCAAATAGTTACAGCAGCCCGTAAGGTGTTCATTTCGCAAGAATCAACAAGTCGCTTGACACGTCGATCCAAATATAGTATTATCTCGATCGGTTAGATCGAGTATCGGTGCACCATGAGCCTATCCCAAAAATGCCAATACGCCTTGCGCGCCCTGTTCGAGTTGGCCACCAAGCAGGGCCAGGGCCCGATTCGCATCGGACTGATCGCCGAGGTCCAGGGCGTTCCACCTCGCTTTCTGGAACTGATCCTGGGCGAACTGAGAAATGGCGGCTATGTCGCCTCTCGCCGCGGCGTCCGGGGCGGCTACATGCTTGCCATGCCGCCGGCAGCGATCTCCGTCGGCGACATTATCCGATTCCTGGACGGGCCCTTGTCGCCTGTCAAGCAGATCAACCGGCGCGACAGTCAGAATCATCCGCATTACGGTGACCAGGCTTTCGCCGCTTTGTGGCAAAAGGCGTCGGATGGCCTGGCGGCTGTCTACGACGCCACCAGCCTTCAAGATCTTATCGATGACGAACAGACAGCGCGGGACGTGTCGAACTACGCAATCTGACGACATCCGCAACCGCAGGCTGGCGACGCCCGCAGCCGGACGGCCAATCCGGCCATCCGGCAAACCAGAGGCAGCTGAAAACAAACCATGACCGACAACAATGTCAGTTTTCCCTGCCAGCAGGCCCCCGATGATCCCCATGTCGCCAGATTGCTGGGGCTGTATTCGCAGCGACAGGAAGGCCAGTGGATGCAACGGCTCAAAATACTCGGCGGGCATCTGACCGCCCAGCAGTGGCGCGGGCTGGCCGAAATCGTGCGGCAGTTCACGCCCGACTGCCCCCTGCACCTGACGACTCGGCAGGATATCGAACTGCACACGCTGACCGTTGACCGCATCCCGGGCGTCCAGCACCGAATCGCCGAGATGGGCCTGACGTGCCTGGGCGCTTGCGGCGACACGCTGCGAAACATCACGGTCTGCCCGTGCGCCGGCGTGCAGACGGGCCGAGTCGACCTGATCCCCCTGGCGTGGGCGATCCGCAAGCATCTCGAGGCCACCGACGGCATCTTCGACCTGCCCCGCAAGTTCAAGATCGCGCTGGCCTGCGGCGACGACTGCGGCCAGCCGTGGATCAACGATATGGGCTTTGTCGCCCGCCAGCGCGACCGGCAGTGGGGCTTTCGTGTGATGGTGGCCGGATCGCTCGGCGCCAAGCCGGGCGTGGGCATGTTGTTCGCCGACTGGCTGCCGGCCGGCGAGGTCCTGCCGTTGGTGACGGCCGCGGTCCGTGTCTTTGCCGCCCACGGCGATCGGGACAACCGCCGGCGCGCCCGCCTTCGCCATGTGCGCGAGCGCGTCGGGGATGAGGCCTTCACGACCATGCTGCAGGCCGCCTTTGATGAGGCGCTCGCCGAGCAGTCCTGGCCCGCCCCGCCGATGGAAGAACCGACCGCCGGTCTGGCGGAACGTCTGACGCTGACGTTTCCCAATGGAGACATCACCCCCGAGGCCGCCGAGGCCCTGGGACGCCTAGCCGGACGAGACGACACGGCCGTACGGATCGCCAACGATCACCGTGTGATCGTCTTCGGCCGCGAGCCCGCGCAACTGGCCGATGCCGTCGCCGAGTTCGATGCCCTCTCCGCCGCGGCCAAGCCGCAGCCGAACGTCGTCGCCTGCCCGGGCCAGAGATGGTGCAGCCACGGGCTGGTCCACACCAATACCATGGCGGACCGCATTCGGGCCGAACTGCCCGACCTCGCCCCCAGCACGTTCGTGCGCGTTTCGGGTTGCCCCAACGGGTGCGGACACAGCGCGGTCGCCGATATCGGCCTCTCCGGCGTGCTCGTGCAGCGCGACGGCGACAAGAAAGAAGCCTACAATTTAGTGGCCGGTGGCGGCATGGGGCGACGGGCCAAACTGGCCCAACCGGTCGCGCAGAAACTTCTGCCCGACGAGGTCCTCCAGCAGATCCGCCAGCTCCACCTCAACGCGTTACAGGAAACGCGCTGAAATAGCCCGACGAGGGCCGCAGGGATATGTGACCTGGGGACGCGCAGACATGAAGACCATAGATACACAAATCGATCTGGAACGGTTGGCGGAGATGGACGCCGAGCCGCTGCTGCGGTGGGCGTTCGAGACGTACGGCGACCGAGTCGCCATCGGCACGGGCCTGCAGAAAACCGGCGTGGTGATGATCGACCAAGCCCACCAGTTGGGTATTCCCTTCCGCGTGTTCTTCGTCGACACGCAGCGCAATCACCCCGAGACCTACGACCTGCTGGCCGAAGTCGAGAAGCGATACGCCATCACGATCGAGCGGTTCGCCCCCGACCCGCAGGAGATCGAAGACCTCCACAAGTCCGTCGGCCAGTACGCTCACTTTCTGGCTCGCCCTTCGTGCTGCCACGTTCGGAAGTGGCATCCTCTGCAGAAGGCGCTGGCGACGCTGGACGTGTGGATTTCCAGCCTGCGGACGGACCAGTCGCAGCATCGCAGCCAGAACGCCCGCAAGGCCTCGTGGATCACCGACCAGCGCGGGCACAAGATCCTCAAGCTCAATCCCATGCTGGACTGGACCGGCGAGGATGTGGAGCGATACACCCGCGAGCACAGCCTGCCGTACAACAAGCTCTACGACTTCGTCTCACCCTACGGCGAGCGGTTCACCATCATTGGCTGCACGTGCTGCCACATTCCCATCCGCGAAGGCCTCGACCCCCGCGCGGGCAAGTTCCCCTGGGAACAAGGCCAAAAAGAGTGCGGCCTCCACCAAGACGGCGGCGGCATCTGACGACCCGACGGGCCGACGACCTCGCTGCATCAACCCATTGCGTTGGGCCCAATTTCTCGTACACTGTCGTGGCGAGCCGGAGTGGCGGAATTGGCAGACGCGCAGGATTCAAAATCCTGTCAGGATCACTCCTGGTGTGGGTTCGATTCCCACCTCCGGCATTAGAGCGCAGGCCTTAATCATTTCATCCCCCTGAATCCCATCAATCCCCAAAATCCCGCTCGCATTGCATCGTCCCGGCAGGCACTATAAGAAGCCCCTGCTGACCGTTGTCTTGGCCAACACGGGCTTCGTAGCCGTAATCTGGCAGGCGTCTACTCGTCCGATCCCTCGGGTTTGCCTCGGCCGCCATGGCCGCGGCCGCCCATCCGGCCGCCGCGATGTCTGGGCCCGCCAAACTGTTTCGCACTCTTGCGCTGCTGATCGGTCAGGACCTCAGTGTGGACCTTCTTACGAGCGGCCATCATGATCTTGCGCTTTTGCTCGCGCGTCTCGGCCGCCTTGGCTTTTTCCTTCGCCTCGGCCATGATCGCTTTGACTTGCGCCTTCTGCTCGTCGGTCAGCTTGTTCGCTTTGCGCTGCTCGCGGAACTCGGCGGCCTTGGCCTTCTGCTCGTCGGTGAACACCTCGTTGTGAATTTTCTGACGGGCCGCCTTCATGATTTCGTGCTTTTCCTTGGGCGTCTCAGCGGCTTTGGCTTGCTCTTTCGCCTCGGCCAGAATCGCCTTGACCTTGGCCTTCTGATCGTCGTCGAGGCCAAGACGATCGCCACGCTGCCCACGTTGGCCGGCCTGCTGGCCGCCGCGATGGCCGCGACGCATCACCTTCAGCACTTTGGCCACTTCCTCGTCACTGAGCACATCGGAGAGCTGGCTCTTGAGATTCTCGAACTGCTCCTTGTGCCCGTCCCTAAGCACCTTCATCTGTTGCCGAACTGCCTGTATCTTCTCCTTGTCCTCGGCCTGGCGGGCCGCCTTCATCTGCTCGCGAAGAGCCTTGAACTCCTCAGCGTGCTCGCTTCGGAAGTTCGCCATCGCCTGCCGATGCGTCTTGAGGATCGCCAGGACCTGCGCCTCTTTCTCCGGCGATAGGTCCAGCTTCTTGATCCGTTCGGCCGGCCTTCTGGCGCGAGGCCTATCGTCCCCCTCGCCCTCTTCGGCCTGGACGGTCAGGGATGTCAGCAGCAGAAACACCAGGACTGCCATCACGCTCTTGGTTGTTGTCGTGGTTTTCATGATCGTACTCCTCTGTCGATGGCGGCCCACGCCGCCTTTGGCCATCAGTAACCCCTCCGGCCGATACATCCATATCGGCTGTGCCTGCCTCCTAAAACGCCCAATTGGGCGCCCTATTGCCGGCGGGGCCGATTCTTGGCCAGTCCTTATCACGCCTCGCTTGGTCGGGCCTGTTCGTGACACGCTGGACGCCGGCCGGCCGCCCCGGTATCCTCCCTGGCTGACAGCCTCCAGGACCACAACCATGGGCAGCAAGTATCCACAGTTCGATCGAAATCGCCTCAAGCTCCAACCCCTCTCGCAGCGAAAGCACGAGATGGACCTGACCCGCCTGCTGAATGTCGGCGACGCTCCCGAGCCATTCGACCACCCCGACCTGCCCGCCATCGCCGACGCCGTTGCCGCTGCCAGCGCCCGCGGGGCAGCCGTCGTCGTCCTCATCGGCGCGCACGTGATCAAACAAGGCCTCAGCCGCTATCTGATCGACCTGATCGGCCGCGGACATATCTCGGCCCTGGCGACCAACGGCGCGGCGATCGTCCACGACTTCGAGCTCGCCCGCATCGGCGCGACCACCGAGTCGGTCGCCCACTACATCTCCCAAGGCCAGTTCGGCCTGTGGGCCGAGACCGGCGAACTGAACGACATCGTCGTCGCCGCCAATGCAGACGGCCTAGGCCTGGGCGAGGGCGTCGGCAAGGCGATTGCCGACCGCGATTGGCCGCACACGGATGTATCGATCTTCGCCGCTGCATACGCCCGCGATGTCCCGGCCACCGTGCATCTGGGCATCGGCTACGACATCGTGCACGAGCACCCCAACTTCGACGGCGCCGCGGCCGGCGAGGCCAGCTATCGCGACTTCCTGATCCTGGCCAACGTCCTGGACAACCTCGACGGCGGCGTGGTGCTGTCGCTCGGCTCGGCCGTGATGGCGCCGGAGGTCTTCCTCAAGGCCCTGGCGATGGCCCGCAACGTCGCCCATCAGCAAGGCCGGAAGATCACCGATTTCACCACAGCCGTCTTCGACCTCGTGCCGCTTTCGAGCGACCTGAGCGCCGAGGCCCCCAAGGACACCGCCGAGTACTACTTCCGGCCCTTCAAAACGCTGCTACTCCGCACCGTCGCCGACGGCGGGCGAAGCTTCTACATCCGCGGCGACCACCGCGCCACGATCCCAGCCCTGCACAGCCTGATCGTCAGCCGCAACGGATAGCCCTTGCCGGCCGCCGCCGATCGCGTATAATGCCCAACACTGATTCATTCGTGCCCGCCTAGCGGATCGCACGAACCCCGGGGCGTGGCGCAGTTTGGCTAGCGCGCTTGACTGGGGGTCAAGAGGTCGCAGGTTCAAATCCTGTCGCCCCGATGTAAGAAGGGCCGCCCTTGGGTGGCCCTTCTTGCATTTGGATCCGTCTTGAGTGGAATGCAGTTGGGCCACAGGCCCAACTGCTCAGCCGTCGCAACGCAACGGCCCAAATCCCTGTCGACCCGATGTGACAGGTAGGAAGCCAGCAGGCCCCTTCGGGTTCCTGCATTTACGGGTCGTTCAAGGCTTGGCCAGTCGCCTCCCGAGTTTGAACCAATGCAACCCCCAGCGGGTTGCGATCGCGCAACACTTCCCGGGGCATCGGGCGAAAACAGCTTGCAAGTCATGTGCATCCTGACGAAAATCGTATCCGGTGTAGACGGTTTCGGGGTTTCCGAGAGCGATCTGGCTTTCTGTTCAGCATGGCAATCTCCCCCGCTCACCAGGACAGTTCCGTTCAATCAAACTACTGGCCTCAAAGATGAAAGACCATATCCAGCGAGCACTTGCCGCCAAGCGTGAGTCGAAATACGTCGACTTCAAGGGCGAGCTGGATCTTTCGGAGCCCCACGCATGGTGCGAGATCGTGAAAGACATGGTCGCAATGGCGAACTCCGGGGGCGGCGTTCTTCTCATTGGGCTGGACAATAAGGGCAAACCGACACGGTGGGACCCGACATCGGTTCTGGATGTCGACGAAGCCGTCGTGACTGACCGCATCCACAAATACACCGGCGTGCAGTTCGATTCTTTCACCATCTCGGAGGAGACAAAAGCAGGCAATCGCCTTGTGGCGATTCTTGTTGAAGCCGTCTCTATTCCGATCGTGTTCACTAAGCCTGGGACCTATGCGGTTAGCGACAAGAAGCAGAAGACGGCTTTCTCCGCGGGGACCGTCTACTTCCGACACGGTGCAAAGAGCGAACCTGGAAATACCAACGACCTTCGGAGGGTCGTTGAAAGACAGCTTGAATTGATCAGGAAGTCATGGTTGCAAGGGCTACGTAAGGTGGTCAAAGCTCCGCCAGGCAGCCAAATCTATACTTTTCCTTCAGGGGTCGATGTACGCGAGTCAGTATCTACAGATGCTCGGGCCATCCGGATCGTGGACGATCCAGACGCCCCAGCATATCGCAGGCTCGATTACGATCTTACGCACCCGTTTCGCCAGAAGGAAGCAATTGGGGAGATCAACAGGGGCTTAGCAGGAAGAACCACGATCAATTCCTACGATATCCAGTGCATCAATCGTATTTGCGATGTTCGGGACAAAGAAAATCTCTGCCATTGTCCGAAGTATTCTTCTCCCCAATACTCACGGGAGTATGTCTCCTGGGTGATCAGCCAATATGACCAAGACGAGGAGTTCTTCCAGAAGGCCAGAGCGGCACACTACGAGCAACGACATTAGGCGCTCTGGGATTGCTCTGGTTAGAGATTCAGCCCAACTGGCCCATCATTTTGCTGATGCGAAGGATGTAAGGCTCAAGCGGGTGCAGGAACGTTGTGTCGTAGGGCTGGACGGCCTCGCTCGGTTCATGGTCCGGACAGTTGCCCCGATACAAGATAGGCCGGCCCAAAAGGGCTGGCCTGTCTTGTATTTGGATCCGTCCTGAGTGGAATGCAGTTGGGCCATGCCCCAACTGCCAAGCCGTCGCGCAGCGACGGCCCAAATCCCTGTCGTCCCCATCGGCGAGGCGAAAAAAAACTTCGATGCGCCCTTGACTCGCACTGTATGACTGTTATCATACAGTCGTAGACTTGAATTGAACGCCTATGCTCCATTTGCAGATCGACCCGCATTCCGGCGTGCCCGTGTACCGGCAGATGATGGACCAGATCCGGTACTACATCGCCGCCGGTGCGCTGAAGCCCGGGGCCAAGCTGCCGTCGATTCGGGAGATGGCCAAGCGGCTATCGGTCAACCCGACGACCGTCGTCAAGGCCTACACCGAGCTGCAGCACGAGGGAGCGATCGAAATGAGGCACGGCAGCGGAGCTTTCGTGGCCCAGACCACACAACGGATGTCCGAGAAGCAGAAGAAACAGATCCTGCGACGGCTGGCCAGACAGTTGGCCGTCGAGGCCGGGCAGATGCGGGCCGACCCCAAGGCGGTCCTGAAGATCCTGGCCGATGAATTGGAGCGATTCGAACCGTGAACGAACCAGCGATTGAAACCCACAACCTGACGAAGGTCTTCCCCGGCGGCGTCCGGGCGGTCGACGGGCTGGACGTGCAGATTCCGCGCGGGTCCGTCTATGGCCTGATCGGCCGAAACGGGGCCGGCAAGACCACACTGATCCGCATGCTGATGGGCCTGCTGAGGCCCACCGGCGGGCGGGCCGAGCTGCTGGGGCAAGACATGTGGACCGCCGACCACCTGCATCGCGCCCGGATGACGTATGTCTCGCAGGAGCTGCGCCTGCCGCGATGGCTGTCGCTGGCGGAGATCTGCGAGTTCCTGCGGCATCTCTACCCGCGATGGGACGCCGCCTACGCCGGGCGGCTGCTCAAGCGGTTCGAGCTCGACCAGGCTAGGCCGACCGGCCTGATGTCCGGCGGCGAGCAGCGAAAGGCGGCCGTCCTGCTGGCCTTCGCGGCCCGGCCGGAGGTGGTCCTGCTGGATGAGCCCGCCGCCGGCATGGACCCGATCGCCCGGCGACAGTTGATCGACGAGATCGTCGACCTGCTGACCGGCGACGGCGAGTGCACGGTGCTGTTCAGCACGCACATCATCAGCGACCTGGAGCGCATCGCCGAGCTTGTCGGCATCATGGATCGCGGCAAGATTGTCACCCAGGCGTCGCTGGACGATCTCCGCAGCCGCACCAAACGCGTGCAGGTCGTCTTCGACGGCGGCAGCGCGCCCGAGGGGTTCACGATCCCCGGCGCGATACGGACCACCACCGAAGGCCCGGTCGTCACCGCGATCGTCAACATCGATAGCGAAACACAACTCGACGGCCTCCAGGGCCGCTCGGACCTTCGCCTGAACGTCTTTCCCCTCGGCCTGGAAGAGGTCTTCGTCGCCTTGTTCGGCCCGGCGGAAAGCTCGCAACTCAAGGAGAACCAGGTATGAACCAACCCGCGCTAACTGCACACGCCGCAACGTGGCGTCAGAAGTTCCGCCCTTTCCTGGCGGCGCCGTGGCTGCGGCTGGGGTCGCTGGTGCTGTGGGCGGCCACGGCCCTGCTGGTGCTGGGATGGCTGATGCCCGTGTGGAACCATCCAGGATGGGTGCTGGGCTTTGGGGTCTTCTTTGGGATGGTCCTCGGGGCCCGGCTGGGCAGCGCCGAGGTGCAGGCCGAGATCCAGGAGTTCGCCCTTTCGCTGCCGCCCGTACGCCGACCTATCTTTCGCGTGCGGCTGCTGGCGGGCGGAGCGTTTGTGCTGGCCCTGACGACCATCAGCGCGGCGGCGATCGCGTGGAACGTGCCGCAGGCCATCTGGGGCGTGCTGGTCGAGTCGGGCTTCACCAAATCCTTCGGCCCCTGGCCGGCCAGCCATCGGAAGGTCTACTTCCTGGCCGTCGCCTGCCCCCTTGCGACCTATGGGATGGCGTTCGGCCTGACGTCGATGTCGAAGTCGCGGAACGTCCGGGACCTGTTGATGTTCGCCTCGCCGTTGGCTGTGGGGGCGATGGTTTTGCTGGGCTTTTGGGCTGAGGAGTGGCTTTGGGGTTGGGAGCAGCTCAGCGCAAAGCTTGTTCTGATCCTGCTGGCCGTCGTTACGGCCGGAACCGTTGCCTTGGCCGATGTCGCCTACGCACGGAAGGAGGCCGTCGCCCGCCAGGTGACGGGCTGGCTTCACTGGTGGATGGTGCTGATCATCGTGGTGCTGCTGCTCGTCGTGATTATGGCATGGGTCAGATTGAGCGCGGGCTCCACCAGAAGCGTTAGCCCACACGTGAATGAAATGGCGACGGAAGCAGCGGGACACGCTATGCCAGAGTCGGACCCAAAGAGCGTTGTCCGAACGCAGCCATCAACGACCCCGAAGTCGGACTAGGTTGGTACGAAGTTCAGGAGCGCGGATATGGGTTACACAGCGGTTCTTCTGGTCGTGGTGGTTATCGCCGCCGTTGTCGTCGCAAAGAGCCGATCGGGCCCACCCGTGGCGCGAGCTCCATCTCCGCGCGGACTGAAGACACGGAAGGTCGTCCGCCTCGTCGCCGCCGGCGTTGGTGTGGCGATCCTGGCGGCCTTGAGTGTCGCGAGCTGGTGGGACATCCGCACAACCTACGATTCCTTCGACGCCAAAACGCCGACCATTCAACTACCGACGAAATCGTTTGAGGATATCGTGGCCGCCCACCCCGAATGGGCCGACGGCACCCACACGCCCCAAAGCGCCAGGCTCCTCTTTCACGTGATGGTCATCGACCCCTCGAAGCTCACGCCCCAAATCACACACGCCGAGCAGTTCGACATCACTTGGCCCAAGACGCCGTCGATCGAGAAGGAGATCAACGCTCCTGGCTGCCGTGTGACGCTCCGCATTGGCATTGACCACGTGTGGATTGACATACAGGATGATCTCCCGGATGCGCCCGCATTGAGGGGCGGGTACGACATGGAATGGGAACGTAATGGCGGAGGATACAGCTCCACCGGCGGGCCGCTGTCCCAAGGCGGCGTCCAAAGGATAGGCATTTTCGACCCGGCGACATCGTGGTCGTCGATGCTGTCGGTTGTGCCTTCGGCCCGCCAAAGGGTAGACCCCTATCTATTGGTCTGGGTCCACCTGGTTGATGCGGATGATCCGCTTCGGCCCGCGGCGGCGACGGAGTTGCTGGATCGTGCGCAGAGCGAAAGCATCACTCTGATTCCCTGGTCGGGCCTGACGCCGCTGGAGCTCGACTACGGCGGGGGTCTCCCCCCCGCCTTCGTGCTGATCGGCAGGATGGGACTGGCGTTCCCGCTGGTCATCCTGGCCGCCCTGCTCATGGCGCGGCTGTTTAGGCGTTACGCCGTCGGGGCGATGGTCATGCTGCCGGTGGTGATGCTGCTGGTGGTCTGTTGGGATTACGCCGCCATGGCGACCCATCGCGCCCGCCTGACGGATGAGCACGCCCCCCTGCCCACGCGTCGCCTGGCGGCGATGAAGACGGCCGAGACGTTCTTCTTCGCCGACTCGGCCGCGGGCGCGCTGGCGGAGGTCGCGGAGCGACCGCAGACCCCGCCGGAGTTGACCGATATGGCCTGGGCGCTGTCTCGTTGCCTGGCGGCATCTCAGGCCCCGATCCCGGTGACGATCCGCGGCTTGAGCGGCGGCGGGGCATTCCGCAGCTACAAGGGCGGTCCAAGTCGGCCCATCAATTGGACGGTTTTCAGGAGCGCTCAGAGCGGACCTTGTCTGGTCGTCGTCAGCCAGCCCGGGGATAGGCTGACAATCAGCGATGAACTCGCCTACGTCATCCTGGCCCAGGAAGGAACGTATCGCCGCATCGTGACCGTCGACAAGCGACTCGTAGCCACGGTCATCGGCGACGAACGGGACTTCCTGGAAGCCGAAAGAACCATCCGAGGGCACCACCGGGACCAGCCTGACATCTGGCAACGCCTGGTCCTGCCGGCCCTGAACGAAAAAACACCCGACCCACCGGCCGATTTTTAGATGGCCATGCCACGGGTTCTGAAATGCTTTCTGAGTTGATACGAAGTTCAGGAGCACGGATATGATGCCTGTGTCTGTAGTGATTCTTCTGGTCGTGGTGGTTATCGCCGCCGTTGTGGTCGCAAGGGGCCGATCGGGCCCGCCCGTGGTGCGAGCTCCATCTCCGCGCGGGCTGAAGACACGGAGGGTCGTCCGCTTTGTCGCCGCCGGCGTTGGTGTCGTGATTCTGGCGACCTTGAGCGTTGCCAGTTGGTGGGACATCCGCACAGCCTACGACTCTTTCGACGCCCAAACGCCGACGATTCAACTGCCGACGAAATCGTTCGAGGACATCGTGGCCGCCCACCCCGAATGGGCCAACGGCGAACACACGCCCCAAAGCGCCAGGCTGCTCTTTCACGTGATGACCGTCGACGCCTCGAATCTCACGCCCAAGATCACGCACGTCGAGCAGTTCGAGATCACTTGGCCCAAGACGCCGTCGATCGAGAAGGAGATCAACGCTCCCGCCTGCCGTGGGACGCTTAGCATTGGCATTAACCACGTGGAGATCGACACCCGCGAACGTTCGGGTGCGCCCGTATTGAGGGGGAACTACGACCTGAAATGGGAGAGTCATCGCGGAGGGTACCAGTCCGGCAGCGGGATGCTTTCCCAAGGCAACGTTCGAAGAATGGGCACTTACGCCCGGGAGACATCGTGGTCGTCGCTGCTGTCGGTTGTACCATCGGCCGGCGAGAAGATTGGCCCCTATCTATTGGTCTGGATCCACCTGGTTGATGCGGAGGATCCGCTTCGGCCCGCGGCGGCGACGGAGCTGCTGGATCGTGCGTCAGACCGAGAGATCACTCTGATCCCCTGGTCGGGCCTGACGCTGCTGGACCTTGACTACGGCGGGGGTCTCCCCCCCGCCTTCGTGCTGATCGGCAGGATGGGACTGGCCTTTCCACTGGTCATCCTGGCCGCCCTGCTCATGGCGCGGCTGTTTAGGCGTTACGCCGTCGGGGCGCTCGTCATGCTGCCGGTCGTGATCCTGCTGGTGGTCTGTTGGGATTACGCCGCCATGGCGACCCATCGCGCCCGCCTGACCGACGAGCACGCCCCCCTGCCCACGCGTCGTCTGGCCGCGATGAAGACAGCCGAGACGTTCTTCTTCGCCGACTCGGCCGCGGATGCCCTGGCGAAGGTCGCGGAGCGACCGCAGACCCCGCCGGAGTTGACCGATATGGCCTGGGCGCTGTCTCGTAGCCTGACGGCATCTCAGGCCCCGATTCCCGTGACGATTCGCGGCTCGAGCGGCGGCGGGGCATGGCGCACCTACAAGGGCAGTCCAAGTCCGCCCATCAATTGGATGGTTTTCAGGAGCGCTCAGAGCGGACCTTGTCTGGTCGTCGTCAGCCAGCCCGGCGACAACCTGACAATGAGCGATGAACTCGCCTACGTCATCCTGGCCCAGGAAGGAACGTATCGCCGCATCGTGACCGTCGACAAACAACTCACAGCCACGGTCATCGGCGACGAACGGGACTTCCTGGAAGCCAACAGAGCCATCCGAGGGCTCGACCGAAACAAGCCTGACATCTGGCAACGTCTGATCCTGCCGGCCCTGACGGAAACAACACCCGACCCACCGGCCGATTGAAATCGACCGACCGCACACACGGGCGCCGTCTCTTTGTGACCCGGGGGGGCACAAGGGCGGCGCCCATCTTCATCTGAGAAGGGGCCACTGTGCTTCTCGCCCCTCACGCCCCGAGCCCCACGACCCGGGCCGGCCAAAAGCACCGTTCCCCTTTGCCCGGCGGCGCGTTAGGATGGGGGTATCATAGTCGTCATCGATATCATAATCAGCTAGGGTCACATCATGGTCATTCACGTCATTCGTGTGGTGTTTCTGCTGGTGGTTCTCGCGATTACGCTTTCTTTCGCCCTTCAGCCCGATGTCTACAGCGAGGGGACGGAGTTCGTCACCACCTATATTCTCCTGCCGACGATCGCGGCGGTTGGCTTGGTGCTGGTCGACATGTGGTGGCGCCGCAAACGCCTCCAGGCGCTCAGCGGATTGTTTTTCGGGCTGCTGGCCGGGCTGGTGATCGCCTTTGTGCTGGGTCTGCTGATCGATCTGACCGTCAACCTATACGCTCCGCCCATGACCGATCACCCCGGGGCCGAGCCCTTCCGCCAGCCCGGCATGACGGCCGAGGCCTACCAGATCCAGCGCAATGTCTACCAAGCCGCCCTGCAGACCTATCAGCAATCCAGCGGGTTCCGCAAGAGCGTCGAGTTGGCCAAGCTCCTGCTCGGCAGCGCCGCGGTGTTCATGTGCGTCTCGTTCGTGCTGCAGACGCGGGACAGCTTCCGGTTCATCATCCCCTATGTTGAGTTTTCGCGTGAGATGCGGGGCGCCCGTCCCCTGCTGCTGGACACATCCGTCATCATCGACGGGCGGATCGCCGACATCGCCGAGACCCGCATCCTGGAGTCGAACATCATCGTCCCGCGGTTCGTGCTGGACGAGCTGCAGGCGATCGCCGACGCGAGCGACAAGCTCAAACGTAACCGCGGCCGGCGCGGCCTGGACATCCTGAGCCGCCTCCGCAGCAATGACAAGCTCAGCGTCCAGATCATGGATGCCAGTGGCGAGGATGTCGGCGGCGAAATCGCCGTCGACGCCAAGTTGGTGGCGCTTGGCAAGCGACTCAACGGGCGGGTGGTCACCAACGACTACAACCTCAACAAGATCGCCGAGCTGCGCGGTGTGGACGTGATCAACATCAACGACCTCGCCAACGCCGTCAAACCCGTTGTCCTGCCCGGCGAGACCATGACGATCAAGGTCATCCGCGCCGGCGACGAGCCCGGCCAGGGCGTGGGCTTTCTCGACGACGGGACGATGGTCGTCGCCGAAGGCGGCCGCGACCACATCGGTCGCGACGTCCACATCACCGTCACCAGCGCCCTGCAGACCTCCGCCGGCCGAATGATCTTCGGCAAGATCGACAGCGAACAGACCAACGACCAAGGCCCACTGACCAGTTGACACCCGCCAGTGCGGCGGGGCCGGCCGTTGAACCTTGG
>DRGC01000091.1 GCA_011050235.1 Phycisphaerae bacterium | reverse complement strand
TCAATTGCTGTAGCGTATACATCCGTGTCCACAGATGAGCCTATCCCGAAAAGACTGGCGCGGTGCTGATGCAGCTTGCCAGTGATTCCCGTATACCCGTAAAAGTCGGAATCAATGACTACTGGGTCGTAGGAAAGGCGGGCGCTGCCGCCGGTGGGATAGTCGGTCGTATTGAAGGCGGTCACGGTAAAGGCCACCAAGTCCTCCCCGCCGGCCCCGGCGCCAACAGCCACCGGATCGCTGACAATCAGGTCGTAGATATCGCCGCTGAAGATGGTCGTCTGCGCGCCGGCAACGGCGGAGGCGGCCAACAGGCACATGGCCGCGAGAAAGAGCTTGTTCCGTATGAGCATAATTACGTCTCCTTGTACGGTTGCCTGCTTCCCTTTTTGTTAAGGCCCCGACAACTCAGCACGGTTAGCCCACCCCTGTGAACAGGTTCCTTGTTTTCCATGCCCCGTGAGCATCGGATGTGCCTGAGGCCAGGACGATCAGGGCAAGGCCTAGCAGCAATGTGGCGTGTTTCATGACGAATCTCCCTTCACTACTGTCCCGTTAACCGGGATTTCCCGGATGAATCCGGTCCACGATCATCGCAGACCTTTTTGACGATCTTATCATGATCATGGGGATCAACAAGCATTTTCTCGGTCAATTGCGGGTCGAAATTTATTAGACTTGGATTCCCAGGGCGATCTCTCCGGCCTGGCAGCGGATCCCTTGCCGCCCGGGACCCCACTTTCGTCACCGTAGGGGGCGCTTACCGGTCACCATGGACCAGCATCTAACCCCTTGCTATCCAACGCACAAGACACTATCGTCATATTCCAGGAGATAGCATTCATAGCAGCAAGGCGCTGCCCGTCTTAATGTTGACATCATGACGTAGGTCCGTAGGATAGCGCCATGCCTCGTATAGCTCGCGTGGCTTTTTCGGAATCAAACGGGCCCCACCGGCTGTTGATCGACGCGGCGGCGATGGGAAGACCTCCACACGCCTGCGAAGGATCACCATGGCGATCAAGACCATTTCGGATATCGACGTTGTGGGCAAGAGGGTGCTCATGCGCGTGGACTTCAACGTTCCCCTCAAGGACGGGGCGATCGCCGACGACCACCGGATCGTGATGGCCCTGCCCACGATCCAGGCCGTCCTCGACGCCGGCGGGCGGCTGGTGCTGGCCAGCCATCTGGGCCGCCCCCGCGGGGAGGGCTTCGAGGAGGCGCTCTCGCTGAAGCCCGTCGCCCAGCGACTTGGCGAGCTGCTGGGCAAGCCCGTTCAACTGGGCCCGCCGGAGGTCGTCGGCGATGCAGCCGTCGCTATGGCCGGTTCCCTGGCCGATGGCGAGGTCATGCTGCTGGAGAACGTTCGCTTCTGCGCGGGTGAGACCATGCCCGGCAAGGCCAAAAAGAACCCCGACAAGACCCTCAGCGACCCGCAGAAGGCGATCCACGCCCAGTTCGTCGCCGATCTTGCCACACTCGGCGATGTTTATGTCAACGACGCTTTCGGCACCTGCCACCGCAAGCACGCCAGCATGTTCGGCGTCGCCGAGGCCATCAAGGCCGCCGGCGGCCAGGCCGTCGCGGGGCTGCTGGTCGAGAAGGAAATCAAGTACCTCCACAAGGCCGTCGCCGACCCGGCCCGCCCGTTCGTCGCCATCCTCGGCGGCGTCAAGGTCTGCGACAAGATCAAGCTGATCCGGTCACTGCTGAAGATCGTCGACCGCATCCTGATCGGCGGCGCGATGGCCTACACGCTGTTGAAGGCCCGGGGCCACACCGTCGGCGGCAGTCTCGTCGAGGTCGACCAGGTCGACGCCATGGCCGACCTGCTGGCCGAGGCGGGAGAAAAGATTCTCCTGCCCGTCGACCACGTGGCTGCGAGCGATTTCAAGTCCGACCAGCCGCTGACGGTCGAGGACGTCGACATTCCCGACGGGTTGTTGGGCATGGATATCGGGCCTGCGAGCGTCCAAGCCTTTGCAGACGTGATCGGATCGGCCAAGACGATCGTATGGAACGGCCCGATGGGCGTCTTCGAGCGTTCGCCGTACGCAGCCGGCACGCGTGCGGTCGCCGAGGCGGTCGCTGCAGCCACCGACGGCGGGGCCTTCAGCGTGATCGGCGGCGGCGATTCGGCGGCGGCTGTCGAGCAGATGGGCCTGGCCGAGCGGATGACCTACGTCTCCACCGGGGGCGGGGCGTCGCTGACGTACCTGGAAGGCAAGCCCATGCCGCCTCTGGAAGTGCTTGACCACACGTAGTCCGACGCGAATAATCTAGCACGCTCCTGACAAAGACCCCTAAAGCCCGCCTGACCGGTGGGCTTTGATTATCCAGACAAGCATGACGGGCAAGCGCGGCAATCCATGGCGACGAGTTCCTTCCGGGGTGGCCATTGCGCCCAGCCTGCTGGCGGCGGATTTCGCCCACCTCGATCGGCAGATCGATACCGTCCTCGCCGGCGGGGCCGACCTGCTGCACGTGGACGTGATGGACGGACACTTCGTGCCCAACCTCACGCTCGGCCCGCCCGTGGTCCGATCGCTGCGGGCGTACACCGACGCTCTGCTGGACGTGCACCTGATGGTGACCGACCCGGCGACCTATATTGAGCGGTTCGCCGACGCCGGCGCCGATTCGATCACGTTCCACATCGAGGCAACCCCCGACCCCATGGCGCTGGTGGCGCGATTGCACGAGTTGGGCAAGGGCGCGGGGATTACGCTCAAGCCGAATACCCCCGCCACTGCCCTGGAGGCCGTCCTGCCGGCCGTCGACGTCGTGCTGGTCATGACGGTCGAGCCCGGCTACGGCGGCCAGACGTTCATGGACAACCAATTAGCCAAGATCGCCGAGATTCGCCGCCGCCTTGCGCCTCACCAACGACTGGCGGTCGACGGCGGCATCACACTGGCCACCATCGGCTCATGCGCCCAGGCGGGGGCCGATGTCTTCATCGCCGGAACGTCGATCTTCCGCGCGTCCGATCCGGCCGCAGCCATCGGCGAGCTTCGCCGCGCGGCCGAAGGGGGAGGCGAATAATGGCCAAGCTCTGCCTCGTCCAAACCGGCCAGACCACCTGGGAGATGGATGGGCGTATCGAATCGGCGAACGGCTCGCCGCTGACCGACGTCGGCCTGAAAGTCGCCCAGGTCATCGCCTGCGAGTTGGTGACCGAGGAGATCGGCGTCATCTACGCCAGCGACGCCGAGGCCGAGCAGCAGACCGCCAAGACGCTGGCCAAGGAGTTGGGCGTCAAGATCATCACCCATCCGAACCTGCGAGACATGGACTACGGTCTGTGGCAGGGCCTGACGATCGATGAGATCAAGCGGCGCCAGCCCAAGCTGTACAAGCAGTGGCGCGAGCAGCCCGCCGACGCTTGCCCGCCCGGCGGCGAGCCGCCCGCCGGCGCCCAGCAGCGTCTGGCCAAGGCGGTCAAGGCCATCGCCAAACGACAGAAGCAGAAACACGTCGCCGTCGTGGCCCGCCCGCTGGTGATCGGCCTGCTGCGATGTTTGCTGACCCAAACCGATCTGAGTAAGCTGTGGCAGGTCGTGGACCCAGCGTTCACCTGGTGCAGCTGCGACCTGGACGACACCGCGCTGCCGTAAGGCGCGCCCGGCGAGACGCGGAGCAGACCGATGGCCGATATCCCTGATGACATGCTCAACGGCGGCAACGTGGAAGGCCCCTACCGCCCCGATGCCTTCGAAGGCCCCGCCATGCGCGGCAAGAAGGACATCCCCGACGGGCTCTGGATGCGGTGCAGCGGCTGCGAGAACATGCTCTATCGCAAGCAGGTCGCCGAGAACATGGAGGTCTGCCCGAAGTGTCAGCACCACTTCCGCGTCGGCGGGCGCCAGCGCGTCGACCAACTGGCCGATCCGGAGAGCTTCGCCGAGATGTTCACCGATATCGTCCCTGCCGATCCGCTGGCGTTCGAATGGCTGGGCCAGACCTACGAGCAACGCATCACCAAGGAGCAGGAAAAAACCGGCAACAGCGAAGCGGTGCTGACCGGGACGGCCTATATCAAGGGGCGGCGAATCGCGATGGGGATCATGGACGGCGATTTCCTGATGGGATCGATGGGATCGGTGCTGGGCGAGCGCCTCACGCTGTTGATCGAGCACGCCACCGAGGGCGCCCTGCCGCTGGTGATCGTTTGCATGTCGGGGGGCGCCCGGATGCACGAAGGCGCGCTGAGCCTGATGCAGATGGGCAAGACGTCGGCGGCGCTGGCGCGATTGGACGACGCCGGCGGGCTGTATATTTCGATCCTGGCCGACCCGACCACCGGCGGGACGACCGCCAGTTTCGCGATGCTGGCCGACATTATCCTCGCCGAGCCGGGGGCGCTGATCGGCTTCGCCGGGCAGCGCGTCATCTCCAACACCATCAGGGCGGAACTGCCGAACGGCTTTCAGCGGGCCGAGTTCCTGCTGGAGCACGGATTCATCGACCACATTGTGCCGCGGCCTGATCTGCGCAGCGAGATCGCCCGCGTGATCGATCTGTGTGGCCGCTGACCGCCGCCGCGCTTGCCCATGCCAGACAACGCCGAATACCGCGCCAAGCTGCTGACCCATAGTTTCCGCTATGGGCTGACATGTTTCGCCCTGACGGACTGGAATGCGCAGGTCAGCGCCGGCGGGACGGTGCCTAGGCAATGGGATCATGCAATGATTGGGCACCACGCTTTTGCGCTGTGTGCAAAAGCGTGCAGGAACCCGAATCGAAATGCACGCTTCTGCAACCCCGATGGGGCAGGGCAGACGCGTGGCGCCCAACGGAGCTACGTGATGTCGGAATCTGCGCTAGCTGTTGGCCTGTTCGCCGTTCTCTTTGGCCCAATCGGCAAAAGGCCAATCGGTGTTGAGTTCCTCGGCCGCACCAGAGCCATCCAGCGGCCGCTCGTCCGCGGGCGTCGGCGCGGGCTCATCAGGAGGCTCGGGTAAAGCCGTCTCTTCAGGGGTGTCGACGGGAGCGTCGGTCTTGTCGCTATCGACCTTGGCCGGCTTGCGAGCGTGCTTCTTGCCGCCCCGCCGGCCGCGCCGGCGCGATTTCTTGGCTTTGGGTCCATCCTCATCGTCGGATGTTTCCGCCGCCGGTTCGGCCGCTTCAGCGGCGGCGTCGACTTTTGCCTCGGTCTTGCTGCTGCGCGACCGGCTTCGACGCGAGCGTTTCTTGCGGGTCTTGGCGGGAACTTTCTCGACGGTTTCCTCGTCGGTGCTTTCGGCGGCCGGTTCCTTCTCCTTGGGCAGCTTAGCCAGGGCGACGGTCTCGATGGCGACTTTGCCGGACGAACCGGTTTTGGGCTGGGCGAATGTCTTTTCCCACGCCACCGACGAGCCCCGCTGGTTGAGGCAATTAAACCGCACCTCATTGCCGGTCAGGTCCGGCTCGGCCCGGACGATGATCGTCCGCCCGGTGGCCGACTCCAGCTCGGCGAGCTGGGTTCGATGGAGGTTGTTCAGGTGGTGGGCGACGGCCGGCGTAACGGCGACATCGACGCTGGCGATGCTGTCGTTAGCGCAGAGATGCTGCAGCGATCGCATAATGTGGATCGTTTGCGATTCTTCGCTCTTGACGACACCGGCCCCGTCGCAATGGGCACATGTGCGGTAGATGCTTTCTTTCAACGACGGGCGCACGCGCTGGCGGGTCATCTCAACAATACCGAACTGGCTCATCCGAAGGATCTTCGTCTTGGCGCGGTCTGGCTTGATGGCCTCACGCAATTCCCGCTCAACCTGGCGGCAGTGGCGCTCGTCCCGCAGATCGATGAAATCGATCACGATCTGGCCGCCCAGGTCGCGGATGCGCAGTTGGCGGGCGATCTCACGGGCGGCCTCCAGGTCCGTCTTCAGCGCGGTGGTCTCGGCATCGGAGTGCTCGCGGAACTTGCCGGAGTTGATGTCAATGGCCACCAGCGCCTCGGCCTGATCGATCACCAGCGACCCGCCGGAAACCAGGTCCACGCGGCGGGCGTACATCCGCTCGATCTCGTTCTCCAGCCCGTAGTCGCTGAACAGCCCCGCCGTTCCGGCATACACCTCCACCACGTGTTTGCCGCGCGGCACGGCCATGTCGAGGAACCGCTTGACCTTGCGGGCATCCTCGGTGCTGTCGCAGATGATGCGCTTGATCTCGCTGTTGTAGATGTCGCGCAGCGTGCGGATGACCAAGTCGGATTCCTGGTAGATCTCCGCCGGCGCCTTGACCTCCTTGGCCAGTTTGTCGACATCCTTCCACAGCCGCAGCAGGTAGTTCAGATCGCGCTGCATCTCGCGCTTGGGGCGCCCGATGCCCGCTGTGCGAACGATGAAGCCCATGTTCGGCGGCAGCTTGAGCTCTTCCAGCGTCGCCTTGGCCTTGGAGCGAAGGTCGTCGTCCTCGACCTTGCGCGAGACGCCCAAGCGCGACATGCCCGGCATCATCACCAGCAACCTGCCCGGGATCGACAAGTAGGTCGTCAGGGTCGGGCCTTTGGTGCCGATGCCCTCCTTGGTCATCTGGACAACGACTTCCTGGCCTCGCTTGAAGCATTCCTGGATTGGCGGGCGGTGGTAGTGCGGGCGTTTTCGGCCCACCGATTCGCTGTCGGTCGCCTTGCCTTTCGGGAAAAACCGCGGGTGCAGGTCGGAGATGTGCAGGAACCCGTTCTTGCCCAGCCCGAAGTCCACGAACGCAGCCTGGATGGCCGCCTCGACGTTGGTGATTCGGCCCTTGTAGATGTTGCCGACGTGCGAAGCGCTTCGGCTTCGCTCGACGTACAGTTCCTGGAGGCGGCCGTCATCGACAATCGCGATCCGGCATTCATGGCCTTCCAGTGTGTTGATTAGCATTTCTTTAGGCATGAGAGTCTTCAAATCCTATGTCTTGTCAGGCGCCTGGGCCGTTCTGAAATCGCCGCGCTGGTCGTCGGACAGTCGATAGTCCGCTCCGACGCGGATCGCCCTTGCGCTGTTGATACGTTCATCGAGGCCCAGCAGGTTGAGGACATCGCGACACGAGGCCGTCTGCCCTTCCACAAACAACTGGGTCCATCGCAGAGACGTCCCCTCTACCATCACATCGGCTGTCAGGGGCCGAACATTGACCGTCCGTCCGGCGGTGACCTTGCCCCTGGCGCGGCGCGAGGGTCGCCCCGGCCGCTCGACGGGCCAGGTCGGCTGGTCTTGAAGGTCATCGATTCGCCTGGCGACGCGCCGGGCCTGGGGCGGATCGAGCGACAGTTCATGGTCAATGCGACGGGGTTGGGGCGGCCTCTTGCCGGCCAGCGGCGCGGCGCCGAGGAATCGCATCCCGGGCGGCGCAGCGCCGTTGAGGCGCTGCAGCATCGCCGTCGCGTCGGCCGGGCCGGTCAGAGCCGCCACCAGCAGGTCGTCGCAACTGGCGACGCCCACGGGGCGCGGGCAGACCACCGACAGGATCGGGTGGGGATTGAACCCCTGGGTATACGCCAGAGGCAGCCCGGCCCGAACGGCCGTTCGTTCGATCGCGCGCATCGTGTCATGATGCGACAGAAAACGCAGATCATCCCGAATGGACAGCCAGATAGCCCATCGCTGAGGCACGTCCAGTCGAATCCTTTCCGGTCCTTCCATGCCCTGTCGCCGGTGTCCGCCCCGACAAGGCCGCAGCGCCGCGCACTAGCCGATGATATCATCCGGCAGAATACCGCGGACCTCTGCATGAAGGTAGTTCACTGTTTCTTTGTCTGACTGAAAGCTCATCACCCGACGGGCAACCTGGCGCGCGTGCGCCATCGTCACCGAACGGATCATTTTCTTAAGTTCCGGGATCGCCGGCGGCGCGCAGGAAAAGACCTGCAGGCCCAGCCCCAGCAGCAGCAACGTGTAGAGCGGGTCGGCGGCCATTTCTCCGCACAAACTCACGCTGATGCCGTGTCGCTGACCGGTCCGAATGATGTCCTTGATCAGTCGCAACACGGCGGGGTGGGCGACCGTGAACATCGACGCGACCTTCTCGTTGCCGCGGTCCACGGCCAACGTGTACTGCACCAGATCGTTGGTGCCGATGGAGAAGAAGTCCACCTCCTTGGCGAAGGCGTCCGCCTGCAGCGCCGCCGAGGGGGTCTCAACCATCATCCCGATCGGGATGTCCGGACGAAACTCGATGCCTTCTTCTTCGAGGTCTTCCATCACGTCGCGGACGATGGTCTTGGCCTGACGCAATTCCAGCAGGTTGGTCACCAGCGGGAACAACATCGAGGCGTTCGCATCCACGCTCGCCCGGAGGATCGCGCGGATCTGCGTCTTGAACATGGGGAGGTTCTGCAGGCAGAACCGGATACTCCGACAGCCCAGAAACGGATTGCGCTCCGGCACGCGGGCGCGCGACTGGGTGTACTTGTCGGCGCCGAGGTCCAGCGTGCGAATCACCACCTGGTGGTCGCTGACGAGGCGAATGACCTCGCGATAGGCGTCGTAGTGGTCACGCTCGTTGGGCTCGCGCTCGGTCCCGAGGTAGAGAAACTCCGTTCGATACAGGCCGATGCCCTGCCCCCCCTTATCGAGAACGGCCGCCGCCTCGCCGGGGAACTCGATGTTGCCCAGGAGCGTGATCTCGTGGCCGTCCTGCGTAATGGCGGGCAGGTCCTTCAGGGAATCCAGGCTGTGGATGAAGTCGACCTGCTGCTGGGCCATCTGCTTGTATTGAGTGATGGTGGCCTCGTCGGGGTCGAGGATGACGGTCCCCCGCGTGCCGTCGATGATGAGCATGTCGCCGGCGGTGACCTCGGCGGCGACATCATTGGTGCCCACCACCGTCGGGATCCCCAGCGCTCGAGCGAGGATGGCGGTATGACTGGTCGCCCCGCCGGCGTCGATGACAATCCCGCGAATGTGCTTGCGGTCCATGCTGGCCGTTTGCGACGGCGTCAGGTCGTGCGCCACGACACTGACGTCCTGGTTGAGGTGGGAGAGGCTCTGTCGCTTCTGGCCGATCAGGTTCCGCAGCAGGCGTTTCTCGATATCGTAGACGTCTTTGACGCGCTCGGCGAGGTGCTCGGGCATGGCCAGGAACTCCCTGGCGTACCCGCGCAACACGGTGGCCACCGCGTACTCAGCCGTGACGCTGCCGGTGACGATGGCGTCCTGGACCTTCTTCTGAAGCGACCGGTCTTCCAGCAGGGAGATGTGGAAGTCGAAGATGCCGGCCGTTTCGCGCCCGATCCGCTCGGCCGTTCGCTTCGAGAGGTCCTGCAGTTCTTTCTTGGAGACCGTCAGGGCTTTGCGCAGACGGGCCAACTCGGCCTGGGCGTGGTCGGCTGGCACCTTGCGCTGGGGGATATCGAACTCCTCAGCGTCGACGACCACCGCCTGGCAGATCGCCACACCGGGAGAAACCCCAATGCCCTTCTTGATCTTCATCGTCTAGATTGTTCTCCTGCGACACGGCCGGCCTGTCGGGCCGCCAGCGCTGGAGACGCCCTATGCCTGGGGCGATTCCATTTCGCCGAAACCGGCCGTGATCAATCCGATCATGGCCGTGGCGGCTTCTTCGGCATCCTCACCATCGCAAACGATGGTCAGTTTCGTGCCTTTGGCGGCCGCAAGACGCATCACAGACATGATGCTCTTCGCATCGATTGTCAGCGTGTCGTTCGAGACTTCTATCTTACTTTGGTAGCTGTTGGCCAACTCAACCAGTTGCATCGCCGGGCGGGCGTGCAGTCCATACTTATTGGGAACTTCGATCTCTTTCTTGACGATTGGCAACGTCTTGCATCCACCAATATCATCCGACTCCCGCCTACCCGAGTTCGTCGGCTTCCTGGATTAGATCGATCATGGCTTCTTTGGTTTCGCTCTGGCGGAGAAACTTGCGGAACATGTCCCGCTGAACGTGCTTGAAGATGGTTTCCATCGCTTCCAGGTGCTCATCGGCGCTTTCCGAGTTGGACAGCAACAGAATGACCGAATAGACCGGCTTGGAATCCAGCGCGGAAAAATCGATGCCCTCGGCGCTGCGGCCGATCGCTCCGACGGGGCGCTTAACACACTTGAGCCGTTCGTGCGGCAGGGCAATGCCTTTGCCGATACCGGTGGTGGCCTTCGTCTCGCGGGCCAGCACCGCCTTGACGATTTCCGGGACATTCCTCTTGGCGACTGCGCCGGCAGCGACCAGGGACCGCACAAGTTCGCCAATGGCCTCATCGCGCGTCTTGGCCTCGAGGTGAGGAACCATGGCGTCCGCGATGAAGATGTCCGACAGTTTCATTTACAACTCCTACAGATGCCCCGAACGCATCGAGACCATGGTCGCTTTCTTGGCCGAGAGTGTACAGAACTCCGGCGGCATTCACAACATCATTAAGGGCCGTCATAAGTCGCAAGGTCGGCGGCGCCTGCAGCTTCTTCAGCCTGCCGCCTGAGACGCCCCCCAAATCCAGAACTCACAACAAATTATTAAGACAACACTTATGTCCCCTCACCGTGCGGTGGTCCCTGGCGATCGCGTACCTTATCTTTGTGACGGCGAAGCTGCCGAGTAATCTTGTGCATGCATTGATCGATGGCGGCATGCATATCGTCATCCCGATGCGTCGCCACAAAAGTGGCTTTCTTCTTGGCCGTGACCACGATCTCGACGAACGGTTTGTCACCCTCCAAATCCAGCGTCACTTCCGTATTCTGGATATCGGCCAGATAGCGGACCAGGCGTTCGGCTTTGGATTCGACATACGCGCGGATGTCCTCGGAAACATCCATGTGACGTGCTTTGACTACGATGCTCACGCTTGTGTCTCCTTGTTGGGCAACAGGTTGGCCGCCCCGCTGGGCGGTGGCGGCTCTTTCGTCGGACGGGTCACTTGAGCAGGAGGCTGAATCACGCCGCCGCTGATCGTGAAGCGAAATGCTTCGTCGATGCTCAGCGGCAGATCCACCACCTCGTCTTTTCGGACCGTAATCGTATACCCCGTCACCGGCATGGGGCTTGAAGGAATGAAGATCGTCAACATGTCACTGCCCCCCGCCTCGGCCAGTTTCTTCATCCCCCCGGCGGTCACCAACCCCAGCGCCCAGACGCCTTTGCGAGGATACTCCACAGCGACTACGCGCGAAAAGTCAATCTGTCGATCCGAAAAGAAATAGTCCGTCACCTGCTTGACCTGCGGGTACAACTGCCGGATCACGGGCAGTCGCTTGAACCCCGCCTCCAGAACTCGCAGGGCCCACCGGCCCATGATACTGGCGACGAAACGTCCCAGAACATAGATCAACGTGAACGCCAGCACGATGCCGATGAACGCCAGGCCGTGAGTGTCCCAGAAGGCCTGGACCTTCTGCCATTCCGCATCCGCCCCTGCGAACGACCACGGCCCGCCGTAGATCAGCCTGCGAATCTGGATCACACCCCACTGGGTGGCCTGGTCCAGGTGCCGACCGACGTTCTCCTGGATGAACCGGAAGACGTAGATGATGATCATCAACGTCAACATCATCGGCAGCATCGCCGCTAGGCCGCGGAAGAAGAAAACCTTGAAGTCCTTGACAAAGCTTTTCGCCATGCAGCCTGCTCCAACTCGGTCGGGCCCCTCGCCGCCCGTGCCCGCCATCTACGACAAGTCTAGTCCGGCCAGAATGGCCAGTCAAGAGCACTGTCCTGTCCGGCTGGAATGACCCGTCTGGACATCACTGCGGGCCGCCTGGCGGGGCAGCAGCAGAATACCTAAAATCCGTAAAAGCCTTGACTGGACACTTGGACGTTCCTAGAATCAACAGTGAGTTGTGAGTTTTCGCTGTGGCTCAAATAGTAGGCAGGTCTCCCTCCACCTGCCTTCGGGGCCACGGTCGATGAAAGCGATGTCTTGGTCTCCCTCCGCCAAGACATCGTTTTATTATCGCCTCTCCGTAAAAGGGAAGAGCCATAACAAGCTGTGGAATATTGCCTTACGCCAGTGCGGTTCGTTAGGTCCTTGACCTGATCGCCGGTGAGGCCACATGCCCCCCCTGGCGGCCGGCCTGTTGCCGTTGCGGGCCGCAGGCGACGCTTTGCCGCCGCATGCGGCGCGTCTGTTTCTTGTGTCTGCAGGATGAGCGCCTTTTTTCGCCAGCGATGGCTGGGCTGCGGCACCACATTGTCTGCAGTTGGGCGGAGTATCGTCCGATAAGAATACTGCCGTGGTGATCAGGGTCATCGCTTGGAAAGGCATAATGAGCAAACGCTTGCTGACATTCTCGAGGGCCGGACACTCGTTCCTGTTCCAGTATCCCGTCGGCCGTGAAGACGAGATCGTAGGCCGCCTGATACAGTTGGCTGAAGATCCGGACTGTCCGATGGACTGGCTGGATGCCGCCACGCTGAGTTTCCAGGTCGCTCAATATGCCGCCAGCTCGCCCAACGAGCCGCTCCAGGCCTCGTCCGACGAACGAAGCTAGGCGCCGGCCCCCGGTCGAGGCCACCAGACAACACGTAGGCCGATGTCGAGACCGACGGACGGCCGGACCATGGAAGGTCATGCAGCAACCGCCATTCATCTCTGACTTTCTCGAATACCTCGAAGCCGAGCGGAACTTCTCGGTCCACACACTCCGCAGCTACGGCGCCGACTTGACCCAGTTCTGCCAGTTCCTCCGGGCCGCCGAAGGCTCCGACGTCCTGCCCGGCGAGTTGACCAACGGTGATCTGCCCTCCCCCGACGACATGGACATCGACGCGTGCAACGCGCGCCTGCTGACGATCGAGCCGATGGACGTCCGCGCCTACCTGGCCATGATGCGCAACAGCGGCTATTCCAAGGCCACCGCCGCCCGAAAGCTCGCCTCCCTGCGGAGCTTCTACAAATACCTCGTTCGCCAGGGACATCTGTCCAGCTCGCCGGTCAGCGTCATTCGCACACCGAAGCAGGACAAACGTCTGCCCAAGTGCCTCGACGTCGAGCAGGTCGGCGCCCTGCTGTCGGCGCCGGATACGAGCACGCTGCTGGGCGCGCGAGATCGGGCCGTTCTCGAGACCATCTACTCCGCCGGCCTGCGAATCAGCGAGCTGGTCGAACTGAATGTCGAGGATCTCGATGAGTTCGGCGGGGCGCTCAGGATTCGGGGCAAGGGAAAGAAGGAACGCCTGGCGCCGCTGGGCGGGTGCGCCCTGTCGGCGGTTCAGGTCTATCTCGACAAGCGCGCCGCCGCGGCCGGCGAGGCGGCCACCGGGCCTCTGTTCGTCAACCGCGCCGGCCAGCGCATCTCCGACCGATCCATTCGCCGCAAGCTGAACAAGTACATGGCCGCCGCCGGTATTCCGGGTCACGTCAGCCCCCATGTGCTTCGCCACAGCTTCGCCACGCACATGCTCAACGCCGGCGCCGACCTGCGAAGCGTTCAGGAAATGCTCGGCCACGAGAGCCTTTCCACCACACAGATCTACACCCATATGACCACGCGGCGGCTGAAACAGGTCTACGACAAGACCCACCCCCTGGCCCGCGCCCGCACGAAGGCCTCCACCGCACCGGCGCTCTGAGCGCCGTCCCTGGAACCGCCCGTTGCAGCAGGGCTACTCCGAGTCGTCTTCGTCATCCTTCGGTTGTGTCGTGGCCGGCTGCGTGGTCGCAGGCGGGGCCACCGAGCCGATCGGCCTGCCCAATACAGGCGTGCGCTCGGTGGGCACCTCGATGGCCTCGCCCACCGTGGCCCTTTCCGGGGCCTTGGCGAACGGCTCGGGAAGCGAATTGGGATCCGACAGGGCCGGGTCGTCGCCTTCCATGAAGCCGGGCCCCCCGCTCCCATTGGCAGAGGCGAATTGCCGGCGAGGGGGAAGCTCGATGTCGTCAAGCGCCGTAGCGGCCGCCGACCGCACCGCCTCGTGAATGTCTTTCAGCGCCACCATCAGCGCCGGCCGGGCATCGGCCGCGCCCGTGCCAAACCGCCCCAGCGACCGGATCGCCTGCCACCGGACCCATTCGCTCCGATCCTTCATCGCCGCGATCAGGGCGGGCACGACCCCCTTGGGCGGCGGCGAGCCGACCATTCCAAGTCCCATCGCAGCGTCGGAGCGAATATCTGCGTCCTCGCTGTCGCGCATCGCCGGTATCAGCACGGCGACGGCCGTCTCGCGGTCGCCGATCACCGCCAGCAGCGCCCGGCCCGCCGCGACGCGCACGGCCTCATCGGGGTCTTTCGCCAACGCCTGCAGATCCTCACCGGCCGGCCTGGCGCCCTTCCCGATCGCGCACAGCACGATGGCGGCCTCGCGACGGTCCTTGGGCTCCTTGGCCTTGAGCACTTTGCGGAGATCGGCCACGGCCAGATTGCCCCGCTTCATCTGCACCAACGCCGAAACCGCGTCCCATCGCTGCGGGCCCTCGATCCGGCGAAACGCCTCCAGCAGCGTCGGCGCCGCCGAGTTGGCGGCCGGCCCCAGCGAGCCCAGCGCCACCATCGCCCCGTAACGGACGTTGTGATCCTTGTCCTTGACCATTCGGGCCAGCGCCTCGGTTGCAGCCAGGCCCGCCGGACCCATGTTGCCGATCGCCAGAGCCGCATTGAGACGCACGTCCGGATTCTCGTCGGACAGCATCTCGATCATGATCGGCAGGACCGATGTTTCGGCATTGCCGATCTTGCCCAGCGACATCGCCGCCGTATACCGCAGCTTCCGGTCGTCGATCTTCAGCAGCTTCTGGAGCGGCCCGATCGCATCGGCCGCCACCGGGCCCATCCGCCCCAGCGACACAGCGGCTATCTGGGCCAGTTCCTCCGATGAACCGCCCAACAGCTTCACCAGCGGCTCGACGGCCCCGGTATAGGCTGGGTCCAGCGCGCCCAGCGACTGGGCCGCGTATCGCCGCACAAGCTGGTTCTTGTCGTCGATCGCCTTGACCAGAGCGGGCCCGGCCTCGCTGGCCGGCGCATTGATCTCCCCCAGCGACCAGGCGGCAAGGTGACGAACGCGACCGTCCTTGTCTTTCAGGCACCGCACCAGCGCCGAAGCCGCCCCCCTGGCGTCGGGGCCGATCTTGCCCAATGCCCACGCCGAGAAATGCCGCACGACCCCCTGTTTGTCTTTCAGCGCTTGCATCAGCGCGCCGACGGCGTCGGCCGCAGCCGGGCCCAGATCGCCCAGGCTCTCAGCCGCCATACGACGCGCATTCTTGTCGCCATCTTTCAACTGGCTGATGAGGCGCTTGACCCGCTCATCGAGAATCTTGTCGCCACGGGTGGGTGAGACGGCAACCCCCGCGCATATCATCGCCAGTACGATCCCGACCAATTTCCAACGATGAAGCGTCATTTTCATGTCCCTCTTTCACTTAGCGATCCCTGCTGTGCCGGCACCATGATACCGCCCGAGCCGCCGCCGTGTCCAGCGTGGAATCGCCCCACCGGCTGAAGATGGCATGAGAGTGCTTGCAACGGTCAGATCTTGACAACATAATAGGGCCGTTCAGCGCTGGGTGTGGTGCAAGGAGATCCCCTATGACCAACATGCGCACATCGCTAACGACAATTCTCGTCGGGCTAACCGTTCTGACCGCTCTGGCCGGTTGTGATAACCCGCCGACGTTGCGGCACTATGTGGTCCTGCCGGTCAAGTATGTCGAAGTGCCCGCCGACAAGCCTGAGGCCCAGAAGCTCACCTCCCGGGTCGAGGCCTCCCGTATCGCCTACGACCATCGTCTGCGCCTGCTGCACCAGTTCTACGTCGCCAACGGCGATATCCTGCGAACGCAATGGGTGCGGCGCGAGCACCAGAACCTCCGGCGGGCCCAGACATTCAAGTGGGTGGGCATCGCCGCCATGCCCCCGCGGGACGCTAGGCTGCCGGCCAATACCAACGAAGGGACCCTGGCCGAGGACGTCGCTGTCGGGCGCCACGAGTACCTTCTGGCCTTGCGGGAGGCCGAAGAATACTACGGCCGCCATGGGCCCAAGCTCAACGGCAAGGCGTCCCGGAACATCCTTCGCCGCTTCGACGGCGTGCGGACGTATCTCTATCTCGACAGCGCCGAGTTCCCGCCGCTGGATCTCATGCCCAACGCGACCATCCCCGAGGCCGAACAGTTGTACGCCGACGCCCATCGTATCTACGACCAGGGCCGGGGCTGGCTCCGCACGTTCCTGACAACCAGCTACACCAAGCAGCGCGAAGCGTTGACCCGCTTCAAGCTCCTGGTGAACCACTATCCGACGTCCTCCAAGGCGCCGGCGGCGGCGTTTTTCATCGGCGAGATCTACAAGGAGTACTTCGACGAAGACCTCCGGGCCGTCAACTGGTATCAGCGGGCATGGACCTGGGACCCCGATATCCATCAGCCGGCGCGGTTCCAGGCGGCGGTGGTCTACGACCTGCGCCTCAACGACAAGCTCAGGGCGCTGGAACTCTACCGCGAGGCGCTCGAACACGAGGACTTCAACAAATCCAATGTGAAGTTCGCCACCCACCGAATCGCCGACATCCAGGACGATGCCGCCAGGTTCAAGGTCCGGCTCACTCCTCCCGGCGAGCCGCCGCCTGAGAGGCCCCTGCCTGACGAGCCGCTGGCCCCGCCAGAGCGGACCGGTGACCCCGCCGACCCGAAAGAGACGCCCGGGAAGTCCCTGGCCCCGCTGGCGCCGCTGGGCGGCGAGACGAACTGACACCATGCGCATCGCGACACCCCGCCGTTGGCGCCGACTGGCCGTCGTGCTGGTCGGCGCGTGGGTCGTCGCCGTCGCTGCCCCCGCAGCCGAACCGTGGTCCAACCCCAAGGCCGGCCGGCCCCCGCGCGCCAAGCCCCAACGCCGAAGCGGCGGCGAAAGCTTTCCCCCCCTGCCCCTGCCGGCCACCCCGCTGCGGCGGACCGAACGCAAACGCCAGCCCGCCCCGCCCGCGCTGGTCGGCATGATCGATTTTTCCGACGTCACGGGCCCGGGCGGCGACAGCGCCTTTGCGACCACGCAGATCGACATCGAGCGACTGATGGCCGTCGCCAACAAGCAGCTCGCCATCCACTACCGCTACGTGCCCACGTCCCTCTCGACCTTCAGTTGGGATCCCGCCGAACTGCCGCTGCTGTATGTCACCGGCTGGACGCCCATGCCCGAGCTGTCCGACGCCCTGCTGACCCGCCTGCGGCGATATCTCTACGACGGCGGCACGCTGGTCGTCCACGCCCAGTGCGGCCGCCAGGCGTTCAGGGATTCGGCCCGCCGCCAGATCGCCCGGCTGTTCCCCAAGCGTCCCCTGGCCGCCATCGACACCGACTCGCCCCTGTTCGCCGCGGTCCACCCGATCGACAAAATGCGGGTCCGCAAGAACCACGAGCCGTTCAAGGCCATCCCGCCCTATCTCGAGGCCGTCTACCTCGGCTCCAGGCCGGCCGTGATCTACTCGCCCATCGATCTGAACTGCGGGTGGGATGTCGTCAACCATCCGATCGAGGGCGGCACGCTCTACCACCAGGCCGATGCGACGCGGCTGGGCGTGAATCTCATCTCGGTCATGCTGGCGAACTTCGAGTACGCCCGCGCGTGGGGCATCGAGAAACGCTACCACCAGCAGGACGACGACGCCCGCGACCGCCTCGTCGTCGGCCAGCTCGTCCACGACGGCGACTGGGACCCCACCCCCCACGGGCTGGTCAACCTGCTCAAGGCCATCGACGCCCAGACGACCGTCAACGTCCAGTTCAAACGCGACGCCGTCACCCTCGCCGGCGCCGAGGCGTTCAGCTACCCCGTGCTCTACGTCACCGGCCTGCGAGACTTCACGCTCGCCGACGACGAGGTCGCCACCCTCCGCAAATACCTTACCAACGGCGGCGTGCTCATCGCCGACGCCGCCGCCGGACGCAAGGCGTTCGACGCAGCCTTTCGGCGCGAGATCAAGCGCGTCCTGCCCGACGCCGACCTGGCCGTCCTGCCGGCCGATTCGCCCCTCTATCAGATGCCGTTCTCGATTCGCCACGTCGCCTACAGTGAGCTCGTCCGCAGCGAAAAGCCCAATCTCCGGGCGCCCTACCTCGAAGGCATCGAACTCGACGGCCAGCTCGTGGTGATCTACGCCCCGCTGAGCCTCTCGACCGGCTGGGAGCAACTCAACTACCCCTTCGCCCGCAGCTACCAAAGCCCCGACGCCCTCCGCGTCGGCGTCAACGCCTTCACCTACGCCCTCACCCACTGATCCGCTCGGGATAGGGAGCTGGGCGCCACGCTTTTGCACACAACGCAAAAGCGTGGTACCCGCCGCTGGTTGTACGATAGAATCGCCCTCGCTCGCCGCGGCTGGTTTACTCGCACATAGACCCGAGAAGGGAGAACCTCGCATGAGTTCGCTACCCAACGACCTCACCACCATGGCGCCGGGGATGAAGCGGCCCGGACTGGCTGTGATCCTTGGCGGACTGGTAACATCAGCCATCGCCCTGGCCCTCGTGTCGCTGGCATGCTTCGCCTCAGAAGGCGATATCAGCCTGATGGGATACTACATGATGTATTTTATCCCCATCTCGGCGATCGGCGTGGGGTTCCTCGCCGGCAGCGGCTACGGCCTCGTCTCCCTATGGCAAGGCATTCGTGTGCCTTGGGCAATTCTGGCGTTGGTCTTCGCGCTGATGGTGGCGGCATATTTCGTTGCGCAGTACCTGGAGTATCTGGCGATCGATCCCCACTGGGATGACGGCACGAAGATCAGCTTCTGGGCCTTCTTTGACTACATCACCCAGTCCTTCACCTACTCGACGGGTATTGACAGTGACGGCGCCGAGCCGCTCGGCAAGCTCGGCTACCTCCTTCGCGGCCTGGAAGTGCTCGGCTTTTCCGCGGGTGGGCTGTTCCCTCTGCTGCTTCTGCGGACCGTCAGGTATTGCGACACCTGCCAACGCTACATGAGATCGCAGCAGGTCTGCTTCCTGCCTGTCAGCAAGGATATCGACACGGTTGCCAAGGAGGCTGAGGCCCAGGCCGCTCTCCGCCGACAGGGCGCACCCGCAGACGCTTCGGCCGAGAGCACGCTCGACCAACTCATGCAGGCCGTTGCCGACAATGACGCGATGCGCCTGAACAAACTCATCGAACCGTTGCAAGCAGCCGGAAGGAAGACGAAAAAACTGCTCCGACGTATCCGAATCGACCTGAACTACTGTCCAACCTGCCACAACGGCCTTCTGGTGCTGAAACGCCTTGAAGGCAAGGGCCGCCATATGCAGACCACACCCGTTGGCGAGGTCCCGGTGACCGCCAAGCTCGTGCAGGGCCTTTGCAGCGACAAAGAGACCCTCAACATCCCCACGCGCCAGCCCTAACACCCGCGATGAAGCTGGCGAATCCCACGTCGATCGACTAGCACCCATCGGGCAAGGGAGGGGCGGCCGACGGGATAGGTGATTTCTGCTGCGCGGCTGGTATACTCCCCGCCTTGCAACTCGCGACAATGCAGACAGGGACAAGGTCAACTTTGGTGATCAAAGGAGAGAGGTGTGAACCCACGCAGTGAAAGCTCAATCGGCTGGCATGCGTCCGGCCGGGGTGGCGCTGTCGCCGCCGGTGGGGCTGAGGCTGTTCAGGCCGGCATCGATCTGCTCGCCCAGGGCGGAAACGCCGCTGACGCCGCCGTCGCGACCATTATGGCGCTGAGCATCACCGACCACGGGCTGTTCGCCATCGGCGGCGAGGTGCCCTTCATGATCTATGATGCCAATCGCCGGCAGGTCGAGGTGCTCTCGGGCCTGGGCTGCGCGCCGCAGGACGCCAAGGCCATCGAGTGGTACATGGCCAACGGCATCCCCACCGCCGGCGACATCAAGGCCGCCCCCGTCCCGGCCGCGCTGGGCCTGTGCATCACCGCCCTGATGCGCTACGGGACCAAGAGCTTCGCCGATGCAGCCGCACCCGCGCTGGCCCTGCTGGATGCCGGCGGCCGCAACTGGCACGAGCGTCTAGCCCACACGCTGCGCAGGATGGCCGGCGGCCGCGACTGGTACGAGCGGCTGGCCCGCACGCTGCGTAGAATGGCCGAGGCCGAACACACCGCCCGCGGCAGCCGCCAGGAGAAGCTCCAGGCTGCCAACGACCGTTTCTACACCGGCGACATCGCCGACGAGTTGGAGGCATGGTATGTGGCCAAGGGCGGCTTTCTGCGAAAGGCGGATCTGGCCGCCCACGTGACGCGCGTTGAGAAGCCCGTCACCGTCGACTATCGCGGTTACACCGTCTGCAAGTGCGACACGTGGACGCAGGGGCCGGTGCTGTGTCAGGCCCTGCGCCTGCTGGAGGGCTTCGACCTGAAAGCGATGGGCCATCTGTCGGCCGATTACGTGCACGCGCTCGTCGAGTCGCTCAAGCTGGCCTTCGCCGACCGCGACGAGTACTACGGCGATCCGCTGCTGACCGATGTGCCCACCACCGCCCTGCTGGCCGGCCCCTACACGGACATCCGCCGCGAGCTGATCGATATGGCCGCCGCCTCGACCGACATCCGCCCCGGCGATCCGCTGACCCCCGCTGCGCTGAAAGGGCCGGGCCTGCACCGCCCCGGGCCCGGCGGCACGACGACGTGCGTGGTCGCCGACCGCTGGGGCAACCTCGTCGCCGCCACGCCCAGTTGCAATGTCTTCGGCAATAAGGGCGACGGCGGGGCCACCGGCGTGACGCACGGCAACCGTCTGCGAAGCTTCAACACCTGCCCCGGCCACCCCAACTGCATCGCGCCGGGCAAGCGTCCGCGAATTACGCTGACCCCCACACTCGTGCTCAAGGACGGCCGACCCGCAGCCGCCATCAGCGTCGCCGGCGGCGACCTGCAGGACCAGACCTCACTGAACGTGCTGCTCAACGCCATCGAGTTCGGCTTCTCGGCCGCCGACGCCGTCACCGCCCCGCTCTTCAGCACGTTCCATCACGAGAACTCGTTCAACCCGTCCCCCGTCCGCGCCGACACCTTCGTCGAGGTCGGCTCGGTATGCGTCCACAGCGGCATCGAAGACGCCGTCCAACAGGACCTCAAGCGCCGCGGCCACACGATAACGGTCACCTCCGGCCCAATCGCTAACCCCGTAATGCTGCTGATCGACCCGGACACCGGCCTGCTCCACGCCGCCGGCGACCCCGCCGCCGGGCGTCACGCAGCGGCCATTGATTGATACGGCCCCGGATGCGCATTCGCGACCAACAGGTTAGGCCGCCGGCCAATGACCAATGTCCAATTCCCAATGTCCAATGACACCAATGACCAGTCAGCGCCGGGCCGCTTCTTTGCACCATCGGGGATGCCCCGGGACGTCTGATCCCGCCCATTGGACATTGGTCATTGGGAATTGGACATTCCCATCAGCCCTGGACTTGCATTGAGCTTTCCGCCAACGCGACATATACTTCCAGGCATGGCTAAGAAAACGATTGACCCGCCGATCGCGCTGACCAACGCCAAAATCGAGACCGTCACGAAGGGGACCATCGCACGGGGCACGATCGTGATTCGCAGCGGCAAGATCGCAGCCGTCGGCAAGAGCGCGGTCGTGCCGAAAGGCGCCCGAACGATCAACTGTCGAGGTCGGCTCGTCACGCCGGGACTGATCGACGCCCACAGCCACGCCGGGCTGATGGAGGACGGCTTTCCCGGCGACGGCGACACCAACGAGACCTCTGACCCCATCACCCCCCACATGCTGGCGCTGGATGCGTTCAAGCCGTCCGACGTCGCGCTGACCGAGGCGGCCCTGGCCGGCGTGACGACGATCTTTGTCACCCCCGGCAGCGGCAACCTCATGGGCGGCATCGGCGCGGTGCTGAAAACGCACGCCCCGTCGCTGAACGACCAGATCGTCGTCGCCGAAGCCGGGATGAAGATGGCCATGGGCGAAAACCCCAAACGCGTTTACGGCCACAAGGGCGCCCCCAAGACCCGCATGGCGATCGCCGCCATCCTGCGAAAAACCTTCGCCGATGCCGTCGCCTACGACAAGAAACGCCGCATCCACGCCAAGAGCAAAAAGGCCGCCAAAGAACCCTTCGCCGCCGACCCCAAGCTCGAGGCGGTCTGTCGCGTCCTCAACGGCAAGTTGCCCGCCCGCTGCCACGCCCACCGGGCCGTCGACATGCTGACGTTCATGCGGATCGCCGACAAGTACAAGTTCACCTACTGCTTCGAGCACGCCACCGAGGCCCACGACATCCTCGACGAACTGGTCAAGCGGAAGATCCCCGTCGTCATCGGCCCCACCATGCACTCGCGGATGAAGGTCGAGCTGAAGCACCGCACCTTCGCCACCATCCCCCGCTGCGTCGACGCCGGACTGACCGTCGCCGTCACCACCGACCACTCCGTGCTGCCCATGGAGCGGCTGGTCGTCATCGCCGCGCTGGCCATGCGCGAAGGGCTCAGCCGCGACGACGCCATGAAGGTCATGACCATCAACCCCGCGAAGATCCTGGGGTTGGATAAACGCCTCGGCTCGATCGAACGCGGCAAAGACGCCGATCTGGTCGTCTGGCCCGGCGACCCGCTGGACATCCGCACCAAGCCGACCGACGTCTTCATCGCCGGCCGCCGCCTCGACGTCGACCCGCCCTACATTCCATAGAAACCAACATCGCGCGGCGGATTTCCTAATCCGCCGCGCCATCGAGCCACGACATGCCTACCAAAGTCAACATCCTCACCGACGGCCTGGCGTTTCCTGAGGGGCCTGTCTTCGACCCCGCCGGCGACCTGTGGTGCGTGGAGCTGCAAGGCGGCGGCCTGATCCGCTGGCGCGACGGCGAGGTCGAACGATTCACCACCGGCGGCGCGCCCAACGGAGCGGCCGTCGACCGCCAGGGCCGAATCTGGTTCTGCGACAGCGGCGACGACGTCAACGCCATCCGCCGCCTCCTCCCCGGCAGCGGAACCGTGGAGACGATCTGCGAGTATGCCGGCGGCCGCCGGATCAGCAAGCCCAACGACCTGGCTTTCGACACGGCGGGCAACTGCATCTTCACGTGCCCCCAATACACGCCGGATCAGCCGCCCAGCTTCGTCTGCTGCCTTCGGCCGGACGGGGAGGCAACCGTCATCGCCGAACCGTTCAAGTTCTGCAACGGCCTGGCCTTCACCGACGGCGACCAGACGCTTATCGTCGCCGAGACGCAGACCAGCCGCCTCTGGAAAGGCCCGTGGGACGCCGCCGCCTGCCAGTGGCTCGACCCCAAGCCATGGGCCGATGTCAGCGCACCCGATGATGGGCCCGGCGGGCCGGACGGCATAGCCTTCGGCGCCGACGGAGTGCTCTATGTCGCCGTCTATGGCGGCGGACAGATTCGTGCGGTCGATGCCGATGGCGCCGTCGTCAAGACCCACGACCTGCCCGGCCGCAACCCAACCAACTGCGCCTTCGACCCCGCCGGCAAGCTCGGCCTGGTCGTCACCGAATCCGAAAACGGTCTGCTCTTATCCCTGCCCAACCTCGGCCCCGGCGCCCCCCTCTTCGACGGCGGCCGCGCGTGGGCTTGAACCCGCCTTCGTGGCATGGGCATCCTGCCCATGCCACGAAAAGCAGGCTTTTTCAACACCCCCCTTTGTCACCATCGCCAAGTTGTCGTCCGCGCCACTTGCCACATTGACACGCTACTGGTCCGCGCGTACTCTCGCCTCCATGCCCTCCGCCGCTGAACACATCTCGACCTACCTGACAGAGCTCCGCAAGCAGCTCGCCACCGGCGTCGCCGCCGAGCACGCCTATCGCCCTGCCCTGCAACGACTGCTCCAGGCCCACCACAGCGGCACGACGGCCGTCAACGAGCCCCGCCGTGTCAAATGCGGCGCGCCGGACTTCGTCGTTCAACGCGGTCCTACCCCGCTGGGCCATGTCGAGTGCAAAGACATCGGCGTCTCCTTGCCCAAGGTACTCAAGACCGAGCAACTCGAGCGGTACCTCGAATCGCTGGACAACTTCATCCTCACCGACTACATCGAGTTCCGCTGGTTCGTCGATGGCGAGCAGCGCCTCGCCGCCCGAGTCGCCACCGTCGACGCCGCCGGCAAGCTTCGAGCCGACCCGGCCGGGCAGACCCAGCTTGTCGAGTTGCTGGACGCCTTCTTCGATGCAGATGCCGCACCGATGATCGCCAACCCCAAGCAGCTTGCCAAGCGGATGGCCGGGGTCGCCAAGCTCATACGGAGCATCATCGCCAACGCCTTCGACGACGAGGCCGACACCGGCGCCCTGCACGAACAGATGGCCGGCTTCCGCGACGTGCTGCTGCACGACCTCACCCCGCCACAGTTCGCCGACATGTACGCCCAGACCATCTGCTACGGCCTGTTCGCCGCGATCATCCACAGCAAACAGCCTCATAAATTCACCCGCGAGCACGCCGCCTACGACCTGCCGCCCACCAACCCCTTCCTGCGCGAAATGTTCACCCACGTCGCCGGGCCCGGGCTCGATGAGCGAATCGTCTGGGCCGTCGACCACCTGGCCGAACTGCTCCGCCGGACCGACATCCACGCCATCCTCGCCAACTTCGGAAAGGCCACCCGACGGGACGATCCGGTCGTCCATTTCTACGAGACCTTCCTCGCCCACTACGACCCCAAGATGCGCGAGTCGCGCGGTGTTTACTACACCCCCGAGCCCGTCGTCGGCTACATCGTCCGCAGCATCGACCATATCCTCAAGACCAACTTCAACCTGCCCGATGGGCTCGCCGACGCGACCAGGATCAAGCACACCTTCACCGATCATCTCTCCGGCAAGAAGACCACCCGGGATGTCCACAAGGTCCAGATCCTCGACCCCGCTACCGGGACGGGCACGTTCCTCCACGGCGTGATCGATGCGATCCACGGGACCTTCGCCGGCAACGAAGGCCTGTGGGATCAGTACGTCCGCGAGCACTTGCTGCCCAGGCTGTTCGGCTTCGAGCTGCTGATGGCCCCCTACGCCGTCGCCCACATGAAGCTCGGCCTGCAACTCGAACAAACCGGCTACACCTTCGGTAGCAACGAACGGCTGAACGTCTTCCTGACCAACACGCTGGAAGAGGCCGAGTTCCACGCCGCCGGACTGTTCGCCGGCCTCATCGCCAAAGAAGCCAACCAGGCCTCCCACGTCAAACGCGACACCCCCGTCATGGTCGTCCTCGGAAATCCGCCCTACTCGGGGCATTCAGCCAACAAGGGCGAGTGGATCAGGGGGCTGATCGACGACTACAAGCAGGTCGACGGCAAGCCGCTCGGCGAACGCAATCCCAAATGGCTAAATGACGACTACGTCAAGTTCATCCGCTTTGCCCAGGACCGGATCGAGCGGACGGGGCATGGCATCCTTGCCTTCATCTCCAATCACGGCTACCTGGACAACCCCACCTTTCGCGGCATGCGGCAGAGCCTTATGCGCACCTTCGACGACATCTACATCGTCGACTTGCACGGCAACTCAAAGAAGAAGGAGACCTGTCCCGATGGGTCGAAGGATGAAAACGTCTTCGACATCCAGCAGGGCGTCGCCATAGGCATCTTCGTGCGAAGGCCAAAGCGGTTAACGAAACCGGCGAAGGTAAGGCACGCTGATCTGCATGGCTTGCGAAGGACCAAGTATCAGTGGCTGAATGAACAGGATATAGAGAGCACCCAGTGGCGGAATCCGAAGGTGACAGGGCCTGCCTATTTCTATGTCCCGAGAGATGATTCAATGATGGATGAGTATGAAGTTGGATTGTCCGTTTCGAACATTCTTCCACTACATAACATTGGACTCAACTCCCACAGGGACGCGTTCGTTGTTGACTTCACAGCCAAAGAGGTCTCTCAGAAGCTGGGGGAGTTGCTTTCGACAGAAATCACAGATGAGGAACTTCGCGAGAAGTATTCTCTGAAGGACACGGCCAGCTTTCATCTGGAGGCAGCTCGAGATATTCTCAGAAAGGACAACTCACCAGAACGACTTGTCGTAGAGTGCCTCTACCGACCTTTTGATAGCCGCCATTTGCTCTTTGCACATTGCCTTCTCGACAGGCCACGCTCCGAACTCAACAAGCACTTCCTTGGTCAATGGAACCTCGGTCTCGCGGCAACCCGTCAATCCCGGGAACCGTTCGCGACGATGGCGGTCAATCGTATCTGTGGCCAGCACAAGATCGTGGCGAAGTACGACGGATCATCAATATTTCCCCTCTACCTGTACCCCGATCCCGATGGTAAGGGCAAGAAGGACAAGTTGTTTGCTGAGACGTCGCCTTGGCCGGAAGGGCCCGGTGGGCGGCGGCCTAATCTTGCGCCGGAGTTTGTCGAGGAGTTTGCGGGCAAGTTGGGGTTGGCGTTTGTCAGCGACGGGGTGGGCGACATGGCCAAGACGTTCGGCCCGGAGGATATCTTCCATTACATGTACGCCGTGTTCCACAGCCCCACCTACCGCAGCCGCTACGCGGAGTTCCTCAAGATCGACTTCCCCCGCCTGCCCCTGACCGGCGACCGCAAACTGTTTGCCGCGCTGTGCAAGCTCGGGGGCGAGCTGGTGGGCCTGCACCTGCTCGAGGCCGTCCCCGCCCCGGCCGTCAACTACCCCGCCACCGGCGACGACACCGTCGCCAAGCCCCGTTACGTGGACACCCAGCAGCGAGTCTACATCAACGACGACCAGTATTTCGAGCCAGTCCCCGCCGACGTGTGGGAGTTCCACGTCGGCGGGTATCAGGTCTGCGCCAAGTGGCTCAAGGACCGCAAGGGCCGCCCCCTCAGCTACGACGACATCACGCACTATCGGCGCGTGGTGACGGCTTTGGGGGAGACGATCCGCCTCATGTCGGCGATCGACGCGGCCATTGATCATTGGCCGATAACGTAGGCCCGCTTTCGTTGGGTCCATCTCTACGGACCGGCACCATGCTCACGCTTGCGCGGCCATGCTATCGTGTCCAGCCGAAGGAGTCATCAGGGCCGCCAAAGCTGACGTAACCGTCCGCAACGCTATGTGCGTCGGCGTTATTACGTCGCCGGTATATAGCGCGCAAAGCGAACGGAATGGGCCTTTTTCATGCCCGCGTTGATTCGAAAGGAGGTCAGGACATGACCAACTCACCGCCATGGTACGAGACGTTCTTCGACGGTCTGTACGGCAAGGTGCTGGCCAGCCATTTCAGCGAGGACCGCGCCCAGGCGCAGGCCGAGTTGATCAAGAAGCTGCTGAAGCTCCGCAAGGGTCAGCGCGTGCTGGACTGCCCTTGCGGTGTCGGGCGGATTACCATTCCGTTGGCCAGGATGGGCTTGAAGATGACGGGCGTGGACCTAACGGCCGCTTATGTCCGCCAAGCGCGCCGGCGGGCGAAGCGTGAAGGGTTGGACATTCCTTTCATTCGATGCGATATGCGCGAGATCGATTTTGACGGCGAGTTCCACGCCGTGATCAACTGGTTCACCGCGTTCGGCTACTTCGATAAGGCCGGCGACCTGGCGACCGCGAAGGGTGCATTCCGCGCACTGAAGCCGGGCGGGAAGTTCCTGGTCGACGTATCAAACAAATCGTGGGTGCTGTCGCACTTCGTGGCTTCCGATACTTCCGTCATCAACGATGTTGAGATAACGGACACCCGTCAATGGAACGCGAACATCGGCCGTATGGAGTCGGACTGGACGTTTCGCAAGGGCAAGCAGATCGAGCGCCAACACGTGTCGCTCCGCCTCTACGACGGCGCCGAGTTGCGGGCCGTCTTGCGGAAAGCGGGCTTTCGTGAGATACATCTGTATGGGTTTCCGCCCCTGGGGCGCCTCAGCCGGCATCGCCGCCGCCTGATCGCCGTCGCCACGCGGCCGAAGGAGTCATCATGAGCCCCAAAGCTGACGTAATCGTTCGCGACGCGACCGAGGCCGATCTGGATCGGGTCGCTGAGCTTTGGGCGGAGATGATCGAGCTGCACCACGGCCTGGACGAGCGGTTCTGGCGGCGCAAGCCGAACGGGGATGAGATATTTCGACAGTGGATGGCCGAGGCCGTCGGCGATGAAAAGTGTGTGCTCGTCGTCGCCGAGGTCGACGGCGCGGTGGCCGGCTTCGTCCACGGCAGTCTCGTCGATGCCCCGCCGGCGGTGGAAGATAAGATCAGCGGCAACATCACGGACGTGTCGGTCGGCTTCGACTACCGCGGCAAGGGCATCGGCAAGAAACTGATGGCGGCGGCGTTGGAATGGTTCGCCGCCCATGAGGCCGAGGACATCACGCTCCTGGCCGCGGTGAAGAACGACTGCGCGGTGAGCTTCTACGAGGCTCTGGGCTTCGAACCCCACACCATAACGATGTGGAAATCGCTGTAACGAACAGCCTACCACAAGGAACACAAAGGCCACGACCAACACAGGAAAGGCCTATGGCTCCTTCTCTTCGTGTTCTTTGTGACCTTTGTGGTAAGAGAATTACACATCCCCCATCGCCCCCCTTCTCGGCGCACCATCATCAGCGCAAAAAAAGCGGCTGGCCAGGGAAAGGAGGAGAAACCTGGCCAGCCGGAGGGGTCTGCAGGTGGGAACCCCTCTCGCTCGCTCACTATATTATACGGAACAATTTGCCCACAAGTTGAATCTAATTTCTAGTATATCCCCCCCCTCTTAGCCAGCTCTTGTTCGTACAAGATATTACATGCAACAATCTCTTCAATTAAACAAATTTCTTGCACAAAAGAGAAAGCCCTATGGCCGAGACGGGCCCTCCGGCCCGGGGCTCCTGGATGACGGCTTGGATCGGCCTGGTCTGATCCGGGCCATGTGCCCGCCCCGTTACCCACAGGTGGCCGGAGCATCGCCGGCCGGCGCTTCAGGCGGCGCGTCCATCTCCCGCCGATGCCGGGCAACGATCCGCCAGACGCACACCGCCGCGACGGAGCTCAGAATGACGTCGCTGGCCAGCCCGCCGAAGAACAATCCCTTGAGCTGCCACAGCTGCGAGCCGCTCCACGCCAGCACCACCAGCAGCATCACGTGGGTTATGCGGAACGCGGCCGAGAGAATGGGCCGATGCAGCGCGTTGAGCGCCGCGCCGGTCACCATGCCGGCCCCGATGGCCGCCATCCCCAACGGCACGATGCGCAGGAACAGCACGATCTTCTCCAGCACGTCCGGGTCGTTGCTGAACGGCGCTGCCAGCGGCCGGGCAACCACCGCCAGCACAATGTAGGCGACCAGCCCCCAGGTGACGGCGAAGATGTGCCCGATCTTCAGACCACGATAGATGCGGTCGAAGTGCCCGGCGCCGGCGTTCTGCCCAACGAATGGGACCATCGATGCAGCCAGCGCCGCGGTGATCATTTCCGGAAAATGCAGGATGCGGTGCCCGACCCCAATGGCCGCCACGGCCTCCTCACCGAAGCCGGCCACCAGCCGCGTCATCACGGCCATCAGCACCGTCACCAGCAGGTTGGTCATGCACGCCGGCACGCCGATAAACATGACCCGCCGCCAGGACGCCCACAGCGCCGCCAATCGCGGCACGGCCAGCTCCAGAAGGCCCTCGCGATAATGCATGATCAGCAGCGACAGCACCAGCGTGACCGACCGGGCGATCACCGTCGCCAGGGCCGCCCC
>DRGC01000090.1 GCA_011050235.1 Phycisphaerae bacterium | reverse complement strand
GGCCCCGCCCCCCCAGGCTGCACCGCCTGCGCCGACCGCCACCGCCCCGAAGGTGACGCCGGCGCCGCAGCCCGTCCTGCCACCGACCTCTCGCCCGGCCGAGCCGGATATATCGGCTGAGGCAATATCCCCCGAGCCCGAAGATCCCCGCGGCCTCGCCGCCGCCAACGCCGCCCTGACCAGCGGTGACTGCACCGGGGCGATCGACATCCTCCGAGCCCTTCTCGATGACAATCCCGACGACGTCGCAGTCCTGAAGGGCCTCGCAACGGCCTATGCCGCCACTGGCGACTACCCCTCGGCCGTTAAGGCTTGCGAGGCGATCCTGTCTCACCGGCCCGACGATACGACCGCCTGGTTTAATCTGGGCGTCGCCCACATGCGTCTGAGTCACTACCGTCAGGCCGAGCGGGCCTTTGGCGAGGCGCTGGAGTTGGCCCCCTACCACCGACGTGCGATGCACAACCTGGCCGCTTCCCTTCAGGCCCAGGGCAAGCTCGACCAGGCCCGCCGCGCGTGGCAACGTCTGCTGGCCCGGTACGACCGATCCGCCCGGGCCCACATGCAGTTAGGCATCGTCCTGATGGACCTGCAGCACTGCGATCAAGCCCTCGCTGAGTTTCGCAGGGCGGCCAAGCTCAACCCCGACAGCGCCGATGCCCGCATCAATCTTGCTGCAGCCGCTCGCGCCATCGGCAGCTACGGCCATGCCGTCGCCGCGCTGAACCAGGCCGTCCGGATCGAGCCCGATGATGCCGGGACCTGGGCCCTTCTGGGCGAGACGTTGCTGACGATCTACACGGCCGGAGAGCAACCGGCCCCGCGGGTTCTCGCCGACGCCCTGTCCGCCTGGGACCGGTCACTGCAGATCGATCCCAATCAACCTCAACTGCACAAGAACGTCCAGACATACGAGCCCGTCCTGCAAAACCTGCAAAAGCAGCCCGCGCAATGACACTGAACCTGACCGACTACACCCGGAAGCTCCGCCTGACCGACGGCGCCTGGGGCACCCAACTGCAATCGCTGGGTCTGCCGCCGGGGACGCCGCCGGAGCTGTGGAACACAGCCAACCCGGACGCCGTCCGCCAGGTCGCCCGAAGCTACATCCAGGCCGGCAGCGATGTTATTCTGACCAACACGTTTGGAGCCAATCGTTACATCCTGGCCCAGCACGGCGCTGAGGATCGCGCGGCGGAGTTGGCCGAGACCGGCGCCACGATCAGTCGCGAGGTCGCCGGCGATGGCGCCAAGGTGTTCGCCTCTATCGGGCCGACCGGCAAGATCGTCATGATGGGCGAGGCGTCCGAGGAGGACCTGTCGGCCGCCTTCGCCGAGGCGGCCCAGGCCCTCTGCCGCGGCGGCGCCGATGCCATTATCCTGGAGACGTTCAACGAACTGGACGAATCGGTGCTGGCCGTCAAGGCCGTCACCGCCGTCGTCGACGTGCCCGTGGTCATGTCGATGACGTTCGCCTCCGGGCCGGACCAGACCGCTACGATGATGGGCAACACCCCGGCCGATCTCGCCGCCGCCGCCGTCTCCTGCAGCGCCGCCGCGGTGGGCGCCAACTGCGGGGCCGGGCCGGACAACTACGTGAAGGTCGCGGGCCTGTTGGCCCAGGCGACCGATCTGCCGGTGTGGATCAAGGCCAACGCCGGCCTGCCGGTGGTCGTCGACGGGAAGACAACCTTCCCCATGGCCCCACAGGAGTTCGCCGCCTTCGCCGCGCCCCTGGCCGGGGCCGGGGCCAACTTCATCGGCGGCTGCTGCGGCACGAGCCCCGATCACATCCAGGCCCTCCGCGAAGCGATCGACGCGCTGTAGACAATGGCCTCACTTCTACAGCAGCTCGAGCAATTCGGTTGGGTGGGCGATGAGCTTGCGGGCCCCGTGGGCGGTGAGTTCGTCGGCATCGCGGAATCCCCACAGGACGCCGACGGCGAACATGCCTGCCGCCGTGGCCGTATCCATGTCCGTCCCGGTATCGCCCACGTACAGAAACTGCTCCGCCGGCACGTCCAGTTCCCGGCAGATCCGCTGGGCGCCGGAGGGGTCGGGCTTGGCCGGTACGTCATCGGCGACACCGAACACACGCTCGAACTTCCAGTGCGGCAGCAGTTGGGCCACGCACAACGCGGTGAAATCGTGCGGTTTGTTCGACAGGACCGTCATCGTCACGCCCCGCTCGGTCAGGGCGTCGAGCAATTGGCCGACGCCCTCGTAGGGACGCGTCCGCTCAGCCCATCGCTTGCCATATTCGGCCCGCATCCCGGCGATGAGCTTGTCGGCCAACTCGTTGTCGTCACGCGCCGCCGGGGCCGCTCGCCGAACGAGCACCCCCATGCCGTTGCCGACAAACTGCTTGTACGCCGAGGCCGGATGCTCCGGCAGGTCATACCGCCGCAGCGTGCGGTTCATCGAGTCGGCCAGATCTTCCAGCGTGTCCAGCAACGTGCCGTCCAGATCGAAACACACCGCGCGATAGGTCATGATCGGTTGTCTTTCCAAAGAAACGGCCCGCCGAAACGGGCCGTGGGGGTCGAATCCTTTGTCCTGCCGCCCCCCCTAGCTCACGTCCATGGACATCAGAAACTCCGCGTTGGTGTCGATTTTCTTGAGCCTGCCGATCAGCAGTTCCATCGCGCTGACCGGGTCCATCTCGGCCAGGACCTTCCGCAGAGCTGTCACAAGCTTGTACTCCTGCGGGTCCAGCAGCAGTTCTTCCTTTCGGCTGCCCGATCGGCTGATGTCGATCGCAGGCCACATGCGGCGGTCGACCAGGCGGCGGTCCAGGTGGAGCTCGCTATTGCCAGTGCCCTTGAACTCCTCGAAGATCACCTGGTCCATTCGGCTGCCGGTGTCGATCAGGGCGGTGGCCATGATCGTCAACGAGCCGCCCTCCTCAACGGTGCGGGCCGCTCCGAAGAAACGCCTGGGCGCCTGCATCGCGCCGACCTCGACGCCGCCGGTGAGGATCCTGCCCGACATGGGCGCCACGGCGTTGTGGGCGCGGGCCAGCCGCGTGATGCTGTCCAGCAGAATCACCACGTCCCTGCCGTATTCCATCATGCGACGCGCCTTGGTGCTGACCATTTGGGCAATCTGCACGTGCCGCGTTGCCGGTTCGTCGAAAGTCGACGAGACCACCTCCGCGCTTGAACACGTCCGTTGAAAGGCCGTTACTTCTTCCGGGCGTTCGTTGATCAACAGGATGATCACGTAGGCCTCGGGGTGATTGGCCGCGATCGAATTGGCGATCTTCTGAAGGAGGATGGTCTTTCCGGTGCGCGGCGGCGCCACGATCAGCATGCGCTGGCCGAACCCCACCGGCGTGACCATGTCCATCACGCGCATCGAGATTTCTTCGGGGGTCGTTTCCAGGATGATGCGCCTGTCGGGATGGGTGGGGGTGAGGTCTTCAAAGCTGGTCTTGCGTTGGACTTTGTCGGGCTCTTCGTAGTTGATCGCCTCGACGCGCAGCAGCGCGAAGTACTTCTCCGATTCCTTCGGCGGGCGGATTTGCCCGGCGACGATATGCCCCTGCTGCAGGCCGAACCGGCGAATCTGGCTGGGCGACACGTAAATATCGTCCGGGCTCGGCAGGTAGTTGTAGTCGGGGCTGCGGAGGAATCCGAACCCGTCCGGGAGGATCTCCAGCACGCCTTCGCCGTACATCAGGCCGTTCTTCTGTACGCGCTCTCGCAGCAGGCGGAAGACCAGCTCCTGGCGGGGCATGCCGGCGACGTTGTCCAGCCCTTCCTCTTTTGCCAACTCGTGAAGCTCGGCGACCTCCATCTTCTGAAGGTCCTTGAGGTGCAGGTCGCCTCGCTTGACCTTCTCGTACTTGGCGTGCATCTCCTTGTCGAAGTCGGCAATCGCGTCGTCGGCCGGCTCGGAGGCGGGCTCTTGGGAGGCGGGCTCTTCAGAGGGGGCCTCTGGCGAGGAGGTCTGCGGAGCATCGCTGTCGATCGGATCGTCGGCCTCGGCGCCGTTGACGACATCGGTGACGGTCTCGTCGGCGTCATCGGTTTTTCGGTTCGTCCGCTTGGTCTTTTTCTTCTTTGCATCAGCCATAATGTCGGTGCATCTCCTGAGGCGTTGCCTCATCTGTATGGACGTGTCGCATGCATCGGTCGGCCGCCTGTCTGGTGTGCGGCCAACAGCTCTTTGGCCTTGCCCGGCGTCCAACAACCGGGTCAACGGTGGGATGCCCTCACGAAAGGACCAGCTCAGCCTTTTGCACGCATTCGCTCGGAGTGATCGCAATCACACAGACTGCGATGTTCGGCTTCTTGTCCTACTGGCGGTCACTTGGGTCCGCCAACCGGTCCAGAAGTTGAGGGACCGTTCGGCCAAGGGGGGGATCACTCGGACAGTTACTAAATATATCATCGCACATTTTCGCCTTCTTGTCCACATCAATTTGTGCGTTTTCTCGGGCGGCGAAGGTGGCCTCATCCCACCCGCGCTGCCTGGAAGCGCGTTCTTGACGGACCTGGAGAGGGGCGTCGACAAACACCGTGTGCGTGCACAGGTCGTCCCAGCCGGCTTCGAAAAGGACCGCCGCGTCCAAGACCACAGCCGGAACATCGGGGCGGTGGGCGGCCTCGGCGATTTGCCGGGCGACCTCCCGGCGAATGAGCGGATGCAGGATCGCGCTGAGCGCAGCCAGTTCGGCTGGATCGCCGAAGACCACCGCGCCCAGTGCGGGCCGATCGACCTGGCCGTCAGCATTGAAGACATCGGCGCCCCAGCGCCGGCGAATCTGCTGCTGAACGTCGGTCTGGCCCAGCAGCTCGTGGGCGATCGCGTCCCCATCGACCACCACGCACCCCAACTTGCCAAACTCCGTGGCTATGGTGCTTTTGCCGGCGCCGATGCCGCCCACCAGGCCGATGACGAGTTGTTCTTCAGATCGGGTGTTCATAGCTGTGGGGGTATTGTCCCTCCGCCGCCGGGCCAGTCAAGTCAGCACGTCGGCCAGCCGCGCCAGGTCCTGCGGGTCGTGGTTGGCGCACAAGCTGATCCTCAGCCGGCTGGCCCCGGGCGGCACCGAAGGCGGACGGATCGCCGGGATCAGAAAACCCTCCGACAGCAGACGTCCGCTCACGGCCACCGCCTCGGCGGCCCCGCCGATGACGACCGGAATGATCTGGCTGGCGGAGGAGAGCGTGCTGAGCCCACCCGCGCCAAGCCGGTCGCGAAGTTCAGCCGCCATCGCCAGCAGCTTCTGACGCCGCTGGGGCTGGTCGCGGACGATATCCAGCCCAGCCAGCACAGCCGCACACATCGCCGGCGGCAGAGCGGTCGTATACATATAGGCCCGTCCGGTGTTTCGGATGACATCGATCACCACCTCCGGCCCGGCCACAAAGCCCCCCATCGCCCCCAGCGCCTTCGAGAGCGTCCCGACCGTCACGTCGATGTGTTCATCCACACCCAGGTGCTCCGCAACCCCCCGACCCGTCTGCCCGAATACGCCCGTGGCGTGCGCCTCATCGATCATGAGCTTCGCGTCGAATCGGTTCTTCAGCTCCACCAACTCCTCCAGCGGGGCCAGATCGCCGTCCATGGAGAACAGCGAGTCGGTCACGATCAGACACTCCCGGTAGTCCGCCCGGTGTCGCTCCAGCAGGCGCCGCAAGCGGCCCCGGTCGCCGTGGGCGTAGGTCCGCACAGCCGCCCTGCTCTGGCGCGCCGCGTCCAGGATGCTGGCGTGGTCGAGCTTGTCGCACAGGATCAGGTCTCCCGCCCCGGCCAGGGCGCAGATGGCGACATGATTGGCCATCCAGCCGGTCGAGGTCACCACGGCGGCCTGGGCGCCTTTGAAGGCCGCCAGCCGCTGCTCGAGCTGCTGATGCACCTGCAGCGTGCCGCTGACCAGGCGCGAGGCCCCCGCCCCGACGCCCCACGTGTTGATCGCTTCGATGGCGGCGGCCTTGACCGCCTCGTCAGCGGCCAGGCCGAGATAATCGTTGCTGCACAGACAGACCACCTCTCGCCCACCCACGACAACGCGGGCGCCCACTGGCGAGTCCAGCACGGCTGGCGTGCGCAGCAAGTCGCCCGCTTTCAGGTCGTTCAGGACGGTTTTCAAATGCTCCCAGTCGCTCATGGGGGCATTTTTCTTGAAACCCATCCCGTACGTCAATACCCTACATGGTTATCGACCGCCGAGCCGCGTCAGACGACCGGCGGGGAGAGGCCATGAAAGACAAGATCATCGGCGACGGTTTCACGTTTGACGACGTGCTGCTGGCGCCTGCACGCTCCACCGTGGACATCAACTCCCTGGATCTAGCCACGCCTCTGACGCGAAACATCCGCCTCCAGATCCCCCTCGTTTCCGCACCGATGGACACCGTCACCGAATCGGCCCTGGCCATCGCGCTGGCCCAGGAAGGCGGGATCGGCATCATTCACCGCAATCTGTCGATCGATGCCCAAGCGCGCGAGGTGGCGAAGGTCAAGCGCTCGGAAAACGGCATCATCACCGACCCGATCACGCTGCCGCCGACCGAATCCAGCGAAACCGCCCGCCGGGTCATGAGCGAATACAACGTTTCGGGCATTCCAATCGTCGAGGCCGACGGGAACTTGGTCGGCATCCTGACCCGGCGCGACATGAAGTTTCTCGGCGCCGACGTGTCGATCGACAAGGTGATGACCAAGACGAACCTCGTCACCGCTTCACCCAATACGTCGCTGGACGAAGCCGAGCAGATCCTCAACGCTCACAAGGTCGAGAAACTTCTGCTCATCGACAGCGACGGCCACCTGGCCGGGCTGATCACGATGCGGGACATTGAGAAACTTCGCCAGTTCCCTCTCGGCTGCAAGGACCAGCGTGGGCGACTGCGCGTGGGGGCGGCGGTGGGCATTCTCGATTTCGACCGCGTGGAGAAGCTGATCGGCGAGGATGTTGACGTGATCGTCGTTGACACGTCGCACGGCCACAAGGACGTGGTGCTCGAGACGGTCCGTCAGATCAAGGCCACGCACGATATTGATGTCATTGGCGGCAACATCGCCACGGCCGATGCGGCGGAAGACCTGTTCGAAGCCGGCGCCGACGGCCTGCGAGTCGGCATCGGTCCGGGCGCGATCTGCACGACGCGCGTGATCACGGGCGTCGGCGTCCCGCAGATCACGGCCGTTCACGATTGTGCCCGCGTCGGCGACGCCCACGACGCGCCCGTCATCGCCGACGGCGGCATCCGCCACAGCGGCGACATCACCAAGGCCATCGCCGCCGGAGCGTCGTGCGTGATGCTGGGCAGCCTGTTCGCCGGGCTGGACGAATCGCCGGGCCGGCTGGTGATCTACAAGGGCCGACGTTTCAAGACGTACCGCGGGATGGGATCGATGGACGCGATGCTGGCCGGTTCGGCCGATCGTTACGGCCAGGATGACGCGAACGGCAATCGCCTGGTTCCCGAAGGCGTCGAAGGTCGGGTGCCCTACCGCGGCACGCTGGCGGATTTCGTCTTCCAGATGATCGGCGGCCTGCAGAGCGGCATGGACCACTGCGGCACGCAAACCATCCAGCACCTGCGCACCGAGGCGAAGTTCCTGCGGGTCTCGCCGGCGACACTCGCCGAGAGCCACCCCCATGACATCGCCATCACACAGGAATCACCGAACTACTCGGCCTGGCGAACGGACGAGGAATAGCCGCCTCGACCCCTACCGGACCGGCCTATCACCGAATTGCTTGGGAGCTATAACCATGACCCACAGAATAATCCTCGCAGCCATCGCCACGGCCCTGGGTGGCGTCCTGCTGGCGGGATGCCCCGGCGATATCGATCCCGCCGGATCGGGCAACCCCATGGTCGCCTTCTTCTTCGGCGACGACGCCGGCACGCGTCGGCCGCTGCCGGCGGCATCGTTCAGTGAGGCCTTCAGCGCCGGCCGAACGGTCCTGTCGCATTACTTTCACGTCGCCTCGGCGGATGCGGACGATGGCATCATCCGTAGCGAACCCCAATTCACCGACCGCAGCGGCGGCCTGCTGGGCCGCTCGGGAAATCGACGGGTGGCCATGCTGAAGATTACCCACGTCGGCGGCCAGTTGATGGCCGTCGCATCGGTCGCCGTGCAGCGCAAGGGCGTCATGATCAACCGCGAACGCCGGGCCTACCAGGACAACTACGATTCGGTCCCCAACCAGACACCCGCCGACATGGATGCCGCCACCACATCCGAGCAGAACGAGATGTGGGAGACCCAGAGCTACGATCACGCTCTGGAGAATCAGATCCTCGACGACCTCATCGAAACTCTCGGCGGCGCCGGCGACACCGAAACGCCCTGACCCTATTTCGCGCACGCCAGCGTGGGCGGCATGGGCAAGGGTCTGATGTTCACCTTCCGATCGGTCGTCACGCAGGCGGGCTTGTCCTCCGTGACCGGCAGGTAGGTGATTCGGCCCTCGACCTTCTTCCACAGCAATGGGGCGTTGACGATCTTCGCGACCACGTCGTCCTTGCGCCAGTAGTACGTCCCGTCGGGCGTCCGCTGGCCTTCGCCGAAGTGCTCGGCAAAGATCCGCTCCAACTCGGCGCGGTGCTTGCGGTCAACGTAGATGGAGACCTCGTAGAACTCGCCCTCGCAGAACGCGTACCGCACCTTGTACAGCGGGATGGCCCGGCCCTGCTCGACCGGCTTGCCCTGCTCGTCCTGCTCGATGATCGGGCCCAGCGTCATCTCATCGTCCTCTCGGCTGAACCGGTCCTTGTACTCGGTATGACAGGTCAGCAGCAGATCGTCTTGGACGTCTTGGATCTTGGTCCGCCACGCTATCTCGCGAAAGCCGCCGTCGCAGTTCAGTACAGTCTGCTGACAGCCGGCCGTCACCGCGCACAAGACCAATATTGCTAAGTAACCGTTCCTCATCTCAGGACCCTCCTGTGAAGAATCGTGACTTACTACATGTTACGCATCCAGTTCCGATTATCCCATTAAACCATGGAATTGCCGAAATGGCAAGGGATAACGCCCGCGATCGCCCACCGACAAGCGGCAACCGGCAAACCGTCTCACACACTGCGGTTGCAGCGGACGCCGCACAACAGTTCAGCGCGCCCCGGCCGATGAAAAGAATGCCTTCGGAACTCCGGCGGGTGCTCGCGTTTGCGAGCCCTTCAAGTGATCGCTACCCGCCTATCCGCGTGAACCGTTGACTTGCGGCGCGCGCCGATCGACAATCGCCCCGATGTAAGAAGGGCCGCCCTTTGGCGGCTCTTCTTGCATTCTGTGTCCGCCCACAGTCGAACGCAGTTGGGCCATGGCCCAACTGCTCTGCCGTCGCCGAAGACATCGATATCGCTGCTTGCCCCATGACATTGCAGGCTGGAGGCAGCTATAATCTGGACGTGCAATTCTACTACCACGAAGTCCAGAAGGACGTGATCGTCATCTCCGCTGACGGCGGTCTTAACCGCCAGACCAGTGGCCAGTTCACCGACGATATCCTGCGACTCATCGAAGGAGGAATGGCGAAGATCATCGTTGACTGTGAACACCTTACATACATCTCCAGCTATGGGTTTACCGTACTGCTCCAACTGCACAAGCGTGCCAAGAAGGCCGGCGGGGAAGTGAAGATCGCCAGCGTGCACACACGCGTGGCGGACGCGATTAACATGATGCACCTGAACAAAGTTTTCCAGATCTACCCGGACGTCAATCGGGCCCTCCTGCACTTCAGACCCAAAGACTCACAGGATTGATGCAGCAAGCTGTGGGTCCTCAGAGACCCGGCCCGGGCGTTGACGCAGCTTGGCGCCCGTGGAAATCTTGCCTGTCCCTGGCCCCGGGCGGTATGATTGTCGGCTGAAAGGAGCTTGTCATGACTCCCCGCATCTCTGCGACGTTCATGGCTGTCCTGATTGTCTCGGGCATCTGCGCGGTTGCCGCAGCCGGTGAGAAGGTTGTCGAGCTGACCTACGAGCGCCCGGCTGAGTATGAGATCCCTGCCGGCATCAGGCGGATCGGCATCGCCCAGTTCACCACCACTCAAAGCCGCGACGCCAAGTGGTGCGATATCGCCTCCGACCGGCTGGCCTCGCAGCTGGACGAGTTCAACAGGAAGTATCAGCGTTACGAATTGATCGACCGCAAGCACCTCCAGCAGGTCCTGGCCGAGCGCGATCTGCAACTCGCCATCGCCGACAGCGCCACAGCTGTCAAGCTCGGCAAGCTGGCCAATCTGGACGCCATGGTCTACGGCTCGGTGACCGTCACCGCCCGCGACGAACAGGCCACCCGCACGACGATCGACGTGCTGGGCCGCGGGCTCAAGAAGGTCCGTTACACCAAGCGATACTGCCAGGCGACCATCAGCTTCACGCTGACCAACAGCCGTACGGGCAAGATGCTGACCACCCTGTCGGTGACGCGCGACTACGACTCCCAGAAGGACAAGGAAAACAAAGGTGACGGCATCGGCAAGGTGCTGGGCTTTGGCGGCGACAAGCTCCCGCCGGCCGACAAGGTCCTCAGCCATCTCGTCGACGAGTGCGTGCAGGAGTTCATCGGCAAGATCACGCCGCACGAAGTCGCGATCCCCGAGGAGCTCCCCAAGGGCAAGACCAAGATCGCCGAGACCGGCCGAAAGCTGGCCGTCGCCGGCGAATACATCGAAGCGCTCGAGTGCTTCGAGGGCGCCATCGCCAAGCGCAAGACCGACCACGCCTCGATGTTCAACGCCGGCGTCATGTGCGAGGCGCTGGGGAGGCTGGAAGACGCCGAGAGCTACTACACCCAGGCGTTCAAGGTCGACGCCGAAGAACAATACGTTCTGGCCGCTGTCTCTTATACACATCT
>DRGC01000089.1 GCA_011050235.1 Phycisphaerae bacterium | reverse complement strand
AGATGTGTATAAGAGACAGGTTTATGTTTGCTGGCCGTTGGGGTAGGATATGCGGGTGCAGCCGGCTGGTTGTCGGTGTTTTGAGGTGGATGGATGCGAGTCGCCCTGGTAGGCCCCCCACAATCCGGCAAGAGCACGCTGCTGGCCGCCATCGCCGCTGCGGGGGGGTCGCGCGTGGATGTCTCCCGCCCGGACCAGCCGCACCTGGCGGCGACCAAGGTCCCCGACCCGCGCGTCGACTGGCTCGCCGATACGTACCACACAACCAAATGCATCCACGCCGAGCTCGAGTTCCTGGACCTGCCCGGGATCGATCTGAGCGACGAGGCCGGGCGAGGCCGCGCCAAGCACCATTGGCCCGGGATGCGCCAGAGCGACATGATCGTGTTCGTCGTCCGGGCCTTCACCGATGACACTACGGCCGTCCACCGCGGGCGGGTCGACCCGGCCGCGGACGTGGAGGAACTTCGCCAGGAGATGCTCTTCGCCGACCTCGAGCAGGTCACCGCCCGCATCGACAAGCTCGCCCGCGCCGTCAAGAAGCCCACCCCGAATCGCGACGAGCAGCAGCGCGAGTTGGACCTCATGCAGCGGCTGGCCGAGGCGTTGGAAAACGAACAGCCCGTCACCGATGTCATCGCCAACGAAACCGAAGCCAAGATTGTCCGCACGTTCGCTCTGCTGTCGCGCATGCCCACGCTCGTGGTCGTCAACTGCGATGAAGACCAACTCGATGCCGCCTCCGACTCGCCCGAGACGGTTCGCCTGTCGGCCAGGATTGAGCGCGAGATCGCCGAACTGGACGCCGAAGACCGCCAGGCATTTCTGGCTGATTTAGGCCTGACGTCATCGGCGAAGGATCGACTGATCCGCGCGTGTTACCGCCGGTTGGATCTGATCAGTTTTCTGACCCACAACGACAACGAATGCCGGGCCTGGACGATCCCCGCCAACACCGACGCCGTCACCGCCGCCGGCCGGGTACACTCGGACCTCGCACGGGGTTTCATCCGCGCCGAGACCGTCGCCTTCGACGACTTGCAGGCCGCCGGCGACGAAAAACTCGCCCGCGCTGCCGGCAAGATCCGCCTGGAAGGCAAGAGTTACGTCGTTCAGGACGGCGACGTGATCAATTTTCGATTCAACGTTTGACCGCCGCCGGCCATGACCACCGCCACAACAACCAGACGCTCCCGTCGCCCACGGCTGCTCCGCCAGGCGCGCGTGTGGTATCGCCGCCGACACCGCCCGCGCGCGTGGTGGCAGAAAGCCCTGCGGGTGGCTGTATTCGCGGTGGTTCTGGCCGGCGGCGCCTATGTGACCATGCCGTGGTGGCTGCCGACGAGATGGCTGGGCGACCTCATCGCCGCCGACCTGGCCGACAAGACCGGCCTGGATGTGCAGATCGGCCGCGTGTCGGTCAGTTGGAGCGGCGGGGTCGAGTTGTATGGATTCCAGATCGACGCCCCGCCCGATTTCGGCGGCGAGGTGATGCTGACCATCCAGCGCGTCCGGGCCGATTTCTCCCCGCTGACCTTCCTGGCCAGTAAGCGAATCGCCTGGCTGCAGCTCGATCAGCCGACCCTTCACCTGGCGGTCGACGAGGCGGGCAACGCCAATGTCGACGCGCTGCGGGGGCTGTTGGCCGGCCCGCAGCCCGAGCGAATCATCGTTCATCGCGCGGCCATCAGCGTATCGCTGCCCCATCATTCCGACCAGCTTCACCTGACCGTCAACGACATGCAGTTCAAAGCCGGCCGGCTGCAACAGTTCGGCAGTGTCGTCGTGGCTGCATCGCTCCAGCAGGGCGACGAGAACGCCCCCATGAGCCTGCACGTGGAGTCCGGCAACGGCAACCAACAGGTCGCCGCCCGCGCACAGTTCCACTTCAGCAACGTCGACCTGGCCCAGTTGTCCCTTCCGGCCTTTCTGCCCCTGCCGCTGAACGAGCTGGCCGGGCGAGCCAGCGGCGCCATCGAGGTGCGGATCAACCGCGAAGGGATGGTCGACCGGTTCCAGTTGGACCTGAGTGTTGACGATCTCGCCATCGACCCCAGCGGGGGCCCGGCCTGGCCCGTGATCGCCGAGGCGCACCTGCGCGTCGAGGGGGTCTACGACCCGCTCCAGGCGAACGGGCGGCTGGAGATTCACTCGCTGACGGTCCGCCTTCCCGAAGCGCTCGAGCTAACCGGCGACGCGGTCGTGTTCACCGACGCGCTAGTGGGCAACTGGGAGGCGATCGAATCGGTCCACCTCGACGGACGGATATATCCCGCTCGGCTGGCCGCCATGGCCCGTCCACGCAGCGATATGCCCGACAGCGATCTCGGCGTGGACGGGCCCGTTCGTCTGACCGTTGAGATGACCCATCGCGGCCCAACCTGCATCGTGGCCGCCTCGCTCGACGCGACCGACGCGGTCGTCCGTCAAGCGGATCATATCCTCAAGCCTGCAGGCCGACGCCTGAAGTTGGCGGTCCGGGGGCGCGTGGATGACCGCAACTGGACCTGCCGCATCGATGAGAGCCGTCTTGTCCTGGGCGATAATGAACTGACCGGCGCAGGGACCGTGCGACATCTAAACCGCCGCCTGAAGCATTGGCTGGACGGCCGACAGCCAACCGGACGGGCGATCCTGGACGACCTCGCCAACGTCTCGTGGGAAGGCGCGTGGCGAATCGGCGATCTTGCCGCACTCGCTCAGCTCTGGCCCGACCGGCCCGCCTACCTGGCCGACATTCAGCAGGCCGGGTCGATCTCCGGGGCCTGGTCGATCGGCGCCGGGCCCGGCCACGGCCTGACCGCGTCGATCCACATTCCCAGCCGAACGACCCTCGCGGTGTCACCGCAGGTCGTCAAGCTGGCCGGGCAGGCCGTGGACGTGCAACTGACGGCCAACATCGACGCCGACTCGGCCGCCGTGAGGGACGTCGAGCTCGAGCTCAGCAGCGGCGCCGGGCGCGTACAGCTCAGCCAGGGCCTGGTGACGTTCAGTGACAAGGATGCGGCCGTGGCGACCTGGCGCATGGAGGCCTCTCACGTTCAGGACCTCCTGGCGTGTCTGAGCGGCCTGTCAACCTTTGGCGAGATTCGCGGCGGCCTGCGGGGCCGCGGCGAGATCCGCATCGGCAGCGACGCAGCCACACTGGCCGCTGAGTTGAGCAACATTCACCTGGCGCGGTTCCGGCCTTTCGGGCCCGACCCCGACACGCCCACCAGCCGGCTGGAAGGCCGATTGACCGTCACCGCGCGGACCCAGCGCGTCTCCGACGATCTGAAACTGACATTCGAGCTTGGCGGCGACGAGCTCGCCTGGCAACAGACAGCCCCCAACGGTTTGCGCAAGCCCTTGGGCCGGCCGCTGCGCGTGGCGCTGGCGGCTACCATCCCCCAGACCGGCCAGGCCCGGGTCGATCATTTTTCCATCGACCTGATCGACGCAGCGCTGGAGATCACCCATGTCGCTCCCATCGGCCTCGACGTGATCGAGGGCAGCTTCCGAGTCGCCGCCACGATGGGCCCGGGGCTGGCCGAACTGGTCCCGGCCCTGTCGGACCTCGTCGACGAGTTCAATGCTCGCGGCCCGGTGACCCTCACGGGCCGGTTCAAGCGCGACCGCAGCGCCGTGGATATCTCGGCCAGCGCGGATGCCTCGGCCCTGTCGGTCGGGCCGATCGGCAAGTTCGTCAAACCCGTCGGCCTGCTCGCCCGCATGCACATGCGCGTCCACGGGCCCGCCGACCTGTCGACCTTCACGATCGATCTGTCCGAAGGCCGACTCGGAGGCCTGGCCGTCAGCGGGCGGGCGACTGTCGATCGGGTGAAGTCAATCGCCGAAGGGGTCCTTTCGCTTCGTGCTGACCACGCCGGCGCCCTGGTGGCGCTGGCGCCGGCGCTTCAGCCCTTTGCCGTAGCCGGCGGATTTCACGTGGACACCCGCTGGCAGGTGGACGAAGACAACATCAGCGCCGTTTCGCAATTCGGCGCCGACAATCTGGCGCTGACGCACAACGATCTGACGCTCGCCCTAAGCGGCGGCGGCGCGATCGAAACGGCCTTTCACCGCCGGAACAAGACGCTGACGCTGGCGGCGATTCGTCTCGACGGTCTGCGGTTCGAACTCGGCCGCACGCGCGGATGGTTGGTCACGGACCTGACCGGGCCGACCGTCTCCGTCGCTGCGCCGACATCGCCTGCCACCTCACAGCCCAAGCCCATTGAGCCGCTCGCCTTCGGCGGCGAGGTGCACCTGATCGCCGAACGAATCGACGCCCACCAATTGAGCCAGTGGCTCGACCCCAAGCCCTGGATGGTCATCCCGCCGGAGCTCGTCTTCCTTCGGGACAGCGGTTCGCTGGTCCCCAAGCTATCTCCGGAAGAGATCGCCGACCTGCACGAGCAGGCGCAGGTCAAGCTCGAGCAGTTGCTGCCGCACATGCGGGCGGGCAATGTGACCTTGCGGGCCACCATCGACCACATGCGGTCGTACAACCCGCTGATCGCCCGCGTGTTCAACCTGCGAAACATGCGGGTCACCGGCTCGCTGGCCGATGGTCAGTTTCGGTTGGCCTACACCGCAGGCCTCAACAGCGGGACGCTGCAGCGCTGGTACGAGATCGACTGGACGCAGCCGGCGCCGCTGCTTCGTTACGGGTCGGAGATTCGCAACGCCCGCGCCGAGGCGAACATTCAGCCGCTGCTCGAGTGGGAGTTCCCGGGTAACATCGTGACAGGATTTTTCAGTCACCGCGAGGATTTCACCACCCCGCTGGTCAATGGGATCGCCCACAGCCTCCATCCGCGTCACCCGCTGCACCCAACGGGCACGGCCAAGACGGTCGCCATCGACGGGTCGGCCGAAGGCCAGGCCGCCCCGAAGATCGTCACCAAGTTGTTCCCGGGCCTCAACACCGCCAAGTACCGCTACGAGCGCATGACGGCGTTCGAGACCCACAAGCCCAACGGCGAGGTCTACAGCGACATGGTCTTCACCGGCCCATCCTACGACACCTACATGGAGGGCACGACCGACATCCACCACATCGGTCGATATGAAATCGGCGTGATCCTGCTGGCCTCGCCGCAATCGCACGAGTGGAACCACGCCTACCGCGTGGGCCGCATCCCCATTCTCAAGTTCGAGGGCCGCATCGACGACGGCAGAATGTTTGACGTCAGCGTCAGCTACCCGTTGCCGACGCAGGCGGCCTACGCCATCTTCCTAAAGAACAATCTCCTTTATCGCATCTGGCTGGTAAACAAGCAGCGCCGCCGGCAAGAGGCCATCGACGCCGGCCGGCCCGCGCCGCGCGAGGAGCCCTAGCCCCATGTCGCCCATTCTGTGGCCCACCGATCCCTTCGACCATCGCCGCGGCCAAAAGCCTTTGCTTCGCTCGACGAGTCTTGGGCGCAGGATCGTGTTCGTGGCGGTGAATCTCGTGGGCTTTGCGACCGTGGCGGCGTTTTGGCGGTTTCTGGTCACCGGCGAGTGGCTCGCCCTGACAGCTGCCGCCTATCGCCGCAGCCTGACCATGCCGTTCGAGATCCTGCTGCACCCGCTGAGCGTGCTGACGCACCGCTGGATGATCCTGGTGGTGGGGTTGCTGCTGGGTGTGATGATTTTCGTGCCCATCATCGTGGCGGTGATGTACCGCCTGCGGGTGTCGCTGCTGTTTCTGATCATCCTGGCCGCAGTCGCCCCGATGCCGCTGCTGACGGTGTCGGTGGGTGTGGGGTGCCTGCTGGCGACGGGCACGCGCCTTCGGAGCAACCTGCCGATGCTGGCGTCGATTCTGGGGTTGTTGCCGGTGGCGGCGCTGCTGGGGCTGCTGGATATGCTGGGGCTGTTGCCCATCGACCCGGCCACGCCGCCGTTGTGGCGATGGCTGATGTACATGCCGTTCCTGCTTGCCGGTGTCGCGGCGATCCTGTCCTTTGCGACCGTCCTGACGCTCGCGCACGTTTCGAAGTTTCGTCCCGGCATCATCTGGCCGGTACTGCTGGTGCTGCTGGCGGCGCCGCTGGTGGTGTTCTATGGCCGTGTCGGTGCTGACGAACTGCACTACGCGCTGATCGTGCGGCCCGACCCGGAGAATCGACTCGCCCCGGGCGATGCGGTCTTTGGCGACCTGCCGCTGGCGCAGTTCGCACAGCGGCCGGGCCTGCGCGGGTTGACCAAAGCCCTGCTGCAGCGCCGGGCTGAAGATGACCTGTACCGGCGCCGCGATCGTCTGCTGGGCCAGTGCGACCGGTTCCTCCGGCGTTACCCGCGCAGCCGTCGAGCGCCGTCGGTGATGTGGATCGTCGGGCAGTGTCATTGCCTCCGGCTGGACCTGCCGGCCTTCGACCACGGCGCCATCCGCTGCACAGCGGTCTTTGCCGACCCGGCCGCTCAGCCTACGTGGCAAGCACTGATCGAACGATACGACCACAGCCCACAGGCCGGCCTGGCGCAGCTGAGGCTGGCGGAGTTGGCCCTGCGCGACCCCGCCCAGATGAGCTACGCCCACAGCCTGCTGGCGCGGGCCCGCTCGCAGCTGCAGGGGCACGACTCGATCGGCGCTGATGGGCGGGCGAAGCCGCCGGCCCGCCTATTCCCCGCCGACCCCTCGCTGCCATCGGACAGCTACTACGCCGCCGCCCTGGAGCACACCCGCCGCCTCATCTGGCTGATGCGGACCAACGACCTTCTGGCCACCTCCGACGAGGCCCACGCGATGGCTGAATGGATGCAGGTCAACCCGACCGAACGCGGGGCGCGGACCGATTACCTGGACCTGGCCGATCGGTTTGGCCACACGCACTTGAAGGACAACCTGCAGTTGGCCGCAGCGCTGACGGTGACCGATCCCTACGGGCGAGCCCGGGAGTTGCGCCCGCTGGCCGAAGCTCCGTTGACCGACGACGCTGCGGTCCAGGCCAACTACGAACTGGGGCGCCTGGTCACGCAGGAGAGGGCCCTTCGCCTGCAGGAGGGCATCCACCCGGCGGCTGTCTATTTTCGGCGAGTCATCGAGGCGGCGCCCAATCCTTGGCGGCAGCAGGCTGAGGAGGCCCTAGCCTGGATGCCGGCTCAGGAGGTCCAGCCCAAGTGACCGGCGGGAGCGACCGGCGGCAGGTGGTTTTCGTCTCGGCGATGGTCGGGGCCGGCCACAACGCCGCCGCCCGCGCGCTGCAGGCTGCCCTGGCCCAGCGCGCGCCCGACGTATCGACGGCGTTTCTCGACAGCATGGATCTCGTGCCCCGGCCGTTCCGCCACGGCTACGCCAAGGGGTTCGAATGGGCCGTCGTCCGCACGCCTAGGCTGTACGGGCTGGGTTTTTCTCTGATGAATTACCCCCATCGGCGGCGGCGAGGACTGGCCGAGCGCGTCCGGCTGGTGGTCGAGCGCCGCGCCCTGCGCCGTCTGCGGGCGACGCTGCTGGAAATGCAGCCCAAGCTGATCGTCCACACGCATTTCCTGGCCCCGCCGATGGTGGGCGGGCTGATCGCCTCGGGCCGGTTGGCCGCCCGGCAGATGGTGGTCGCCACGGATTGGCAGCTCCACCGGTTCTGGTATGCCCGCCGCGTCGACCGATGGTTCGTCGCCACCGACGGGGCGGTCAAGACGCTAGGCCGCTGGGGGATCGCCGACGAGCGGGTCTGCCTGAGCGGCATCCCCATCCACCCCAAGTGGCGCCAGCCGTTGGAGAGGCGAGAGGTGCTGGCGCGGTGGCAGCTGCCGGCGGACCGGCCGATCGTGCTGCTCAGTGGCGGAACGACCTACACGACTGGCCCGATTGCGCGGATCGCCGAGCGGCTTGTCCGGGAATGCGGCGATGCGTGCGTGTGCGTGTTGGCTGGGCACAACCGCAAGCTGGTCGATCAGATCGCCGCGCTGGGGGTCGATCCCGCCCGGCTGCGGGCAATCCCCATGACCGACCGCCTCCATGAGTTGGCGCACGTCAGTACGCTGATCGTCACCAAGGCCGGCGGCATCGTGATGGCGGAATGCGCCGCCAAGAGCCTGCCGATGGTCCTGCTTCGGCCCGTCCCGGGGCAGGAGTCGGCCAACGCGCGGTTTCTTGAGGCCCAGGGCGCCGCCGTTGTGGTTCGGCGATGGTCGGCCGTGCCGCCCGCTGTCGGAGCCCTGCTGAGGGATCGGGCCCGTCTGGAGGCGGTTTCCGCCGCCGCCGGCGGCGTGGACCGCCCGGCGGCGGCGACCATCACCGCGGCGATCCTGTCGGCCCTGGGCCGCTCAGCGCCGATGTGAGACCTTGATCCCGGCCGCCGGTGGGAACATAATGTCCCCCGGCCGCAACCATCGCGCCTGTGCAGGGAGGCACATTATGCGTTCAATTCACATTGTCGAGGCGTCGCTGCCATTGGCCTGGGAGAAGGCCGTCATCGCGTGTTGGGAGAACGGCCTGTCCTTCCCGACCGAGTACGACCACCCCGACGATCCAAACAGCCGCGATGTCTCCGCCCTGATCCACGTCACCGATCCGTTCGCTGAGCCCCGGATCCACCGCGCCTTCCCCGGCGGCTTGGACGATCTGGAAAAGTATCGGTCGGAGGTGCTCTTCGGTGTGCACGATCACTGGATCGACCCGTCGGTCGGCAAGTGGGAGTACACCTACCATCAGCGCCTTCGCAATTACGAGGTGCCTACGCTCGGTCTGTTCGATCAGATCGACGGCCTCGTGCGCCGCCTGAAGAAGGTCCCCCACACGCGCCGAGCCCAGGCGGTGACGTATCAGGTCTGGAACGACATGGAGATCGACGACCCGACATGCCTCCAACGGCTTTGGTTCCGCATCTCCGACGGCAAGGTGCACATGAACTGCCACATGCGGTCCAACGACGCGTTCAAGGCGGCGTTCATGAACATGCACGCCTTCACCGAACTGCAGGCCATGGTGGCCGCTGAACTCGGCGTCGAGCCCGGCCATTACATGCACATCGCCGACTCGTTTCACATCTACGGCAGTTACTTCGAGGAGTTCGAGGGCTTCCTCAAGACCGTCGCCGCCCGCCCCCAGCACGAGCGGGTATACACCAGCGAGTTCGCGCGGGACTTTTTTATCGACGGCTGCCAGGCCCTTCTGGCTGAAGACGGCATGCCCCCGGCCAAGAAAGATGTGCTGGCAAACCGACTGGCGGAACTCACCGCAACGTAACCGTGTCGGTCGGTCTGCGAACGCTGTCTAGGCGTCGGTGTCGCCCAGCAGGTGGATGGCGTTCTTGCCGGACCGTTTTGCGCGGCGTAGGGCCTTGTCGGCGCCGCGAAGCAGCGCGCGACAGCTATCGCCGTCATCGGAGAAGATCGCCGCCCCGCCCGACATGCTCAAGACGCCTCGGCTTTCCTGGCCCAGCATCGGAAACGTGTGGCGGGAGATTGTCTGTCGAAACCGCTGGACCAGCGCCATGGCGGTGCGGACAGGTTCGCTGTCCGGCTGGCGCGGGGGGTGCTCGTCCCACAGCAGCACGGCGAACTCATCGCCGCCGATGCGGGCGATCAGGTCGTGCTCACGAAGGGCGCGGCGCATCATCATCGCTGTCTCCCGGAGAATCTCATCGCCAACGGCATGTCCGTAAGTGTCGTTGTAATGCTTGAAGTTGTCCACATCGAACAACACCAGCGTGGCTGGGCGGTTCTGGCGGCGCATGTCGCGGAGGATCTGGTCCGTCCGGTAGTAGAAGTACCGCCGATTCGCCAGGCCCGTCAGATCGTCGGTGGTCGCCAGTCGCTGCATCGACTCCATCCGCCGAGCCATCGTCGCCAGCCCGCCCGCACACATCTGCAGACTGACCAGAAGTTTGTCGACGCTTTTGGCCGGCAGCCCGGCCCCGGCGGCCACGAGCACGCGCGGATGACCGTTTTCGATGCGGAGCAACACCGCCTCGTCGGGCGTTGTGGGCGCGGCGTCCTGCCAGCGAACGGGTCGTCCCCCCCGCCGTCTCACAAGATCCGCCAGGGCGGCCTCCAGGCTGCCGATCGTCCGGGCCGATTGGACCAGGGCCGCCATCTCCGCCGGGGCCAGCCCGTTGGTGAGCGCCGGCGGGGTCGTCGTCTGGGCGGAGGGTCGACCGGGCATTGCGGGTCGCACCGGGCCCCTGATGGCCGCTGCGCAGCGGGCGAGTTCCTGCGGCATGGGGGGATAGGCGAACAAGTCATCGGCGCTGCGGGTCAGCGCCTCGTGGAGACGGTCGGGCCAGGTCGGCGACTGCCATGCGAACAGCTTCGCGCTGCCCCGCAGGCGGCGAACCGCGCGGACCAGGGGCAGCATGTCTTCCTGCGGACCGGTCACCACGACGGCCGACCACGACTTGTGGGCCAGCCGCTCGAGCGCCTCGTAGCGGTCGCTGCACTGCAGGCAGCGACCGTCATCCAGGCGGTCGGCCAACTGCTGACCGATCCATGGCTCGGTGATCAACAGGATATCAGGTGAACGGCTCATGCATCATCGTCCAATAGATCATCCACGGACACGCCGCGTTCGGCGAGGAACTTCCGCGCCGCCGCCATCATTGCGCGGTCTTCAGGATGGAGCGGGACAGGCGTTTCGTCGACGTGGGCGGCTGGGGGGATGGTTGGTTCAGGCTCGGCCGGCGTTGCGGCGGGCGGCTGATCCTGCTTGCCCGCGGCCAACACCTGCTGCAGCTGCTCGGCAAGCTCATCGCGGTCGACGAGACGAACGCCGTTGACGTCCTCGCTCGACGTCCCCGGCCCCAGCGGGCCAAAGCCCAAAACCGGCGCGTGGGCGGCCCGAGCGATCTGAAGAAGCCTGAGATGGGTAGGCGTCATCTGGGCCAGTTCGATCACCAGCGCCGCTGCGCCCTCGGCCAACAACTCGGCTGCGCCCTCGTACGGCGTCCGGACGCACACGCACTTGAGGCCGCGCAGCATCTTTCCAACGGGGTCGCCGCCGGCAAAGGAATCTTCGCGCGACACGACGACCACGCGCAGAGTGTTTAGATGGCGGCCGTCTCGACACACACTGCTGCTCCCGGGCCCAAGGCCTCCACTGCAAAACTTCATCATACCCGAAAACCCCAAGTCTGTCAATGCCTGCCTGTCTTAACAACGTGCCCGTCCTGAGCTTAGGGCCCGAAACACCCGGCCAGAGACAGCAGCGTCCGGGCGCAAAGACAAGGCCCCACCGCACGTGGCGATGGGGCCTTGCGCCGATGGGGCCGAGATGGATCGGTTCGGATGCGGCGGGTCCGCTACGGGCTGACCGTGAGGAATTGGCCGCTGGGTACGAGCCAGATCTCCACGCGCCGATTGAGCGGATTACCGCGGCGGTTGCCGGCGTTGGACTCGACGGGCTGGTGTTGCCCGAAGCCTATCACCGCGATGCGATTAGCGCCGACGCCGTCAGCCTCGAGGAGTTTCTGGACCTCGATGGCGCGGTGGACCGACAGGTACCAGTTGTTGGGATGATGCCTGAGGGTTGCCTCTTTGACGATCCGCATGTCGTCGGTGTGGCCGGCGATATAGATGTTGAACGGCTCGGCCTTGGGCGAGTTGACAATCGTGGCCAATTGGGCCAGAGCGTCGCGTGCGGCGGGCCTGATCGAGACGCTGCCGGCAGAGAACGTCAGGTCGGCTTTAAGCTTGATCATGCCGTGACGGGGTGAGAACTCGACCACGTCGGAGTACTGCTCCGCCAGTCGCTGCAGCTCAACGCTGACATGTTCTGGCAGCGGCTCGGGGGGACCCTCTACGAGCAACTGCTGGTACTTAATGTCCAGGTCGTCGTAGTCCGATCGCAGTTGGCCGTATTCCTGCTCCAGCAGACGCACCTGCTCGTCCACCGGGCCGCGATCGATGAGCTCCTGCTCCAACTCTTCGTTCTGCGCTCTGAGCTCTTCGACATCCGCTTTGAGCTTTTGCTTGTCTCTGAGCAGCCTGTTGTTGACGGCCTGGGCCTCGCGGAGCTGGCTTTCCGGGACAAACCAACAACCCGTCATGCCGACTGCCCCGATCACGATGAGGATGATCCCGATAGTGTTAAGGCATTTCATGGTCCGACGTCCTTTCGGTCCTTTTCTTCGGTTGCCGGGCTGCACCGGCGGCTTATCCGCCGGCCCGTCGAATCGCCGCCTGTCTGTCGGCGGCTGTCTTGCCAATCATGAATCCAGCCAACGCGCCGATGCCGACCACGGCGACCGAGCCGACGACCAGCGCGAAGAGATTCTTATTCAGCCATGTGAGGTACTCGGGTTGTTGATTCGTCAGGCTCGCCAGCGCCATGGCCGTCAGCACCAGCGCCACCACCGCACACCCAATGATCAGGCCGCCGAACAACCCGGCGGCGGGATCCACTTCCTCGACGACGGTCGGGGCGACGACGGCCGGGGCGGATGCTTCGGACAGGCCCGAAAGATCGTCCGCCAGGGACTCTTCGATCAGCTCAGGGGCCCCCTCGGCGTCCGCGTCGATATGCTCGAGGATCTCGGCGCCCAGCGAGGTGTCGTCGCTTTCGCGGGTCAGGTCCAGCAGGCCCGAGCCGCTGCCCACACCCTCCATCGCAATCTGTTCTTCGAGGCTGGGGGCGACCTGCGTCTTGCTCATCGCATCGGCGCTTTCGACATCGAAGTCATCCGTGTCGAAAATGCTCACGCCTTCCTCGGACAGGGCGGTGTCTTCCTTGCCGCCCTCGGCGAGATCCTCAGCCTCGATCGACAGGTCCACCGCATCGGCGGCGGGACCGGCGGGCTCGACCGGGATCACCCCTTCGCCGGCCTCGCTTTGCATGCCAATATCGGTCTCCTCGCCGGCTGCAGCCAGTGTGATCTCGACCTCGTCCCCGGCGCCGGTATCGGCCGGGGTGAGGACGATGTCCTCTTCCCCGCCCACGCCCTTTTCCTCAGCCAGGGCGTCGACTTCCTGAGCGTTGTACATGTTCCGCAAGCCGTCCTTGAAGACACGGATCTTTTCCTCGCTGACGTAGGCATTCAGTTCGTCGACGCTGCAGCCGAGCTTGGCGGCGGCCTCTTCTTCGCTGTAGTACATCTTCTTACCCATCGGTTACGGCCTCCTGCGGATTAGTCATCACCATCCGGCTGGGTCATCGGATCCGTCGGGTCATCCTGGGGGCCCGGTGAATCCGGCTCGACGACCGGCGGCCCGCGATCGGTCAGCCGAGGATGCCGGCTGACAAGGTCCCGGATCTCCCGGGGTGACGGTTCGGTGTTATAGTCGTCCAACTGCGTGTCGAACGCAAACGTTCGCGCCGCCAGCAGGCGGAGCTTTCGCTGCGTCGAGACATACTGGTAGATACATATCGTTCGGCTGTTCAGGTCGACCAGATAGATCCCGTAGCCGTCTCGGGTGATCTGGCCGGTGACCGCCATCATCGACGGCGTGGCGCCGGCCGACTCGCCCGGCAAGTCGCCCGGCCCGGCGGCGGTCGCCCGGCCCAGCTCGATCAGCAAGCCGGCGGCGATGACGCCCAGCAGGGCGACCAGCACCCAACGGCTTGGCGTCCCCGGTTGCTTTGTGGACTGTTCGTTCGCATTCATCGGTACGTTCGCCACGGGCGGCAAATCCAAGCGCAATTCACCTGTTACCCAACACTGATTATAGACCCACCACGCAGTCCTTCAAGGCCCTGGCCCGTCGCCACGGTGATGGACATGGACACAAAGGCACTTATCGGCATTTCGCCGATCAATGGATTAGCCCTTGTCCGACGGAGGTGTCACCGGCCCGGGCAGGCATCGACGGTTTGGTCAGCCTGGCGAATGAGCTTCACCAGAGAGGCCAGATTCCGGCGTTGGGGGCCCAGCAGGCGGGCGATGTCAGCCTCGCTAAGGTGGCGGCCGATGAAGTCGGCGATATCGAACCGATCCCACCAGCACGCCAGGACATTGTCGCACGGCAGATCATCGTCCTTCGTGCGACAGTACTTGAACGGCACGTCACCACCGAGTTGCGGGCAGGGCCGGGTCTTCTCGTCGTAGAACGTGATGGGAATCCGTTTTTCGGTCATGGTGACAGCCTCCGCCGGTTCAGCTGCCGAGAAATGGTCTACATACATATTGTAGGCGCCCAGCGGGCCCGTGACCACCTGTCCCGCTAAATGCGAGCCCAAACGGCCCCCATTCATCGGGCGGCGAGGCAGGCGCTACTGCCACGGGCGGGCGTCGGGGCTGTTCTCGATCGTCGGCAGGACGCTCATCCGCAGGCGCGCGCAGCCCAGGGGGATCAGCGTGATCGTCTTGGCCGGGCCGGCAACCTCGATCGGGCTGGTCTGCAATTCGCCCACGGTCTTGTCGGGGCCGAGCTTCCATTTGGCGATCTGCTTGGCCTTGGCCTTGATCTCGATCGGCGCCGCCTCGACCGTCCAGGGCTGGTCGGCCACGGCGCCCTTCTTGGTCACGACCTTCAGCGCCTTCTTGAGATCGTCGATCACCAGGCCGTAGTTCCACGGCGTGGTGGGGAAGACCTCCCAGCCCGGCCATTCTTTCCGGTCCGAGTTGGACCAGATCTCGGCGCTGTGATGTTTCTTCCAGCGCTCGCCGATCTTGACCGAGTAGCTCAGCGGCCCGCGGTCGACGGTCACCGCGCCCGTCCGCGGCCAGGTCGTCAGCGAGACGTCCATGGCGAAATTGACGCTCACGCGGTCGCCGTTTTTCCACGTGCGCTCGATGCGAATGTATTGCCCGGCCGCCGAGTCGACGGCCACACGCTTGCCCGCCACCTTCAGCGTCACGCCCACGCACCACCGCGGCACGCGGAGATAGAGGGCGAATGTAACCCTCCTGGCGGCCTTGACGGTCAGCCGCACGCTGCCCTTGAACGGATAATCGGTCTGCTCGTTGATCGTGACCTCATCGCCCTTGGCCCCGACGGTGGCGGTGACCGTGCTGGCGGCGTACAGCCACGCGACCAGGCCATCGTCGGCGGACGCCTGCCAGAGGTTGTCGGCGTACCAAGGCCAGCCCATCGCCACGTTGTGCTGACAGCAGCGGTAGACCTCGTGCGGCGAGTAGTTGAGCTGCTCGCACTTGTTGAAGAAGTCGTGCTCGCCGCTACCGTCGAGCTGCGGCAGGTTGGCCGCTGTGAGGTAGTGCAGGCCCGCGAGGTCCGCCGGCTGCGAGGCCGGGAAGTGGTTGAGCATCACGTCTTCGCAACGATCGGCGTAAAGCGCATCGCCCGTGATCCGGCCCAGCAGGTAGAAGCTCTTGGCGAACTCCGTCATGCCGCACGTCTCGAAGCCCTGCCTCGGGTCGATCTTGCCGTCGCGCACGCACTCGTCAGCCCCGAAGATGCCGCGCGGCTGCTGGCCCCACGTACCCATGTGCTGGCGATACCAATACTCCGTCTGCTCCAGGTGCCGCTGGCGTTTGGACTGCTGATAGTAAATGCCCGGGTAGCTGAACCGCTGCGTGAAGTTGACGATGTGGCGGGCGAGCCAGTTGTCGTCCGGCCCGCTGCAATGCTGGAAGAACCGCGTGGCCAGATCGAGCAGCCACGCGCCGCCGAGGTGGTTGTACAGCCAGTAGATCTGCGGGCACATGTCCACGGCGCGGGGGATCTGGACGGTGATCCTCCACTCGCCGAACTCCGGCGCCACGTCGATGCCGCGCGTCAGCGGCGGGATGAAGTCCTTCTCGGGGATGTCGCGGCAGTACTGGAAGAACTTCTTGAGCAGCGCGATGATCCGCTTGTCGCCGGTGTATTCGTAGTGAAGGATCAGCGCATCGTTCATGACCATGTGCGGCCAGAGATCGGTGACCTTCCACTTGCCGTTTTTGCTTTTTTGGTCCTTGCACCACTGCGGGCCGTAGTAGCCGTCGGCCTCGGCGGTGGCGAGGATCTTCTCGATCCACTCGTCGGCGATCTTCAGGCATCGCTGGTCGCCCGTCTGCCGGGCCATCGCGTAAAAGCCGCGGAACCAGTACGCCTGCTCCTCCCAGCCCTCCTCCTTGCCGCCCAGCCAGCCGTTGTCGTCGGCGACGAAATGGCTGACCTCCTTCAGCCGCCCCGTCATGCCCTCGACCATCAGGTCGAGCTGATGCTTCAGCCACCCCTTCGGCCGCACGGACCCCAACGGCAACTTCACCAGCGGACCGGCCAACAACGGCGCCCGGTTGGAAACATAATGACGATTCGCCTTATCGGCGCCGGGCTTGGCAACAACACTTACGGTCATGGGGAAATCTCCTGTATTCGTTGGGAGGCAAATGATAGAGAATTCCCTCCGACCGGGCAAACCTCGATTGCAGTTCCCGGCCACGCAGTGGCCGGGCTTGGAGAGGTCCTGTAGGGCCCAAATGAGCGGGTGCCATGCTTCTGCCCTGCCTACCGCAGGCAGGTTGCAGAAGCGTGGCACCCAACACGTTGTCTCTGTGAAGGACGGGGCGGGGATTGGTGAACGCCTCCGCAGATGGATCGATCGTGTCGCCGGGGTGGTGAAATCGTTTGACAGCCCTCGCGGCCGCTCCTAAACTCTCCGGTCCGGCCAGCGGGAACGGAGGCCTCCCGACGCGGCGTCCGCCGCGCTGGCGCTTGGCACGACGGACCAACCCACACGCTTACCTGATGGAGACTGCATCGATGGCCAAGAAAGCAAAGTTCGTTTACTTCTTCGGCAGCGGCAAAGCTGAAGGTCGAACCGAGATGAAAAGCCTGCTGGGCGGCAAGGGCGCCAACCTCGCCGAGATGTCCAGCCTCGGCCTGCCCGTCCCGTCAGGGTTTACGATCACCACCGAAGTCTGCGACCTGTTCTACAAGCTCGGGCGAAAGTACCCCGCCGGGCTCGACAAGCAGATCGACGCCAACATCGCCAAGATGGAGAAGATCACCGGCAAGAGCTTCGGCCGCGGGCCCAACCCGCTGCTGCTCTCGGTCCGCTCGGGCGCAGCGGTTTCCATGCCGGGCATGATGGACACCGTCTTAAACCTAGGCCTCAACGACGAGACGCTCGATGTGCTGATCCGCCTGACGGGTAACGAGCGGTTTGCCTGGGATTCCTATCGCCGTTTCATGCAGATGTTCGGCGACGTCGTGATGGGGCTCGAGCATCATGATTTCGAGCACGCCCTGACCGGCGTGAAGGAACGCCGCCGGGCCGCGCTCGATACCGACCTCGACGTCGACGGCCTCAAGGATGTCTGCAAGCAGTTCCAGAAGGTCTACAAGAAGGCGGGCAAGAGCTTTCCCCAGAGCGCCCGCGAGCAGCTTCAGGCCTCCATCGACGCGGTCTTCGGCAGTTGGAACAACCCGCGCGCGATCAAGTATCGCCAGCTCAACGATATCCGCGGCCTGATGGGCACGGCCATCAACGTCCAGACGATGGTGTTCGGCAACATGGGCGAGACGTCCGGCACGGGCGTGGCGTTCACGCGCGACCCGTCGACCGGGAAGAATGTGTTCTACGGCGAGTACCTGATGAACGCTCAGGGCGAGGACGTCGTCGCCGGCACCCGCACGCCCGAGCCGATCAGCCGACTGGCCAAGGTCGACCCGAAGAGCTACCAGAAGCTTCTGGCCATCCGCACGCAACTCGAGAAGCACTACCGCGACATGCAGGACGTCGAGTTCACCATCGAACGCGGCGAACTCTACATGTTGCAGACGCGCACCGGCAAGCGCACGGCGGCGGCCGCCATCCAGATGGCTGTCGACATGATGAAAGAGAAACTCATCGACGAGCGCACGGCGATTCTGCGCGTCGACCCCAAGAGTCTCGACCAGTTGCTGCACCCGATGTTCGACCCCGCCGCCGAAGAGGCCGCCCCGACAATCGCCAGCGGCCTGCCCGCTTCGCCGGGCGCCGCCACCGGGCAGATTGTCTTCGACGCCCACACCGCCGAGGAGTGGAACGACGTCGGCAAGGCGGTCATTCTCGTTCGCATGGAGACCAGCCCCGAGGACATCGGCGGCATGAGCGTCGCCAGGGGCATCCTGACCAGCCGCGGCGGCATGACCAGCCACGCCGCCGTCGTCGCCCGCGGCATGGGCACCTGCTGCGTCGCCGGCTGCGGCGGGGCCGTCGTCAACTACGCCGCCAAGACCCTCACCGCCGGCGGGACGGTGTTGACCGAAGGCGACTGGATCAGCCTCAACGGCTCGACCGGAGCCGTCTATGCCGGCAAGGTCGGTACCGTCGAGCCTGAGATGACAGGCCCGTTCGAGACGATCATGAAACTGGCCGACAAGCATCGCAAGCTCGGTGTTCGCACCAACGCCGACACCCCCAACGACACAGCCACGGCTGTCAAATTCGGCGCCGAGGGCATTGGCCTGTGCCGCACCGAGCATATGTTCTTCGAGGGCAACCGCATCGTCGCCATGCGCGAGATGATCCTCGCCCCCGACGCCGAGGGACGCCAGGGGGCGCTGGACAAACTTCTGTCGGTCCAGAAGGCCGATTTCGTCGGCATCTTCAAGGTGCTGCAAGGCCGACCGGCCACCATCCGCTTCCTCGACCCGCCGCTGCACGAGTTCGTCCCCCACGACGAGGCCGGGCAGAAGCAGATGGCCAACGCCATGGGCGTCTCGGTCCAGGTGATCCGCGACAAAGTCGCCAGCCTGCACGAGTTCAACCCGATGCTGGGTCATCGCGGCTGCCGGCTGGGGATCGCCTATCCGGAGATCACGGCCATGCAGGCCCGCGCCGTCATCGAGGCCGCCTTCGACGTCCCCGGCGCTTGCCCGGAGATCATGATCCCGCTGGTCGGCAACGTCAAAGAGTTCGGCCATCAGAAGCAGATCGTTCTGGACGTCATCGAGCAGGTCAAGGCCGAGAAGGGCGTCCGCAAGCTGCCGTTCAAGCTGCTGATCGGCACGATGATCGAAGTCCCGCGCGGCGCGGTGACGGCCGACGAGATCGCCGCCGAAGCGGAGTTCTTCAGCTTCGGCACCAACGACCTGACGCAGATGGGCTGCGGGTTCAGCCGCGACGACGCCGGCGCCTTCCTGGGCGAGTACGTCGAGTTAGGCATCTACGAACAGGATCCGTTCCAGACGCTCGATCGGGCCGGTGTGGGCGAACTCATGCGGATCGCCGTCGAAAAGGGCCAGGCCGCCCGAGCGAACCTGAAGCTCGGCATCTGCGGTGAGCACGGCGGCGACCCCAGCAGCGTGGAGTTCTGTCACCTCCTCGGGCTGGACTACGTGTCCTGCTCGCCGTTCCGCGTGCCGGTCGCTCGCCTGGCTGCCGCCCAGGCCGCCCTCACCCATGGCGCCCCCGGCGCGCTGACGGGCCGGGCCAAGAAGAAGGTCGCAAAGCGGAAGAAAACCGCAAAGCCGAAGGTGGCCAAGCGGCGGAAGGTGACTAAGCCGAAGGTCACCAAGCCGAAGGTCGCCAAGCGGCGGAAAAAGGTCGTGAAGAAAAGCGTCGCCAAGCCGAAGGTCGCCAAACGGAGGGCGGCCAAGCCGAAGGCCGCAAAGCCGAAGGTCGCCAAGCGGCGGAAGAAAGTCGCAAAGCCGAAGGCCGCCAAGCGGCGGAAGACTGCGAAGAAAAAGGCCAAGCGCTCACGGCGCTAAGGCCAACCTGCTGAGCGGGACCCCGGAAGCGGAGGTGGAAGGCGAATGCGGCCTTTTCGGCCGCACTTTCTTCTTGCGCAGTTAACTGAACAAACGCGCAGCCCATCCCAAGATCGGCTGCGCGTTCGTGTGGGGTATGGCCTGAAGGTCCCGCGCCGTTATCGGGCGCGGTGGATGTAGAACCTGTTTTCCATGATCGGCTCGACGCCTGCGTAGAACTTCAGCACGTACTCCCCGGGGCCGCCGCCGCCGGCGGCGATCGCGGAAGGATTGAAGATATACACTTGGCCGGTCACGGGGGCGTCGCGACTCCACTGAAAATCGAGCTCGAAGAGATCCTTCTTGGTGTTGGCGCGGATGACCGTCATGCGGAACTGGCTGCGGTCGGCCACGGCCGGCATGTTGATGACCACCGTCATCGTCTCGTCGGCGGTGGTGAAGCTGTTCTTGTCCTCCCACTTGCCGTCGTACAGTTCGCCTGTGGTGATGCGGAACACCTCCTCCGGCTTGACCTTGATAACCCGGCCGACGATGGCGAACTCGGCGAGAAGCTGGCTGGTCACGACGTTGACGGCCACCGCCAGGCAGGCGTCCATGCTCATCTCTGGTGGGGAGCCCTCGGCCCACATGTGCCACTGCGCCGTCTGTGTCGCGTGGATAGTTTGGCCCGTCTTGGTCGACAGCATCGTCGCCGTGACCGTCACGATCGCGTCGTTGCGCGTAAACGTGCGGATGCTATTGCCCACGAAGTAGGGGTTGCCGTATTGATCCCAGGCATACTGCGGGTCCTGCCTCTGATGGCTTTGGGTGCTGGCATCGAACTGAGACACCGTTCCGGTGATGATGGCCTGCACGGCGGTCACGCGTTTCAGGATCGCGGCGGTGTCGCCCTCGCCGCCGGCCAGCATCCTCAGGTCCTCCTCGGTCAGCAGCGCCTGAAGGTCCCCACGGTTGTACACCTTCGGATACGTCCCGTTGGCCGCCAACGCCACCGCCAGGCGGTCGGCGATCGTATTGCCGGCCTCGGGATCCTGTATCGACGTGTTGCGAAACGGCACGACCGCGATCGCTTCGAGCTCGCCGGGCTCCCAGAAGATCGGGTATTGCCAAATGGCGATTTCCTTCTCGCAGCCTCCGCACAACATCCCACTCAGCAGCATTACCCCGACCCAACCGACGTATATTCGACGACGTGTCATTGCAGGAACTCCATGAAGTGTCTGCAGTCGCAGAATGGTCACAAGTGCTGCAACATGTACGCCTATCCTCGCTCGGGCCACCCCGACGTGTCAACACGATTCAATTTACTCCGGCTTGACGATCTTGAAATCTCTGGTCATCAAGGGCTCGTCGGCGATCCCGTAGAACGTCACGGTGTACTCGCCCGGCCCGCCGCCATCGGCGGCGATGCGCGACGGGTCGAAGCTAAACGTCACGCCCGTGGCCGGATGGTCCCGCCGCCAGATGAACGTTGTCTCGGCCAGGACCTCGTCGGCGCCTTCTCGGCTGACGGTTAGGCGGAAGTGATTGCGGTCGGCGACCGGCGGCAGGGCGATCACGACGGCCATGTGCGTTTCGGCCGTCATGAAACGGTCAGCCTCGAGCCACTGGCCGTCGACAAACTCGCCCGAACTGATCCGCAAGGCTTCCTTGGCCTTGACCTCGATGACCCTATGGGTGACGGCGAACTGCTCGACCATCCCGGCAGCGACGCCCTGGGCGGCGATGGCCAGGCACATGTCCAGATCCCTCGCAGGCGGCGAGCCCTCCGAGACAATGCGCTTGCCCAACGGGCGGGCGACATGAAGGGTCTGTCCCGTCTCGGTCGTCAGAATCTCAGCGGCGGCGGTGACCTTCGCGTCGTTGCGTTCGGTGATGTAATCATCGTAGTACGGCCCATCCCAGTAGCGGCCGTAGTACCCGCCATGATAGTGACGGTAGTACGGATGGTAATCGTAATAGGGATAGTAGGGACGGCGATAGGCATAGTCATACTCGACACTGTAGCCCGTCGCTTCGTATTGGATCACCGTGCCAATGATGACGGCGTCGACATCGGCGAGTTCTTTCAGCCGCCGCACCACGCCGCCGGCCCCATCGGTCAGATGCGACAAGTCCTCCTCGCTCAGCAGGTTCTCCAGCGAGCGACGGCCGACCACGCGGTCATACGTCCCATTGATCGCCAGGGCCGCCGCCAGATTGTCGGCCATGATCGCCCCAGCCCGGGGATCGTCGCTGGAGATAATGCGAAATGGCGCAACCGCGACCGACCGGATCTCGGTTTCCCCCCAGAAGACCGGGTACTGGTCGATGGCGATCTTCCTCATGCAGCCGGGCGCGCCCGCCGCCGCCAACCACAACCCGCCCAACAGGACCCAGATGTGCCAACCTCGTCGTATCATAATGTACCCTCAGCCGGACCAGCCGCTTGCCCGGCACTTCATTCTATCCGCCCCGCCGGGCCGAAGCCCACCCGGCGCGCCCGCGGCGGTGTTTATCCTGTCAGCGACATGATCGCTTTGAGGCACAGATCGAAACCCGTCAGTGTTAGCAGCGAGTAGACAATCGCGCCGAAGATCTTCTCGTTGATCTTCTTGGCCAGCCAGCGGCCAAGGATAACGCCCACCGGAACGACCGGCACAAGGGCCAGCCCCAGCAGCAGAGACTCCCTGTTGATCAGGTTTAGATGGATGTACGGCGCGAGTTTTATCTGGTTGCCGATGAAGTAATACAGCACCGTCGTGGCCACGTAGGCGTTCTTGCCCAGTTGCTGGGGCAGCAGGTACATGGCCGTCACCGGCCCGGCCGCGTGGGCGAACGTACTCGTCACGCCCGCGATGCCGCCGGCGACCGTGCTCTGCCACATCACCGGGCGAAACACCATCTGCCGCGATCGAATCGCCTGGATCGCGCGGATCGTGACGAAACTCAGCGAGATCACGCCGATCCCCAGCTTCATGACCGCATCGGCGATGGCGCGGTCGGCCTCGGCGCGGTTGCTCCCAGCCTGCTGGCCGAACCCCATCCAGTGCAGCGCCGCCCAGGCAATCAACACCCCCAGCACCGCCCCCGGCAACAGCCTGGCCGCCACCGGCCAGCGCCACTGGCGCCACCAGACGATGATGTTCATGTAATCGGTGGCGATCAGGATCGGCAGGAACAGGGCCACGCCCAGCGACGCTTTGCCGCCCGTGGCGTAAGTCATTAGCGGGATGGCCAGCAGGCCAATGCTGCCGCCGAAGCCCGCCTTGGCCATCGACATGATCATCACCGCCAGCCCCCCCAACACGAGGTACGTGGTCACGTCGGGGACCTGGCCGCCGATGAGGTCAACGCCAAACACTGTCACAGATCTGTCCTTTGCACGCCCCCGCGCCGAGATCGATACGAAACGCCCACTATACGCACACGCCGTCCAGCCGCAAGGCCCGCGCCCGCATCGGCGACCGCGGCGAGGATTTGCGTTGTCCGTTGTTGGCGCTATCCATAGAATGCACCGACTCGCGCAGCCTCGGCGCTCGGCGCGAACCCAGCCGCCCCACAAGACGTAGGACCCTTGCATGATTCCGATTCGCACCGACTACCGTATGCGCATTCGCCCGTGGATGAACTTCGCGCTGATCGGCGCCAACGCGCTGATCTTCCTGAACGGCTGGCACATCCCGTCGCCGGTGATCGACCCGTTCATGCTCCAGCCCACTGCGCCGGAGTTGACCCAGTTCTTCACCAGCATGTTCCTGCACGCCGATTTCCAGCACCTCGCCGGCAACATGCTGTTCCTGTGGGTCTTCGGCAATGCCCTCAACGACCGCCTCGGCCACGTGGGCTATTTGCTGTTCTACCTCGGCGGCGGCGTCATCGCGGGGCTGGGGTATCTGCTGCTCAGCCCCATCGCGCCCGTCCTCGGCGCCTCGGGCGCCATCTCCGCCGTCACCGGAGCATACCTGGTGCTCTTCCCCCGGACCCACGTAACGGTGCTCTTCTGGTTCATCATCATCACGACCTTCCAGGTCTCCAGCCTGATCTTCCTCGGCCTGCAGGTCGCGTGGAACTTTATCATGTCCTACAAGGCCATCGCCATCTCGCCGCTGGGGGGCGTTGCCTATGTCGCCCACAGCAGTGGGTACCTCTTCGGCATCGTTGTCTCCGCCGGGTTGCTGCTGACGAGGCTCCTGCCGCGCGATGGGTTCGACCTGCTCTATCTCGTCCGGCAGGGCTTTCGCCGCCGGCAGTACCGCGCCGCCGTCCGCAGCGGCCCAAGCCCATTTGCTCCCAATCGCCTCCGCCGCGGCGAGCCGGATGGCCCGCGACGTCTCCGCACACGCGCCGTGAATGTTGCCGGCCGCACCGACACCGAGAGCGCGCAGGAACTGCAACTGCGACGCGATATCGCCATCGCCACCCAGCGGCGCGACTTCGCCGCCGCTGCCAACCTGTACACCCGCATCGTGCAGCTCAACACCGAGATCGTCCTGCCGCGGCAGCAGCAGTTGGATATCGCCAACCACTTGATGAGCGCCGAACGCCACCTCGAGGCCGCCGAAGCCTACGAGCGATTCCGCAGGCACTTCGCATCCTACAAGTACATCGCCGACATCGAGCTGATGCTGGGCATGATCTACGGCCGATATCTCCAACGGTACGCCGAGGCCGCCGAGTTGCTCGAGCATGCGAGCAAGGGCCTGACCGACGCGCGCAAGCGACAACTGGCCGAAACCGAGCTCCAGGCCGCCCGGAAAAAACTCACCGACCCCTCGACCACGTAGCGCCTTCACATGGAAAACGGCATTCACATCACCATCCCCCAGTTCCCCCCGACCGATTGGGCTAGCAGCATCGTCGCGCTGCTGGCGCTGGGGTGTCTGGTAGTCGGGGCCCTGCTGATCTGGAAGGGCTATCGCCTCAGCCGTTATCTGCTGGCCGCCGCCGGCGGGGCTCTGGGCTGGGCCCTATTGCCGATGCTGCAGGAGCACGTCAACGCGCCGTGGGCGATCATGATCGTCACGCTCGTCGGCATGGGGGCGGTGCTGGCGTTCGTGATGGCCCGGGTGATCCTGGCAGCGGCCGCCGGGGCGCTGGTCGGCGGGGCGGCGCTCTATTGGATCCTCGAAAACAACATCGCCAAGATCCCCGATGGGTCCATACCTTCCTTCCAACTGCCCACCACTGGCACGCCCCGGGAGTGGGTCGTCGAGTTTGTCGACGTTGGCCAGCAGTATGTCGGCGCGGGCTGGAACGAGAAGGCCCTGGTCCCCCTGGCCGTCCTGGCCGGGGCCGTCCTCGTGCCGTTGATCCTGGCGCTGTTTCTCAAACGCCTCTCAGCCGTGCTCATCATGTCGGTGCTGGGCAGTATCGCGCTGGTCGGTGCGGTGGCCTGCCTGCTGCAGGTCGCCGGCAAGACCACCAACCCCGCCGGCGTCGTGGTCAGCACAGCCAGCCTGGCCACCATCGCCGCGCTGACGGTCCTGGGCATTCTGCTGCAATTCCTGGGTATGCGCAAGGCCCCCGAAGAGGGGGACGACGACAAGACCGACCAGGACTGACCCACCGCCTCCCCGCCCGCCCATTTGCCTTCGCTGGTGCGGCCTGTCCCCAGGTCGCTATAATGGCCCGCCGAGGACACCCACGGAAGATCGGCCATGACCGCCAACACATGGAAGTGTCGCGCGCTGCAGTGGCGCATCGCCGCGAGTTTTGATGGCGCCGCCGAACTCGCCCGCCAGGTGCGCACCAGCCCACTGGTCGCCCAGGTGCTGGCCAATCGCGGCATCACCGACCCGGACGAGGCCCGGGCATTTCTCAATCCCAAGCTCTCGGACCTCCGCGACCCGGCCGAGCTGGCCGGCGTCGAGCCCGCCGCCCGCCACATCGCTGGCGCCGTCCGCGCAGGCCGCCGTATCGTCATCTACGGCGACTACGACGTCGACGGCATGACATCCATCGCCATCCTCAAGTCGTGCCTCGACCTCGTCGACGCCGACGTCGATTACTACGTGCCCCATCGCCTCGAGGAAGGCTACGGCCTGCACACCGAGGCCGTCGAGACGATCATCCGCGACGGCGCCAAGCTCATCGTCACCGTCGACTGCGGCATCGGCGCCGTCGACGCGGTGGCCGCCGCCCGCGCCGCCGGGGTCGATGTGATCGTCACCGACCACCATGCCCTACCCGCCGATCTCGCGCCGGCCAACGTCATCGTCCACCCGGCCGTGCCCGCCGGCCATTACCCCTTCGCCGACCTGGCCGGGGCGGGGGTGGCCTTCAAGCTCGCCTGGCAGCTCGCCCGCGAGCTGTGCGGCTCGACGCGCGTGGACGAACCGATGCGCGACTTCCTGCTGAGTGCGACCTGCCTGGCCGCCCTGGGCACGATCGCCGACGTCGTGCCCCTGGTCGGCGAAAACCGCGTCCTGGCCGTCCACGGCCTGATGGGCCTGCCCCAGGCGCCGCATATCGGCCTCCGCGCGCTCATCGCATCGGCCGGCCTCGACGGCGAAAAACTCGACGCCTACCATGTCGGCTTCGTGCTGGCCCCGCGCCTCAACGCCGCCGGGCGAATGGGCCACGCCCGCCTGGCCGTCGACCTGCTCACCGGCGCCGCCGGCGACCGCTGCGGCGAGATCGCCGAGTACCTCGCCGCCCAGAACACCGAACGCCAGCGCGTCGAACGCGCCATCACAGCCGAGGCCATCGAGATGGTCGAATCGAACAACCTCGCCGCCGACGATCGCCGCGCGATCGTGCTGGCCTCGGACAAGTGGCACGGCGGCGTCATCGGCATCGTCGCATCACGCTTGGTCGACCGGTTCCATCGCCCGGCGATTCTGATCGCCATCAACGGCGACGGCGTCGGCCAGGGCAGCGGCCGCAGCGTCAAGGGCCTCCACATGCGAGAGGCCATGGACGCCTGCAGCGAGCACCTGCTGAGCTTCGGCGGCCACGCGATGGCGGGCGGGCTGAAGATCGACCCGGCCCGGATCGACGCGTTCGCCGATGCGTTCGTGCAGTATGCCAACGATCATCTCGCCGCCGACGCCATAGCGGCGACATTGGCGCTCGACGCCGAGACCACGCTGTCGGCCTTGAGCTTCCCCGTGGTCAACCACCTGGCCCGCCTGGCCCCGCATGGGCAGGGCAATCCCCAGCCGCTGGTGGCGGTGCGCCGCTGCCGCGTGGTGTCGGCCCCGCGGCGGATGGGCAAGTCGGGCAAGACACTCGGCATGATCCTGGGCCAGGACAACGTCACCATGCGGGCGGTGGGCTTCGGCATGGGCGACCTCGCCGACCGCCTCGCCGGCGTCAACGAAATCGACGTCGCCGCCGCCCCAAACCTAAACACCTACCAAGGCCGCACCAACGTCGAACTGATGCTCAAGGACGTGGTTTGGGAGTAGGTGATCCCGGCCACGCAGTGGCCGGGCTTAGTAACGACAGAGGGAATCTATTTTTGCGATGCTTCGCCCAGGAGTTGCTCAGTGGTTGGCCAGTCGATGCAGGGGTCGGTGATGGATTGGCCGTAGGTGAGCGGGCTTGTCATGTCCTGTCGGCCGGCGAGGAGATTGCTTTCGAGCATCATGCCCAGGATGGCTTTTTCGCCCGCTCGCCGTTGGGCCAGAACGTCGCGGAAGACGGCTGGGATCTTGTGGTAGTCCTTGCTCGTGTTGCCGTGGCCGCAATCGACCATGATCCGCCGCTCGCCCGCCTCGCCCGCCAGTGCGCTCTTGGCGGCGGCGACGTCGGCGGCGTGGTAGTTGGGCCCGCCCGTCCCGCCGCGAAGCACCAAGTGGGTGTCGGGGTTGCCGCTGGTGCGGACGATACACGTCGCGCCCGCCCCGTCGATGCCGAGGAACGCGTGGGGGTGGCGGGCCGAGACCATCGCATCGAGCGCCGCCTGCAGGCTGCCGTCGGTGGAGTTCTTAAAGCCCACCGGCATCGACAGGCCGCTGGCCATCTCGCGGTGGGTCTGGCTTTCGGTGGTGCGGGCCCCGATGGCGACCCAGGTGACCAGGTCGGCGGCGTACTGCGGGACGATCGGGTCGAGAAACTCCGTCGCGCACGGCAGACCGAGCGCGTTGATCCGCAGCAGCAGCTCGCGGGCGTTCAGCAGGCCGGTATTGATATCGCAACTGCCGTCACCGTGGGGATCGTTGATCAGCCCCTTCCACCCGACGGTGGTGCGGGGCTTTTCGAAGTAGACCCGCATGACGATGATGAGCTTGTCGGCCGCGGCGGCGCTCAGCGGGGCGAGGCGCTGGGCGTAGTCGTAGGCGGCCTCGGTGTCATGCACCGAGCAGGGCCCGACGATCATCACCAGCCGCTCATCCTGCCCGCACAGGGCGCGGCGGATATCGTCTCGCCCGCGGCGGACGGTTTGCAGGACGGCCTCGTCGGCGGGCAGCTTGCCCTTGACCTCATCGGGGGCCGCCAGCGGCTCGAAGGCGGCGACGTGCAGGTCGGCCGTCGGGGCAGCAGGCTTATCTGTTGGGCGTTTCGATGCGGACACCGGCGATCCTTTCACCTGGGGTTCAACTGACCGGGCGGCGGCATTGGCCGGCGCTGAAGACTATTCTACACGCTCGCGGACATCTTGACACCCGTCGCTGACGGTTCTAGGCTTGCAGCCCATGCCCTACGGGGAGCCAACATGACCGCCGCCGATCCGTTGACCATCGCCGTCCTGGGCCTGGGCAGCATGGGCCGACGCGCCCTGGCGGCCTTGCAGCGATGCCCATCCGTTCAGCTCGTCGGCGTCGCCGACCGTGACGGCGACGCGCTCGACGCGGTCGACACGGGCGATCTGCCCACCTTCACCGACAGCCGGGCGCTGCTGGCCCAGACGCAACCCCAGGCCGTCTACGCAGCCCTACCGCCCGTGCCGACGGCCGATCTGATCGCCACCTGCGCCCAGCGCGGCATTCACGTGATCAAGGAGGTCCCCCTCGCCCGCAACCTCGCCGAGGGCGCCGGCCTCGTCCGCCAGATGGAACAGGCCGGGCTCAAGCTCATGGTCGCCACGCAACGGCGGTTCATGCTGACCTATCGTCGGGCGTTCGAGTTGCGGCGGTCGGTGGGCCGGCTGTTCCTGGCCCGTGCGGAATATCTGTTCAACTGGGGCCCGGTGACCGGCTGGCGAGCCGACCATGTGTTGGCCGGCGGGGGGGCGCTGCTGGAGTTGGGGTTCCAGTTCCTGGATCTGCTGATTTGGATACACTCCCTGCCCGAGGACGTCTTCGGCGCCAGCGCCGTCAACGCCCGGCGGGACCTGGTCGACGCCAACGGGCGGCCCGCCCCGCCCAATACGACCGACGACACAGCCGTCGCCGTTCTGCGGATGCCGGGCGGCGGGATGGCGTCGCTGATCGCGTCGCGCGCGTCCGGGCCGGTTTTCGAGCAGTTCGCACTGCATGGCCAGGACGGCTCGCTGACGGCCGACAGCCAGCGATGCGTGCTGCGCGATCCCGACGGCCGGGTGCTCGACCAGATCGAAGATATCGACGACCCCACCACCAGCGCCAGCCGCATGATCGACGCCTTCGCCGCCGCCATCACCAGCGGGTCCAGGACCTATCCGTGCTCGGGCCGCGAGAGCCTGCTGACGTTGGCCGTGCTGGACGCCCTGTATCTGTCCGACAAGACCGCCGCGGCCGAACGGCCCGACACCATGCTCCACGCGTCGGGGTTCACGATCCCCGATTGCCTCATCCACCGCCCCCTGGAAGGCCACCACGCTGACTAGGCGTCATCGCCGCCCCAGTTCTGCCCCAGCCACTTCGCCAGGCGGTCATGGCACGTCATGTCGACGCGCAGCGGCGTGACGGTGATGTACCCCTCCCGCAGCGCGACCGAATCGGTGTCATGCCCGTCAAAGCCCAGGTCGTAGTCGCCGCCAATCTTGTAGACCCGTTGGCCGTTCGACTCGTCGAGCAGGTCGTAGGTGTCCTGCAGCTCCGCGGTGGACATCCGCGCCACGCGCACGCCTTTGGGCCAGCCGGGCTTGGTGAGGTTGGGGATGTTGACGTTCACCAGATCGCCCGGGGCCAGGCCGACATCGAGAAGCCTGCCCAACACCCCCCGACAATGAACCGCTGCGGCGGCAAAATCGATCGCCGGCCTGGTCGTCCTGGCCGAAAACGCCACCGCCGGGATGCCCAGGATGGCGGCCTCGGCGGCGGCGGCGACCGTGCCGGAATAGAACACGCAGACGCCGTCGTTAGCGCCGTCGTTGATGCCGCTAAGGACCAGATCGACCGGCTCGTCGAGCAGTTCGCGCACCGCCAGCCGCACGCAGTCGGCAGGGCGGCCGTCGATGCTGAAGCCGGGCACCATCTTCTTGCCCCCATCGACGTCGATGCAGAACTCGCGCGGCTGAACCGTCAACGGGTGATGAACGGTGATGCCGTGGCCGGCGCCGCTTTGGACGCTGTCGGGCGCGGCGACGACGATGTCGCCGAAATCGGCCGCCGCCGTCGCCAAAGCCGCAATGCCAGGCGCATCGATCCCGTCGTCGTTGCTGATAAGGATTCGCATAACGAGATTGTAGCAGTACTAACTAAATGATGAATGCTTAATGATGAATGCTGAAGAACGAATCGCGGCTATGCGGTCGCAGCTGCGTAACGCTCGGAGGCGAACTTCCAATTCGCCATGCTCATGAAGGCGTCGACCCAATCGCTGCGCCTGTTTTGGTACTGGAGGTAGTACGCGTGCTCCCACACATCGCAGACCAGCAGCGGCACGGCCCCCCAGACGGCGAGGTTCTGGTGCTTCTCGGCCTGCAGGACCAGCAGTCTGTGGCCGATGGGCTCGTAGGCCAACACGCCCCAGCCGCTGCCTTCGACCTTCTTGGCCGCGGCGGCGAACTGCTGCTGCATCGCGTCGACCGCACCGAAGTCGCGCTTCACTGCTGCAACGAGTTCGGCCGCCGGTGGACTTCCGCCGGCCGCCATCGAGTGCCAGAATAACGTGTGCAGCACGTGCCCGCTGATATGGAACGCCAGCGCCCGTGAGAGCGATTTGATCTTCGCAAAGTCCTGAGAGTTTCGCGCGCCGTCCAAGGCATTGAGCGTCTTGTTGGCGCCGCGGACGTACCCGGCGTGGTGCTTGTCATGATGGATCGTCAACGTCTTGGCGTCCAGCAGGGGCGCCAGGGCGTTGGCGGCATAGGGCAATGGCGGCAGGACGTACTTGCCGACGTCAGCGGCGCCGTATTGACCTTCGTATTGACCTTCTATGAAGGGTTCTTCTCCCCACGCCCGGCCGGTCGCAGCCAGCGCGATCGCAGCCCCGCCGAGTTTCAATGCATCGCGACGTGATAGTTGCTTGTCCATGAGTGTCTCCCTGCCCGCTACGGTTCACGCGCGGATCATTCGGACCAGCCGAACAGTCGCCTGAAGAATCGCGCCACTTCGGGATCCTTGACATAGGCGTCGTATCGGTGCGGCCCAACGGCCATGCCGCCTATGCTGTAAATCCCTATGGCCAGCCCACCCACAGCGATCAGGCCGATCGCCAGCCCGCCCGCGGCGACCGCACCGACCGCCACACCGCCGGCCGCGACCGCCAAGGCAAGCGCCACGCCACCGAACGCCAGCACACCCAGCGACAGCCCGCCGAAGGCGACAACGCCCATCGCCAGGCCCCCAATGGCCACGATGCCGCGGGCGAACTGTCCGATGGCGATGAAGCCCTTGGCCACCATCGGCCGCCGGGTCTCGGGATCGAAGCCGAAGGCGATGTGCACCAGCGGCATGCCCCAGACTTTTCTTTTCGAGCGATATTCAAAGCTCGGCAGTCGACCGACCTGGCGCTGCCGCAGGCCGCAGTGCGGACACATCGGCGCCTGATCCGATATCTCCTTGCCACATTCCGGACATGCTATTAATGCCATCGTAGAGCTCCTTTGTCGCGGCCGCGCCAAAATTAAACGCGGCGGGCCTTGCACGAAGACCCGCCAGCGATGGTTGCGTCGATCGGCTCTATCCTTCGACTCGGGCCTTTGGCCCTTCGCTCAGGCTAACCGCACGTCGTGCGGTTAGAACCACCAGGCCTTGCCGACCTTTTCGAAGATCATGACGCGTTCGAGGTATTCGATAGCCTTCTCGAAGCCCTCGCCCATGCTCATCAGTCCGTCTTCGTGCTCGATCGAGATCACGCCGTCGTAGCCCACCATCCTCAGCATCGAGATGAAGGGCTTCCAGAACTCGTCGCCGTGCCCGTAGCCGACGGTGCGGAAGACCCAGCCGCGATGGGCGATGTCGCCGTAGCTTTTGACGTCCAGGTTGCCGACGACCCCGGCCATGTGCGGGTGAATCGCGCAGTCCTTGGCGTGGACGTGGAAGATACACTTGTTGTCGCCGAGGAACTTGGCCGCCGCGATCGGGTCGATGCCCTGCCAGAAGAAGTGGCTGGGGTCGAGGTTCGCGCCGAGCTGCTTGCCGGCCGCCTTGCGCAGGCGAACGATATCCTCGGGATTGTGCAGCACCATACCCGGATGGGCTTCGAAGGCGATCTTCACGCCGTGCTTGGCGGCGAAGGTGTTCTCCTTCTTCCAGAACGGGATGATGACCTTGTTCCACTGATAGTTGGTCGCTTCGGTAAACTCGTCGGGCCAGGGGCAGGTGACGAAGTTCGGGGTCTTGTCGGTCGCGCAGCCGCCAGGGCAGCCCGAGAAGTTGATGACCACCGTCTTGAACTCCTTGGCCAGCAGGACCGCGTTTCGGTGGGCGGCGGCGTGCTGGGCGGCGATGGTCTTGTTGGGGTGGACAGGGTTGCCGTGCACCGCGATGCCCTGGACCTCCAGGCCGCGGTCGGCGAGTTTCTTCTTCAGTTCGGCGAGCTTTGTCTTGTTCTGGTGGATGCTCGAGAGCTTCCACGGGTCGCCGGGGTATCCGCCAACCGGCAGCTCGATCGCATCCAAGCCGACTTCCTGGCAATAGTCGAGGGCATTGTCGAGTTTCATGCCCGCGAAACATGCCGCCATGACGCCAAGTTTCATCGTGGTCTCCTTTCAGAGATTCTTACGGTTGGGTATCCAAGATGCTCCCGTCGCGCGTGGGCCTTGCCCGGCGGCGACGGCGCGATCCATTATCCCTCGCGACGGGAGCGATGCAAGGGCAGGCGGCAATTTTTGACCTCTTGTAGGCCATTGGTCTTAGCGGCCAAGCTGACTGAAAAATGTGTTGACATTAAAGAACAACAAGGTTGTATTTACCTGGATGCCCAATCAGCCAATAACTGTTTCCTGGTATGCCGCTGGGCAAACCCGTAGGATTGCAGGGGTAAGCCAGCGCCAGCTTGACTATTGGGACGAAAAGGGCCTGGTGAAGCCTTCAATTCAGTCGGGCACGGGAAAAGGTAGTGAGCGACGCTATTCTTACGCGGACCTAATCAAGCTGAGCGTAGTAAAACAGCTCCGCCAGTCCGGGCTCAGCCTCCAGCGAATCCGGAAGGCGGTTGGCATTCTCAAGAAGCGAAAGCATGATAGCGATCCACTACTTACGGAAACGCTCATAACAGACGGCCAACGAGTTCATCGGCTCACGAATGACCCGGCGACCGTGGAGGACGTACTGTCACAGGGACAGCTCGCCTTCAGCGTTGTCGCCATCGGGCAGGTTGAAGCCAAAGTGAGACGCCGCATAGAACTTTACGGTGGGCGGAGATCCGCCTCCGTTGGATGATGATGCCCCCTAACATGGTGCGCAGAGAAATGGACTGAGGAGAACTGACCATGTTTCCTTCCGGAGATACACGCGCTAGTCTGGACTACGTGACGCTGGGCCTATTTTGCACCGCGCTAATCGACGAGCTGCGTGAGACGCAGCTAACTAGAGGGGGACATACCCCCGACCAGTCCATTCTGCAGAATGCTATCGACTCACTTCGTGATGTGGTAAACCCCATCACCAAGTCCCATCCTCACCCGGGACAGTTCGCGTTTCGAAGCTACAGTGCCCTATCGACTCTTTTTGGCGTGCTTGCCAAAGAACCAGATCTTAACAGACCAGATCTCGTCGCAGATAGCGTACAGCATCTTCTTGACGCTACAGATCCAGGTGAGCGTTCGAGAGAGGCAACGGACTTGGCGCCGTTCTTCCGCGCGCTAGCACATGCGTCGCGCGTCAAGGCGTTGTTCCCTGAAGAGACAATCCCACCTGGAGTACGACAGCTTGCCGCACAATGAAGCCCTAACTGAAGCAACCGCTCTCTACCGCCTGTTGCTGGGCATCGAAAAGGCGATAAGCCGATCCCAAGCGGGGGGTAAGTTCCCAGGGTGTGCTAACGATTTTCTTGCGAACTGCCGCCAAGCCATTCTTGAAACTAAGAAGGACGTCGTCCGTCGCCTGGACGACACTCGCGGTAATCCCCAAGCCTTACAGGATTGCCGAGGAGCGATAGCTCAACTCCGGGGCGCTTGGGTCGGCTTGCATGATTTCATTAAGCCCGTCTTGGACGCAACTGCCCTTCAGATTCCTTACCCGCTCACCAATTTGCTGAACCACCAAGTCCAATCTATTCCGGAAATGGAAGATGTTCGAATTCTGGTCTGCCTGACCCCTCAGCTTAACTACTTCCAACGCCGACACACTGGCATTCGTCGCCTCCTGGCCGATCTGAAAACAGTTGTTCGAAAGTGCCCAGAATTCGGCAAGATAGGATTTGTCTCTTTGCCGTTCTTTGAGTCCAGAGGTCTGTTCCTGAATTGCATTCTTTACCATGAAATAGGTCACCTCATCTTCGAGGAAAAGGAATACCGCAGCCAGTTGTGGATAGACTTCCTTACTTCTATCCAACAAGACAAACGCTTCTCAAACCCCATGCCAGTTACCCGTAGCTGGTTGCTGCAACGATTAATGGCTTGGGCAGAAGAGCTATTCGCAGACCTAATGGCCATCACGCTTCTTGGGCCCGGTTACACTTTTGCTGGTGCATTCCTGATCCACCTGCTTGTAGGTCTCCTACCGGATGAAGGTCAACAGTTCCACGATCTTCATCCCCCACATGCTCTGCGTTTCCGAGAACAACTCAGAGCTCTGCGCCGTCGCGGATGGACAATAAGGGGCCCGCTCTGGCAACAAGTTAGAAAGGAGGGCGCCGCCAAGAACCGTGATTTCCTCCCACCCTCTGAATATGAGCAAGGTTTCCAAGACAACGTCTGGCGACCATTGATGGATATCTTTCTTCAGGCGGTCCCGGGCATTCATGCCCTTTGCGCCGACTGTATCCAGCCCACTAGGACTGCCGCCAATGATTTCGCCAAGTATGACGCTTTCATCCAAGAATCCATAGCGCACGGGGTAGTTCCATCGCTGGTGACAACGAATGCTGGATCTGCACGCCCTACAACCACGAGCATCATTAACAGCGCAATGATGTACTGGCTGGATGGTATGGACGATCTCTACAAGATCTTCAATGAGGCAAACCAGCAAGATGTTGAAGATCGTTCGGTTGTAGAAGGTCGTGTTGAGGGGTGGGCTATGAAGGCTGTGGAAGATTGGCTTCTTGCTGAAGGAAAAGTTGGTAGCTAACAATGTCCGTGGTCCGAGAATCCGAGATTCGAGAGAGGTTAGAGCGGCCCCTTTGGCAGGCAGGGAGTGCCCGCATCATCCCCAAACCGTCAGACGGGTGGGACGAGGACTCGGTTGATCTTCGGCTTGGGACTCACTTCTTCGTCCCAAGATCTCACCGTAGCCCCCATTTCTGCCCTGGGGCGTCCGCGGTCGAGTTTCTCTACCAAGAGGAGTATATTCCCTTCGGGGATTTCATCGTTGTGCCCGCACACAATACTGTGCTGGGGGCCACGCTGGAGTATGTGAAACTCCCCAACGACTTGTCTGCCCAAGTACTGACGAAGTCATCTTGGGCCCGGAATTTCATCACCATTGAAACTGCTCCTTGGATCCATCCGTTCTACCGAGGATGTCTTACGCTGGAGATCGCAAATGTTTCGCACACGCCCATTATCCTCTATCCAGGCCTGCAGATTGCTCAATTAATATTCTTTGATTGTCCCACCCCCACTCCTCCTGACAGTCACGCCTCTTCCGCCGACGCACATCCGGACACCATTACGGGAACCTACGCAGGCGCTGTTTATCCCGAGCCTTCCAAGCTCGAATCACCAACCAAAGCTCTCAAGAGTATTGGTATCCAGCCACGACAAGTCGTCCATCCCTACGACGAATACGCTGACAACATTATTGGTAATCCGCAGTATCGCGAACGCGTCATCAATGAAGCCTTAGACGACACGACCGATGACTGGCGTAAGTTAGCAGTAGACAAGCTCGCAGCTCACGGCTATCGGATCGAGCCTCCTGCGCCAAATGCTTAGCCCCACATCAGGAATGTGTAGCACCTTCGGATAGCTTGCTCAGTCCTTGCGGGTACTCTATTCTCTGTTCATGAGGCCCGAGACACCCAGCAAGCTCAAGCGCCGCAAGTGGGAGACCGCTGGGATCCTGCTGGATGCGGACCGGTTGCCAAGCCCCGTGGACTTCGCGGCGATGTTCGGCAACACCCGGCCGGTGGAGCTTGAGATCGGCTCGGGCAAGGGGACGTTCCTGCTAGCCCGCGCGTCGGCGCGGCCAGAGGTGAACTTCCTGGGCCTGGAGTATGCAGCCGCCTACGCCGGCTACTGCGCCGACCGTTTCCGCCGGGCCAAGCTGACCAACGTTCGGATCCTGCGAGTCGAGGCGGGGGCATTTTTCAAGGCCGCCTTGGCCCCGCACAGTCTGCAACGCGTGCATGTTTACTTCCCCGACCCCTGGCCCAAGCGCCGTCACCAGCGGCGCCGTCTCATTCAGCCGGCATTCGTCGACCTCGTCCGCCGCGTGCTTCGGCCGGGCGGACAGCTGCTGATCGTGACCGACCATTTCGACTATGCCCGCCACATCCGCCGCGTGTTGCAGGACGTGGCGGGCTTTGTCCGCATCCCCACGCCGCGGCTGGTCGAGACGGAGGGGCTGGTGGGGACGAACTTCGAACGCAAGTACCGCGCCCAGGGCCGACCCGTTTATTCACTGGCCCTGATGCGATACGTCTGAGACCGCTACCCGGCCGTCTCGCTCTGGAGACGTTCGATGGCGTCGGATGAGCCGCTCTCGCCCATCAGAACGAGCGTGTCGCCCACAGAGAGCTTCGTGTCGGGCTTGGGGTGATAGTTGGCCTGACCTTCGGCGTGGCGAATGGCGACGATATGGGCGCCGAGTTTTCGCGGCAGTTCGAGCTCGGCGAGCGTCTTGTCGGCGAGCTTCGATCCGGCGGCCACCTGGAGTTGGTTGACCTCCAGATTCAGCCCGCGCTGGGCCATGTCGGCCAGTTCCACGACGGCCGGGCGAAGGATCAGACCCGCCATCCGCCGTGCGCAGATCGTCTGCGGACAAACCACACTGTCGGCGCCAGCCTTGAGGAGCTTTCGCTGAGAGGTCTCCTGCTGAGCTCGGGCAACGATGTGAATATCCGCGTTGGCTTGACGAGCCGAGAGCGTTACGAACAGGTTATCGGCGTCGTTGGTAAGGGCGACCATTAACACGGATGCCCGTTTGATGCCCGCGGCTTCAAGAATATTTTCTTCCTGGGCATCGCCTAGCACAACGAATAACCCCGTACGTTCAGCCATCACTATTCGTTCCGGATCCGCATCGATTACAACAACCGAGCGCTTGGCTGTTTTCAACTCATCGGAAATAACCGAGCCCATGCGTCCGTATCCGCAGACAATAATATGTCCAGCCAACGAGTTTATCTTTCGTTCCACGAGACGCCTCCCAAGAACCTGTCGGATTCTGCGTTCGATAATTATGCCACCTAGCGAACTGATAAAAACAGCCATGATGATAAGCCCCAGGGCAATCACGAACATCGTCCAGATTCGGCCGGCATCCGATAAATCGCCCACTTCCCGCAGGCCGACCGTCGAAACTGAGATGACCGTCATATAGACTGCATCCAGCCAACTGTATTCAGCTTCAATAACGTGATAGCCCACAGATGCAGCTATGACGAACGCGATCAAGACACCGGAAAGGACAAGCACCCGCCACCATATTGGGCGGTCCGGACCGACGGGAATCGGAGTTCCGGTTGTGGGGCGTATTCGGTGAAGCATCGGGCGGATTATACGCCAATGCACATGGGTGAGAAGCGAAATGGTTGTTCGATGTGGAGGTGTAGAGGGATATAAATTTAAGTAGTCTATCGTATTGGTAGGTGTTGTGGGTTGTGGGGTTTGTAGAGGCGGTTATTTGTAAGGCAGGGTTGTTGCTAGGGTTCTGGTGACGTTTTGGGCGCTGAGGGCTGTGGAAAACCTGTCGGCGGCGCTGTTAGGAGAGATCGGTTAGTGCTGCCGGGTTGCGGTAAGCCGCCGGGGAGTCCCGTGTTGGGAAGTCTATGTTTCCGTAGCACACAGCAGCAACAATAGCTTATCCACAACTCGCTCACAGGTTTGCCGACAGGCCCAGCGACCTAGCGGACGGCGCGGATATCTTGCGATAGTCGATCGACGGTGGCCTGCAATTGCGGGTCGCGCTGGATGAGGTCCTTAATTGTCCGGTTGGCGTGCAGGACGGTGGTATGGTCGCGCCCGCCGAAGTACCCACCGATCTCTTCGAGACTGTGGCGGGTCAACTGCCGCGCCAGATACATGCAGATCTGGCGGGGGAAGGTAATCGAGCGGGTGCGCTTCTTGCTCTGCAGGTCGGCCAGGCGCACGCTGTATCGTGACGTCACTGCTGAGAGGATGTCCTCGATGGTGATCTCGGCGCCGGAGGTGGCCCCATCGGCGCCGAGGGCCCGCCTGGCCAGATCCAGATCGATCGGCCGCTCGGCCACCTGGGCCAGCATCGCGACCTTGGCGATCGCGCCTTCCAGTTCGCGCGTGTTCGATTCGATCGTCCCGGCGATGAAGCACGTGACATCCTCGGGCAGTTCCAGGCCCCGCATCCGGGCCTTCTTGTGCAGGATGGCCATGCGCGTCTCGTAGCATGGGCGGTCGATGCGGGCGACGAGTCCCCAGTTGAATCGGCTGACCAGGCGGTCCTCCAGGCCGGCGATCTCCGCCGGGCCGCGGTCGGAGGACAGGATGATCTGCTTCTGCGCCTGGTAGAGGGTGTTAAAGGTGTGGAAAAACTCTTCCTGCGTCTGCTCGTGGTCGGAGAGGAACTGGATGTCATCGATGGCCAGCACGTCCACGTGGCGATAACGGTAGCGGAACTGGTGCAACTGGCCGCGCTCAACCGCCTGGATGAAATGGTTGACGAACGTCTCGCAGGACAGGAAGTAGATTTGCGCGCCGGGCGCGAGTTCCGTAATTCGCTGGCAGGTGGCCTGCAGGAGGTGGGTCTTGCCCAGGCCGCTGCTGCCGTGGAGGAACAGGGGGTTGTACGTCTTGCCCATCGACTCGCTGACGGCCAGGCTGGCGGCGTGGGCCAGGCGGTTGCAGGGCCCGGTGACGAACCCGCTGAAGGTGTAGTCTTCGTTGAAGGGCAGCAGGCCCTCTTCGTCCCAGGTGGCGTTGTAGCTGTCGACCTCGATCACGTCGGCGGGGTTGTTGGCCTGCTCGGCCAGGACAGCCGTCAGGAAACACACGGTCACCAGCCTGCCGGTCGTCGCTTGGGCGGCCTCAGTGAACAGGCGCGTGGCGTTCTGCTGGCAATAGGTGCGTTCGGTCTCGCCGGGGACCTGGATTTCCAGCAGGCCGTGCTCCAGAGCGATCGGTTCGAGTTGTGTGAACCACGGGCGGATGATGCTGCCGCCCGAGGCGACGACGTGTTGGATGATTCCCTGCCATAAGGCGCGATCGACCGTTGCCATCTGGAGCAGCCTTTCCTGGCGGATGCCGTACGAAATGCAAGCCGGTGTGTCGTTGAAAAACGGGCGAGATCCACTCCGTGGGGGTGTGCTGCGTTATTGGTGTTCCATCCTTGGATCCACTCACCGCCGGACGGTGAACTTTACAGATTACGCGGGAAAAAGCAACGTGAATTTCTACATCGTCACCAAACAAATCGCCCGCGGGGTCGACATCTGCGTTTGGCGAGCGACGATCGCTGGCGTCACCTGGTCTGGCTGGCGGCGGCTTTGGCTCGACCGCGGCGGCGGCGCTGGCCGTTGGCCTCATCGGACGTGGGGCGCTTGGGAAGCAGGACAAGGTGCTTCTGGTCGCCGAGCAGGTCGATCAGGGCGTCGGCCAGTTGGCGGGACGGCTGGACGGACCATTGCGCGTCCAGCCGGACGGTTGCCCGGACGTCGCCGCGTGTTTGGGGCTGCAGCTCGACATGGACGGGCGCCGGGCCCGGATGGGCCGACAGGCAGGCCTTGAGGCCCTCCAGCATCTCGTCGGTGATCCCGCCCGGCAGGCGGATCAGGACGGACTGGGTCAGCTCCTGGATCGCCTGGTCGATGGGGATGATCTTGTTGACCAGGATGTTCGGCCGATCGCGCGACCGGTCGACTGCGCCGATGACGAACACCAGGGCGTCTTCGACCAGCTGCTCGCCCAGTTGCTCGTAGGTGTCGGGGAAGACGACCGCGTCGCACTTGCCGGTGAGGTCCTCCAGCGTCAGCATGGCCATGCGCCGGTTGCTGCTGCGCGTCGTCACGCGGCGGACGCCGGCGATGGTGCAGCCCACACAGACGGGCGTGCGGTCCGCGGCCTCGTCGGTGCGGGCGAGGGCGAACGTCGGCGGGGTGGTCAGGCTGGCCAGTTCCCGGCCATACTTGACCAGCGGGTGGGAACTTACGTAGAAGCCGAGCGTTTCCTTCTCCGCCGTCAGCAGCTGCGCCTCGGACCAGGGCTCGACGTCGGGGAACCGCGCGGCCGGCCGATCGTCGTCGGTGACGGCGAACATGCTCAACTGGCCGCTCTGTCGATCGGCGGCGGCGGACTGGCCGAGCGAGAGGGCCTGGTCCAGCGCCGCCATCATGGCCGCCCGGTGGGCGCCGAGGGCGTCGAAGGCGCCGCACTTGATCAGGGCTTCGAGGGTCGCCCGGTTGGCCGCCCGCACGTCGACGTGCTCGCAGAAGTCGAACAGGTCGCGGAAGGGCCGATCCAGCGTCGCCTTGTCGGCGAGAATGGCGTCGACGGCCTTGGCCCCGACGCCTTTGACGGCCGCTAGGCCGAACCGCACCGAATCGCCGTCGACGGCGAAATCCTTGCCGCAGGTGTTGATATCCGGCGGGGCGATGCCGACCTTCATCCGCGCCGCTTCGGACATGTATTGCACGACCTTGTCGGTGTCGCCGCTCTCGAACGTCAGCAGAGCGGCCATGAACTCCAGCGGGTGGTGGACCTTGAAGTAGGCGGTCTGGTAGGCCACGATCGCGTAGCGCGTGGAGTGGGCCTTGTTGAACCCGTAGCCGGCGAACCTCAGGATCAAATCGAAAAGCTCCTGGGCTTCCCCCTCGACGATACCGTTGGCCTTCGCGCCGGTGATGAAGTTCGGGCGCTCGGCGGCGATGGTTTCTTCCTTCTTCTTGGAGATCGCCTTGATCAGCGTCAGGGCCCGGCTCAGCGGGAATTGCCCCAGGCGGCTGAGGACCTGCATCACCTGTTCCTGATAGCACATCACGCCGTAGGTCTCGGCGAGGACATCGTCGACCAGCTTGTGGACCGACGGGACGGCCTCGCGCTGGTGCTTGCGGGCGCAGTAGCTGGGGATCAACTCCATGGGCCCGGGGCGGTACATAGCGTTGGCGGCGATGAGGTCCTCGATCCGGTTCGGCCGCATCTGGGTCAGGACGTTCTTCATCCCTTCAGATTCGAACTGGAACACGCCGTCGGTCTGGCCGGCGCAGAAAAGCTCAAATACCGCCGGGTCGTCCAGCGTGAGCTTCTCGGGGTCGATATCCTCGCCGGTGCGGTCTCGCACGAGTTCGTGGGCCCGCTGGATAATGCTCAGCGTCCGCAGACCGAGGAAGTCCATCTTCATCAGCCCGATCTTCTCGCAGGTGGGACCGTCCCATTGGGTGATGACGTCCTCGCTGTCGGCTTGTCGGCACAGCGGGAGCAGGTTCTCCAACGCCTGATCGGCCACGATGACGGCTGCAGCATGGACCCCGCTGTGGCGGGCCAGGCCTTCGAGCGAGCGGCCGTAGTCGACCATCTGGCGGATCCGATCGTCGGTCTCGACCATCCGCTGGAGTTCGGGCTCACTTTCGAGGGCGCTGTCGAGCGTGACATTCAAGCCCTCAGGGATCTTCTTGCAGATCACGTCGACGTCCGGGATGGGCATGCCCATCACGCGCCCCACATCGCGAAGGACCGCCCGCGGCTTGAGCGTTCCGTAGGTGATCACCTGGGCGACGTGCCCGTATTTTTCGCGGACATACTGGAGGACTCGGGCGCGGCCGTCCTGGCAGATGTCGATGTCCATGTCCGGGTCTTCATCACGCTGCGGATCGGTGAAGCGTTCGAACAGCAGGCCGTAGTGGATCGGATCGACGTTGGCGATGCCCAACGCGTAGCCCAGCAGCGTCGCCACGCCGCTGCCGCGCGGGGCCGCCGGGATGCTGTTGGCGTGAGCGAACTGGACGAAGTCGTTGACGATCAAGAAATAGCTGCTGTACCCCTTGTCCGCGATGACCCGCAACTCCCGGTCGAGGCGGTCGCGATACTCCACCGGCGGGTCGCCGCCGTCGAAGCGCTGCCGCAAGCCCTTTTCGGCCAGTTCGCGGATGTACTGATCGGCAGTCTTGCCGTCGGGCGTGGCGAAGGAGGGTAAATACTTCGCCGAGAAGTCGAGCTTCACGTCGCACATCTCGGCGATGGTCAGCGTGTTGTCGGCCGCCCGCGGGCAGAACGCGAAGACCTGCCGCATCTCGGCAGGGCTCTTGAGGTAGAGCTCCTCGGAGTATTCCAGCCGCCCCGGATCGTCGAGCGTTCGGCCGGTGGCGATGCAGGTGAGAACTTCATGGGCGCGCTTGTCGTCGCGCCGCAGGAAGTGCACGTCGTTGGTGCCGACGACCTCAACGCCGAGCTCGTCGGCCAGCGCCAGCAGCAGCGGGTTCACCTGGCGCTGCTCGGGCAGGCCGGCATCCTGCAGTTCGATAAAGAATCGCTCGCGGCCGAAGATGTCCAGGTACTGGCCGGCGAACGTTCGGGCCTGGTCGCCCTTGCCCGACAGCAGGGCCGAGGGCACCTGCCCGCCCAAACAGGCCGTCATGCAGATCAGCCCCTCGTTCAGTTCAGCCAGCAGCTCGCGGTCGATGCGCGGGCGATAGTAAAAGCCCTCCAGATACGCCCGCGACGAAAGCTTCATCAGGTTTCGCCAGCCCGTCTGGTTCATGGCCAGCAGAACGACGTGGCTGGAGGCGGCGGAGATATTGGCCATCGTCCGATCCTGACGCGTCGTCGGCGAGATGTACGCCTCGAGCCCCAGGATGGGCTTGATGCCGGCTTCGGTCGCGGCCGTGTAGAAGTCGACCGCCCCGAACAGGTTCCCGTGGTCGGTCAGGGCCAGGGCGTCCATCCCAAACTCACCGGCGACGGCGACCAGGTCCCCGATCCGATTGGCCCCATCGAGCAGGGAGTAATGTGAGTGCACGTGAAGGTGGGTGAATCCGTCCATACTCGCTTCCATGCGACCGTCGCGGCGGCCAAGCCGGCGGATGATACCACACGCGCCAACCCCGACCAAGCGGTTCTTGTTTGCCGGTCGCCTGCGGGGAACTTGTTCGACTGTCCCGGGAAGAATAGCGATGGCCGCCGCGATCCCCGGGCCCGCCACGCTGAGCCTGCTGGCTATGGGCGCGGCGGCGCTGTTGAAGCGAAGGCGGAACTGAAACGAACACACAGAAAGTCGCACAGCTTATGAGAACTCATTGCATGTTGGTTTGTCCGTAGGGTGTGTCCCGACGCGTCGGGACCGGAGACGGGATAATTTCCGTTCTTGTCTTGACTCGAACAGATTGGTCGTTATCCTAAGGAGTTGAATTAGAGGCGCGGTGGAGAGTCTTTGCCCGCATTTGGGGACAGGGGCTCGAGATGGACACGTGGGAGAGAAAGGATGCGGACCCTCGTAGCTACGATGGCTATGACGGTTGGTCTGTGCGCGGCCCCTGCGGCGGCAACGCCCATCATCGAGAATAACCGCATTTACTGCTGGGGCGACCCGTTCGGCGATGCCAACGCCGACGGCCTTGTCGACGCCACGGACCTGGCGCTGCTGCGGCTGGACTTGGGCTGGTCGGAGTCGGCCTTTGGCGAGCCGATCCCCGAGCCGGCGACGATGGGGCTACTTGCGCTGGGCGCATTGAGCCTCCTTGCCCGTCAACGCCGCTATGAAGCGTAAAGCGCTGGTGGGAAAACGAACATGGACCCGTGGCATTGGGTTGAGCGGGTGACAGTCACAATGAGGATGACGTTTAGGAAAGGAACAACGTGATGAAACGAACAAGACTCCAAACAGGAACAGTGCTTCTTGGCTGCCTAATCATGGTAGCTCAGGCCGGGGCAGGGACGCGCTCGTTTGTGCCCGGGGACACGTACGTGGAATGCATTTCGTATCGACAGCTCGGCGCCGGTGATGACTTCCCGGGCATGTGGGAATATGTCTACGACGTCGTGGGTTCCACGGCCGCCGACGGCCAGAACCATGCCTGGACGAGAGATGTGTATTTGAGAGGGTTCGACGGGACGCAGATCGTCAACCAATACTACAGCGAATGGGCCGAGTACACCGGGCTTACCCAGCGGTGGGATGACCACACGACCGAAGGGCTCTCCTGGTGGATGGGCTACCAGCTGCGCACGGAGTACCCCTCGTATTGGGATGAAGTATCCCCCGGCGTCCATGAGTGGGTCTTGCCCGACCCGGCCGACCCCAACGCCGCGTGGGGCATGATCAACCAGTGGCACACGGGCGATGAGTACGCTCACGAACTGAGCTTCTGGAATCAGCCGGGGCTCGTCGACGAGGATGGCGTTACGTGGCAGAACGCCAGCGGCGTCACGAATTTTCAGTACCTTGCCGGCTTGCTTCTGACGTTCCGCATCGTCCACCCATACTCTCCAGGAGATGTCCAGTGGGAGACATGGACTAACTACACCACCGGAGATCCTGACCTGGTGTCCGGGACGACCATCGGGCCGGTTGTCGAAATCGTCTCGGTGAGTCTGGACATCAAGCCCGGCAGCGATGCCAACAGCGTCAACCTCAAGTCGATGGGCCTCCTGCCTGTTGTCGTCTACGGCAGCGACGAGCTGGACCTGACCGAGATCGATCTGGACACGCTTCTGCTGAACGGCGTGGGCCCCAGACTAATGCCCGACGGCAGTTGGCACGTCTCGTTCGAGGACGTGGATGGCGATTTGCTGCTCGACTTGCTCGTGCACTTCGAGATGCAGGCGCTGGGCATCGAGCCGGGGATGACCGAACTGGCCCTGACGGGCGTGCTGATGGATGGCGCGGAGCTTCAAGGGGCCGATGCGATACGAATCGTCCCCGACTTCAACGGCGATCTGATGGTCAACGCCACGGACCTGGCCATCATGAAGCACAGCTACGGAACCGCCGGGGTCGGCTTCGAGTTCGGCGATGCCAACGCCGACGGCCTTGTCGACGCCACGGACCTGGCCATCCTGAAAGCCAGCTTCGGCTTCGAGGCGCCGACGGGGGCTGTCCCCGAACCGGCCACGCTTCTCGTCATGGGATGCGGAGCGATTGGACTGTTTCGCAGACGCAGACGCCCATAGATCATCCCAAATAGACTGCTGGCCCTGGGCGCCTGCGTGTGCTGCAGCGGAGGAAGGTCCGCGCTGATGGGTGGCAGTAGTAGATGTGATATGGTTGAGTACGTCGATCCCGGCCCGATGGCTGGGGTTGGAGAAGGACGTGACTGTTCTTTGGAGTTGGATTCAGGCCTTGTTCTATTCGGGAGATTAGCTCATGAAACAACTAACGACATGCGCACTGGTGTTGGTTATCGCGATGGCTTCGCAGGCTGAGGCTACCAATGTCCCTTACATGGAGGTGCAGTACGATCAGTTGCCTGACGGGAACTGGGAGTACATCTACGACGTCTACGGCGGCGGGTCGTCGTGGTTTGTGAACGTCGGGCTGTCCGGCTTCGATGCATCGGCGATCATCAACCAGGCGCCCGCGCAATCGTACGGTGGCCATACGGGGACGCTCCTGCAGAAATGGGATTACATCGCCGCCAACAACCCCGCCACCTACGAGCGATACGTTTATGGCTCGTACTCGACCGACGGGGCCACGTGGACGCTGCTGTCGGACTCGGACACTCCGGTGGGCCCCAAGGACTGGACCATCGATAACACCTGGCACGCGCCCAGCGAGTATGTAGGCGCCCCCTACGTCATCTGGGTCGTTCCTTCAATGCTCTACCCGGGGCAAATCGCTGGAGATGGCCAAAGCCTGATCTTCAAGGCCAGGCAGGTCGGCGGAGCGGCATTGGACGGCCTGATATTCACTTTCCGTATCCTCCACCCCAACTCCCCCGCCCCGATCAATTGGTCCAGCTACAGCTACTTGAGCTCGACCACGACAGGCACAATCCTCGGGCCGGCCGAAATCGTCTCGGTGAGTCTGGACATCAAGCCCGGCAGCGATGCCAACAGCGTCAACCTCAAGTCGATGGGCCTCCTGCCTGTGGTCGTCTACGGCAGCGAAGAGCTGGACGTGACCGAGATCTCCCTGGACACGCTTCTGCTGAACGGCGTGGGCCCCAGACTAATGCCCGACGGCAGTTGGCACGTCTCGTTCGAGGACGTCGATGGCGATTTGCTGCTGGACTTGGTCATACACTTCGAGATGCAGGCGCTGGGCATCGAGCCGGGGATGACCGACTTGACCCTGACGGGCCTGCTGATGGATGGCACGGGGCTTCAAGGGGCCGATGCGATACGAATCGTCCCCGACTTCAACGGCGATCTGATGGTCAACGCCACGGACCTGGCCATCATGAAGCACAGCTACGGAGCCGCCGGGGTCGGCTTCGAGCTCGGCGATGCCAACGCCGACGGCCTTGTCGACG
>DRGC01000088.1 GCA_011050235.1 Phycisphaerae bacterium | reverse complement strand
CATACACTGTGCGGTGGTGGACGAGCTGCACGCGCACAAAACCCGCCGAGTTTACGACGTGCTCGAAACCGCCACGGGTAGCCGTTCTCAGCCGCTTTTGCTGTCCATCACGACAGCGGGGAGTGACCGCGCCGGCGTCTGCTACGAGCAGCGGTCGTATGTAACCAAGTTGCTGGACCGCACGGCGTCTGACGAGACCTATTTCGGCATCGTCTACACGCTGGACGACGCGGACGACTGGACGGACGAGGCGGTTTGGGGGAAGGCGAACCCGAATCTCGACGTATCGGTCTATCGCGACGACATGCGCCGGCTGTCGGCCAAAGCTCAGACGATGGCCAGCGCGGCCAACGCCTTCATCACCAAGCGGCTCGACAGGTGGGTCAACGCCTCATCGGCGTGGCTCGACATGCGGGCCTGGGAGCGCTGCGCAGATTCGTCACTCGAGTTGGACGGATTCGCCGGCCAGCCGTGTTTTATTGGCGTCGATCTGGCCAGTAGCCTCGACATTGCGGCCGTTTCGCTGCTGTTTCCCGGCGACGACGGCGCCTACACGCTGTTCGGTCGTTACTACCTACCGGAGGAGCGAGTCGAATCGGGAGGGAATTCGCAGTATGTGGGCTGGGCCGCGACAGGAAAGCTCATTGCCACTCCCGGCGCGGCGAACGACCTGCGGCTGGTCGGGCGGATCGGTCAAGACCTGCTGGATTCCATGGAGCGCTTTCGCGTGCCGATGGCCGCCTTTGACCCGTGGCGGGCGGTACAGCTCCGGCAGGACCTCGACGCACTAGGTCACACGGTCGTGGAAGTGCCTCCGGGGTTCCGGCATTTTACCGAACCCATGAAGGAACTCGAAGCGTTGGTGGTGAGCGGGAAGCTGCGCCACGACGGGAGCCCCGTGCTGACCTGGATGATGGCCAACACGATCGCGAGGATCGACGGGAAGGACAACATCCAACCCGGCAAGGAATTTCCCGAGAACAAGATCGACGGCGTCGTCTCGGCCATCATGGCGCTCGGCATGGCGCTGCGAAACGAAGACCAACCTTCGCCTTACAAGGATAGAGGCGTGGTTTTTGTGTGATCGACAAACGTGATGCCGTTGCCGCCGCCGGACTGTTGACCTTGGCCGTCGGACTCTCTTTGATCTCCGCGGCGCTGTCGTTAATTGTTGTCGGGGCGGTGCTGTTGTGTGTCGGCTTGTTCTACGGCTTGCCAACGCGCGGACCTTAAAAAATGAGCGGATTACTCGATTCGCTGCGAATCGAAGCCGCGTTGCCCACGGTTGCGGGCTCGCTTCTCGCGACTGAGTTCGCGGACTTCCTGCGGACGGAAGAAAGCACGTCGGGCGCGCAGATATCGTTCGACAGCGCCATGCGGATTTCAGCGGTTCACGCCGCCGTCCGCATCATCTCAGAGAGTCTAGCGAGTCTGCCGCTCATCATCTACCGCAGACTGCCGAACGGAGGGAAAGAGCGTGCTGTAGACCACCCCTTGTGGTCGCTCCTGCATGACAGGCCGAACAGTTTGCAAACCAGCTTCGAGTGGCGCGAGACGATATGCAACCACTTACTGCTCAAGGGCAACGCCTACAGCTTCAAGGTCTCTGTCCAGGGAAGGCTTCACGAGTTATTGCCGATCCATCCGGATATGGTCAGCGTGGAGTTGAAGCGCGAGCGGGTATTGGTTTTCAAGGTGGAGGATGCCGTAGCCGGATCAACCCAAGAGTTTCAGGCAGACAGAATCTTCCACCTGAAGGCGTTATCGAGCAACGGCTACAGCGGACGGTCGGTGATCAGCGACGCCCGCGATTCACTTGGCGCGACGATGGCCATGGAAGAGCACGGCGCCCGGACGTTCCGAAATTCAGCGCAACTGAAAGGCGTGTTCGAAATGGACGGGACGCTCAGGGCGGATGAGAAAACAAACTTTCTCGATTCGTGGAAGCAGAATCACACCGGGTTTGTCAACGCCGGCAAAACGCCGCTGCTCGAAGCCGGGATCAAGTTCAAGCCGATTTCGATGTCCCTCGAAGACGCCCAGTTTGTCGAGGCGCGCAGATTCCAGATTTCCGAGATCGCGAGAATTTTCCGCGTCCCCCTACACATGCTCGCCGATTTCCAGTCGCAGCCCCGGGCGAACATGGAGCAGGCCGCGCTGGAGTTTGTCCAGAACACGTTGCGGCCGTGGGCCGTCCGACTCGAGCAGGCGATCAACGTCTACCTTCTGGAGAGCGACCCGGGGCATTTTGTCGAACATCTTTTCGACGCGCTGTTGCGCGGCGACATCAAAACCAGATCCGAATCCTACGGGCGCGCGATTCAGTGGGGCTGGATGAACCGCGACGAGGTTCGGGCGAAGGAAAATCTGAATCCGCTCCCCAACGGCATCGGCCAACAGTATTTACAGCCCAAAAACATGGGCGTGGCGGGCCAAAACAATGCAACCCCGTAGTGACCGTACCGAGTTGTGGGCGATCTTGCCTGAGGCATTGGACACGCTGTCGCGCTTGGTGGAGAGGGAGCCGCCGGCGTTGAGCGCCGGTCTGTTCTCGCCGCCGCCCCAGTTGCGGGTTGGAGCGACCACATTGATCCCCATTCGCGGGCCGATTATGGCCCGCGCGAGCATCTTCTCGCAATTGTTCGGGTTTCCTTCAGCGGAAGGGATCGCCCTGCAATTGAGGGAAGCACTCGCCGACGCCAAGACGAAAATGATTCTGTTGGATATCGATTCCCCCGGCGGCTCGGTTTCCGGAAATGCCGAGCTGGCCGAAGAGCTCCGCGAGGCGCGCCAGCAAAAGAGCATCATCGCCCAAATCAACTCGTTGGCGGCTTCGGCGGCGTATTGGCT
>DRGC01000087.1 GCA_011050235.1 Phycisphaerae bacterium | reverse complement strand
GAACTGATCCGACCACCGCTGCTCATCATCGACGAGATCCAAGAGCGTGGCGAGACGCCATTCGAGGACCGGATGCTGACGTACATCATCGACCACCGCTACGACGCGACGGTGGACACGATTCTCATTGGGAACCTGACCGACCAGTCGCTAGCCGAGTCGCTGGGCGCGTCGATTGTGGACCGGCTGACTGAAACCGGCGGGATCGTTCGTTGTGACTGGGGCTCGTTCAGGACGATCATGGAGAAAACACAATGACCGACACCGCCACGAATCGCGCGATCGCGGAGGCGATGGGGTGGACGGAAATATGCGATGCTTCCGTATCGCGGCAGGCAACGGGAAAATCGCCGCTGAGCGACCGTCGCAACTGGCTCCCCGACTACCTCCACGACGCGAACGCGGCGCTGGAGGCGGCGAGGGAGATCCTGCAATGCGGGTTTGAAATGTGGTGGCATCACGACGGGCAGTATTTCGACGCAATGTATGACACAGTGGGGCACCCAACAGCCGAAGGCGAGGGAGACACGCTGGCCGGTGCGATCTGCGCCATGATCCTCGCGGTGCTGGCGGAGCGGGCGGAGGACAAGCGATGACCGACACGAAGCCGACTGCGGACGAGATGCTGACCGAGATTGAGGAACTACTCGGCGATGTGTCGTCGCACCCCGCGCTCAACGGCGCGCGATGCTTCGACGGAACGAAAGAATGCGGTGAGTGCTACGGCTGTATTGCTCGGCGACTTCGCAAGAACTTGCCGACGCTCGCCGACGCCATGCGCAAGGAGGCCGCCCGTGCCGAGTAAGCCCGGTGTGAACCTCCGCTGCCTGCGAGTCGGCCTGCCGGTCGGCGTGGCACTGTGGCTGCTGGCGTGGGCGATCTGGAGGGCGCTGTGATCGACACCGGCGACGCGATCGAGGTGCTGGCGACGCTGCCCGAGCGGCACTTTCATTGCGTGGTGACGAGCCCGCCGTACTTCGGCCTGCGCGACTACGGCACGGCGGAGTGGGAGGGTGGGGACGCGACGTGCGATCACAACGATGCACAAAGGTCGTTCGCTGATGGTTGTATTGAGTGCGGTGGGAATATGGACAAGTTCACCGGAGACTGCAAACACTGTGATGATAGAAAACTGAAGCGGCAACTACGCGGAACACCCGAAAAAAACTATACCGCGAAAGACCCAACACGCCCGGATCTTCCCAACCCTCCGGCGTCATGGTCTACCCGTGACGTAACGGTGAAGTCGGTGACAGGGGTTTGCCACAAGTGCGGCGCGAAGCGGATCGACCGCCAGGGCGGGCTCCAGTCCACGCCGGACGAGTACGTGGCGTGGCTGGTCGAGGTGTTCAAGGGGGTCAAGCGCGTGCTGCGCGACGACGGCGTGTGCTTTGTGAACTTGGGGGATTCGTACAACGCGAACCAAGGCGCGGGGTTCAATGCACACGCAAAAACTCGGCCGCACCTTTCGGGCGAGGGCGTTGGGCAGAAAAGGATTCCCCATAGCAGCCGAAATACAGTGGCGAAGCGCCCCGCAGGTGTCAAGCCGAAGGATCTCATGGGTATGCCCTGGCGGGTCGCGTTCGCGCTGCAGGCGGACGGCTGGTGGCTGCGCAGCGCGATTATCTGGCACAAGCCTGCGCCGATGCCGGGCTCGCAGCAGGACCGCTGCACGTCGAGTTACGAGTTCGTGTTTCAGTTGACGAAGCGAGCGCGGTGCTACTTTGACTTGCACGCAATCAGGGAGAAGGGCGCGACCGGATCGTGGGATGCCATGCCACCGATCGGCGGCGTGAAGGCTCCGGGCAACAACGGCAACCCGGTGTATTCCGGCGATACACCAAGCAGCGATGGGATGAGAACGCCGCGAGATGTCTGGAAGATCGCGCACGACGGGTTCGCGGGCGCGCACTTCGCGACGTTCCCAATCGAACTCCCCACCCGCTGCATCAAGGCCGCGACGAGCGAGCGCGGGTGCTGCCCGGCGTGCGGCGCGGCGTGGGTGCGGGTGGTGGAGAAGGACCGCAAGCCGACGCGACCCGGGCGGAACAACGTGAGCGATGAGACCGGGCGGGCCAACCGCGACGAGCAGCGGCACGTGACCGAGACCAAGACGGTCGGCTGGATGGCTGCGTGCAACTGCCCGCTCGATACGCGAACCAGGTCCGTCCCCTGCCGCGTCCTCGACCCGTTCATGGGCGCGGGCACGACCGCCATCGCCGCCAACCGCCTCGGCCGCGACTGGACCGGCATCGAACTCAACCCCGAGTACGTCAAAATGGCCAACGACCGCATCGGCAAGGACGCGAACCCGGCCACGCACCGGAGCGACGACGCGGGCGACGCGCCGCTGTTTGCGAAGGAGCAGGCATGAGCACAACAACCACGCAACCTCGCGAGCATCTGGAAGAGCGCATCCACATCCTCGAACTGGCTGTGCACGTCGCCGCCGGGTTGATCGGCGATCAGTTGGACAGCGATCTGTATTACCAATGGATCGACTTAAGCACGCGGGCAGAGTGGCTGCGCGTTCAGGAGTTCCCCGAATGACCTGGCGCGACCAGCCACCATCGGAACGCGCCATGAATCGAGTCGCGCGCCAAGAACTCGCGAGCTGGCAGACGTTCGAGACGGGCGAGTGCGTGAAGGTCCAGCAGTACAACCCGCTCGACCCGCCCGCCCCGGCCGTGGTCGAGCGTGTGACGAAATCGCAGTTCTGCAACGTCGTGCACCTGCTGTTCGCGGACGGGTCGCGGCGCAGGCTTGCCGCGTGCCGGGTCAAGAGGGGGCGGCGATGAAGTACGAGCACGAGATGACAGCGCCGATTCAGTCGTGGATCGAAGCGCGCGGCATGGTGGCGTACACCGAAGTGCCGTACTACTACTCGGCGATCGACCATGTGGGCGTGAACTGGGACACACGCGGTCTCGTCCTAATCGAGACGAAGCTGTCGCTGAGTCGTGCGGTCGTGTGCCAGGCGAATATCAAGCGGATGCTGGGCGATGCCTACGTGGCTGTTGCCAGCAGGCCCCGCAAGGCGTCGATTGAATCCGCAACGCAGGCTGGCCTTGGCGTTCTGCGTGTCACAGAGAGCGGATGTGAGGAGCTCGCACCGCCCGGCGCGAAACTTGAACATCCGGTATATGCCAGCGGCCGCGACACGTTCATTGAGATACTCCGCCAGCTTGAGCCAGGAGGTACGGGCGGCCTGGCCTGCCTCAAAGGGCGCGGCCCGGCACAGGATGTTCACAAGGCGATCCAGCAGCACCTTGACGAGAACCCCAGTGCGACGTGGAGGGAGCTGTACCGGGATGTCCCGAATCACTACGCGAGCTATCGCAGCCTGCAATCGTCGATGAAGGTGTTGGAGAACTTTAGCAAGGCCGAGCCGTTGCGCAGAACCACCATTGACACCGCCCGCGCAGGGCAAAGGAGCCTCCCATGACAGCCACGAAGCAGATCAGCCCGCAGACCTCGCACCGACTCGTGGTGTTGCAACGGCGGCACGTGCAGGCACTCGCCGAGCATGACGCACTCAAAGCCGACCTGAAAGCGAAGCGAGAGCAACTGGACGACATCACGATGCAGACTTTCGACCTGATCCGAGACGAGGATCCTGACGGAACGCTGTACGCGAAGGGCGACAATGCTGACTGAGCCCGCGATCGCGTTCAGGGTCTACGGGATCCCCAAGCCGCAGCCGCGGAGCAAGCCGTACGTGCTCAAGGGCACGGGCAAGGCCAGGTTGTACGACCCCGGGACTGCGTTCGCGTGGCGCGCGGCCGTGCGCGACGAGGCGATCAAGGTGTGCCCCGACAAGCCGATCGTGTGCGGGGTCGAGTTGCGGCTGACGTTCTGGATGCCCCGGCCTCAGCACCACTATCGCACCGGCAAGCGCGCGGGCGAGCTCAAAGCGAATGCGCCACGATACCACATCGGCATGAACAAGAACGACCTGGACAATCTGGAGAAGGTGGTCATGGACGCGCTGACCGATGCGAATTACTGGCGGGGTGATGGGCTCGTGTGCCGGAAGTACAGCGAGAAGCAATACGGCGAGCGCCCGGGTGTCGAGATCACGATCTACGAACTGCTGAACGAACAGGAGAACGGAACATGAGCGACGTGCTGGAAGCGACAAAGAAGAATCACACGACATGCGCTGGGTGTGGATGCGTGACGTGCCGCGCCTACAACGAGATCGAGGAGCTGCGCGCGGCGATCTGCGACAGGTTTGGACTCAACAAGATCAGTGGCGAGGTGTTGTACTCGGCGGACGACCCTCCAATAACGTCCGCGGTTTACGCCACCATCCTCCGCGTCCTCAAAGAAGAACAGGAGCAACGCAATGCAGACTGGCACCCCGGAACTCATGTGCGCATTCGACCCGCGCGAGTACGGACCGGAGACCATCGCGGTGCTCGCCCGCTACAAGATCCCGCGACTGGAGATCATCTACGCGCGGGACGTGGGCGGGCCAGCGCCGGGCATTGAGTTCACGGAGGCTCACCAGCTGTTCAGGATGCGTCTCCGAGAGGAGGTGCGGAAGCATCCGCCCGGCTCAATGCGCATACTCGACATCGAAGACGCCGACCATTCTGATCTGTTCTACCTGATCTGCCTGGCCGACATGCAATACGCCGACCCCACGGGCAAGTTCTCGCTCTACAACATCCCAGGCACGCAGCGACCAACATTCCCACCTGTCTACCACGACTTCTTTACGAACCAGGTCTACATCGGGAAGTGGACCGAGGCGCGCGTGGAGTTCCTACGCGACACCCTGATCCCGCTCGCGAGTGCTATCGGAAACAAGCCGGTCGTGCTCCTGTCCTGGCACCGGCGTCAGGCTGGCGGCAAGGGCAGTGAGGGCAACGGCGAACAGCTGGAGCCGACTGAGGTCCACGAGCAGTCCGCGATCATCCGCGAACTGGGCGGCATTGAGGCCGCGTGGGGCAAGGGGGAGGCGCTTGGCTCTACGTCGTGGCCGGGTCCGCTGGGCGACGAGGGAATCGCGAATTACATGGAGATGCTGGCTCGTTCGCACGGGCTGGTGGCGAGCGACACGGGAGACACGGGAGACGTGGCATGAAACGAATCCGCCAGCAGCGCATGGTTGACGACTTGATGCGTATTGAACGTGAATGGAGGTGTGAGCGCGGTCACTCCCTAATCTCCGATTATCACGCGATGTGGGGGGTGCTCGAACGCATCCGCATCGAATTAGTGGACGACCTCAATGACACTGACAAGCCCGCGAGCGAGGACGGAGGTGCGGTGTGAGCAAGCTTGACAACACGAACTACGGACCCGGCACGTACCGTCACGAGCGGCACTGCAAGGCGAGCCGGGAGTACTCGCAGGGGAGTCCCGGTTGCACATGCAAGCCCGGCGTCCTCACAGACTTCGAGAAGGGCAAGATCGAGCAGGCGCGGCAGGACAAGGTGCGCGTGGACGGGCTGCTGGACGAGATGCGGGGCAGGCTCACCGCCGCGAACGAGCGGGCGGAGGGTCTAAGCGACGCCAACGAAGCGCTTGGCTCTGAGCGGGATGGGTGGCTGCGCAAACTCGGCGCCATGACTTTGGCTCGCGACGACTCGACGCGGCACAACACAGAACTGGCCAAGTTGATCGCCGCCCGCGACGCGACGATCACGCGGCTGGGGAAGGCGTTGCCAGATCCTGTGAAACTGAGACTACTCGCCGACTGGCACGATACGTATGACCAACCCAGGCAACCACGAGGGCATGAAGTGCAGGACGATCTGAGGCGCTGGGCTGATGAAGCCGAGGCCGCGCGCGAGGGGGCGGGCGACTGAACCCCAGTGTGGGGGGGCGGGGCTGGAAAAGGAAACAAACGATGACCGACAACGGAATTCGTACCTGCACAGGGTGCGGCGAGCGCAAAAGCGTGAGCAAGTTCTACAGGGTGGCGAAAGATTCAGACGCCTTCAGGCCTAGGTGCAGGGCGTGCACCGACGACCAGGCGTTGCAATACCGCAAGAAGAACAGGGTCGCAATTAGAGACTTGAATCGCTCCTACAGGGCTCGATACCCAGAACGTCAGCGTGCGGCACAGCGTCGATACACCGAATCGCACGGGCCAGAGCGAACCGCTAGATCCCGCGCGTGGCGGGCCGAAGACCCCCGCCGCAATCGAGCGCACGCCCTTGTGGATGCCGCAATCCGAAGGGGCACTTTGGTCCGGCCGAAGTGTTGCAGTGGGTGCGGCCGGGAGGCTGTGATTCATGCGCATCACGACGATTATGCCAAGCCCCTGGTGGTTCGTTGGCTGTGTGCCAGTTGCCACCGCTTCCTGCACAACAAGGCCGCCGAATAGCGCCATGCGGGCGAGGCGGGGCGTGTCGCTACGGCGTGCGCCCCGTCTTTACTTGACCCGGGGCATGGCATAGAATCGCCCACGTCGATTCCGCGACCCGCATGGCCCGGAGTCTGACGCATGGCATGGACGCCCACGGGGCTGGGGGACCGAATCACAACGCTTCGCAGGCGGTGGCCGCTGGCCCGTGTGCTGTTCAGCGCGCTGTGGACGATCGCGGCCGTGCTGGCTGTGGCCGTGGTGCTGGCGGTGATTGCGGGCGTGGCGACGAGCGTGGGCGGG
>DRGC01000086.1 GCA_011050235.1 Phycisphaerae bacterium | reverse complement strand
TCCCTGATTGGCCGCTCGCGTACCTCGTTAGTCAGCTTGACGAGGTCATCAGTTTCGACTTCTACGTCACCGGCACGAAAGGCGGCGAGCATATCGTCGCCAGCTACACCGTCGGGCAGGGGCCACCGGGACCAGTCCCCGAGCCCGCAACGTTGGCCCTCTTGGGTATCGGCAGCCTGACACTGCTGCGGCGGAAGAGATAAGCAGGGAGGGCGGGTGCGCCGCCTGTGGCGAGTAGCGCCGAGCCGCACCACGCACCCACGCGCGGGCGTGGCATGAAGGCGTGCGTCCGCCTCGCTACGCTCGCCTACGCTCCAGGCTGATGACACCATCAACGACCAACCATAAACTTACACACAACTACTTACACCACAAAAAAAGCGGGGCGACCACATGGGCCGCCCCGACCTATCAGCGAATCATTGCGTGTGGGCCTAGGCGCCTTGGCGACCACTAGCGGCGATGCTGGTGTCCTCGTCATGCGTGGGGACGCCGCCGGGGACTCCGGGCTCGTCACGCTCACCATTCTCATAGATGTCGTCGCCGTTGAGGCCGCACTCGGACATGCTGGTGTCCTGCCATTGCACCGTTCCGGAGAACAGCAGGTAGGCGGTTCCGAGCTTCTTGTGGTTGGACGGCTTCCAGGGCGGATCGCTCTTCTTGTCCACCTTGTGATATTCCACGCTGTCGTAGGGAAGCTGGTCGGCAAAAATAACAATGCCGCCTTCCAGATTTTGATTGAACGGCAACGGATTATTCCTGGTGGTGTAGGGGACGTGAATGCCGTAGGAGTAGTTCTTCGTCGAGATCCACCCCCACCTGTCGGGGTCGCTGTTACTATCCACGGACCGACGGTCCTCATGGTCCCCATCTGCCGCGCATGTGAAGCCTTTCTCGATAATCAGACCTCCCGCGATCAGCAGCCAGACGTTCTGCATGGGATTGTCGCCCAGAGTCGTTTCCCATGTGCCCGCATCGTAGTCATCATCGGTCTGGGTCGTTTCCGTCGGCACGGCCACCGTTGCCGGGTCGTAGTCCGTATCGAACTTTATCATCGGCGTTCGATCATCGTTCTGGGCCATGTACAGAGCCAACGCCTTGCCGATGCCGTTGAGGCTGGCCTGGCAGGTCGCTTTCTTGGCCAGGTCCCTTGCCTTGGTCAAACTTGGCAGGAGGATGGTCACCAGAATCGCGATAATGGCGATGACCACCATCAACTCGATCAGCGTAAAACCTTTGCGTCGCATTGTGCGATCTCCTTCGTTGTATCGCTCAGACGATCATGCAGCCGGCATGCGTCATGGATATATGAGACCGTTTCGACACCAGCCTGCACACATCTGAACTCGGGCCGCCACGAGGCCGACCCTCGGACGTTATGCTCGCCGGACGACCGCCGCCCGGGATCACGATCTCTATCGCCTTGCCAACCGGCAACCGAGCACGGTGCAGCCCTCAACAGCGGAGCATCCTTCACCGTACCCACTTCCCTGCCGGTGCACAGCGACCGGTCGCGACAGGTGGGGACAAAACGGGCGGCTGAGATGACAGCCAATCGGATGATGAGAGCGGTTACCGCCGCCGCGCCATCCTGCCACCACTGTCTGTCAGTATCATACGTACAATAGGACCAACATGTCAATGTCCTGAAGCGATGTATTTGAACCGGCAGCCAGGCGCCGCCATGCTGCGGCCGCTATCGAACACCGGGCCCGGGCAGCCGAAAAAGTGAGCATCCTAACAGGCTTTCAGTGCACCCCTTATGGGCGTCCGGCCGTCACTGAGCTTTCGCAGGCCGTTGGCGGAAACTACTCGGACGTTCGGAAAGCGCTGGGGAGAGGCAAGTCAAAGTCGCGTGACTGGCCGAACCGGCCACTTGGTCGCAAAGCCATTGACAACCGCTACGCAGGCTCCTAACCTGCCCTCGACCGTCAAGACAAGCCGCAACCACCAGAGGAAAGCGCACCGGCGCCTGGGGAAAAACCTATGTTGGACGTGAAGACCACTCGCGAGACGCTCGAACGACACAGCCAGTCCCATGTGCTGCAATTCTTCGACGAACTGGCCCCGGCGAGGCAGCAGACCTTGCTGGAGCAGATCGCGACCATCGACTTTGACAAGGTCGACGGCTGGGTCGAGCACTACGTCCGCACCAAGCCGACCGTCCAGTCCGCCGGCGACATTCAGCCGCCGCAGATCGTGCCGGCCAGGCCCGCCGACGATCAGACCGCAGCCGCCCACGCCGCTGCCCTGGCCGAAGGGGAAGAGCTGCTGGCTGCCGGCAAGGTGGCCGCCTTCACCGTCGCCGGCGGCCAAGGAACGAGGCTGGGCTACGAAGGGCCCAAGGGCTGCCTCGAGGCCACCCCCGTCGCCAAGAAACCCCTTTTCCGCGTCCTCGCCGAGCAGATCCTCGCCGCCGGCCGGCGCGCGGGCAAGCCCCTGCCCTGGTACGTCATGACCTCCCCGGCCAATGACGTCGCCACGCGGGCGTTCTTCCGCCAGAAAAAGTTCTTCGGGCTGGCCCCCGAGGATGTGTTCTTCCTGGTCCAGGGCACGATGCCGGCCTTCGACTTCGACGGCAAGATCCTGCTGACCGAGAAAGGCCAACTCGCCCTCAGCCCCGACGGCCACGGCGGCTGTCTGCCCGCCCTGCGTCGTAGCGGCGCACTGGACGACATGGCCCGGCGCGGGATCGAACTGATCAGCTACTTCCAGGTCGACAACCCCCTGGTCCGCTGCATCGATCCCCTGTTCCTGGGCCTCCACGCCGCGCGCCACGCCGAGATGAGCGCCAAGGCCCTGCCCAAGCGTGACCCCATGGAGCGGCTGGGCAACTTCTGCGTCGTCGACGGCAAGGTCACCGTCATCGAATACTCTGACATGCCCGAAGACCTCGCCCGCGCGTGCACCGAGGACGGCCGGCTGAAGTTCAGCGCCGGATCGATCGCGATCCACATCCTCTCGCGATCCTTCGTCGAGCGTCTCACCGCCGGCGATGCGTGCGAGCTGCCCCTGCACCGCGCCGAAAAGAAGGTCCCCTATGTCGACCAGGCCGGTGTCACCGTCACACCGGACAAACCCAACGCCGTCAAGCTCGAGCAGTTCGTCTTCGACGCCCTGCCGCTAGCCGGCGAAACCGTGATCCTCGAAACCCTCCGCAGCGAGGAGTTCAGCCCGATCAAGAACGCCACCGGCGAAGACAGCCTCGCCACCAGTCTCCACGACCAGGTCCGCCGCGCCGCCGAATGGCTGGAAGAGGCCGGTGTCGCCGTTCCGCGCGACGCCGACGGCCAGATCGCTGCGGCCATCGAGATCTCGCCCCTGCTGGCCGACTGCGCCGACGCGCTGGTCGGAAAAATCCCCCCGGACCTCGACTTGTCCGCCGGCCAGGCTGTCTACCTTTCCCCCGCCGGTGTGGAAAGCTGAAACTCTTGGCCGCCGACAGCCGTCGCGCGGTAGGATACGCCCATGGCCCGTCCGCACGTCATCATCCTCGGCAACATGGCCAAGCCCGGCGTCGGTCAGCAGATCGACGACCTGCTGCCCTGGTTTGAGCAGCGCGTCGACGTCCTCGGCGTTCAGCGCGCCGATGAGCCCTGTGTCGACGATTGCGAAAAGTCCGACCTGTGCATCGTCTTCGGCGGCGACGGCACGCTGCTCTACGCCGCCCGCACCCTCGCCCACACCCACGTGCCCCTGCTGGGCGTCAACATGGGCAAGCTGGGCTTTTTGGCCGAGTTCACCGTCGCCGAGATGCAGCAACATCTCGACACCATCCTGACCGGTGAGGTCAAGCCCACCGAGCGCATGATGCTCAACGTGCACGTGGCCGGCTGCGAGCACGAGCCCTTCACCGCCACAGCCGTCAACGACATCGCCATCCATGCGGGCGCGCCCTTTCGCATGATCGACCTGAACGTCGAGCAGGACGGCGGAACGATCAGCCGCTACCTGGGCGACGGGCTCGTCATCGCCACCCCGACCGGTTCGACCGCCTACAACATGTCCGTGGGCGGGCCGATCATGGAGCCCACCCTCGATGCGGTCGCCATCACGCCGGTGGCCCCGCACACGCTGGCGCTTCGGCCCATCGTCGTGCGGTCCGACCAGACGATTCACATCACCGCCGTCAAGGTCAACCCCGGCTCGACCGTCATCATCGACGGCCAGGCCACCACCGGCCTGTGCGAAGGCGACACCGTCGACATCCGCCGCTCCGAAACGCCCGCCCTGATCATCTCTCATCCGGGCCGAAGCTTCTTCCGGACGTTGACCGACAAGCTCCAGTGGGGACGCAGCCCCCACCACGGCGGCGACGCAACGTAGCCGCCGACCGCAGGTCCGGGACCGCGCCCCATGCCCACCGAATCCAACTCCGACCTGACCAAACGCACGCGGAAAATTATCTCAGCCTTCAAGAAGCTTTTCCCCGACGCCGACTGCTCCCTCCGGCATGTCGACCCGTTGGAGTTGCTGGTCGCGACGGTCCTGTCGGCCCAGTGCACCGACAAGCAGGTCAATGTCGTCACGCAGCAACTGTTCAAGAAGTACAAGACCGTCGCCGACTACGCCGCCGCCAGCCAGGCGACGCTGGAAAAGGAGATTCGCTCGACCGGTTTCTTCCGCAACAAAGCCAAGAATATCCGCGCGTCGGCCGCCATGATTCTCAGCGACTTTGGCGGCAAGGTCCCCGGCTCGATGGACGAACTCCTGTCCCTGCCGGGCGTCGCCCGCAAGACGGCCAACCTCGTCCTGTCCAAGGGATTCGGCATCGACGTCGGCATCGTGGTCGACACGCACGTCAAACGCCTCTCGGGCCGCCTGCGCCTGACCCGACACACCGACCCGGTCAAGATCGAACGCGACCTGGTCAAGATCGTCCCGCAAAAGGAGTGGGGCCTCTTCAGCCACCTGCTCATCTTCCACGGCCGAGCCACCTGCACCGCCCGAAACCCAAACTGCCCCAACTGCGCAGTCAACAAGCTTTGCCCATCAGCGGGGAAAGTCTGATCTGATCGCCGCCCGCCTTTTCTTTCTTCTCATTCGACATTCGGCATTCGGCATTCGCCGGTCACTCCACCGTCATATTGTTTCGGTGGATGACTTCGTCGTAGGGTTTGTCGCCCAAGGCGGCGGAGATTTGGGAGGTCTTTAGGCCTTTGATCTGCTGGATCTGCTCGGCGGAGTAGTTGGTCAGGCCGCGGGCGATGGTTTCGCCGGCTGGATCGGTGACGGCCACGATCGCGCCTTTGGCGAACCGCCCGACCACCGCTGTGATGCCCGAAGGCAGCAGGCTCTTGCCGCGCTCGCGCAGGGCCTTGGCTGCGCCGGCGTCGATTGCGATCGTCCCGGCCGGCCGAGAGGCCTGGGCGATCCACCGGTCGCGGCGCGACATCTTTCGCCCGGCCGGCGCGAAGACCGTTCCGACCCCCTCGCCCGCCAGCAGCCTGGTCAGCACGTTGGGCGTGCGGGCGTTGGCGATCACGGCCGCCTCGCCCGCCTTGGTCACCATCGCTGCGGCCGTCAGCTTGCTGGCCATCCCGCCCGAGCCCAGCCGTGTCTGCTTGCCGGTGACCAGGGCCAGGGTCTCGTCGTCGATCCGCTCAATTACGTCCAGCACGCGGCCGGCCTTCATCACGCCGTCCACGGTCGTCAGCAGCACCAGCAGGTCCGCGGTCAGTGTGTTGGCCAGATGCGCGGCGATGATGTCGTTGTCGCCGTAGCGGATCTCGTCGACGGCGACGGCGTCGTTTTCGTTGATGATCGCCAGCACGCCCAGTTCCGACAGCTTGGCCAGCGTGTTGCGGATGTTGAGGTAGCGCGTGCGGTCCTCGAAATCCGCGCGCGTCAACAGCACCTGGGCGACCTTTCGGCCGCGGCGCGCGAAGACATCGTGGAACGTCCGCATCAACTGCCCCTGCCCGACAGCCGCGACGGCCTGCAACATCGGCAGCGTCTTGGGTCGATCCACCAAGCCCAACTCCGCCAGTCCCGCGCCGATCGCCCCGCTGGTCACCAGCGAAACGCCCACGCCGCCATCCATCGCCGCTGCGATCTGGGCGGCCAGCGCGCGGATGACCTTCACATCCGGTTGGCCGGCATCATCACAGATGGCGCTGGTGCCCACCTTGACCACGATGTGGCGGGCGTTGCGAATGACGGTCTGTCGAACGTGCGCGGCGGGCATGGTCATTGCCTCCGGCCTGGATGGAGTTCGGCCGCAATTTCGTCAGTGGCGATGTCGCCGGGACGCTGGGCGGGCACGCGGTGCAGCAGGCGGCAGATCATCTCCACGTTGCGCCGCGTCGCGCCTTGCTGGCTGCGTACGTAATCCTGCGCTTGCCGTGCGGCTTCGGCGGCGGCGGCCCGGTCGCCCAGCCAGGCGTCCAGCTGCCGGGCCAACTGCTCGGCGTCATCGACGCGCGCGCAGCCGTGCGCCGCAAGATCGTCGGCCTGGGGAAAGTTGAACGTGTGCGGGCCAAAGGCAGTGGGTTTGGCCAGGGCGGCCGATTCGATCATGTCCGACCCGCCCATCGGCACGAGCGATCGGCCGACGAAGACAACCTCGGCCAGCGCGTAGAACTTGCGGAGCTCGCCCATCGTATCGCCCAGGATGATCGCATCCGCGCTGCCCGGCGCGTCGCAGCCGTCCGGCCGTTGGCTGCGGCGAAGCACGTTCAGGCCCGTCGCCGAGATCAGCTTGGCGACCTCCTCGAACCGTTCGGGCTTTCGCGGCACAATCGCCAGCCGGGCCGACGGATGCCTGGCCTTCAGGTGCGGCCAAATGTCCAGAATGAGCTTTTCCTCGCCCGGCCCGGTCCCGCCGGCGACGATGAGTCTATCGTCGCCGCCAAGTCCCATCGCCGCCGCCAGCGCGTCCTGCCCGTCGAGCCGATCGGCGATGACGGCGGCGTCGAACTTCATCGTGCCGGTCACGTGCGCGCCATCGGCCGGGACACCGAGCTCGGCGAATCGTTCAGCGTAGACGTCGGTCTGCGCGCCGACGGCCGTTAGGCGGCCAAACAGCAGCGGCCGGACCAGCCAGCGGAACTTCCGGTAACGGGGATAGCCCTTCTTATCGCTGACGCGGCCATTGACGACCACCGCGGGGATGCCTCGCTTTCGACAGGCGGCCAGGAAGTTGGGCCAGATGTCGCCTTCCATCAGCACCACCATCGTCGGGCGAAGGCGGTCCAGCGCCCGCCCGACGGTCAGCGAGAAATCCAGCGGCCAGCGGAACACCCAGTGGTCGGGCTCGAACAGCCGCTTGGCCTCCGCCATGCCTGTATCGGTCGAGGTGGAGATCACCACCTGAAAATCGGGCATTTGACTGTGCAGTTCGGCCACCAGCGTGCGGGCGGCCTTCACCTCGCCGAGGCTGACCCCGTGAATCCAGATGATGGGCTGGAGGCCGTAACGGACCGGCACCGACCCCAGCAGGCGCTGGCGCGTGTCGGCGATGTACCGCCCGTGACGGATCATCCGCGTCAGCCACATCGGGCTGGCCGCCACCAGCGCACATCCATAGAGAATGTCGAGCAGCAGATTCATGGGCCACAGTATCCGCCGGGCCGATGGCAGTGTCAACGCGACGGCGGCCGGCGCGAGCGCCTACTTGTGGCCGTCGACGCCGCGCACCGTGTACTTCTCGATCGCCTCGGCCAGGTCCACGTCGTTGATGTTCGCCAGCGTGCACAGCCAGGCCAGCACGTCGGCGAACTCCTCTTCCTTGTTCTTCTGGTCGTCGCCGGCCAGGGCCGAGGCCAGCTCGCCCACCTCCTCCACAAACCACATGAACGTGCCCGGCGTGCCGCGCTCGCTGTCGCGGGGGTAGTACTGCTTGTGGATGAATTTCTGAAACTCACGGATCGTCATGGTCGGTCCGCCTTTCCTTGGTCCAGAGCTTTGAGCGCCTCGTCGATGCGGTCGAGGATCGGCCCGCCCGGGCCGTCGGCGTCCAGCTCGAACGACCGGGCCGCTTCCTGCCGCGCCTGGCGCATCGCCTCGGCGTCCTTGGCCGCGCGGGCGGCGACGAACCGCACCATCGCCAGCTTGGCCCACGCGTCGGCCGAGGCGGGCTGCAGCAGCGTCAGGCAGCGGACGGCCGCGACGGCCTGGTCGTATCGCCCGGCGTTGCGATGGATCGCGGCCATCGCCTCGTAGGCGCTGGCTTCGTAGGGGTTGATGTGCGTCACCTGTCGATAATAGCTCAACGCGCGGTCGTCCTGGCCGGCGGCGCGGTAGGCGTCGGCGATCTGGCGGGCGAACTGCTGCTCGGTCATCGTTCGGCGGTGCATCTCCACCAGGTTGGGCAGCGCCTGGTCGACCTGCCCCAGCTGCGTATAAAGGAGCGTCAACCACTGATAGCTGTACGGGTCCAACGGGCGGCGCTGCTTGAGGCGTTCCAGCGCGGCAATGGCCGCTGAGTATTCGCGCGCGCCCAGATAGGCATCGGCCAATATCCTGGCTGCCATCGCCGAGCCGCCGGTTGCCAACTCCAGCCGTTCGCCAAACATCGCCGCGCGTTCGTAGTCGTCCTCGCCCAGCGCGATCTGCGCCAGCACGGTCAGGGCCGTGTCCTGGTCGGCCTGAAGCCCCAGGGCCGTCTCGGCGGCGGTCTTCGCCTTGGCGGACTTGCCGCGCCGCAGCAGCGCCCGGGCGTATGCGCCCTGGGCGGCGGCATCGTTGGGCTTGGCCTTGGCGGCGGCGGCCACCTGCTCGAACTTCGGCGACGGCGTGACGTCGAACCCCCACCCGACAATCGTGTTCCGCGCCCAGCGGGCGAAGATCTTGTCGAAACGGCTTTCACTGACGCCGAGGATCTTCCGGAAGACGTCCTCCTGCCTCTGCCCGTCGCGAAACGCCTTTAACATGGCCAGGATCGCATCGAATCCCTTTGTCTCGATGATGAACTCCATCACCAGTTCGCTCTGGGCGTAGGCCAGCGATCGATCGCCGCGGCGCTGGGGGCGGATGAAGCCCCAGTCCAACTGGCGGATGGGCATCAGTCTGCCGTCCCTGACGGCGGCCACCAGGGCCTGGACGGAATCGAAGTTCCGCCGGTCGGGCTGCTGCCAAACGGCGCAGGCCTCGGTGAACCAGTGCGGGATGCGGTTCTTGGTCGCCGATAGCGTCACCGTGTGCGTGAACTCGTGGCGCAGCACCGTCGCCCAGTTGTATGTGCCGAACTGGCTGCGGGCGTCGCTGGGGGCGACCATCACGATCACCCGCCCCGTGCACGCCCCGACCGTGCCGATCCACCCCTTGCCCGTGATGCGGATCGAAAACTGACTGTGCGTGGGGAAGATCTGAATCTTGGTCTTCTGCGACGGCTCGTGGGCGAAGTCCTTGCAGACCTCCGCATAGATCCGCTCGGCCTCGTCGGCGACCTGTCGCAGGAGCACCGCATCGTCGGCGCCGTCGACGGCGATGATGAAGTGCGGCGTCTCGAGCGTCTCGAACGCCTGCATCCGCTTGAGCAGGTTCAGGTAATTGACCACGTCCGCCCGGAAGTCGTCGATCTCGTGGGCCCGCTTGAGGGCCTCGCGGGCGAGGTCTTCCTGGCCGGTCTGCATGTAGAGCAGCCCCAGCCCCGTCAGGGCCTCGGCCGCATTGGGGGCCAGATCGACGGCGTTCTTGAAATGGTCCTCGGCCTGGTCGAACTGCCGCCCCGCCGACAGCCATTGGGCGATCGTCGCCGGCAGGATCCAACTGCGCGGGTTGACGGCGCGAACGCGCTTGGCGTATTGCTCGGCGTCGTCCAGCCGGCCCAGCCGCACCGACGCCGCCGCCGCCAGCGACAGCGCCTGTTCGTCGTTAGGGTTGGCTTGCAGCGCCTGGGTCGCAGCCGACAGGGCCTGATCGAGCTTGCGCCACTGGAGAAGACACTGCGCCTTGACGGCCAGGGCCTCGGCGCAGACGGGGTTGATGGCCAGGGCCTTGTCGGTCAGGTCGATGCAGCGCTCGAACTGCCAGTCGCGAAATGCCAACTCCGCCAACCCCGCCAGGGCGACCGGCAGCTTGGGGTTGATCTTCAGGGCCGCGGTGAACTCGCTCTCAGCCGTCAACAGCCGATGCTTACCCAAGGTGAACTGCCCCGCCGCAACGTGCGCCTGCCAGCAGGATTCGTCCACATCCTGGTAGGCGACTTGAAAGTAGTTGTTAAAGATGTTGTTGGCCTGCTCGGACGCCTTGAGGCCCTTCAACAGGGCGTACCGATCGAGGATCTGCCCCAAGGGCACAAGCTGGTCGGCCAGCGTCTTGTAGGCGCCGTCGGCCAGGACGCGTTGCATCGTTTCGTAGACGCGTTGGGCCTCGTCGGGCCGACCCAGGGCCTCCAGCAATCGCCCGAGCGTCAGAATCGCCGGCGCCGAGGTCGGCGCACTCTCATGGGCGCGGCGTGCGTGGGCCAAGGCGTCTTCGTATCGGCCGACGCGGCCTAGCGCCTCGGCCATGGCCCGCTGCCAGGCGGGGTCTTCCGCTCCGTGGCCCTGGGCCGCTGCGACCGCTTTCAGCGCCTTGTCGTATCGCCCCCGCATGGCCAGAGCCTGATCCAACAGAATCGCAACGCCCACCTCGCCCAGGCGATCATCGCCCAGGCCGCGCAGCACCTTGATCGCCTGGTCGTACTTTCCGCTCCGCAGAAGGTCGGCCCCGCGTTTCATGGCCGTCGAGGCCGGTTGGGTGTCGAGCGGCGCTTCCGCCCACACCGCCGGCGACGCCGCCAACAGCAGTGCGAGAGTCCACGTCCATCTGGTGGTCTGATGCTTCATGGCTGCACACTCCGCCCTTGGTGTCACAACTGGCGGGCATTATACGTCGGCCATCGATCCGTCGAAAGCGGCCCGACGAGCGGCGGTCGGGTGGCGGAAAAAAAGAAGCCACCGCCGATACGCTCGACGGTGGCTGAACGTCTCAACAGCTGCGGCTGCCTACGCCTCTTCCTGGATCGCCTCGGTTGGGCACGTGTCCACACACTGGCCGCAATCGATGCAGGCATCGGCGTCAATCAGGAAAACGGGGTCGCCCTCGTTGATGGCTTCGCTGGGGCAGGACTCCTTGCAGGCGCCGCACATGGTGCATTTGTCCGTAATCTTGTAAGGCATCAGTCGCTCCTAGCTGGGAACCTCGCCGGCCGGGGCTCCCCGCCCGGGCCGACATGATCAAGATAAACGATTATTGTACAGCCCGCCAGCCTGGCGATTCAAGAGCACTTTCAACTTGCCCGGGCCAACCGCTTGTTTACAAAAGGGCTGTTGAGCATAATACGGAATCCATGTTAGCCTTGCTTCCACAGCCGCTCGAAAGGATCGATTCCCATGGCAGGCATCTTTGACGACATCACCCAAACGGTCGGACGGACACCGCTGGTCAGGGTGAACAAACTTATCCAGGCCGACGCGACGGTGTTGGCGAAACTCGAAAGTCTCAATCCGATGGCGTCGGTCAAGGACCGCATCGGCGTGGCCATGATCGAGGCCGGCGAGCGTGACGGCAAGATCACAGACGGGACGGTTATTATCGAGCCGACCAGCGGGAATACGGGCATCGCCCTGGCGTGGGTTTGTGCGGTGCGCGGCTATCGCTGCATCCTGACCATGCCGGATTCGATGAGCATCGAGCGCCGCAAGGTGCTCAAGGCGCTTGGGGCCGATCTGGTGCTCACCCCGGCCGCCGAAGGCATGACCGGCGCAATCAAATCCGCCGAGAAGCTCGTCGCCGAGACCCCCAACGCCTACATGCCCCAGCAATTCAACAACCCCGCCAATCCCGACATTCACCGGCGCACCACGGCCGAGGAGATCTGGGACGATACGGACGGCCAGGTCGACATCGTCATCGCCGGCGTCGGTACGGGCGGGACGGTCACCGGAATCGGCGAGGCGCTCAAGCAGCGCAAGGCTTCGGTGACGATGATCGCCCTCGAGCCCGTCCAGAGCCCCATCCTCACGCAGGCGCGGCTGTCCGAGGAGCTCAAGCCCGGCCCGCACAAGATCCAGGGCATCGGCGCGGGGTTCGTGCCCAAGGTGCTCGACCTCGACGCCGTCGACGAAGTCTTACAGATCGATCAGCAGGACGCGATGGATTGGGCCCGCCGAGCGGCAAGGGAAGAGGGACTGTTCGTCGGCATCTCGTCGGGGGCGGCCTTGAAGGCGGCCGATATCGTCGCCCGCAGGCCCGAAAACAAGGGCAAGGTCATCGTCACGATCCTGCCCAGCTTCGGCGAGCGGTACCTGTCCACGCCGCTGTTTGCCGACATCGAGGAAAGCTGATCTTGCCTTCCTGGTGCGCGTCCGGCCGCCGGTTCGTCGATCTGCACGCGCACTCCGCGGTCTCCGACGGCCAGTTCAGCCCCGCTGACGTGGTGGCGATGGCCGACCAACTGAAGCTGGCCGCGATCGCGCTGACCGATCACGATACCGTCGACGGTCTGGCCGAGGCCCGCCGCAGCGCCGCCCAGTTCCCCGATCTGCGTTTTGCAGCCGGCATCGAGGTATCGGCCGAGCCGCCCAGCGGGACGCTGCATATTCTCGGGCTCGGCATCGACGCCGAAGCCGCCTCCCTGGTCGACATGCTGGCCACGCTGCAGAAAGGCCGGCGCGAGCGAAATCCCAAGATCGTCGCCAAGCTCCAGGCGCTGGGGCTGGCGATCACGATGGATGACGTCTCGGCCGTCGCCCGCGAGGCCGGCGGCACGGACGACATCATCAGCCGCGGCCACATCGCCGAGGCCCTGCGCCGCGGCGGCCACGTGCGAGACCGTCAGCAGGCCTTCGACCTTTACATCGCCGCCGGGGGGCCCGCCTACGTCGGCCGCCAGCGCCTCTCGCCGGCCGACAGTATCGCCGCCATTCACGCCGCCGGCGGGCTGGCCTTTCTGGCCCATCCACCGCAGTTAAAGTGCGACAACAACGCCCAGTTGGACCGCATCGTCCACAACCTCGTCGAGGCCGGCCTGGACGGCATCGAAGCCTACTGCAGCGACTGCACGGCCGAGCAGACCCGCCACTGCATCGACCTGGCCCGACAGTACGAACTGTTCCTGATCGGCGGATCGGACTTCCACGGCGCCGTCAAGCCCGACGTCCGCATGGGCCACCCTCGCACCCCAGCCGCCGTCATCCCCGACGAACTCGCCGATCGCCTCTTTCGCTAGAGCCGTGGGCAATTTCATGTAGCGTCGGTTGGCGCCCTTGTTGATCGTTGGGCCCCAACGGGGTCCCTTGCTCAGCCCAGGGCGTAGGCCGTCAGGCCAAGCCCTGGGTTATCGTCGGCAATGCGGCAAGCCCCGCAAGGGGTGTCTTGGCTTTGTCAGGCACGCGCTTGAGACCATTGTTGAGGCCGTGCCATCACACGAGCCAGGGCTATCGGACCCCTCAAGGCGCCCCGTTGGGGCTTTCCCATGGGTCGGTTCACTCCCCAGGGCTCGCCGTTCGACTGCTCGCTGCGCTCACGCTCACGGCTTCGCCCTGGGCTAAGCAAGACGGCCCGTCGGGCCTGAGTTGACGGCTCGATTGCTACGAACTTACGTAAGCCCGCTTAGAAAAAAAAGCACAGACGCCGTCGGGGCGTGTTGACGGCGCCTGGGTGCATCTGCGGGCTTGCCGGTGTGCGCCAGCGCAGGGCTACATGCGCCGCACCACCCCCACGACAATGCCCTGGATGTCGATGTGTTGCGGATAAGTCGGCTTGAAGGCTTCGTTGGCCGGTTGCAACCGCACGCGGTTTCCTTCCTTGTAGAACTTCTTCAACGTCGCCTCCCCCCCGTCGATCAAGGCGACGACGGTCTGGCCGTTGCGGGCGGTGCTGGCCTTGCGGCAGATCACGTAGTCACCGCTGCGGATCTGCTCGTCGATCATGCTCTCGCCGACGACCTCCAGTGCGAACGTCTGGCCGGAGCTCTCGAAGAGGCCTTCGACGTCGAGCGATTGGCGGTCCTCGATGGCCTCGATCGGGGCGCCGGCGGCGATTCGGCCCACCAGCGGCAGGCCGGGCTGATCGTCCTCGGGGAACGTAAAATCAGGACAGACCCGCAAAGAGCGAGCCGTGTGTTTCGCACCGCGAAGCACCAGCCCTTTTCTTTCGAGGGCGCCGACGTGTTCGAACACGGTCACTTTGGTGAGGCCCAACTGGTCCCCAATCTCCTGCATCGTCGGGGAATAGCCGTGGCGTTGTCGATAGTGATGAATCAGACGCAGGACTTCCATCTGCCTCGGCGTAAGCGTGGGCGAGGTTGATTTCCTTGGCATCGCGACTCTCCTTGTCTGTTTCAGCCGCCAGAATGTATCCGGCGTCGGCCAGCACGCGCCCGGGCGTTGGGGCAGGCATCGCCACGTCGTCGGCCCGCATCGTTCGCTGCTTCAGGACGCCGGGGACGGGCTCTTTGGCGGCGGCCAAGTCCTCAGCCAACCGTCGAACGGCCCGATCCCGCGTTTCATCGGAAAGCGGCGTCGAGCCGTGGGCTTCCGCTGATCGTTCGAGCAGGCGGATGATGCTGCCGGCGGCGGCGGCCACGGCATCGGCGGCGAGCCCGGTGATCGGCTGTTCCTGCCAGTCGATGCCGGCCGGCCCCACGCTCACCAGCGGCGTCTCCAGCCCCTGCCGGGCTGCGTCCTGGGCCAGTTCGGCGCCGGTCGGTTCCACATCGTCTGCCGGCTGAATCGGCTGGGCCGAGGGAGGCCAAGGTCTAACAAACTCGCCGCCCGGTCCAAATTGGCAGATCGGTGGGTTGGTCATGATCGGGCTCCTTCCCGCATGGCCGCTCGTTCGACCGTGCGGCCATCGCGATATTCCATTCGCTACGACTGGACGCACGCAATCCCGACCGAGTGGCGGGCCAACCCAGTGTCAGCCATCCGCATACTCGTATTCAGTTTTTCGGGCTTTGTTCGGTGCATCCTAGCCTAACATCGACCAAACGTCAAGATTCCAATACTATTTCTTGGATATTTCTTTGCGCCGCCATTGGACGTATGGGCCCGGAGGCAACTCATGACGGAATAGATTGCTGCCCCCCACATATGGGGCATCCCAAGCCCCGGACCACAATGTCTTGGTGGTAGATTATCGTCCAGCCCCATCGAAGGCCTTTAGGGGATTTGGGCAGAAAAAAAGGCACAGCGCGCTCGCGCCATGCCCGATCCAGATCTCCTCAACTTTTTTGCACCGGCCGAGTCAGCAAAGGCCGGTTGCTGCTCCTTCCCTGCAGCTATTTATGACCTCAATCGCCCGATTACCACTCGTTATCGTGGCCGGGGGCATTCTGCCCGCCACGCTTTCGGTGAATGTCCAACATCTGGCGGAGGTAGTGGTTTTCGCGTCGGGTGGCTTCCAGATCGAAGACCAAATACTTCATTTTCAGGCGGATCTGGGACAGACAGTCCGGAATGGACAGGGGCTCGGGGTCTGGGCTATCGTTGGATTCATAAATCCCCTGCAAGCCTTTACCGCCGCCAAGAGCAGGCGAACTGGCCAAGGCATTGTGCAGGTCGATCAGATCTTTCCGTATAGCCGCCTCGTTCATGGCAAGCCTCCTGATTGTCAGATTGTATAGCTAACTGCGGAACTGCCCTCGCTTGATACATTATAGCACAAAACGCGAATTCTGTGAAGATACAATCCAGCCGGCTCAGACTGACTATTTTCCCAACCCCGCCCTAACAGCAAGCATGATCGTTGACCGCGGTCGGCAGCGTCGTTAGTCTGTATCCGGCTAGGCTTTATCAGTTGCCCCTATCCCCGCCACCAACCATGTTGGAGACGAACACAACATCCGTGGTCCTGGCATCTTCTTCGCCTCGTCGCCAGGCGCTGCTTCGGGAGGCCGGTATTCCGTTCCGCGCCATGACGCCCCCCCTGCACGAGCCGCCGGCGACCTCGCCTCCGCTGTCGCCGACGGGGTACGCCGAGGCCTTGAGCTACTTCAAGGCCCGAACGGTAGCCGACAGGTGTCCGCCGGACGCTTGCGTGCTTGGGGCCGATACCATCGTCGTGCTGAATGGCCGGATCATGGGCAAGGCGGCCGACGCCGATGAGGCCCGGCAGATGCTCCGCACGCTTTCGCAGAATCCTCACCAGGTCATCACGGGCGTCTGCCTGATCCGCGGGCGCCGCCGATTGATCGCCAGCGAGGCGACCACGGTGCGGATGAGGCCCATGACGGAAGAGGAGATCGACGCCTACGTTGCCTCCGGCGAGTGGGTGGACAAGGCCGGCGCCTACGCGATTCAGGAGACGGCCGATCGGTACGTCGTCGCCGTGGAGGGCAGCTTCACCAACGTGGTGGGCCTGCCGATCGAGTTGGTACGCCGAATGCTTGTGGAGATGCTGTCCGATGCGTAAGAGCTGGACCTTAGCCGCAATCGCAGTTGTTTTGGCCGTCCTGCCGGCGGGTGGTTGTCGGCGCCGCCCCGCCCCCCCTGCCGTGACCATCAACGGAACCACGTGGCATGTCGAGATCGCCGACACTCGCGAGAAGAAGTTTCTGGGCCTCTCCGGCCGCAAGCATCTCGATGAGCAGGCCGGCATGTTGTTCGTCCATGAGCGGCCCAAGGTGATGGCGTTTGTGATGCGGGGGATGTTCATCCCGCTGGACATCGCCTTCATCAACGCCGACGGGCGGATCATCCGCATCTACACCATGCCTGTCGAATCCGACCAGAGCAATCTCACCGCCTACAGCAGTGAGGGGCCGGCGAAGTATGTTCTGGAGGTGAACGCCGGCGCCTTCGCCCGCGCCGGCGTCAAGGAGGGTGACGAGGTCACCCTCACCGGCCAGATCGTTCGGCGTTAGGCCGCAGCCGCCTTTCCTGCCCAGTCCAACGGGGCAAGGAAAATCTCGTAACCCACTCAAGGGCGACCAGTTCTTCGGCGATTACCCAACGGACCGCACCGACGTCCCAAGGTGCATCCGCACACGTAACTGCTCGAGGACAAGAACGTTGACCGATAGTGAAACTATGGTGTTCGTCGGCGGCGCCTCAGCCCCGCCAAATGTTCAGTCGGCGGCCGACGGCCGCTGGCGGCTGGTTTCGTGCCACTGGGACCAGTGGCCGCCGCCGCAATTGCGCGATGCCGTGCTGACGGTGGTGCATCTCAACGGTCACCGCAATGACTCGGCCGCCATCCTGGAGATCCTCGACGAGTTGGAGACATCCCCGGCGGTAACGGTCTTCATGCTGCCGCCTCATGCCACCCTCACTCGCAGCCTGCTGGCGACCCGAAAGGGACGACTGCTGTGGGTCGACGAGGACGCCAGCAGCGACGAGCTGGCGGCCAAGTTCACCGTCGCCGCCCAACTCCAGCCGGGCATCGCCCGCCTTCGGGAGAAACTGGCCCTGGGCCAACGGGACCAAAGCATTAAGCTGTTCAACGAGGAGATGCGCCTGGCCGCCCGGCTGCAGCAGGACTTCCTGCCCCATCATCTGCCGGAGGTCGGCCCGGTCCGTTTTGGGACGCTGTTTCGCCCGGCGGGTTGGCTCAGCGGCGACATTTACGACATCGTCCGCCTCGACGAAACCCACGTCGGTTTCTACGTTGTCGACGCCGTCGGCCACGGCTTGCCCGCGGCGCTGCTGACGATGTTCATCAAGAAGGCCATCCAGACCAAGCGCATCCACGGCAACACGTACGAGATCGTTCCGCCGGAGGTGACGCTGAGTGAACTGAATAGCGATATCTGCCAGCAGGACCTGTCCAGTTGCCACTTCTGCACGGCCGTTCACTGTGTCCTGGATGTCACCACGCTGACGCTCACGTATGCGCGCGCGGGCCATCCCGCGCCCGTCCTGATTCGCGCCAACGGCCAAATCGAGTTGCTCGCCTCCGGCGGCAGCCTGCTCGGCGTGATCCCCGAGGCGCATTTCGAGAGCCACACCTGCCAGCTTTCCCCCGGCGATCGGTTGCTGCTGTATACCGACGGCGCCGACGACGCCTTCGCATCCGGCGACGATTCCGCCAACGCGCATCCATTCCTGGATGTCCTGCGTCCCATGGCCGGTCTGCCGAAAGAGCAGCTATTGGTCGAACTGGTCGCCGCGCTGGATGAGTCGGTCGGCGTCCACACCCCTGCCGATGATGTCACCGTGTTGGTGATGGACATCGAACCGGTGGCTGTCTTGCAGTCGAAGCATCTGGCCAATGTTGTCAGCCAGGCCGGCTGAGACGATGGACTCCCTTGACATTCCGGGCGTTGTGGGCGAAAGTGCCCTGCCCCAGTCGGTGCACCAGGCCGTCTGGGCGTCCGGGAATGGCCAAGAAAAAGACATCGCCGCCTAATTTCCTTCTCGCCGCCGTGCTGGCATGGCTCGTGCCCGGCGCCGGCCATGCCTACATCGGGCGGACCAAACGAGGGCTCATCATCTTCTTCACGATCGGCGCGACGTTCTGGGCCGGCATCGCCATGGGCGGCGTGCTGACCTGCGACGCCCGCTACGAGCGATGGTGGTTTGCCGCCGAGATGATGACGGGCACGCACGGCCTGGTGGGGTGGTATCGTCAGAACCAGACCTACCGGGATGTGGACAACAAGCTTTCGATGGCGCCCCCCGACCGGGGAGGACGACCGGGCGAACGGCGAATGCTCATCGATAGCAAACTGGCCGAGGACAATGTCGCGCTGGTCTATCCGGTTGATATCGCCGCCCGCGCCTTTGCCGGCGTCGCGGGGCTACTGAATCTGCTGTGCATCTTCGACGCCGCCACCTTGGCGCTGATGGGCGTGACGGGCGAGCCCTCCCCCACTGACGAGACCGACAAGCAGACACCTGAGCCGGAGGCCTCGCTGTCATGATCGCCTGGACCTTGTTCGTCAATCCGATCGCCATGCCGCCCGGCAGCATCCTGTGGCTGTGCATTCCGCTGTGCGTGTCGGTGGCGGCGATCTACCGAACGCTGCGAGTGGAGAGGCTCGCAGGGGTGTGGTGGCGTATCCTCGTGCTCACTGCAGAGATTGTCGGGGGGCTGTTCGCCCTGGCCGTTGTTCTGTGGCTGATTCTGGCGTACCTGATGAATTGACCACTTGATTACCTGCCCGTTTGCACCATTTCCCATCACACCGAACCGATTGGCCCAGATTAACGTATAAATACTGCCCTTGTTCTATTTATACTGACCTAAGATGGTATAGAAGAGACTATGTTAGCCGCAGATGCAGAGGTCTAAGTCATGGCCACGCAGAGAATCGTACTGGACATCGAGACGCAGCGGGACTTTTTCGACCCCGACGGCGCGTGTTTTCGACCCAGCTCACCAGCGGTGGCCGGGCAGATTGTGCGCCTGTTTAACTGGGTCCGAGCTGAACGAATCCCGGTGATCAGCACGTTGCTACGCCTTGGGCGCGGCGAGCTTGGGCCGATGGGCACTCACCCTCACTGCATCGACGGTACGCCCGGCGAGCAGAAGCTGCCTCGGACGATCCTGCCCAACCGGATCAACTTCGGCATCCGCAACGTCACCGACCTGCCGCATGAGCTGTTCGACCGGTACCAGCAGCTCGTCTTCGAGAAGCGCGATACGGACATCTTCGAGCATGCCCGGATCGAACGGTTGATCACCGAGTTGGAGCCGACGACGTTCGTGGTGTGCGGGGCTGGGGTCGGACAAGGCATTGTCGAAGCGGTTGTCGGGCTTCGTGTCCGCCGGTTCGAGGTCATCGTGGTCGCCGACGCCATCCTGGACACCGAGGCGCCCAACCAGTACCTGCCCTATGAGCGGATGAAGGCCAAGGGGGCTGTGTTCGCGCCGGTCTCGCAGATTATCGTGCCGACGTTCCGGTCCGCCAACACCGGCGAGAGGACCCGACCCCCGACACGCGGGGTCAACCACGGGGCAGCATGATGAGGACGGGGGGCGCTTTCTTCCCCGGCAACGAGGCGATTGCAATCTACATTGACTTGGGGTAGATTTGAGGTATGGGCACAGAGCAACCGGCGGGGCCATGGACCGTTCTGAAGCTTCTGGACTGGACACGCTCGTATCTTGAGCGGGCGGGTGTCGACGCACCCCGGCTGGCAGGCGAGACGTTGCTGGCGCACGTATTGGCGTGTCAACGAATAGACCTTTACGCCCGGTTCGATTCCACTCCGACCCCTCAGCAGCTAGCGGCCTATCGCGAGTTCGTCCGCCGCGTCAGCGAACACGAGCCCGTGGCCTACCTGGTCGGGGAGAAGGAATTCTACTCTCTGACCTTTCACGTCACGCCAGCCGTCCTGATCCCCCGCCCTGAAACCGAGATCCTCGTCAGTGAAGCTGTCAATCACCTTCAAGGCCTGGGCCGCCCGGGGGTGATGTGGGATGTGTGCACCGGCAGCGGGTGCGTGGGTATCGCTACGGCGATGCAGGTGGACGATCTGACTGGGCTGGCCACCGACGTCAGCGAAGGCGCCGTCGCCGTCGCCCAGGAAAACGCCGAGCGCCACGGCGTCACCGACCGCCTGCGGTTCCGCGTCGCCGATCTGCTCAACAAGCCCGCGGACTGCCGGGACCTCTCCGCCTTTGACGTGATCACAACCAATCCCCCCTATGTCACCAATGGCGAGCCGATCGCCGAGAGCGTCAAGCGCGAACCGACCGAGGCCTTGCGCGCTGGGCCCAACGGGCTGGACGTTATCCGCCCCCTGATCGCCGCCGCCCCCGATCATCTCAACATCGGCGGCGTGCTGATTCTGGAGTTCGGTATTCTCCAGGGCGAAGCGGTCTGCGATCTGCTCGATGCGGTCGAGCAATTCGACGATCCGCGAGTGATCCGCGACCACCAGGACCTCGACCGGGCGGTTGTGGCCACCCGATTGTCCTGACCCCCGGCGGCCTCAGGCGATCTCAGCGACCGCACGGGCGTTGTTGTCGGTCGACAGGATGATCATCGCCTCGGTCTCGTCGTCGGGCCCGGCGTAAATCGCCTTGATGAAAATCCCGATATCGCCCACCTTGTGAGCCACCTCGCTCAGGGCGCCGGGGCGGTTGGGCACCATCACGCAGACGACCTCCTCGGTCCGCACGTTGTCGACCACCGGCCCGATCGCTTCGACGGCCTTGTCGTTGTCGTCGGTCAGGAACATCACGTGCCCGCGGCCCTTTTCGGACCAGCCGCACATGGCCTGGATGTTGACGCCCGCAAACTTGATGCGGTCGGTCAGTTCGCTGAGCTTCCCGGCCTCGTCATGCACCTCAGCAACGATGTGTTGTCGAATCTCCGCCATGCCAATCGATCCTTTCCACCAGCCTCTATGGGCAGTGACACCATAGAATCCGGACACAGACCGGCCGAACTTGAGAGAGATGCCGCCATCTGCGACGGTTGAAACACCAGTATGCTACAGTGTATCCTGCCAGCCGCTGATCTTTCCAAGGAAGTGAAGGAAAATCATGGACCGATTCGTCATCAAAGGCGGGCGCCGTCTCAAAGGGACGATCACCGTCAGCGGGGCCAAGAACGCGGCCCTGCCGATCATGGCTGCCGCCCTACTGGGCGATGGGCCCTCCGTCATCCACGACGCGCCGGACCTGGCCGACGTGCGCCACACGGCCGACCTGCTGGGCGAACTGGGCGCGGAGGTCCGCCGCCAGGACGGGCGAGTCCACGTGGAGGTCGTCGACGAATCGGCCAGCCACGCCCCCTACGACCGCGTCCGCAAGATGCGGGCCGGCATCTGCGTGCTGGGGCCCCTGCTGGCCAAACGCAAGAAGGCCCGCGTCGCCATGCCCGGCGGCTGCGCGATCGGCTCGCGCCCGGTGAATCTGCACCTTCGCGGCCTGAAGGCCCTGGGAGCGAAGATCGAGTTGGACGGCGGCGATATCGTCGCGACGGCCGAACGTCTCAAGGGGGCCGATATCTTCCTGGGCGGCCCGTTCGGCTCGACGGTGCTGGGCACGGCCAACGTGATGATGGCGGCGACCCTGGCCGAAGGGACCACCGTGATCGAATCGGCCGCCTGCGAACCGGAGATCCAGAGCCTGGCCGAGTTCCTGACCGCCATGGGGGCCCGGATCAGCGGGGCCGGCTCGCCCCGGATGACGATCGAGGGCGTCGAGCAACTCCACGGCGCCGAACACACGCTGATCCCCGACCGCATCGAGGCGGGCACGTTCATGATCGCCGCCGCCATCACCAACGGCGAGGTCCATCTGCGGAACTGCCGGCTCGACCACCTGATGGCCGTGGTGGACAAGCTGCGCGAGGTCGGCATTCACGTTGAGGCCGACGGCGACGAGGTCGTGGTCGCCTCGGCCCGCCACCTCCGCGCCACCGACGTGACCACCCAGCCGTATCCGGGCTTCCCCACCGATCTGCAGGCCCAACTGATGGCCCTGCTGTGCCTGGCCAACGGCAACAGCGCCATCACCGAGAAAATCTTCCCCGACCGCTTCATGCACGTGGCCGAACTGCTGCGGATGGGCGCCGATATCCGCAAGGAAGGCCCCACCGCCATCGTCACCGGCGTCAAGAAGCTCATCGGAGCGCCTGTGATGGCCAGCGATCTTCGCGCGTCGGCTGCGCTGGTGTTAGGGGCCTTGGTCGCCGAAGGCGAGACCACCATTCAGCGCGTCTACCACATCGATCGCGGCTACGACGCGATCGAAACGAAGCTGACGGCCCTGGGGGCGGAAATCACCCGCGTCGGCGAGGAGTAAATCGCCCCCCCACAGGGGCCCCCGCCGGGCCCCTCACAGGCCGACTCAGAGTTTCGGGGAAGATTTCATACAAGTTACTTCGCCTGCTTAAGACGCCCCCCGAACAGGACGATAATACCCCTACAGAAGGACTTACGGCCGGCAACGTAAACGGCCGGAAACTCTTGCTAGTTCAGGAGAAGACTGATGCGACCGGTGACCATGACGTGCCCCAATCCCCGCTGTCGCCTTGCCCTTTCCGTCCCCGGACGCGTCGGGGGCCAGAAGGTCAAATGCGCCGGATGCGGACAGGTGTTCGTCTCCCCCCCGCCCGAACTGCCCAATCGCCGACGCCCCGCCAACCGCCCCGCCCGCCGCAAGGCGGGCTAGAACGCCCGCCCAACATCCGGGGGAGTACCGATTATCGCTCTGCTATGCCGTCTTCGGCCATGGTGGCCGACCAACTTGACGGATCGCGGAAGTAGTCCTTGAGCATCATCGCCGCCACCACACCGTCGGCGCAGGCCGTCGCCAATTGCATCGCCGCGCGCTGGCGGCAATCGCCGGCGACGAACACGCCCGGCATCGATGTCTTGAGCGTCGTGCAGTCGCAGGCGATGTAGCCGGCCTCGTTCATCTCGACCGCCCCGCGCAAGAAGCCCGTGTTGGGCACCATGCCGACGAAGACAAACACCCCGTCGACGGCCAACGGCTCGGTCTGATCGGTCTCGACGTTTCGCAGAAGCACGTGGTCGATGTCGCTCTTGTCGGCGTTGGGGACGATCGCATCCAGCACGTACGGCAGCTTGATATCGATGCTGTGGGTCTTGGCCGTCTCGTAGAGTTCCTCGACGAGCACCTTCTGGGCCCGAAACTCCATGCGCCGGTGGATCATGGTGATCTTTTTGGTGAATCGCGTGGCCAGGTAGATCGTATCCTCGACAGCCGTGTTGCCGCCGCCGATGACCAGCACGTGCTTGTCGCGATAGAACGCCCCGTCGCAGGTCGCGCAATAGCTGACGCGCGTCGCCTGGCGCATCTCGTCCTCGCCGGGGGCGCCCAGTTGGCGATACTCGCTGCCGGGCGACAGGATGACGGCGTGGGCGAGGTGGGTCTGCTCGCCGTCGTTGACGTCGACGGCCAGCACGCCGTCATCCTGCCGGGCAAGGCCGGTGACGGCCTGGTTGACCTTCAGCTCGGCGCCGAAGGTCAGCACCTGGGCCTTCATGTTCTCGATCAGGTCCGGCCCGGTGATCCGCTGGTACCCGGGATAGTTCTCGATGTGCTCGGTGAGCATGATCTGCCCGCCGGGCAGGCCGTTCTTATCCAGAATCAGCGTCCGGTAACGGTCGCGCGAGGTATAGAGCCCCGCCGCCAGGCCCGCCGGGCCGCCGCCGACAATGATCACGTCATAAACGTCCTGCTCGCCCATTCCATCTCCTACAGATGGGCCCGACGGCCGCATCCTACCACAGACGCCCCGCCGCCAACAAACCTAAGCCCGTCGCCGCGCGAGGCTGAACGCCGTCAAGACGATCAGCCACGTCGTCATAGCGCCCGTCGCAATCCAAAACACCGGCCAAACGCCCCAACTGGCCAGAAGAAACACCGCCGAGGTCGTCCACAGCCCGCCGCCCATGAACGGCTCGTGCAGGAGCTGCTTGGAGGCGAAGGCGTCCACCGCCGGCGATTCGTACCTCGGATCGACCACCCGCAGCAGCAACAGCCCCGTCGCGGTGACGCCCATGGATTGGCCCATCTCGGCGATCGACCGCTCGAACCACGCGTCCGGTAGCAGGCGCTTGGCCAGAACCAGCACGCAGAAGACGTTCCACAGAATGCCCGCCCCAACCAGAATCGCAAACGGCGCCAGATAGCCGGTCAGCGAATGGATTTGGATCTTGGCGATGGCCGCCACGACCAGGAAATCCAACGCCATGTTCTGAATCCGCCGCATCAGGCCGTGATCGATCAGCTTGGCCTTGTCAAATCGCTGCTCCCCGAGCTGCACCACCAGCCCACCCAGCATGCACAGCGGGAACAGGGGGAAGTCGTTGGCCACTTCGATGACCTTGGCGTGGCCGATCTGCCCGGCCAGGGCGATCATGCCCTGCTTGGTCAGCCACCCCACGCCACAGGCCAGCCCGACGACGGCCAGGTGAAGCGTCAGCGACCCGATGGCGTCCGGCGAGACGGTAAGATTGCCCGCCGACGCGCGCTGACCTTCCGGAATGCTCACCGGCGCATTGGCGATCTGCTCGGCCGATTGGGCCCGCACCAGGTGCCCGCGGCGAATGGCCCAGTTGATCAGCACCATCCCCACCACCACCGCGCTGATGATGCCGGCCGTCGCGCTGGTCAGGGCCACGTCCCCGCCTTCGGCCCAGCCCCTCTTGGTGAAGGTCTCAGCCAGCCCGGTGGCGGTCCCGTGGCCGCCCTCAAAGCCCACCGGCACGATCGCGCCGAACATGTCGGGCAGGTCCCAGAAACGCTGGAGCAACACCATGAACAGGCCCAGGCTGACGACGTATTGGCCCCAGGCGACGATCTGCCCGTAGCCCAACTGCGGCCCGGCCCGGCGGGCGAGGATCGAGATTTTCGGAATCACCACGCCCAGGAACAGACACGCGAAGACCACATTGATCAGCATGCTGGGCAGCGCCTTCCAGCCCAGCGTCCACACCTCGGGAAGGGGCGAACCGGCGGCGCTACAGAGTTGAATGACCGCCAGCCCTATCAGGCCGGCCACCACGCACGACGGCAGGTACAACTTGCGAATCAGCCGCACCTTGGTGCGAAGCAAGTGACCGACCAATAGCAGCAGACATAGACCTATGAATGATTGCATGGCGACTCTCCGTAGTTACCGGGCCGAATCAAGGCCGCCATCTTAGGGCCCTATCGCGGGAAGTTACAGCGCCGTAATCTAAAGATAGCCCGCCCGGCCAGCCGACCACAGAGAGACTTTCTCCCGCCACCAACCTCCCCAGACCTCTCCCACCCAGCCGACGCGGCCCAGGGACGGCCACGCCCCTTAGCCGGGCAATGACCTGCCGAGGCGACATCGACCGCCCCAGGGGCCAGGCCGCTATTGTGTCAGGCCCGTCGCCGCTTTGATATCGAGCATGCGCTGCAGGGCGATGCGGGCGTCGGCGGCGATGTCGGCCGGGACGGTCACGGGATTGATGATTTCGCCGGCGACCAGGCCGTCGAGGACCCATAGCAGGTGCAGCAGGTCGATCTTGCCCATCTGCCAGCAGGTGGCCGGGCGGTCGGACAGCAGGCGGATGAAGCGGTCGGTGTGGCGCTGGGCCAAGCGGTTGACTAGGTTGGCCTCGGTGCCGACGGCCCACTGGCTGCCCGGCTGGGCCTCGCTGATGGCCTGGATGATCTGCGACGTGCTGCCGGATGCGTCGGCGGCGGCCACCACCTCGCGCGTGCATTCGGAGTGGACGATCACACGGATGTCGGGCCGATCGGCCCGCACGCGATCGACCTGCTCGACCGTGAAGACCTGGTGCACGTGACAGTAGCCCTTCCACAGGATGAAGGTCGCCGCCTCGACGTCGGCGGCCGACAGCCCGCCCTGCGGCAGGTGCGGATCGTAGACCGCGCACGCCTTCTCCTCGAAGCCCAGCGCCGCAGCGGTGTTTCGCCCAAGATGCTCGTCGGGGATGGCCAGAATCTTGTCGGCCCCGGCCCCGCCGCCGCCAGCCGGCTGGAGCGCCCACTGGAAAACGTTTCGCACGTTGCTGGACGTGCAGCACGCCCCGTCAGCGCGGGCGGTGATGGCCTTGTCGGCGGCGCTGGAGTTGACGTAGGTGATCGGCACGACCTTGGCGTCGGTCAGCTCGGCCAGTTCTTCCAGGGCGGCGGTGACGGCCGACGCGTCGGCCATATCGGCCATCGCACAGCCCGCCTGGATGTTGGGCAGGCAGACCGTCTGGCGATCCGACGAGAGAATGTCGGCCGACTCGGCCATGAAATGCACGCCGCAGAACACGATGAACTCCGCCTCGTCCTGATCGGCCGCCTGCTGCGAGAGCTTCAGACTGTCGCCGGTGAAGTCGGCGAACTGGATCACCGGGTCGCGCTGATAGTGATGGCCCAGGATGCACACCCGCCCGCCGAGTCGCTCCTTGCAGGCGGCAATTCGCTGGGCCAACTCGTCGTCACTCAAACGAACATATTTTTCCGGCACGGACGGCTGAAACATCTTCCGGCTCCTCGTGGTGCTGCCGGGGTCATTGTACCGCGCTACTGGGCCCGTTTCCTGCCGCGGCGGGTCAGTTCGGCCAGTTCTTGGCAGCCCATCACCTTGGCCGCCAGGAAGAACGCCGTCAGGCCGGCTGCGATGGCGACGGCCAGGCAGGTCGCCACCTTCGGCCAGGGCCAGGTCTCGATACTCCCTGACTGGCCGAGGCGCCCGGCCGCCAGGTGCAGGCCGTAGGTCGCCGCAGCCGCCATCGCCGCGGTGGCCGCCAGCGTTCGACCCAGCGAGCCCAGCAGTCGGCCGATCCCAAGCCCGCCCAGCCGGCGACGGAGCAGGACGATCAGGGCCAACGAGTTGAGCGTCGCCGTGATCGCCGTCGCCAGGCCGATGCCGGCGCTTCGCAGGCGCGTGAAGATCAACACGACCACCAGCAGCACGTTCAGCGCCGCCAACACACACGAAATCCGCAGCGGCGTGCGCGCATCCTTCATCGCGAAAAACGCCCGCAGGAGGATGTGGTTGCAGAAATAGGCCCACATGCCCAGGCAGTACATCTTGAGAATCGCCGCCGCCCGGGGAACGTTGTCGGCGGTGAAGTTGCCGTGCCGGCAGATCAGCGTGATGATGGGCAGGGCCAGTATCGAAATCGCCACCCCCGCCGGAATGCCCAGGAACAGGCTCAGCCGAAGCGCGCGGTTGGTCGCATCGCGCAGGCTCGGGGTATCCTTCGAAGCCGCATATCGCGAGAACAGCGGAAACACAGCCGTCGCCACCGAAATCGCCAGCACGCCAAGGGGGAACTGATACAGCCGATTGGCCGCATAGAGACACGTCACCACCCCGGGGGCCAGCGGCCGATCGATCGACCAGCCGAGCAGGCTCAACGTCGGCGACTCGGCCGTCGCCGTCATGATCAGGGCATACAGGCGGTCGAAGAACGCGCTGAACTGCAACAGCCCCAGCGGAATCATCATCGGCAGCATCAGCCGTGCGATGCGGCGCGTCTGCGGCAGCAGCGGGCGAAGCGACGGCAGCGACGCCAGCTTCGCCGCCCGCAGCAGCCAGTACACGCCCGCCAACTGCACCACGCCGGCGACGATCACCGAAGCGGACAGGACGAACAACCCTTGCCAATCGCTGCCGAGCCCGCCCAGGTGCACGACCGCCGCGGCGGCGATGAGGGCGACGTTCAAGATGACCGGCGCAAAGGCCGGGTAGGCGAAGTGGCCCTTGCAGTTCAGCGCCGCCGAGGCCAAGGCCAGCAGGCACACCGTCACCATGAACGGCAGGACGATCTGCAGCAGTTGCAGCAGCAGTTGCTGGTCCCACGGCCCCGGGGCGATCATCCGCCACAGGCCCAACCCCAGCTCGCCCACGATCAGCAGCCCCGCCAGAATCACGGCCAGCCAACCCATCACATTGGCCAGCACCACACGGGCCCGCTCCCACCCGTCGGTCCGCGAGACCTCGGTGAACACCGGCACGAACGCCGCCGACAGCGCCCCCTCGCCGAACAGGCGGCGGAAGAGGTTCGGCACGGAGAACGCCGTCCAGAATACGTCGGTGGCCGTGGTGGCCCCCAAGGCGAAAATCGCCATATCCCGCACCAGCCCCAGCATGCGAGAGACCACCGTCAAGCCGGCCACAACTCGGGCGGCGCCGAAAAAGTGTTCCTTCTCGTCGTGTTGGACTGCGCTCTCGTCGCTCACGGCGATTAGGTTACCGGGTCGCGACGTGCGGGTCGAGGGTGGTGCGAAGGTCTCCCATCAACACGGGCGGCGTCCGAGCTGAGGTCTTGACGGCGTGGCGCACGGTCGACGACGATGCCCGGGTGCGAATCTGCCACGTTATCACGCGTTTGATTCTGGGCGGGGCCCAGGAGAATACGATCCTGACCTGCGAGGGTCTGGCTGCGCGCGGGCATGAGGTGACGCTGGTCACCGGGCCCGCGATCGGACCGGAGGGCGAGTTGATGACGCGGGCGACAGCGGGCGATTACCGCGTGATCGTGCTGCCGGCCATGCGCCGCGAGATCCGCCCGCTCCGCGACCGGCGCGTCTACCACTCGCTGAAGCGACTGCTGGGCGAGATCAAGCCCGACATCGTTCACACGCATTCATCCAAGGCCGGCATCCTCGCCCGGCGGGCGGCGGCTGAGGTGCGCCGCGGGCCGGCCGCCGGCGGCATGAAGATCGTCCACACCATTCACGGCCTCCCGTTCCATTCGTATGAAACATGGTGGCGAAACAAACTGTACATCGCGCTGGAGCGCCGGGCGGCCGAGCGGACCGATGCGATCATTTCCGTCGCCGACGCGATGACGCGGCAGGCGCTGTCGGCCGGCGTGGGCCGGGCCGAGCAGTACACCACGATCTACAGCGGCATGGAGGTCGAGCCGTTCCTGGCCCCTAGCCCGCAGGCGGATGAGTTTCGCGGTTCGCTGGCCCTTCCCGACGATGCGGTCCTGGTGACCCAGGTGTCGCGCCTGGCGGAGCTGAAGGGCCACGAGTACCTGATCGAGGCGGCCTGCCGCCTGGGCGAACAGGTCCATTTCTGCCTGGTCGGCGACGGACCTCTGCGAAGAAAAATCGAAAAAAAAATTTCCCGCCGCCGGCTGGCCGGCCGGTTTCACATCATCGGGCTGGTGGCCCCGGAGCGAATCCCGGCCATCATGCAGGCCTCGGACATCGTCGTGCATTGTTCGCTCCGCGAAGGCCTCGCGCGGGCCCTTCCGCAGGCGATGCTGGCCGGTAAGCCGGTGGTCAGTTTCGACATTGACGGGGCGCGAGAGGTCGTCAACGAGAAGACCGGCGTGCTGCTGGCGCCCGGCGACGCGGAGGGTCTGGCCGAGGCGATTGGGCGCTTGGCGGGGTCGGCTCAGCTGCGCAGCGACCTAAGCGCGGCCGGGCGGGAAAGCTGTGTCGATCGGTTCGACCACAGCCGAATGGTCAACCAGATCGAGGCGCTCTATCGACGCCTACGGTAGCAGGTTTTCCAGGTCGTCGGCGGTCACATTCGCAAGCGAATCGACAACGCGATCGGCCTGGTGCAGGGCCTCGCGTGGGTATGAACTCGCCACGGCCAGCACGGCCATCCCCAGCGCCTTGGCCGCTGCGATACCAGCCGGCGAGTCTTCCAGCACGACCGTTCGCCGGGCCCGAAGCTCTCGGCCGACAAGTTCCGTAAGCCGTGACAGGGCCAGAGAATAGCCCTCAGGATCGGGTTTGCCCCTCTGGACATCCTCGGCGCAGACAAGCGTCTTGATGACATCGCCTACCCCGGCGGTCACCGCGGCCAGTTCCACCTCGTCCCGCAGGCCGCCGCTGCAGATCGCCATCGGCACGCCGGCTTGGGCCAAGGCGGCGACCAGGGCGGAAAAGCCCGGCATCGGCTGAAGATTGGCGTGCATCTTTTCCTGGACGAGGCGCGTCTTGGCGGCCGTCATCTCGGCGATTTCGTCCTCGGTAAACGTCCGGCCGTTGTCGGCGCCGACGGCGGCAAAACAGTCGTGGTCGTCGAAGCCAAGATAGCGGTCGTAGTAGGCCTGCCGAGTCAATGTCACACCCCACTCAGCCAGTATCTGCTGGAAGCCAGCCAGGTGAATGGGCTCGCTATCGACGATCACACCATCGCAGTCGGAGATAAGTGCATCCACGTGAGTGCCTTTCGTTCCATGGGCGCCGAGGTGTCTTCTACCCAGTGACCGGCGCCCACGCAAGCGACTGGAGGGCGGCTTTGCGAGGTCCCTCTGTAACACGAATGAACACATGCGGTTAGGGTGAATACCTTAGCTATTTTATCTTGATTTTTGCAGGAAATAGCTTACCATCGGCGTGGCGGTTGCCCTACAATCCGCCTGGTCGGCGTAAGGGCGGATTGGGTCCTCCGCTGGGTTTCTGTCTCGGACAAGAAACACTAACCCTTCAGCTCGGCTGTAGCGGGGCAGCGAAATGTCGGATAATGTGATTTCGATTTTTCTAGCAGACGACCACACCATGGTGCGCGAAGGTCTGGCTGCGCTTGTCTCAAAGGAACCGGACTTCAACGTAGTCGGTCAGTGCGGCGAGGGCCTGGAGGTGCTCCGCCAGATCCTGGAAGTGTCTCCGGACGTCGTCGTACTGGACATCATGATGCCGGGGCTCAACGGGCTGGACATCTGCCGCGAACTGACCAAGAAGACCAAACGGGTCTCCGTGCTGATCCTCAGCATGTACGAGGACGAGCAGTTCATCGCACGGGCTCTGGAATATGGCGCGTCGGGCTACCTGCTGAAAGAGTCCGCCGCTCAGCAGTTGGCCGATGCGATCCGGGCGGTCTCTCGCGGGGAGCTGTTTCTTGGGCCCGGCATCCCCCGGACGGTTCTGGATCACATGAACGAAGGCGGCGACCCTTACGAAACCCTCACCACGCGAGAACGCCAAGTCCTGCAATGCGTGGCCGAGGGCAAGACGAACCGCCAGATCGCCGAACAGCTTGGCCTGGCCGTCAAGACCATCGATACGCACCGCATGCGGCTGATGCGCAAGCTGAACATCCACGATCAGACCAACCTGGTGAAGTTCGCCGTCCGGCGCGGTCTGGTCTCTCTCCACTGATCGCCCGGCTAAGCAGCATCACAGGCGGCGGCGCCCGGCCGACGCGAGGGCCGCGTAAGGGCCGCCCCTTCTGAAAACGGCGGGATCGTCGCAGAAGCCCTTATCTCGACCGAGGTTTCGCTCAATTCCGCCCCATGCCAGTCCGATGTCGGGGAGGGGGATGGGTCTGTCCGCCCTGCTTCTAACCTTGTGGACATGGATGAGGACCGGCTTCGTGCGTTTATTGAGACTGTCGTCAGCAGGCATCTTGTTGATTCTGGCGGTGACGGCGGTTGCCGGTATCTTTCTGCTGGATTTCTTCTATCTCGCCCCGCACATGCGGCAGCTTCAGTTGGACGCCCTTCGCGAACAGGCTACCCACATCGACACACAGGTCCTTATGGGGCTCGCCGACGAACACCAGCGACTTCAGCGGGTCGGCCAAGAAGCCGTCGCCGCCGGACACGTTCGACCCGATCAGACATCCCTGTTGCACCTGGCGGGCCTGGCCGGCGCTGAACACATCTGGCTGACCGACCAAGCCGGCGCGCTGGTTCATCAGGCCTCAGTGACGGATAGCGCCAACACCGGCGCAGCGACCTTGGCTGACGGCGATATCGCCGAAGCCGTTCAGTGGGTCCTCAGCGCCCAGACCCCGCCTACCGGTGGGGTCATCCAGGTCGGTGACGTGACGGTCGTTTTTGCCCGCCGCCGTCTGGCCGCCAAGGGTGGGGCCCACGCCTACGATCTATGGCTGGTCAATCCACTGGCCCGCGTCCTGCCCACCGGCGTCGTGGTCGTCGTCGGCTGCCCCCTGCCGCCGAGCGTGCTGGACCCCGGCGACCGCAGCCGCTCGCTGTGGTGGCAGCGGCAAGACGAGACACTCACCGTCGCCTGGCCCGCCGTGGGGGCCACCGAGCGGACGATCGGTTTCTATCAGGCCTCCGCTGCGGTCGGGCAGATCCACCGACAGGCCGTCGCCTCGCGGCGAATGGTGCTGATCGTTCTGTGGCTGTCGATCGGGCTGGTGGCGTTGATTTTTCTGGGCATGCACGTCCTGGTAACCGGGCCGATGTATCGCCTGATGGGCCGCCTGCGGAACCTTCCGTTCGGCGAACACGCCCCCGAAGACCTCACCCGCAACCTTCACGGCGAGCCGCTGGCCCTGGCCCGCCGACTGGAGTCGGCCTTCGACAAATTGGCCGAGCTGTCCCGGACCGACACACTGACGGATCTGGCCAACCGCCGCCATTTCGACCAGGCCCTCACCGAGTTCTACGCCCAGGCCCGCCGCTACGGCCGTCCTCTCTCGCTGCTCGTTATGGACGTGGACTTCTTCAAAGCCGTCAACGACACCGGCGGCCATCAGGCCGGCGACGAACTGCTGCAACTGATCGCCCAGAACCTCCGCCGCGCCTGCCGCCGGGCCGACCTGCCCGTTCGCCTGGGCGGCGATGAGTTCGCCATCCTCCTGCCGGAGACCACCTGCCAGGACGCCGCCAAGGTCGCCGAGCGCCTCCGGGAATCCATCGCCAACCATGAGGTCAAACTCCAATCGTTGAGCCTGCACGTGACCATCTCGGTCGGGGTCACCGACCTGAACGTCGGCGAGATCGACTCGCCGGCGGCCATGAAGATCGTGGCCGACCAGGCGATGTATCTCGCCAAAGACCGCGGCCGGAATTGCGTCATCCAGGCCCAGGAGTTGAGCGGCCTGCACTATGCTGGCACGTCCGAGGACCGTCGGGTCAGTCGGCTGAGCGAGAAACTGGCCGGCCTCAACGGTGAGTTCCGCTCGCTGTTCCACGACGCAATCGAAGGCATCGTCGAGGTGCTGGAGGCCCGGGGCCCGCACATGGCCGACCATGCCCGCAAAGTGCAGCACTATGCCTCCCTGCTGGCCGAGCAAATGGGCCTGCCCACCAACCAGATCGAGCACATCGAAATCGCCGCCACGCTGCACGACATCGGCATGGTCGTCCTGCCGGACAGCATCCTGATGTCGTCGCAACGACTGGACGAGAGCCAACGCCAACTGCTGCGCGAGCACCCGCTCATCAGCGTGCGGATCATGCAAGGGATGCAGTTCCTCGACCAGGAGGTCCCGGCCGTCCGTTACCACCACGAGCACTTCGACGGCAGCGGCTATCCGGAAGGGCTGATCGGACCGGCCATTCCATTGTCTGCCCGTATCTTGGCCGTCGCCGACGTGTTCGACGCGATGACGTCCTCCCGTCCGTGGCGCCAGGCGATGAGCCAAGCCGAGACCCTGGACGAACTGAAGCGCCAGTCGGACAAGCAGTTGGACCCGGCCATCGTGGAAGCCTTCCTGGCCCTAATCGGCCGCCATGGGGACCGTTTCATCCAGATCGCCCTGGCCCCAGCGGACGCCCGCCAGCCCCTCCCGGTCGGTTGATCCCTCCCCGCCGTCGGAGACCGGGATCACCATCGCAGCCCGTTGGCCCGATTGTCGCGAACGTCCGGCTGACAAACCGGTTGCAATGGTCCGCGCCCCTGCGTAGAGTAAAATCGACAGTTGCGGAATCCATCCTACGCCTGACTTACGGACCAGCCGGAAAGGGATGTCCCGTGGGTGACGTTCCTGCAGACGTTCAACAGAAGATTCGACGCTTTGTCGAACGCATGACGAGTGAGGAGCGAATGCTCGTCGTGCTTCGGCAGGAACTGTATGACGGCAGCTGGAACGACATGGAAACGGACTTGCGGGCCCGCCTGGACGGACGACCCTATATCTTCAAGCTCGCCCACCGCATTGCCGACGATCTGGATCGCATTCGACGTCTGCGCCGTTTCGAGCAATCCGTAGGCGCGGATTTGACCGATTACGTAGATATCGAACCATAACCCCCTGAACGAGCGGACCGTGAGCCGCCCTTTGATATCTGAGGAGCTTCACATGCGTGTGTTGGCCCTGCTGTTGTTACTGGCCGTTTGCCTGGTGACCATCGGTTGCCCACCGGAATCCACCCCGACGAACCGGACACGGATCGTCGATCCCTCCCAACAACCCGTTCACCCGGACGTCCTGGCCAAGGTCGACCTGCAGTACTACTGGACCTTGCCGCTGACGTTGAACCCCGGGGAACGCATTGAACGGCTTTATCGCCTCGACGAGAACCTCTACTGCATCACCAACGACAACTACCTGATCGCCATCGACGCCTTGCGGGGCGTGCCCAAGTGGCGCTATCAGATCACCGACCCCAACTCGACGATCTTCGATCCCGTACACGCCAATGAGATGGTCCTGACCGACGAGCCCGTCGGCATCCGCGGCGTCCTCGACCCCGCCAGCGTCGAATACGTCGTGGCCTTCGACGCGGTCATGATCAACACCCTCACGCACCTGCTGGTGTTCGATCGCACAACCGGCCGGGTCGTCCGCGACCGGTACGACGTGGCGTTCGGCTTCTCCGCCAACACCGGCGGCGCAACCGACGGGGAGTCCTTCTTTGTCGGCTCCGCCGAGGGCGAACTCGTCGCCGTGCGCCCCGCCGAAGCCATCACCGCCTGGGAGATCCCCACCGACGACATCATCACCGCCCCGCCGCAATACCATAACAACCACGTCTACGCCGGCGGCGAGGACCACAAGTTCTATGCGATCCAACTGATCGGCTGGCAGAAACGCATCTGGACCCAGACCGTCGGCGGGCCGATCACCGCGGAGTTCTACGTCGGCAACCGCGGATGCTACGTGCCCTGCGAGGATGGCCGAATCTACGCCTTCGAGCCGCTCCACGGCCGCAAGCTCTGGGAGCCCTTCATCACCCGCGGGCCCTGCCGACGACCCATCCAGGTGGCCACCGACACGATCTTCCAATATGCCGATGAAGATCGCCTGTATGCGATCGACCTGATGACGGGCCAGAAGCGATGGGACATGCCCACCGGGCGGAAGATCCTTGCCGTCATGGACAGCAAAGCCTACGTCCTGGACGACAGCCAAGCGCTCCAGATCGTCGATGAGATGTCCGGGCAGGTCGCCGCAACGCTGATGATGACGGGCTTCGAGCTGTTTCTGGGCAATACGACCATTCCGGCGATCTATGCCGCCACGCGCGACGGGCAGATCTACTGCATCCGCTCGCTGGAGGCCGGGCATTTGACCGCCGAAATGCTCGAGGCCACCCCCCGACCGCGTTAGTAGCGGCCGCCCACATACCGACGGAGTGAAAGGAGACGTCCATGGAAGGCGCCAAGATCCAGCGGGCACTGATCAGCGTCTACGACAAGACCGGCATCGAGCCCTTCGCCAAAGCCCTTGCTGAGATGGGCGCGGAAATTATCTCCTCCGGCGGCACGGCCAAGGCGATCGAAGCCGCCGGCGTCGCCGTCCGCGACGTGAAGGAGTGGACGGGCTTTCCCGCCATGCTGGGCCACCGCGTCGTGACGCTGCACCCGAAGGTGCACGGCTCGCTGCTGGCCCTGCGCGACGACCCCGAGCACCAGAAGGACATCGAGACCTACGGCCTCGAACCCATCGACCTGGTCTGCGTGAACCTGTATCCCTTCGAGGACGCCATTGCCAAGGACGGCTGCACGCTGGCCGATGCGGTCGAGATGATCGACATCGGCGGGCCCACCATGGTCCGGGCGGCGGCCAAGAACCACAAGTTCGTCACCATCGTCACCTCGCCCGACCAGTACGCCCAGGTGCTCTCGGAGATCCGCGCCAATGACGGGTGTGTGAGCTTCCCGACGCGCCAGGCGCTGGCCCAAAAAGCCTTCGCCCTGACGTGCCACTACGACACCGTCATCAGCCGCTACCTCGCCGCCCAGCTCGGCGAGCCGTTCCCCGACCGCATCGCTTTCAGCTACACCAAGGCCGGCGACCTGCGATACGGCGAGAACCCCCACCAACAGGCCGCCTTCTACGTCAGCCCCGACGCCGCCGAGCCCTGCATCGCCCGCGCGAAACTGCTGGGCGGAAAGCCCATCAGCTACAACAACTACTTCGACGCCAACGGCGCGCTGGAACTGGTCAAGGACTTCGACACCCCGGCCGTCGCCATTATCAAACACGCCAACCCCGCCGGTTGCGCGATCGATGACGACCTGGTGGAGGCTTACCGCAAGGCGTACTTCGGCGATGTCAACGCAGCCATGGGCGGCATCATCGCCGTCAACCGGCCGGTCACTGAGGCTCTGGCCGCCGCCATCGTCGAGACCTACAAGCGATGGGGCAAGCCGGCCGGAGCGGGCGGCTTCTACGCGGAGATCGTCGCGGCGCCGAGTTTCGAGGGCGATTCGATTCAGATCATCCAGAACCGCAAGGGCTGGGGACCGGATGTGCGGATCCTGGAAGTGGGCCCGTTCACCGGGCGGCGCAATACCGAAAAGTTCATCAAGTACATCGTCGGCGGGGCGATCGTTCAGGACCGCGACCTGCTTGGCTGCAACGAGGACGACTGGAAGGTCGTCACCAAGCGGCAGCCCACCGAGGCCGAGCTCGCCGACATGCGATTCGCCTGGATCGTCTGCAAGCACGTCAAGAGCAACGCCATCGTCCTGGCCAAGGACCTCGCGCTGCTGGGCGCAGGCGCCGGCCAGATGAGCCGCGTCAACTCCGCCAGACTGGCCGGCATGATCGCCACCCAGTACGGCGGCGGCGACGTGGTCGACACGGCCGGTTGCACGCTGGCCTCCGACGCGTTCTTCCCCTTCCCCGACTCGCTCGACTGGGCCGTCGAAGCCGGCGCCACCGCCGTCATCGAACCCGGCGGCAGCAAGAAAGACGCCGACGTCATCACCCGCGCCGACGAACTAGGCCTGGCCATGATCTTCACCGGCGCCAGACACTTCAATCACTGATGATCGGGCGTTGTGGGCTCGGTCGGCTGGGGCGGCGTCGGCGCTGCCTCTGGTGGCGCGGCCGCGGTCGGCGCCAAGGACGCCCGCATCCCGGGGCCCTTGATCCGCATCAACACGCCACAGCCGATGGCCAACACGTAGAGCGACAGCGACGCAAACAGCGGCCACTTCGTCCGTACGCTGAGGTACTGCCTCACGGCGCTCTGCATATCCGTCATCATGCCACCCATCACCACCTCCATCCCCGGGCCGAAGCTGCTCTCGTGCACCAGCTCGGGGTCCAGCTTGGCCGGCAATGAGCCCGCCCGAAGGGTCTTGATCAGATCAGCGACTTCCTTAGCGTCGCCGCCGGTGGTGATCTGGGCTCTGTTGGAAATTCGGCCCCGGATCTGTGGGGCGATGTAGACCTCGCCGTCGATGATCATGGCCATGTGCTGGTTCATATGGCTCGACGTGAGGTCCAGCATCTGACGGGCGCCTCGGGGATCCAGCACAAAGTCGACGGCGGGCTCGTTACTCCTATCGCGTCCCTCACTGACGTCTTCGAGCCCCCACCCGCGCTCGCTGCGGTCATGGAGCATGACGTATCCTGGGCGATTGTGAAGCAGCAGGTATCGCCGGCCCGCGTATTCGGCCACGACCAGGTCCGGGAAACGCTCGTCGTCGTCATGGATCGCCAGCCAGACGTAGGGCATGTTCCGGCGCAGGACTTCACTGGGGCCTGCCTCCTGCAGCAGCTGCAGGTATCGCTGGCGCTCGGCGATGGAGATGATGTTTTCCGTCCGGCCGGTCTCAGGTTGATAGGGCGCGATGCGGAACTCCAGCACGGCGCCCTCGTCGGCATCTGAGGCGGCCACGGGGGCAGGCGCCGGGCTCGTCGCCGCCATGGGCATCGTCGGCGGCTCGGGCGGCTTGGGCGTGATCCATCCGTCGAAGCTCTGGATGCAGGCCACGTAGCCCATCAGCGCGCAGCCGGCCAGCCCCAGAACGCAGATCAGTGCGCCGGTCGCACCCCGGGTCGAAGGCCGCAGTAGTGTCGTCACGCCCAGCAGCCCCAACCCCGCCGCCAGGACCAGCCCGGCGTAAATCCACGGCTTGGGCTCCGTGTCATGGGCATCAATGGTGGACGTATCAAGGGTGGCCTCCGCCGTCCCGTCGACCTGCACGCCGGCAGCCTGCCCGTGTTCCGACAGGTCGATCGTCTGTCGAATCTGCGGCGGCATTTCATCCGACAGGGATGTCTCCCCGGCGGCTAGCTCGTAGCCGCTGGCCGTCTGCACTTCCGTCCCCGAGCATTGCGCCCCCAGCCACGGCAGGAAGAACAGCACCACCAGCAGCATCCCCGACGTAGCCGTCGCCGCCGAGAAGATCCGCACGAACGTCCGCCGATGAACCACCAACACCAGAACCGCCGCCACGATAAGCAGCCCCAGCAGGACAAACAGCGGCCACATGGCCGCCATCCCATGGGACATCCCAATGTCGCTCGCCTTGAACGTCATCTCAGTCATTGTCTCTTGCATCGTGAGTCCCCTTTCTCGCCCGACTTACCGCCGGCTAAGTTCGTTGTAAACATCGTAGTAGTACAGCGCGTTTTCGACCGGGATATTAGGCGGGAAGTGGCCGGAGATGCACATGAAATAGCCCGGGCAGTCGCGGCCCAGGGCGATGCAGCGTTCGACCTCGGCGCGGACGTCGTCTTTTGTGCCGAATGTCAACGGCCGGCAGTCGCCGTTGCCGACGAGGATGTGGGTTTGGCCGAACGTTTCGGTCATGTATTTCAGATCGGTGAAGCACTCGAACCAAAACCCCGTGACGCCGCAATCGGCGACATCCTTGGCGAACTCGGTGTAGTCGCCGTCGCTGACGAACAGGATCTTCTTGCCCGCCTCGACCAGCGGGGCGAAGAGCTTCTTCATGTTGGGGAACACGTACTGGCGGTACCACGAAGGATGCAGGAACGCCCCTTCCGTCCAGACCATGTCGTCGTGCACCCAAACCACCTCGGCCTCGGACTCGGCCAGGGCGTTGTAGTACCGCTGACCCCAAACGGCATACCGGTTCATGACCTCGCCGAATCCGTCTGGGTCCTCACCGGCCATGGTCAGCAGCATGTCCCACCCGAAAATGGCGATCATGCCGCTCATGAGGGTCTGGTAGATGCCCGTTCCCGGAACAATGCTGGGATAGAACCGCTTCTCCAGCTCATTGGACTCATTGAAGCCGGCCACAAGGTCGGCGTGATCGATCGTGGTGAACCTTTCGAACGGATCCAGCGCCAGCGCCTCCTCGACGGTCTTGTAGGGGCACGCCCAGCCGTGCTCGAAGTCGCGCCCTTCCTGGGCGTAATCGGCATGGCCCATGTAGGTCCAGTTGTCGCCGTAAGCGTTGGGCTCGAACCAGAAGGTCATGTGCACGTCGTAGTCCCATGCAGCCACGAAAGCGGCGCAGGCCTTTTCCCGTGTCTCGACCGGTGAGTCAATATCAACATCAATACCGGTCACCGCCGCCACCAGAGGCCAGTGGTACCACTCCGCGCTCATCTCGGTGTGCGGGATGCGGGCCGGTTTCTCCAGATTCAGCGCCGCCCAGCCGTCGTCGTATGACATCGCATCGCTCCTTAGCGGGCACCCATCTCGTGTGATACGCCCCAACCGACCGCATGTCAACCGACCGTCGCCAACGCACGAATCCCTTGCGTTCGACCCCAGTGGGAGGCATAATCGGCGACTCGGTTTGCCCAACGATAGCCATCGTCCTGTCGTAGATAGGAAGCCCTGATGGAAACAAAGAATCTTGCGTTGAAGTTCGGTCTACTGTCCCTGCTGATCGCGGTCTGTCTGGGGTCATTGTTCTTCGGCAACGGTCTGACCGAAGGCATCGACCTGCGCGGCGGCCACAGCCTGACGTTCCAAATCCAAAGCAACGACGCCAAGGTCGAGAACCTGCAGGGCCAGAAGGCTGCTCTGGAGAAGGAGCTCGCGGCGGCGACCTCTGACGACCAGAAGCAGGCGCTCCAGGACAAGTTGGCCGAGGTCACCGCCGAGATCGACCGGCTCGAGCGCACCAGCGCCGGCGGCAACCTGGGGCCGGAGATGGCCCAGACAATCAAGAATCGCGTCGACCCGACCGGCCTGCTGGCCTGGGAGATTCGGCCGGTCGGCAAGAACCGTATTCAGATTCGCATGCCGATCGCCAGCAGCGCCGCCAAGGAAGCGGGCGACGCGTATCGCAAAGCCCTGGAAACGCTCGGCGAGGGCAACATCACGCGGGCCGTCATCCGCCGCATGTCGACGGCCAACCCGCAGCGCCAAGCGGAACTGATCGAGCGGCATTCGTTCGGCGACCCGGTCGCCGCCGAACGTCTGCGCGGCTTGATGGACGCCCAACAGGCTGTCACCGACGCGCAAAAGGCCCTGGACGCCGCCAAGAAGTCCGCCCGTCCCCAGGCCGAGAACGACCTCGACAATGCCCTGGTCGCCTACGAAGCCCGCGTCCGGCAGGTGCTGGAGCAGAACATCAACCCCATCCGGTTGCAGAACCTTCTGAGGAGCTACATCCCACCGCGCGAGGAAGACCAGCTGCGCAAGCAGCGCGATGGCGCCGAGGAGATTCGCAAGCGTCAGGAGCAATTGGACGATGACCTGGCCGCCCTGAAGGAAAAATACAGCCCGCGCTGGGGCCAAATCGAACACGCCGTCACGCTGTACCAGAGCTGGGCCGACCTGCGCCATGGCTTGCTGGACCCGTTTACGCTCAAGCGGATCCTGCGGAAGGTGGGCGTGCTGGAGTTCCGCATCGCGCCATCGATCCATGAGACCGGCCGAACGGAAAACGTCATCTCCATCCCCGAGCGTCAGCGATACCTGCGGCTGCTGCAGGAGGCAGGCCCCAGTGAAGTCATGCGCCAAAACAGGGCCTACGTTTGGCTGGCGATTCACGATAAAGACGAGCGTTTCCCGGGCCTAGTCGTGGCCGAATACGCGGGCCAGCGATACCTGCTGCTTCACAATCGCCCGGGATACGTCATGCTCCATGACCGCGGCGAGCGCGGGTGGGAGCTTGAGGACGCCCGGGAGGGGCGCGGCAAGAGCAACGAGCCAGCCGTCGACTTTGAGCTGGACCCCCGAGGCGCCCGTCTGATGTTGGACCTGACATCGAACCATATGGACCAGAAGATGGCCATCATCCTGGACGACGAAGTCTACAGCGCGCCGTCGATCAAGGGACAAATTTCCAACAGAGGCCAGATCACTGTCGGCGGCGACCCTCAGGAAGTCACTGAGTTGGTCAAGACCCTGCGGGCGGGCTCGCTGCCGGCCAAGCTGGACCCCAACCCGGTGCGCGAGAACACCTTCGGCCCGGGGATCGGCCGAATCGATAGGGACCGCGGCATTCGGGCCGCCTTCTGGTCGCTGATCACCGTGGCGGCGTTCATGATGGTGTACTATCTCATGGCCGGGGCCATCGCCAACTTCGCCCTGATGCTGAACATCGTGCTCATCCTCGGCGGGATGAGCATCTTCGGGGCTGTGTTCACGCTGCCCGGCATCGCGGGCATCATCCTGACCATCGGCATCGCCGTCGACGCCAACGTGCTGATCTTCGAGCGCCTCCGCGAAGAGCAGACCAAGGGCCAATCCCCCGCCCTGACGATCAAGAACGCTTACAGCCGCGCCTTCAGCGCGATCTTTGACGCCAACGTCACCACGCTGATCGTGTGTCTGATCCTCGGCTGGATCGGCACCGAAGAGGTCCGCGGCTTCGCCGTCACGCTGGGTCTGGGCGTCGTGGCGAGTATGTTCACCTCCCTGGTCGTCACGCGATGGGTCTTCCAACTGCTGCTCAACACGAACCTGATCCGCGGACATCTGAAGATGATGTCGCTGGTCGGCGTCCCGTCGATCAACTGGATGGCCAAACGCCATTTCTTCTGGGCGGCGTCCGCTGTGATGGTCGTCATGGGCATTGCATCGCTGTTCTGGCAGGGGGAAGACGTGATGGGCATCGAGTTTTCCTCCGGCACCGAGGCCATTATCCGCCTCAAGAACGACGCCACGCTCGAAGGCGCCGACGGCCAGGCGGTGCTGCCCAACGACGCAGTGGTCCGCGATCGCTTTATTGCACAGGCTGTCACCCTCGGTGATGAGGGCGCTCTGATCGCCGCCACGGCGCGCGTGGAAGAGCTGCAGGACCCCGAAGCCGTCGCGGCGTTTCTCGAAGAATACGATGCCGACGGCGACACGATCGTCACGACGGACGAATGGCAAAAGGCCAAGGCCAATCCAGCCTTCTTCGCCGCCCTCGATACCGAGAGCGACGGCGCGCTGACCCGCGACGAGCTGGCCGAACGCCTGCCGCCACGAATGTTTCAGGTCTCCACGACCGAGATCGACCCGAAGCGCATCCGCGACGTTGCCTCCGCCGCTTTCGGACCGGCGTTGCAGCGGCGCATCCCCCTCCGCGGGGCCCGGTTGGTTACCGGGCGTGCGGTCGAGGCGTTCGGCGTGACGATGGCTGAAGACGGTCTGACGCGCATCGCGCCCAACCCCCTGTCGTCTTATCGCGACCTGCTGGAAGACTTCGACAGCGGCGTGATCTTCGTGATCGAGAACATCAACCCGTCCGTAAGCGACGGCGAACTGCGGGCCCGCATCCGCGAGATGCGCGACCAGCCGGAGTTCGAAGACCAGCGCGCCAACCCGACCGAGGTGGTGGGCCTGACCCCAAGCGGCAACGGCTACTCGGCCTTTGCTGTCTTGGTCCGCGCCCTCGACCCGCTCACGGTCGACAAGACCGCCGACTGGAAGCGTTTCGCCGCGATCGAGAAGGAAATCGTCATGGACTCGCTGGAACGCGAGGAATCGATGGTGATGACCAACTTCGACCCGGCCATCGCCGGCGAGGCCCGCGGCCGGGCCGTCATGGCCATCGTCCTGAGTTGGCTGGCGATCGTGGCCTACCTGTGGCTGCGGTTCGGCTCGATCCAGTGGGGCCTCGCTGCGGTGATCTGCCTGATCCACGACGTGCTCATCGTCGTCGGCCTGGTGGCGGCCTCCGGATGGCTGGTCAACACAACCGTCGGCCAGTGGCTGGGGATATCGTCGTTCAAGATCGACCTGCCCATGGTCGCTGCGTTCCTGACCGTCATCGGTTACTCGGTCAACGACACGATCGTCGTGTTCGACCGTATCCGTGAAAACCGCGGAAAGCTGACGGCTATCAGCCCGGCCATCATCAACCGCTCGATCAACCAGACGCTCGCCCGGACGCTGCTGACATCGGGCACGACGCTGATGGTCGTGGTCATCATGTACGTCTGGGGTGGGCGAAGCACCATTCACTCGTTCAGCTTCGCGCTAATCGCCGGCGTGCTGTTCGGGACCTATTCATCGGTGGCCATCGCCAGCCCGCTGCTGATGGGCTTCAAGAAGGCCCTCGTCGCCCGCACGACCGGAATCAATGCGACAGACGAAAAACCCAACGCCTCTTAGCACGGCGACGGCCCGTGAAAATGCCAAAGCCCTCCGCCGATAAAGGTGGGGGGCTTTTCTATTGGGCTGCAGAGGGTTGGGTCGGCCCGGTAAGCGCGGGACCCGTTAGCCGCTCATAATGAGAATGACGTTCAACACCAGGCTGGCCAGCAGGATCGCCGCCAGAACGATCACCCACGTCAGCAGCGGGCCGGCCGGCGAGGGAGGGGCCATGTCCATTTGGGTCTCATCGCTTTCGGCCTCCCCGGCCAGACCCGTCAGCACGACCGCGCTGAGATGCCGGCGCGATTGCAGCGGGGGCTCGCCGCGCTGCAGGGCCTCCAGGTCCACGATCAGGTCGGTCGCCGAGGCGTACCGCCGGTCGCGATCCTTGGCCATCATCGCCTCGACGACTTCGCCCAGCCCCTGCGACAGCTCGGGGTTGATGTGATCGGGTGGGATGAGCGGGTCCTTGAGATGCTTGTGCATCACGCCCGCGGGCGTGGCCCCCTCGAAAGGCACCTGCCCGGTGACCAGGTGATAGAACGTCGCGCCGAGCGAATAGATGTCGGCCCGGCAGTCGATGTCGACTTCGCCCCGGATCTGCTCGGGCGAGATGTAATACGGCGTGCCGTAGGCGCGGCCGGCCTCGGCCTGGGCGGCCTCCACATCGGTCGTCACCCGGGCCAATCCCATATCGGCCAACTTGGCCGTGCCGTCGGCGGCAATCATGATGTTCTTGGGTTTCACATCCCGGTGAATCAGGCCCTGGCTGTGGGCGTGCTCCAACGCGCGGGCGATCTGAAGAATAACGCCAATCGCGTCGGCTTCGGTGAAGTGCTTCCCTTCGGTCAGTTCGTCGTGCAGCGAGTGGCCTTCAACGTACTCCATCACGAAATAGTGAAAGCCCCCCGCTTCGCCGACATCGAAGGCCTGCACGATGTTCGGATGGTTCAGCAGCCCCGCAGCCTTGCCCTCTTTGTAGAACCGCGTGACGTAGTCGGCATTTTCCGACAGCTTGCGGGGCAGGACCTTGATGGCCACCAGCCTGTCCAGACTCAACTGACGGGCCTTGAAAACCGTCGCCATCGCGCCGGCGCCCACCTTGGCCAGAATCTGATACCCCGGAATCTGCTGCCCGCGGGACGCGTCCACGATCGCCTTGACCCGATCGATCTGGCTGGACGTCACAACGCCCTTCTGGATCATCACGTCAGCCAACGAACTGTAACTGTCGGGCGTTTCCGCCTGGGCTGCCACACAGAGGTCGATTTCCTCGCGGGTGACAAGCTTCTGCTCGACCACCACCCGGGCCAGTTCCGTATCGGCTGGGGATGCGTCGACTTTGTGTTCTTCCTGCTGGTCCGTCATCATGCCTTTCCTGATGACATGCCGTCACATCCCCCCCCCGCACTGCGCCTTGACGCCCTGACCAACGATACGCCCAGCCTTTAACGCCGTCAAGCCAAAAGACCCGTCGCTACGTTGCGGCAACAGTGTCGTAGCACGCCGCGGGCCCTAACTCGTCACCGCCGAGTCCTCGGGCGGACAGATGCGTGCGGATCGCAAAACAGAGATGACACTTGCCGGCGTAGTGGTCGGCGGGGGTGAAACCTTCCGTCTCCGCCAACGGCAGCAGGCCTACCGGCCCGGCCTCGGCGAGCGGGCCCAGGATCGGGCGGGCGGCATGATCGTCGGCCAGACGTTGCCAACACTCGGCGATACTCGTCCGCTCGTCGGCCCGACCGACGAGAATCCCCGCGCACGTCCCGGGCACAATCCAGCCCCCCGGGCCGACGTGGATCTGCTTATTGCGCAGCAGCGCCTCGCGGCAAGGCCGGTCGGCGAGCTGGGCCACCGTCTTGTCCGCCAGATGCGGACCGAGCGCAGCGGCCGCCCGACCGTTCATTCGGTCCCGACCGTCCTGGGCATAGCGCAGGAACAATTCGAAACGTCCGGCGTCATCGAGCTCGCCGGTGTCGCGCCCGTCGGCCAGCCAGTCGGCCCACCGCGCCCGCACGCGGTCGCTTCCCATGACGTCTTCCGCCACACGCACCGCCAGGCGGGCATTGGCGATCGGGACGAACTGCTGGTGATACGGATCGGCCGAGACGACGAAGGACTCGACCCCCGCACGATCCAACGCGATCAGGCGCTCGCGCACAACGGCTTCACCGGTCGCCCAAAACGCGTTGGTCTCAACATTCTGAGGCGGCCGCAGCCTTTCGTCGGCCGCCCGGCGACACAGATCGATCAGAACATCCCATCGCCCGAACGGCTCGCCGCCGGTCAGATGAATCCGACACCCATGGGGGCTGGCCTCATCCAGTTGCCGCCACAGCCGCAATCCTTCATTGACCGTCATATCCTCGCGACGATCCGGGCGGCAAGACAGATAACACGACGCACACTGGGCATTGCACCAGGTGGTCACTATCAATCCCGCCGACGACCAGGTCTTCACCGCCATCGGCTCGCCGCGATTCAGGCGTTGCATGGCGCCATTGTAGGCATTGCCACCGGCCGGACAAACGCTACAATAGCTCCCTACGACACACCCGGGAAATAGGAGCCTCGAATGTCTCTGCGACAATCATTATTCCTTCCCTTCACGGCGGTTTCCTGTCTCGTTGTTGTTCTGGCGGCCGTCTCGACGTCCCTGCTGATTGCCGATGGACCCACGACAGGACCTCAGCTACCGACCACCGAACCGGCCACACAGCCGACCACCGCACCGGCCGCCACAGCGCCTGGATTCACCCCGGCGCCGCCGGCTGTCAACATCGCCCACATTCGCCTGGCCGGGCGAATCTATGCCAGCCCGCCCGACGTGGAATTGTTCGGCCTCTCTCATCGCCACACGCTGGAAGAGTGGCTTCGGCGTTTGGCCAAGGCCCGCAACGCCAAGAACATTCACGCCGTTGCGTTGGAGATCGACCGGCCCGCGATGGGCTGGGCCCAGGCCCAGGAGCTCGCCGAGGCGGTGCGACGGCTGAACGCCGTCAAGCCCGTCTACGCGTACCTGCCCTCGGGCGGCACGAGCAGCTACCTTGTGGCTTCGGCGGCCGGTGACGTGTCGCTCGAGCCGACCGGCCGGCTGATGATCGTGGGCCTAAACGCGGAGATGATGTTCTTCCGCGGCGCGCTCGATTGGCTGGGCATCGAGCCGCAGTTCATCCAGATCGGCCGTTTCAAGGGCGCCGCCGAGCCGATGACGCACACCCAACCGTCGGACGAGGCAGCCCGCGAGTTGGACGAGCTCCTCGACGGCCTCTACGGCCAACTGTGCGGTCAGATCGCCTCGCAACGCTCACTTGAGGTCGACGCCGTCAAGGCGGCCATCGACGAAGGGCCCTTCTCGGCCCCCGAAGCTGAGCGACTGGGCCTGATCGATCACCAACTGTCGAGGCACATGTGGCGGCACATCGTGGAGGTCGCCGCTATGGGCGCTGCCGCCGAAGGCGCCAAAGATGTCAACGTCCGGTGGGTGGCCGACTACGGCGCCGACAGGAGTGCGGCGCTGGATCTGTCCAACCCGCTGGCGCTGTTCGGATCGCTGGCCGCCAGCTCCCGGCGGAAGCCTGTACGAGACCCGACGATCGCCATCCTCCACGTGGACGGCGTCATTGGCCTGGGAAGCAGCGGGCGGGCGATGTTCGGCGAGCAGATGGCCGGGGCAAGGACCCTGGTGCGGCTGCTGAATAGACTTCGCGAGAACTCGAGAATCAAGGCCATCGTGCTGCGGATCAATTCTCCCGGCGGCTCGGCCCTGGCCAGCGAGTTGATCTACCAGGCCGTCCGGCGATGCGCCGAGAAGAAGCCCGTCATCGCCAGCGTCTCCGGCATGGCCGCCAGCGGGGGCTACTACGTCGCCGTCGGCGCCCCGACGATCGTGGCCGACAATGCCGCGATCATCGGCAGCATCGGCGTGGTCAGCGGCAAACTGGCCGTGACCGGCACGCTGGAGAAGATCGGCATCACGACGTATGAGGCCTCGCGAGGCAAGAATGCCGGCCTGATGGCCATGCGCCCCTGGACCGAGCGCGAGATCGCAATCATTCGCGCCGACGCCCAGGAGATCTACGACATCTTCGTCGAGCGCGTCTCCGCGTCGCGAGGGGACAAGATCGCCGATATCGACGCCGTCGCTCAGGGCCGAATCTTCACGGCCCCTCGGGCCGTCGAACTCGGGCTGGTCGATCGAACCGGCACGCTCAACGACGCCGTCATGCTCGCCCGCAAGGCCGCCGACCTCACGCGATGCCACTACATCACGCTGCCGCGCCCCAAGACGATCCTCGACCTTCTAATGGGAACCGAGGACGTCTCGATCCGCACGCCTGTGTCGCAGGAGATGCAGTTGCTGCAGAACATTCTGGCCCGCCATCCAGGCGCAGCCTATCTGATCAACATGGCCCAGTTGATGGCTGAGGAGCCGATCCTGACGGCCATGCCCATGCACATATCGATTCGCTGAAACTTATGGCCCGGCAAAAGCCGTTCCAGCTCTTTGTGTACGGCACGCTCATGAACCCATGGGTGTTTCGGGCGGTTCTGGGTAAGCGCCTGGTCTCGGTCTCTCACCGGGCCGACGGCACGGAGAATTTTTATCCGCGCCGGGCGATCCTCAACCGCTACAAGAAAATCAGCCCCGATAACACCTACCAGTACGCCGTCCCGGACGAGCAAGGGCGGATCAGCGGCTACGTGGTCGGCCCGCTGCCCAGCGAGTGCCTCTCGCTGCTGCTGCGCTACGAGGGCGACAACTACCAGCGGCGCACGCTGGCCGTGCACACGGGCCAGGGCGACGAGCGGGCCCTGGTGTTCGTGGGGAACCTTGCCAAGCTGCAGCATGCCTTCGGCTATGAGTTTCGCGACCACTTCAAACAGGAAGTGATCCTCGATGAGAAAATCGACGCCGCCCTGCTGGTCACCGAGCAGCAGCAACTGCGCACCGGCGAGCTCCAGGCGCGTCGGGCGATCGCCGAACTGCGCGGAGCCACCATTCGCGATCTACACCGCCGACACTTCGAAGCCGGCGGCATCAGCGACTACGCCATCCGCCACTTGCTGGGCGACACGCCGCTGCCGAACTACGGCCGCATCACCGGCGATGCGGAGGCCCGGGCGCTGTCGGATAACTATCTGCGCTTCGCCATCCGCCAGGTGATCGTTAACCAGATCGAAGACTGCATCCATCACGACTGCCGTTACGAACTGAACCGGATGGATCCCGGTGAGATGTTTTACGGACGAACGTTCAGCCTGCTGGCCGCCCTGCGCATGGTCAACCGCGCCGCCGGCGAGGTCGACGCCCTCGTGCAGCAGGGCCTGGCAACGCTGCACTTCGAAACCAACGACCTGGTGGACTTCGTTCGTCAGGCCGTCATCATCGCCGAAAAGCTCTACGACCCCGCTCCCGCCCGGGCCGAGGTCGACTTCATCGCCCGCCACACCGGCGGAGGCCACACCCCGCTAGGCGCCGAACTGGAGTTCTCTGACATCGGCCATGGGGTCATTCGCGACCCGCAAGGCGCCCGCCTCCGCGACCGTCGGTACGACGGGTTCCTGTACTTCTACGACTTCGCCCTCGATGCCCTCACGTGGAAGCTGGGCGGGCACATCGACGACCACCATGACAAGGCCACCCCCACGCCGCGACGGGGGTTCTTCGAGGTCGCCCTGGGCAGCCTGTCCGTCCAGGCCAATATCTCCAAGCCCGTCACCAGCGATCCGTGGACGCTGAACCAGTTGATCCACGAAACTCAGCGGTTCTACGAGGTCGCCCCCCACAGCGTGCATATTTCGCTGCAACTGCGGTCTCACCAGCGCCCGGTGGCCGACCGCCCCTTGCCGTTGGCTGTGCTGAAATGCCTGTTCGCCATTGCCTGCGAGCCCACCGACGGCGGCGACGGTCCGGTCGTCATCAATCGCCTCGTCAGCGATGAGATCCGCCAGAGCCAACCGCATCCGACGATGATGTTTTCGCAGATCACCGAGCGACACAGCCGCGAGAGCGACGATTCCCACGCGCTGCTCGGCGGGCGAGCGCAGGCCGGTCGATACGTGCAGCAGTTCAAGTTTCTCAGGCTTTCGCCGCAGCTAAACTACGAACCCATCCTGGTGGCGTTGAAGGGACTGCAGCTTCATCTTCGGCCGGGGAACTTTCTGGTCGCCGACCAGTACCTGCAGGTCCAGCGCATTCGACGGCTGTATGACGACCTGCTGGCCTGGGGCGCCGACCCGCAGCCGCTGTCGCTGGCTGAGATCGAGGCATTTCTCGGGCCGATCTATAAGGGGTTGATGACCGAACGCCGGGGCAAACCCGCCCACAGCGATGCCTACATTCATTGGTCGCTGGACCAACTCCGCGAGATGCTCGAAACCTTCAACGCCTCCCTGGCGAAGATACCGGGCGGGAAGACCTCTGACTGACGATTCTTGGGGGGAACCGGGAACTCAGAGAGCTATTCGACGGGGCCTTTGGCCCCCTCGGCGGGCGTTTTGTCGACAGGCGTTTCGTCGTCCGGTTCGTCGGGGCGTTTGCCCGTCAGCACGAACCGCGCGTAGGCCAGGTAGACCTCGTCACGGCCCGCGACCGCCCTGAGCCGATGCGCATAGTGTCTTGCCTCCAGCCGCTCGCCCACGCACATATGCAGGTATGCCGCCAACAGCAGCGGCTCAGGCCGTTCCAGCTTCTGGGAGTCTTCCTTCAGGTCCAGCTTGAACGCCTTCAGTCGCTCGTCGAACGTCACCGGGTCCATCAGTGACGGAATATCCAGCCGCGTCTCCATCAGCGGCGGGAACAGCGCCATTGCCCTGCGCAGGTGCAGGGCGGCCGTGTAGCTTTCGCCCGCGCCGAACAGGGCCAGCGCCGCGCCCAGCCGAGCCAGCGGGTTCTTCGGATTGACGGACAAAGCCCCCCGGTACTCCAGGGCGGCGTCATAATATCGCCCGTCCTTGAGCGCTCGGTCGCCTTTGGTCATGAAGTCATTAAAGTAGTCCCTGTGGCGCCCGCCCAGCGTGGTCAGAACGATCAGGTACTCGTCGTCCTCGGAGTCTTCGGCGTCTTCATCGGGCTGGTCTGTGTCCGTCCCAGTCTTGAGCTGCAGCTGGCGGCGGCGCAACTCGACCAGCAGATCGTGAAAGATGTCTTCGCCGGGGTCGGGCATCGCCGTTACCGCCGGTGGGGGTATCCCCCTGTCCAGGCTCACATCCATCGGGCCCCCATCCTCGGAATAGAGCTCAGCGTCAAGTCGGGCCTCGGTCCGCGAGCCGAGCCGAGCGTCGTCCTCATCGAGCTCGTCACGGTCGCGCTGACGGCGCAGCTGGCGAACGAGCTCCTCGCGGTCCCCGTACCACGGCAGGGCAAACAGCGCCGTCGCTCCGGGACGGTCCACATCTTCGAATCGGTCGGGGGTGCGCACCTGCTGCGCCGAGATCCAGGCGGGTGCGAGCGCCTCCCGCCCAACCGGCGGCATAGCCGTCGAAGCAGTCCGGGACACCGGCTCGATCATCGCGCGGTAGGGTCGCGTGGCCTGGCTGAACAGTTCGGCCGCTACTTGCGGCGACAATGTGCTGTGCAACGGAACGTTCGTCCCCGTCGCCGCCGCGCCGGAGGCGATGGCCCGCGCCTTGAGCACGGTCTGCGCCCGGTCGAGATACGCATGTGTGCGGTAGGGGCTTAGGCCGCTGGTCACCTGCCGCAAGCCAACCGACCGGGCCCGAAACGTGCGGATATCCTCACCGGGGAGAGTCAGATTCAGTTGATCGGGAGCGAAATAACCCACCGACCCGCGGAACCTCGACAGGCCGGTGACCTGCCCGGTCACATACAGTTGGCTGTTGACGGGCCGATACGTGCGAACGGGCGTATTGGCGCCGCTGCTGCCGATCTGGGGGTTGGCGTCCAGGACATTGCCCGTCTGCACACGGGAATCCTGCTGGGCGGCAAGATTGCCGACCAATAACACAACCGCCGATAACGTGCACAACATTCGCATGATCGCGTTTTCTCACCGTCTGACGTCCCCGTCAAGACGATGGGCCAATTAATCTCGCCACGTCCCGGCGGGGGGCAGGTCGCAGGGCTCGGCCAGCGATGCAGCGATCGTCCGTCGCCACCTTCGTCGCCATGGCAGCGCGACGCGCCGCGGCCGGTGCCTGGCATGCCGGGCGATCATCGATGACCTATTGGATCGGGCCCTTCGCCGCATACTTTGTAATCCTATTATTATCAGTCAGTTATACGCACGTTTTCTCGTCCGGCCCGCTCGGTCTCCCCTGCGGCCGACCGGTCCAGCCTGGCCTCGGTCAAGATCGACATATTCACGCCGGGCCATCCACTTAATTGTACGATTCTCGCCGGCCCAAGGCCTGATGCAGGCTGAAAGTGCAAGAAAACTTCTTTTGCCACCCATCGGTGCTACCATAGGGGCGCAGGCCGCCGCGACGGCAGGGCTGAGGCGACGCTGCGGCCTCGACCGAGCCCAGCGACCGCCGGAAGGCCTCTTCACCTGGCCCACGGTTCCGATAAGCTTTCAAAGCTCTCTTGCCGATTATAGTTAGGTAGTAGACCGTTTGTGCAGACCGACGTTGACCGCCGCTTTTCGAATCATCTGACAACTATGCGACCGTTAAGAGCATTTACTATCGAGCCGTGTTTGCCGCCGGAATTGGGCGCCCTGCAGGAGATCGCCTACAACCTGCGGTGGAGTTGGCACGGCGAGGCGATGGAACTGTTCCGCCGACTGGACACCCTCGCCTGGGAAGAGACGGATCACAATCCCGTGCTGCTGCTGGGCCGCATTGCGCAGGATCGCCTCCAGCGCGCCGCAGAAGACGAAGGGTTCCTCGCCCAGGTCCAGCGCGTGCATGCGGACCTGCAGGCCTACCTTCAGACGCCCGGCTGGTGGCCGAAGACCTATGGCGGCGACGGCACACCGCAGGTGGCGTATTTCTGCGCCGAGTACGGCCTGACCGACTGCCTGCCGATCTACGCGGGCGGCCTGGGCGTCTTGGCCGGCGACCATCTGAAAAGCGCGTCGGAGTTGGGTATCCCCCTGGCGGCTGTGGGGCTGCTCTACCAGCAGGGGTATTTCCGCCAGCGTCTCAACGCTGACGGCTGGCAACTGGAAATGTTCCCGCGCAACGATTTCTCGACGTTGCCGGTTGAGCTGGTCCGCGACGCCGAAGGCAGGCCCGTCAGCGTCGAGGTGACCATCGCCGGACGGCGCTGCCACATTCACGCCTGGCTGGCGCGGGTCGGGCGCGTGCGCTTGTACCTGCTGGACACCAACGTGCCGGAGAACTCGCCGCAGGATCGCCATATCACCGCCCAACTGTATGGCGGCGACCTGACCAACCGCATTGGCCAGGAGATCGTTCTCGGCATCGGCGGCGTCAGGATGCTCAAGGCGCTGGGCATCAACCCCAAGGCCTATCACATGAACGAGGGGCATGCGGCCTTTCTGGGCCTGGAGCGAATTCGTTTGCTGATGGCCGAACAGGGCGTCAGTTTCGCCGAGGCATTTGAGGCCGTCGTCGCGTCCAATGTCTTCACCACGCATACGCCCGTGCCGGCCGGCAACGATGCCTTCGATCCGGAAATGATCGAGAAGTATTTTGCCGCCTATCGAGGCCAGCTCAGTCTCCAGCGCGAGGAGTTCCTGGCCCTGGGGCGGCAGGATCCATCCAACGCCGACGAACCGATGAGCATGACGGTTCTGGCCCTGCGCCTCTCCAGCGGGCACAACGGCGTCAGCAGACTGCACGGGCAGATCAGCCGAACGCTCTGGGCCGGCGTCTGGCCCGGCGTGCCCACCGGTGAGGTGCCCATCAGCCAGATCACCAACGGCGTCCACACGCGAAGCTGGCTCAGCCAGGACCTCGCCGATCTGTACGTTCGCTATCTGGGCCCGCGCTGGCACGAAAAGCCCTCCGACCAGACCGTCTGGCAGGCGGTCGAGCAGATCCCCGACACCGAGCTGTGGCGCACGCATGAACGCCGCCGCGAGCGCCTGGTGGCCTTCGCCCGACGCCGTCTGAAGATCCAACTGACCCACCGCGGGGCCGGCGCCGCCGAGTTGGGCGCCGCCGACGAGGTGCTCGACCCCGAGGCCCTGACCATCGGGTTCGCCCGGCGGTTCGCCACCTACAAGCGGGCCAACTTGATCCTGGCGGACCTGGACCGCCTGGCCAAGCTGCTGAACACCAGCGGCCGACGCGTCCAGATCATCTTCGCCGGCAAGGCCCACCCGCGCGACAACCCGGGCAAGGACCTGATCCGCGAGATCATCCACACCGCCCGGCGCGAAGCCTTCTGCAGGTCGATCGTCTTCATCGAAGACTACGACATGAACGTCGCCCGCTATCTGGTTCAAGGGGTCGATGTGTGGCTCAACACGCCGCTTCGACCCATGGAAGCTTCCGGCACGAGCGGCATGAAAGTCGCCGCCAACGGCGGCCTGAACGTCTCGATTCTCGACGGATGGTGGGCGGAGGGCTTCAACCCCGACGTCGGCTGGGCCATCGGCTCGGGCGAGAACTACGACGAGTTGGAGTATCAGAACACCGTCGAGTCCCAGGCGCTCTACGACCTGTTGGAAAAGGAAATCGTTCCGCTGTTTTATGACCGCGGAGCCGACAATATCCCACGCGGGTGGATTCGCAAGATGAAGGCGACCATGACCCGCTTGGCGCCGATGTTCAACACCAACCGCATGCTCCGCCAGTATGCCGAGATGTTCTATGCCCCCGCCGTCGAGCGATGGGACACCCTCTGGGCCAACCACATGGACCGCGCCAAAGACCTCAGCGCCTGGAAACAGCGAGTTCGTGACCAGTTCGTCCATGTCCGGGTCGACCGCGTAACCGACGACATGAACGGCGCCGCCGGCGCCGTCGTCGGGCGGGATGTCTGCGTCGAGGCGGTCGTGAATCTCGCCCATCTGACCCCGGACGACGTGACGGTCGAACTGTACTTCGGCTCCCTCGACGAGGACGGCCAGCTCAACGACGGCCAGAGCCTCAGGATGAACCAGGTTGAGTCGCTGGCCGACAACCGCGCCAAGTACGCCACACAGATGCCGTGCGCCGGCACGGGCATGGTCGGGTACACCGTCCGCGTCATGCCCGCCAACCCCCTGCTGACCGGCCCCCTGGCGATGGGCATGATCCGCTGGGCCTAGATCGCCCACCTCCCCCGGCCCCGGGCCCCAACAGAACCCCGTTGACAAGCCCGGGTCCGGGCGATTAAATTCCCCGTGGTGACAATGGGATGCCATTCAAGGTTGCTGTCATGTCGTTGACCATGACGACCGTAACATCGTAGTGTGGTCGCCCGAGACATCGCGGGCGGCCCTGTCGTGGTCTGTCGACTCTCTCTCGCCCCCTGGCGGGCGGTGGGCCCTTTGGGATCTACGTCTTGGGGGCCGCTCCGCGCACCGGCCGGGCCCCCGCATGAGGCATACGAATCGATGAACACCGTGATTACATTGCCCGATGGCTCTCAGCGTCCCTACGACGGGCCCGTGACCGCCCTGCAGGTGGCCGGAGACATCTCTGGGCGACTCGCCTCCGCCGCTGTCGCAGCCCGGGTGGACGGCCAACTGTGTGACCTGTCCGCTGTCATCGAAGGCGAGCACGAGCTGCAACTGGTCACCGATCGTGATGAGCAGGCCCTGGAGGTCTTGCGCCACAGCGCCGCCCACGTGCTGGCCCAGGCGGTCGTGCGCCTCTACGGCCCAAAGGTCCAATACACGATCGGCCCGGCGCTGATCGACGACTTCCAGTACGGCTTCTATTACGACTTCGATCTGCCCGAGCCGATCTCGGCCGAAGACCTGCCGACGATCGAGAAGGAGATGGCCAAGATCATCGCCGAGGACCTGCCCACCGAGCGGTCCGAGTTGCCCATCGACCAGGCCAAGCAGCGGATGGCCCAACTCGGCCAGGACTACAAGGTCGAGATGATCGACGACCTCGCCCGCGATGAAGGCGCCTCGGTCGTCAGCTTTTACAAGCAGGGGGAGTTCGTGGATATGTGTCGGGGCCCGCACCTGCCCAGCACCGCCCGGCTGAAAGTGGTCAAGCTGCTGACCGTCGCCGGCGCTTACTGGCGAGGCGATGAGGCCAACAAGATGCTCACCCGCATCTACGGTGTCGCCTTTTTCAACAAGAAGGATCTCGCCGCCCATCTGGACCGCATCGAAGAGGCCCGCAAGCGCGACCATCGCGTCATCGGCAAGCAGTTGGGCCTGTTCCTCCTGTCCGACGCCGTCGGCCCGGGCCTGCCGCTGTGGATGCCCAACGGCGCCATCATCCGCATGGAGCTGGAGACGTGGCTTCGCGGGGAATTGCTCAAACGCGGTTACCTGCCCGTCTACACGCCCCACATCGGGCGGCTGGACCTGTACCGGACCAGCGGCCACTATCCTTACTATAAGGAATCGCAGTTCCCGCCGATCCAGATCAGCGAGGACGAGGGCTATCTGCTCAAGCCCATGAACTGCCCGCACCATATTCAGATCTACAAGGCCGTCCAACACAGCTACCGCGACCTGCCCGTCCGCCTGTCGGAGTTCGGCACGGTCTACCGGTTCGAGAAGTCCGGCGAACTGAGCGGCCTGACGCGGGTGCGAGGCTTCTGCCAGGATGACGCCCACATCTTCTGCACCCCCGACCAACTCGAAGCCGAGATCGAATCCTGCATCGAGCTGACGCAGATGATCCTGCAGACGCTCGGGCTGAGCGACTACCGAGTTCGGCTGGGCCTGCGCGACGCCGACAGCGACAAGTACACCGGCGACGCCGCCCACTGGGACCAGGCCGAGGACAACATCCGCAACGTCGTCGGCAAGCTCGGCATGAACTTCACCGAGGAGCGCGGCGAGGCCACCTTTTATGGGCCGAAGATCGATTTCGTCGTCAAAGACTGTCTCGGCCGCGAATGGCAGCTCGGGACGGTCCAGGTCGACTACAATCTGCCCGAGCGGTTCGACCTGGAATACATCGGCTCGGACAACGCCGCCCACCGCCCCATCATGGTCCACCGCGCCCCCCTTGGATCGCCCGAGCGGTTCGTGGGGATCCTGATCGAGCACTATGCCGGAGCGTTTCCGCTATGGCTGTCGCCGATGCAGGTGGCCGTCCTGCCCGTCAGCGACAAGACCAACGATTACGCCGCCACCGTCCTGTCGGCCCTGAAGGCCGCCGACATCCGCGCCGAACTGGACGACTCGCCCGAAAAAATCGGCGCCAAGATTCGCCGCGCCACGCTCGCCAAGGCGCCCTACATGGCCGTTCTGGGCGAGCGCGAGACCGCTGCCGGCACGATCGCCGTTCGCCATCGCACCGGCGGCGAGGCCGGAGCGCTGGCGGTCGACGAGTTCGTCGCCCAACTGCGACAGGAAATCGATTCCAAAGGGCTCGAAACACCCTTGCTTCCGACGGGAAGCTGACCAGACAATAATGACCGGCTACGGCCAACGCCTGTGGAGGGCGCGGGTCGACCGGGAACGTAGACATAGGAGTCACAGCCATCCCCATACCCAGAAGACGGCCGCCCCCAGCGAAGTCGCCGCGCCGCAATGAACGTATCCGGGTTTCGCCGATCCGCGTGATCGGCCAGAACGACGAACAGATCGGTATCATCGAAACCGTCGAGGCCCTCGCCATGGCCCGCGAAGCCGGGCTGGATCTGGTCGAAGTCGCCCCCCAGTCGTCCCCCCCCGTCTGCCGGATCATGGATTACGGCAAATGGAAGTATTCGCAGAGCAAGGACGAGCGGCGCAGCCGGGCCCAACGCCACGAGGTCGAGCTGAAGGAAATCCGCATCAAAACGCCGAAGATCGGCGAACACGACTTGCAGATTAAGGTCGATCACGCCCACGAGTTCCTCCAGCGCGGTGACCGTGTGCAGTTCGGCCTGCGTTTCCGCGGGCGAGAGCTGGCCCACATTGACGAGGGCCTGAAGGTCTTCGAGAAGATCAGGGACGCCTTGGCGGATATCTCGAAGGTCGAGCAGCACCCCCGGCGCGAAGGCCGACGTATCACGATGATGCTGTCCTCCACCGTCAAGAAAATCTCCAAGAAGAAGCCCCCCAAGAAAGACAAGAAGGACAAGAAGGACACCCCGGCCGCCGAAACCGCCCCCCCGGCCACCGACGCCGAAGCCCCCCCGGCCGAGCCCGAGACTGGTCCGGCGGAAACGCCTTCGGACGCATAGGCCGCAGCCCGGCCAGCTTAGCGACAAAAAAGGCCTTTACAAACACCGAATGAGCAGTACAATACCGATCTTTTGACCGGTCGGCGAGCCGGTCTTAAGGAATGGTTTCTATGCCGAAGATGAAGACAAACAAGGCCGTCGCTAAGCGGGTCAGGATTACCGCCCGCGGCAAGGTGGTGTGCAACCGTAGCGGCGCCAGCCATTTGAAGTCCGTCAAGTCCCCTTCGCGGATTCGTCGGTTCCGTAAGACCACCGAGGTGCATTCAGCATTCGCCAAGGCGGCCAAGAGGATGATGGCCAAATAAAACCGGCCCAGGTGGGAGCCCCTTGGGGCGGCCGTCCAACCGGACGGCTCGGAACAGTCCGGTCAGGACGTCCACCGGCCAATGACCGCAGGAGCAGTCCATGCCACGCGTACGATCGGGCGCCACTCGGCACCGTAAACACAAGAAAGTTCTCAAGGCCGCCCGGGGCTACTACAGTTCGGCCTCCCGCCGATACCGTATCGCCCTGGAGCGAACCTTCAAGGCCGGCGTCTACGCCACACGCGACCGCCGAAACCGCAAACGCGATTTTCGCCGTCTGTGGATCACCCGGATCACCGGGGCCTGCGACCAGCGAGGCCTGAAATACAGCCAGTTCATGCACGGGTTGAACGAGGCCGGCATCACGCTGAACCGCAAGATGCTCAGCGAAGTCGCCATCGCCGACCCGGCCGCCTTTGACGCGATCGTGGAAGTCTCCAAGGCCGCCGTCGCAGCCGCATAGCGCCGGCCGGCCCGGAGAGGCCAACGACGAGCAATACAAGGATGGATGTGGCTTTCGTCGACGATCTCAACCAGTTGATCTCGCAGGCGACCGACGACCTGGCCGCCGCGGGTGGCTCGGACGCCCTCGAGGCGTGGCGCATCAAGTACCTCGGCGGCAAGGGTGCCCTCAAGGCCGTCATGCAGCGCCTCAAGAAGGTCCCCAAGGACCAAAAGGCCGCTGCCGGCAAAGCCGCCAACGAGCTCAAGAACACCCTCCAGGCCGCCTACGACCAGACCGTCGCCGATCTGGGCGACGCCGGGCAGCCCGCCGCGGGGCCCGCCATCGACGTCACCCTCCCCGGCGACAAGCCCACGATCGGGCACGTCCACGTCATCACCCAGACGATCAACGAGATCTGCGATATCTTCGGACGAATGGGGTTCGAGGTCGCCACCGGCCCGGAGGTCGAGGACGACCACCACAACTTCGAGGCCCTGAACATTCCGCCCTCGCACCCGGCCCGCGACCCGCTGGAGAACTTCTACATCACCGAGCAGACCATGCTCCGCTCGCAGACCTCCACCGTTCAGATCCGCGTGATGGAGCATCGCCAACCTCCCATCCGCGTGATCTCGCCGGGGCGCGTCTATCGCCCCGACACCGTCGACGCCACGCACAGCTTCATGTTCCACCAGGTCGAAGGGCTGTATGTCGACGAGGGCGTCACGATGGCCGACCTCAAGACCTGCCTCGACCAGTTCGTCAAGGCCTACTTCGGCCCCGACGTCGCCACCCGGTTCCGCCCGAGCTTCTTCCCCTTCACCGAGCCCTCGGCCGAGTTGGACATCCAGTTCCATTATGAGGACGGCTCGACCAAATGGATCGAACTGGGCGGCTGCGGCATGGTCCACCCGAACGTCTTCGAGGCCGTCGACTACGACACCGAGAAATACACCGGCTTCGCATTCGGCCTGGGCGTCGAGCGGCTGGTCATGCGGAAGTACAACATCCCCGACATCCGCCTCCTCTTCGCCGGCGACGTGCGATTTCTGCATCAATTCTAGCTTCCCCGGGGGCCGCCATGGGCCAGCCGACCGACACCCCCTACCACATCCGCCCGCTTCGGCGATGCGACCGGCAAGCCGTCCGAGATATCTGCGTCGCCACAAATTGGATGGGCCAGTATCGCGCCGACATCGCGCCGGACGATTGGCTGTGGGCTGAATATTGGACGCGATATTTCACCGACCGCCAGCCGCGGCTGTCATGGGTGGCCGTTCGCCCAGCCGATGGCCGCGTCGTCGGCTACCTCACGGGGACAGCCGACGTCAGAGACTTTGACGCCTACGTGCCATATCTTCTGGGCGGCATAATTTGGCGCGTGATCCGAAAACGCCTCATCAGCAACGCCCGCTCCCGCCGGCCGATGCTGGCCTTGGTGCGATCGGCGATCAAAGGCGAGATGACCGTCCCCGACAGCCTGCTGCGCCAGTACCCGGCGACGTGGCACTTCAACCTTCTGCCCGAGGCCCGCCGCCGCGGGCTGGGGACACAGATGCTGATGCGCTTCATCGACGCTGCCCGCCAGGCCCGCGCCCCGGGGCTGCACGCACAGGTCATCAGCCTCAACACCGCCTCCCTTGCATTCTGTCGACGCGCGGGGTTGGCGTGTCTGCATTCGACCCCCTTGACCGCTTTCGCCCATGTCGAATCCCAACCGATGCAGCTCCAGACGTGGGGCATGCGGCTACAGTGAGAAACGGCAGATGTCCCGCCTTTGCGTCTCAGCGTTTTCGGGCGAAGATATTTCCTGCCTGTTGGGCTACGACGCCTTTGAGCACCAGCATCGTCATGGCCGCGGCCACCTTGCCGCTTTCCAGCTCCGTGCGACGCGCCAGTTCATCCAGGGTCAACGGCCCGTTGGCCAACGCCCCGGCCAGGGCTGTTTCCGCTTCATCCAGCCCGCTCGGCAGTGGTCGATCGCCGTCCGATGTCTTGTCCGGCTCGAAGCCCATCTTCCGGCCCAGCTCGCCGAGTTGCTCGAGAATGTCGTCCAGGTCGGCGGCCAGGACGGCGCCGTCGCGGATGAGCTGGTTCACGCCGGCCGACATCGGGGAGTCCACCCGCCCGGGCACGGCGAAGACCGTCTTGCCCTGCTCTGCCGCAATGCGCGCCGTGATCAGGGCCCCGCTGCGACGGGCCGCCTCGACAACCACCACGCCCAGCGACAGACCCGAGACGATCCGATTCCGCGCGTGGAAGTTCCCGGAACGGACCTCGAACGTCATCGGCAGTTCGCTGACGATCGCGCCGCGGTCCTCATCCACGATCCGGTCGAAAAGCTTCTCGTTCTCCAACGGATAGACGCTCGCCAACCCGCAGCCCATCACCGCCACCGTCCGCCCGCCGGCCGCCAGCGCGCCGCGGTGGGCGGCCGTGTCGATCCCCCGCGCCCCGCCCGAGATCACCGTAAAGCCCGCCCGGCCCAACAGTCCGCCAAACCGGTCGGCCTGCTCGCCCCCGTAATGTGTGCACCGCCGCGCCCCCACCACGCCGACGGCAATCGCGTCGGCCTCGGCCAGCCGGCCGCGAACGTACAGCAGCGCGGGCGGGTCGTGGATATTCCTCAATGCCGCCGGGTAGTCGTCGTGTTCGCGACTCAGAATCGCAACGCTCCGCCGCTCGGCCTCGGCCAGTTCGGCGTCGATCTGCTCGTCGGTGACGGCCGCCATGTCGGCGGCGAGCTTTTCCCCGATCCCCTTGACCCGCCGCCACTGCGACGGCGAAGCCTCAGCGGCCGTCTCAACGTCGCCGAACGCCTCCACCAACCGCCCAAAAATCGTCGGCCCCACACCGGAGGCCAAGTGCAGCCGCAGATAAGGCCGAAGTCCCCGTGGATCATTCATGTCATCGGCGATTATAGGCTGGCCGCCCTCCGCTGTCATCTTTGCTGTTGCTCCCCGGCCGCGTTCGGCGTATCATCTGTCGCTTGAATGATCCGACCCAAGGAACGATATGAGTAAGCCCAGACGACGCCGCAAGATCGGCTCGAAGAAGCGCCGCGAGCGACGCAATCGCCGCAAGCGCAAGTAGCCGCCGGCGTCGGCCCTATAGCCGTCCGGTCCGCTAGCTCCAGAGACCTTCGATCGCCTCGCCGCAATCGCCGCAACGCCCGTCGGCGAGGCACACATCGCGGACGGTGTACCCCACGCGATCCACCAGCACCTTCGAACACGAGGGGCACAGTGTTCGTTCGTCCACCTGCCCCGAAACATTGCCGCAGTAGACGTATTTCAGCCCCGCCTCCTGCGCCAGCCGGCAGGCGAGTTGCAGCGTCTCCAGCGGCGTCGGCGGCGTCTGCGACATCTTAAAATCGCCGTGGAACCGGCTGACGTGCCAGGGCACGTGGCGGCCAAGATCGTTGGCGATAAAGTGCGCGATCTCGCCCAACTCCTCGGCCGAGTCGTTCACGCCCGGCACGACCAGCGTGGTCACCTCCACCCACACCCCCGCGGCCACCAGGGCCCGCAGGCAGTCCAGCACCGGCTGAAGACGGGCGTGCATCACGCGGCGATACGTATCATCGCGAAACGCCTTGAGGTCCACGTTGATCGCATCCAGCACCGGTGCGATCGTCTCGACGGCGCGGGGCGTCATGTACCCGTTGGAGACGAAACAGTTCCGGATTCCCTGCTCGTGGGCGAGCGTGCCCGTATCGTAGGCCAGCTCGAAGAAGATCGTCGGCTCGGTGTAGGTGTAGCTGATGGACGCGCAGTCGTAATTCCGAGCGGCCGAGACAATCTGCAGCGGCGTGGTCGCCTTTCCCTGCGACGGGCCGCCCATGCGAGGCTGCTGAGATATCTGCCAGTTCTGACAAAACTCGCACTGGAAGTTGCACCCCGCCGCCGCAATCGACAGGCTCATCGTGCCGGGCAGGAAATGAAAGAGCGGCTTCTTCTCGATCGGGTCGACGTTCATCGCCACGATCTGCCCGTAGCTGTGCGTCTTGAGAACCCCGCCGACATTCTGGCGAACGCTGCAGATTCCAAAGTCCCCCGGCCCAAGTCGGCACCGATGGCCGCACAGATTGCAGCGGACCGTCCGATCGTCCATCGCGTCGGACAGCATTGCGTCGTGAAGATCGTCAGGCATTGCTCGCGTTCCTATCGGCGCCGCACGCTCAACCGCCAGCCGGCCAGCCAGAACAGCCCCGCCGCTATGACCGCCATCGGCCAAAGCTCGCGCCCGACATCAGCGTAGGCCGGGGCGGGCAGGTGCACTGCGACAATCTGCTCGGCAACGGGCCTGGCCGGCCGACCGCCCCGCAGGCCGACCAGGCTGACGGCCATCAGTCGCTTCGACTCACCCTCGGTCACCTGAAACCTGCCCGGCGACAGGAACCCGTCCGCCCAGTCGATCAGCAGTTCCGACGGCGCGATGCGATACGCCTCGTTCGAGCGAGGTCCGGCCTCCAGCGACGTCAGGTAGCCGTAGTGGTCGTCCGTCTCGCCGGCCGGCACCAACCAGCGCACGGCGTTGGTCATGAAAATCGCGAACGATTCGGTCAACGTCCAGTTGGTATTGGCCGGGCTGATATCAAAGGCCACGTCGATGGTGCGATCCGACGGGCCCGACAGGAGCGTGGGCTTGCTGCGAACAATAACGTCCTGCCCGTCGACCGTGACCAACCGCTTGCCCGCTCGTCCGACGCCCGACGGCCGAAGCGGCAGGCGACGGATGGCCACATCGGCCAGGTCCACACCCGCCATCACGTCGTCATCAACAGCTGCGCTGGCGCGGGCGAGTGAAACGTTCTCACGATACTCCGTCGTTCCCGCGGGCGGGCCCAGATGCATGACGGGCTTGCCGACGGGCGCCTCGGCGCCGATGGCGATGACGAGGTCGGCCCGCTCAACATCCGCCACCAGGTGCAGCAGCGGATCGAACCGGATGAATCGCCGGACCATCGGATCGTCGCGGCCAACCATGGCCACCGCTCGCCGGACGACAGGGCGATGGACAAGATAGGCCCGCACAAGATCGGACGGCCAGTCTCTCTGGGCTACCATCACGGCCACCCACTCGCCCGGCCCGGCCGTTCGCACGACGTCGAGCGTCGCCTGCGGCGGGACGGTCACATCCCAAAGCCCGCCGGTGGTCAACTGTCCGCCGATAAACACCGCCAGGTCCAGCGAAACGGTCTGCGGCGATAGGGTGTGGTTCCGCAGGCTGGTGAACACCTGCAACTGGCCGTCCGATCCCGCAGCGGCCAACCGGTCGATCGTCACCGGCGGAAGCGATACGGGTACCTCGACGATCGCATCGGCCGATAGGGTGTCGGTCATGGCGCCGGCGGGCACGAACGCCACGCGCAGGTGCGCATCGGCGGACGATTTGGGCACGGTCAGTTCATCCCACCGCGCCGGCAGCGGCTTGAGGTCCGAGATCTGCTCCCGGGCCCGGGCAACCGTCAGCCATTCACCTGCCCCGCCCAACGCAGCGGGCAGGACGATCTGAACGCGGTCGTCGGGGCCGAGGCGGCCCAGAAATGCGCTGACGGCGCCGCGGAGTTTCGCTGCCCCATCACCGGCCAGTTCGGCCGACGGAGTGACGATCAATGACACGTGACGCAGCGGACGGGTAGCGTGGTGGGCGGGCCGAGCCAGCGCTGCCGCCGCTAGCACGCTGCCGACCAGCACGCACAGCCAAGCCAGTGACACGCGCCGCGCGCGTCGCCGACCGGCGGCATCGAGCGAGGCCAGCGCCTCGCGCCACAACGACAGGCTGCCGACCAGCACCCGCGGTCGATCCGGCCGAAGCAGCGCCCAGATCGCCACCGCAGCCACTATCGGCAGTGTCAGTAGCATCCATGGCCAATGCAGCGTCATGGCGTCTCGTCAGAATTGCTCGAACGGTCCGCGGCTGCCCGGGCCGGTCAGAACTGCCCCATATCCCGGCGCACCAGCGCCTTTCGCAGGAGCAGGTATTTCCGGCCTCGGTATTCCGTAATCTCGCCGGAGACCCAATACCGCTGGGTCGTTCCAACCATCGAATCGGGGTCCGTCCCGTCCGGCGGCCCAGGCAGAAGCAGCGAGGGCAGCACGCGGAGGGGCGGCTCCTGACCGTTGTTGTCGGCCTCGAAGACCGCCTCGACCCAGTTGCCGTGCCCTACCGGCAGAAACGTCACCAGCCGATCGATCACCATGTGCCCCCGACCGGGGTGGACAACATTCTGGTCGTCCATGGGCGCTTCCGAACCCGGCTGGGGCCGAAGTTCATAAGGCTGACGGACCCGCGGCAACACCGGCGCACCGGGGCTATCCTGGAACAAGTGCTCCAACACCTCATCGCTGCTGGCGAGCGCCGGTTGGGTCGTCGGCTCGTCTGAGGCCGATTGAGTCGTCGGTTCCTCGGGGGCGGGCTGGGTCGTCGGTTCTTCCGAAACCAATTGGGGTATCAACTCGTCCTCGGCAGGCCGGGTCGTCGGCTCGGCCGAAACGAATCGCCGTGTCCGCTCATCCTGGGCCGGCCGGGTTGTCGGTCCGTCCAGAGCGGGTCGAGTTGTCGGTCCGTCCCGACCGGGCCGAGTTGTCGCGTCGGCATCCTCGTCGTCGGAGTCCGGTTCATCGACCGGCCTGGTCGTTATGTGAACGTCGCCCTCGGTCAGGGCCGTGGCCTTTCGGATCAGCAGGAACGACAGGCCCGCATGGCGTGTGTTCTCGCCGCTGATGCGGAACACCGTGGCGGGCCTGTCGGCCACGATCCGCTCCATGTATTCCAGCATCCGGTTGGGCAGACCCCAACGCTCCACCTCCGCCTTGCGACCGGGCTCATCCGGGAAATATATGATCACCCACCCGGTCCTCGGATCCGGATGCAGCGTGCAGAGCCGATTCACCAGCGCGCTTCCGGGGATCGGCAGCGGCGGGCCGGCGCGCCGACCTTTGTCTCCGCGCTGCCGGGAACGGGGCACCTCTCCGGGATCGAGCAGCTCGCCCTCGTCGTCGGTTTCCTCGGCCTGGCCATCGCCATCGAGAAGGACCGATTCGTACTCGTCCGGCGGCGGCCAGACCAGACCGGAGGTGTCGCCGGTCGGCTCGTCGGTGTCCGTCGACTTAGCCGCATCGTCCTCACCGGACTCAGCGGGCGCCTGACTGGAGCGGCCGGCCCATTTTTCGAGGTCTTCCTGACCCGGGGCCGAGCCGGCCAGCAGCAGCGCACACAATATAATGGCCAAATATCGGTTAATGGAAATCACCCTCATAGGATTGATCCCGGGTATTTTACGCGTCTTTGCCGCCCGGTCCAAGCGACTATGACAGCGAAAAGTGGTCGGCCAGGTTTCGCGGGGTCTGGGCCATGGCCACAAATCGCCGGTGCGCGGGCCGCTGCAAGCTGACCCGATCGATCACGGGCTGCCAAAAGTCCCCCACGCACACCAACGGGCGATCGGCGAACTGCCCCTTGCACATCAACTCCCACGCCACGGCCAGTTCCACCAACGTGCCTGTCCCGCCCGGCAGGACCACATACCCGCCGACGCCCAGATCGACCAGCGTCCGGACCCTCTGGTAGTAGTCGTCGGTGACGATGGCATCGTCGATGAAGCCGTTGGGCTCGGATGACCAGATCCGACACGTGACGCCGATGGTGCGGCCGCCCGCTTCCTTGGCGCCGCAGGCCGAGGCCTCCATCGTGCCGCCATAGCCGCCGTTGGCCACCGCAAACCCCAGCCTCGCCAGCTCGCCGCCGACCTGTCGGGCCAGTTCGTACGCCCCTTCCCCGGCCAGCGGGTCGTTGGACCCGAATACCGTCACCACGTTGGAGCCGCGATCGGGCATGGTTATCGCGCGTTCCGCGTGTAGGTCAGCAACCCACCGGCCGCCAGGATGGCCCGCTGGCGCGGCGTCAGATCGACACAGCAGGTCAGCTCGCCTCCACCGATGGCGACCGTGATCGTCTCGCCCGAGGCGACCGCGGCTGCGACATTCTCGATCGTCACCTCATCGCCGGCGGCGACGGCGTCGTAGTCGGCCGAGGACACAAACGTCAGCGGCAGGATGCCGAAGTTGACCAGGTTGGCCTGGTGGATGCGCTCGATCGCCTTGGCGATCACGACGCGCACGCCCAGATACATCGGACACAGCGCCGCATGCTCGCGGCTGGAGCCCTGTCCGTAGCTGTCGCCGGCGACGATCACGCCGGCGCAGCCCACCTGCTTGGCCGCTAGCGCCCGCTCGGCGAAGGTGGGCTGATCCGGCTCGTTGAAGCAGTTGAAGACATACTGGGCGTACTCGGGCACGTTCGAGCGGAACTTCAGCAGGCTTCCGGCGGGCATGATGTGGTCGGTGGTGATCTTGTCACCGACCTTGATGACCACGCTGCCGGTCAGCGGGTCGGGCAGCACATCGCCGGCGGGCGGCTTGACGATGGTCGACCCCCGCACGATCTCGACGCGTTGGGCCTGGTCGGCCGGCGGGGGCATGGTGATCATGCCGTCGTCGATGCAGAACGCCTCCGGCGCGTCGATGGGCGAACCATCCAGCCCCAGCCGCTCAGCCAGGGCGCGCGGATCGGTCAGCTCGCCGGCGATCGCGGCTGCGACGGCCACCTCCGGCGAAACCAGGTACACCTCATCATTTGATGTGCCGGTCCGCCCGGTGAAATTCCGGTTGAACGTTCGGACGCTGACGGTGTTCTCGGCGGGCGAGAATCCCTGCCCAATACAGGGCCCGCAGGCGGATTCCAGGACCCTCGCGCCCGCGCGGACCAGGTCGCCCAGCGCGCCGTTCTCGGCCAGCATGGTCAGCACCTGCCGACTGCCGGGAGCGATCCCCAACTCCACATCCGGATGCACGGTCCGCCCGGCCAGAACACCGGCGACCCGCATCAGGTCCTGATAGCTGGAGTTCGTGCACGAGCCGATCAGCACCTGCGAGACCTTCTTACCGGCCAGCTCGGCCACGGGCAAGACATTGTCGGGGCTGGGCGAGCGGGAGGCGAGCGGTTCCAGCTCGGCCAGATCGATCGCCAGCGGCCCGAAACGCATCTCCGCAAACCCATCCGCATCCGGCGGGCCGAGGGAGGCATCGGCGGCATGTCGACGAATGGCCTCGATTGCGGCGGCATCTCGCTCGACGTGCAGACGCTTGGTGATCGTGTCATGGGCGCACCCGTCATCGGCGGCCAGCGGGACGAACTGCTCGCCGCGGCCCTGGGCGCGGAGAAATTGCTCGGTCACGTCATCGGCGGGGAACACGCTGGCGGTGACGCCCAGTTCGGCGCCCATGTTCGTGCAGGTGGCGCGGGCGGGCACGGGCAGCGAGGCGACGCCGTCGCCGAAATACTCCACCATGCAGCCGACGTTGCCGCGCGTCGTTAGGATGCTGAGCAGCTTGAGGATGATGTCCTTGGCCGTCACCCACTGGCCAAGCCGGCCGCGAAGCTCCACGCCGATGATGCGCGGGCTGGTCAGGTAGAACGGCCCGCCGCCCATGGCGACGGCTACGTCCAGCCCGCCGGCGCCGATGGCCAACATGCCCATGCCCCCGCCGGTGGGCGTGTGGCTGTCGGCGCCCAGCAGCGTTCGGCCCGGGCGGGCGAACCGCTCGAGGTGGACCTGGTGACAGATGCCGTTGCCCGGCCGCGAGAAGACCGCCCCCACGCTGGCGGCGACGGACTGCAGGTACAGGTGGTCGTTGTGATTCTCGGGGCCGAACTGCGCCATGTTGTGGTCGACGTAACTGACCGACAGCTCGGTGCGGACGCGGGGAATCCCCATCGCCTCCAGCAGCAGGAAGGCGGTCGTTCCCGTCGCATCCTGCGTGAGGGTCTGATCGATGCGAATAGCGATCTCCCGGCCGGGCGTAAGTTGGCCTTCGACCAGGTGATCGGCCAGGATCTTGGTGATCAGCGACTGCGGCATGGGCTCTCCCAAGCGTTTGGGACCGTTCGAAGCGGCTAGGATACCACACGGTCCCCCTCCAGACAACGCCGCGCGGCCGGGGCGCCTACGAGCTCGCGCCGGCCTCCATCGCCAGCATGCGCTGCTTGAGCTCCACGCCGCCGGCGGCCGAAAACCCACCGGCGCGCCCGTCGGCGTAGGTCACCCGATGACAGGGAACGACCAGGGGAATGGGGTTCTTGCCCAGCGCAGCGGCGACGGCGCGGGCGGCGTCCTCCCGCCCGATCCGCAGTGCGAGTTGGCGATAGCTGAGCGTTTCGCCGAAGGGAATCTGCCGGCACGCCCGCAGGACTTGTCCAGCAAACGTGGTCTCGCTGGGCAGGTGACAGGAGAGGGTGTCGAAGCTCACAGGCTGGCCGTTGAAGTACTGCCGCACAAGCTCGATCAGGGGCTCGAAGGCTGCGTCCTGTCGCCGACAGCCGGGGTGCTCCCAACGCAGCAGATCCTCCAGCTCATCCATTCGATAGTGCGGCAGAACGAAGCGACAGAGGTCCTCGCCATCGACCACCGCTGCGGTCGGGCCCCATGCGGTCGCCCAGACGGCGTAGGTCAAGGCGCTGACGGATTCATCGGCCATGCCGCCATCTTACCGCCGCCAAGACGCCCATCAAGGGGGGCGCTTAGGATGCGCGGCGGCGAGGGCCTTGGGCGCAGTAGAAGCCGGCCACTTTGGCGGAGATCAGTTGCAGCGCCGATCGGCCCCGGCGACTGTGGGCCAGGCCCACAAACTGAAAGCCCATCAGGATTCCATGGCCGTGGGTCTTGCTGTGGCGGAACTGGGCGTCAGCGAAGCACGTCTCGTTGGCGACGCCGAACATCAGCCGCACCCCCACCAGGTCGCCGGTCTGCAGCTCGGGGCCTTGGTAGTCCTGAAGGGCTACCTGAAAGCCGCCCGCGCTGAGGTCATTCACCGGGCCGGTCCAGACAGCTTGCTCGTTGGCGCTGCTTCGGGGCTCGACCTCCTGGCCGCCCAGCCAGAACGCCACGCGGACCAGCTCGCCATCGGGCACCATCACGCGCTCGAACGCCCGGCGCTGAATTCGCTGCATCCGGGATGGCCCGATGATCTTCAGCGCGGTGACGGGCTCCCCGTCGGCCCCGACATGGGACGCCGTGCCGGCTACCGTGGCCAAAAAGACATGCTTGTGGTGGCCCTGTTTGAAGCTGATGCCTACCTGATCGGCCAGCTGCAGCGCCGGGCCCGCGCCAGCCTCGTTGACCGGCGGGCGCATCAGAAGACCCAGTTCGTACATGGCCAGGAATGAACTTCTATAGTTCTCCCAACCACCGTCACGTTTGACACTTACGGTAATTGGCGTCTGCTTGGACACCGCAGTTATGATGACCTGACGGATCTGGTCGATACTAAGGTCATGAAGGTTCGCCACGATGTGTGCCTCCAAGTTATGCGCCGCCGTGTCCAACGGGTGGACAGACCGCGCGTTCCCATATCTTCGTCGGATCGGAAGGCCCGTCACTTGAGTAAGTTACCGGGCGTCGATATCGTTTGGGACAATCTTGGGCGCCGGGGAAAATGCCCGCAGCGCCGGCGTTGCCACCGTGCCGATAAGTGCGTACAATCTCAGCCGATATACATGAACTCATTCATACCTTATACCCCGAGTTCAAAACTGTGCTGAATCCATCACGGACGTTGCAGGTGCCCGGCTGTCGAGTGATCAGGCCTCTCGGCAGCGGGGCGCGGAGTACGATCTGGCAGGTCCGCAACCGCCAGAGCGGTGAGGAGTTTGCGCTCAAACGGGTCCTCAGACACGATTCGTCCGATCAGCGCTTTCTGGACCAGGTCACGAACGAATTTCACGTCGCTCAGCATCTCGATCATCCTGTCATCCGGAAGATCTATCGCCTTCGGAAGATCCGCAAGTTTCTGCGAGTCAGCGAGCTGCATTTGTTCATGGAGCTGTGCGCCGGCGAGAGCCTCCAGGATCGGCGTCCCACACTGATCCGCGACGTCATGCATATTTTCACCCGAGTGGCCGAGGCCGTCGCCTACGTCAATGCGACAGGCTGGGTGCACGCCGACCTCAAGCCCAACAACATTCTTGTGGCCGAAGACGGCACGGTGAAGATCATCGACCTGGGCCAGAGCTGCCGCCTGGGCAAGATCAAGGAGCGCATCCAGGGCACGCCGGACTTCATCGCGCCCGAGCAGGTCAAGCGCCAGCCGCTGGACGCCCGGACCGATGTCTATAACTTCGGCGCCACGTTGTACTGGGTGCTTGCGGGCAAGCCGATCACGACCGTGCTGCCCAAGCAAAGCCAGGTCACTCTCAAGGCCGACCTGGCCACCCAGCCGCCCGACCACATTAACCCAGACGTACCGCCGGCGCTGAGCAAGCTCGTGCTGGACTGCATCGAGCTGCGGCCCAAGCGGCGCCCCGAGACCATGGATGCCGTCGTGTCGCGGCTGGGGCTCATCCGCCGCGCATTGGCTAAGACCGGCCCCCGAAGGGCCTGACCACGTCATGTCTCACCCGGCTGCCGACATCTTCCGACGCGCCGCCGAGCTGAACGAGCAGGATCAGCGCCGACGCGGGAACACGCTCTGGCTGGAAGACGACCACGAGGTGATCGTCGCCGGCGACGTGCATGGCCAGCGCAAGTTGCTGGCCCGAATCATCGCCCACGCCGCCTTGTCGGCCAACGCCGGCCGCATCCTGGTTCTGCAGGAGTTGATCCACGGCGATCTCGACCCGGCCACCGGCAAGGACCGCAGTGTGGACCTGCTCCTGCGGTCGGCGCGGCTGAGGCTGGCCCACCCCGAGCAGGTCCTGTTTGTGATGTCCAACCACACGCTGGCCCAGGTCACGGGCGGCGAGATCTCCAAGGACGGCCGCGGCGTCTGCAAGCAGTTCGCCACCGACACGGTATCGGCATTTGCCGAAGGCGGCGACGACGTGCTGGCCGCGACGCTGACGTTCCTGCGTTCGATGCCGCTGGCCATCCGATGCCGAAACGGCGTCTTCATCGCGCACTCCATCCCCTCGCCGCAGCGTATGGACCTGGCGGGCGTGGACATCCTCGACCGGGTCAGTTGCGACGAAGACCTCCACCGCGGCGGCGGCGTTTACGAATGGACGTGGGGGCGAAACCAAACCCCCGAGCAGATCGACGCACTGGCCGAGACGCTGGGTGTGAGTTTCTTCCTGCTCAGCCACCGCCCCGTCGACGGCAGCTACGAATTGCTTTGCGACTGCGCCGCCGCGATCACCAGCGACAGTCTGCGCGGCTGTATCGTGAGCTTTCGCACCGACACGCCCTTCACCGCCGACGACCTGCCGACGGCCGCCCGCCTGCTGGGCGCCCTCGGGTCGGGCGCCTGAGGCGAAAGACAATCCCCGTGGACGCCCTGACAGGCAAGCAGAAACGTTTCCTCCGCAGCCGGGGCCAGTCGCTGGCCCCGCTGGTGTCGGTCGGCAAGGCGGGCCTGACCCAAGCCGTGCTGGCGGCGCTGTCCGATCAGCTCGATCACCACGAGCTGGTGAAGATCAAGCTGCCCGCCGGGTCCGAGCGCAAGATACTGGCCGCCGAAGCGGCCGAGACGCTCACGGCGACCTGTGTGGGCGTGATCGGGCGAACGGCCCTTCTGTACCGGGCCAACAAACGCCTCGACGACGACAAGCGAATCCCCCTGCCCTGACGCCCGCTGCGGCCGGCTACCCCGTCTGCACGTGTCCCCGCAAGGGCCGACCGACGTTGTCCAGGTCCATCCCGCCGAAGCCCACGAGCTTGATGCCCTTGTCGACCGTGTTTCGGAAGATGACGTCCATGTCGTTGAGTTCCGGCTGTGACATGTTGATGGCCGTCAGGCCGTCCATCTCGCACATCGCCTCGATGTAGTGGTCACCCCGGCCACAAAAGTGGATCGCCCCGCCGTCGAAGCGGTCGAACAGAGCCTGATCGGCCGGCCGGACGAACTCGACGTACATCTCGCCCGAGAGGTTCATCAGCGAGTCGTTCCGCAGCATCAGCGGGCCCTTGTGCACCAGGCCCCAGTGCGGCGAGAACTCGGGCGTCGGCGGGACCAGATCGAACCACGCGGTCATGAAGGCGGTGTAGGTATCGGTCAGCAGGGCCAGGAACTGCTTGACCAGGTCGGGCTGTTCGATGAAGGCGTAGAACATCTCGCTGCCCCAGACCATCTCGGCGATGTCGACGGGCCCCTGGACGTCGGGATGATAGAGCGTGACGTTTCGCCCGACGGCCGGGTAGGCCTCGAAGACCTCCAGGAACCGCTCGGCCGTGTCGAACAGCCGTCCGCCCAGGCCCGTTCGCACATCGGGCACGCCGGCGTCGAGCAGTCGGCGCACGTCGTCATCGCTGTGAAAGGGCACAGCCGTCGGCAGCGTGGATGTTTCTCGCGGCATGACGAACAGCTCGCAGCCGAACAGCAGCGGCATGATGGCTGTCCCATAGTTGCACCGGACGTTCAACGGTGATCGGCCGCCGTCGGCCAGCGCGTCCGAGCAGCCGGCCAGTTCGCTGAGGACCATCAGGTCGACGTCTTCGATGGCGTCGTTGATATGGATGGCGGGCCAATCGACCGACGCCGGGGCGGGTGCGCGGGGGGAAGGGGTGAAGTATTCCCCCTCCCACCGGTCGTCCAGAAAACGCCGCCACTCCTGCCGTTTGGCCAGTTCCTGCTGGTCGTCCAGCCGTGCGTCCAGGTCGGCCAGGCACGCATCGAAAACCATCTGTTGCCTCCGGTTCGGTTGGTTGAAACGCCCGGCCCGGCCGCTGGTGAGCGGCGATCAGCCGGCGCTGCGAGGGGGAGTGCGTTTGAGCAGGTCGGCGACGACCTTGAGGATGTCGACAGGCTCGGTCATGCGCCCGGGCCCGACCGTTCCGCAGGCCATGCGCCCCTCTTCCGGGCCGACCACGTGCACGCCGCGATCGACGAGCGTTTTCATGTTCGTCTGCGTGGCGGGCGCCTGCCACATCCGCGGGTTCATTGCCGGGGCGACCAGGATATCACACGCGCCAGAGACCGCCAGGGCCGTCGTGGTGACCAGATCGTCGGCGATACCGACCGCCATCTTCGCCAGACTATCCGCCGTCGCCGGCGCGACGATCATCAGATCGATCCGGTCGGCCAGGGAGGTATGACGAATGCTGTAGGCTTCGCTCGCCTGCCACAGACTGGTGTAGGCCTCCCTGCCCGTCAGGGCCTGGAACGTCAGCGGGGTGACGAACCGCTGAGCGGCGTCGGTCATGGCGACGGTGACATCGGCGCCGGCCTGGGTAAGTTTGCTGGCCAGGTCCGCGGACTTATAGCACGCGATGCCGCCCGTAACGCACAGCAGCACCTGGTAGCCGGCCAGCGGATTATCGTTGCGTTCGTCCATCGCGCCGCCAGTGGATTACGTCCCCTTATCAAGCTTCGCTATCTTCTCGGGCGAGGTGACGTCGGACTTCTCGTAGTCGATGGCGATCTTGTCTTCCAGGATTTCCTGGATGACGATCTCCATATCGGTCCGTTGCCTGCCATCGGGCATCTTGCGGTCCACAAACGGCCGCTGGCCCTGCACCAGTTCTACCAGTCGGTGTTGAATCAGGGCGGTCAGCTTGAATCGCCCGCCGACCTTGTTGACCAGGTCATCGCTCTTAAGTTCTTCAATCATGTGTCTATAGACTCCTCTCGGACGATCGCGGCCACCTGCTCGATGGCGGCCTCCAGATCGTCGTTAACGACGCTGCGATTATACACGCCACTGGCCTTGGCGGCGGCGATTTCTTCGTCCGCCTTGGCCAGGCGCTCCTGCCGCTTCTGGGACGTTTCGCTGCCCCGCCCGGTTAGCCGATGGGCCAGCGCATCCGCCGAGGGCGGCTCGATCAGAACAAACGTCGCCTCGGGCATGTGGCGATGCACCTGCTTGCCGCCTTCGACGTCGATTTCCAGAATCACGGTCCTGCCGGCCTCGATCCCCTGCCGCACCGGCGCCGACGGCGTGCCGTAGTAGCAGCCGTAAACCTTCGCCCATTCCAGCAGCTCGTCGCGCTGGATCATGCCTTCGAAGGTCGCCTCGTCGATGAATTGGTATTCCCGCCCCTCGACCTCGCCTGGGCGCGCCGGGCGCGTCGTCGCCGAGACGCTGAAGGCGGCGCCCGTGCGCCGCACCACTTCGCCGACGATGGTGCTCTTGCCCACGCCGGAGGGGCCGGTGACCACAACAAGTTTTCCGCGCTTGCTCAAGACCGTCTCCGGAGTCGAACCGCCGGGTGAAACGCTACTCGACGTTCTGGACTTGTTCCTTGATGCGGTCGACGGCTGTCTTGATCTCAACAACCGCCCGGGCGATCTCGGTATCGTTGGCCTTGGAGCCGATGGTGTTGGCCTCACGGAGCATCTCCTGGGTGATGAAGTCCAGCTTCCGCCCGGAGGCCTCCGACGCGTTCACCGTCTTGCGGAACTGATCGAGGTGCCCGCCCAACCGGCTGATCTCCTCGGCGATGTCGCATCGCTCGGCGAAGATCGCCACCTCCCGCGTCAGGACATCGGCGTCGAGAGAGATCTTGCCCGTCTCGGTCAACTCCGCCACGCGCTGGTGCAGCCGCTCGTGATAGTCGCTGACGACCAGAGGCGATCGCTCGGCGACGGATGCCAGATGTTCATCGATCACGTCGCAGTTGGCCAACAGATCGGTCCGCAACGCCTCGCCTTCGCGCTGGCGCATCGCGATCAGACCTTTGACGGCCTCGTCGATCAACGCCATCAGCGCCGCGTGGGTCTTGACGCACAGATCTTCCAGGGCGGGCGGCTCGCAGACGCCCGGCAGCTGCAGCAGCGAGCCGAGATCGATTCGCATCGTGAGGTTGCCGTCAACCTCCAGCTCTCGCAACTGATCGACGTAGCGCGCCATCGCCGCCATGTTGACATGATAGGCTGCCTGCTCGTCGGCGACCTTCATGCGGACCGAAACCGTGACGCTCCCGCGCTGGATATCCCTGCGGAGGCGCGCCTCCACGTCGGTTTCCGCCGATGACCAGGCCTCGGGAAGCTTGATGGAGGCTTTGAAGTAACGATGGTTGACGGCGCGAATCTCAACGTCGTATTCAACACCGTCCGCTTTGCCTTTGGCGCTTCCAAAACCCGTCATCGAACGAAGCATGGTCGTCTCCCAGCAGCGCCTGGCGTTCGTTATTCGTCACCGGGGGCCGTGCCGCTCGGCAACACCAAAGGCGGAATCCCATCGGTCGCGTCCAACGTCTCCGGCTTGACCCCGTAGCGTCCCTTCCGGATCCCGCTATCCTTCCAGCCCGATCGCACGGCGATGGCCTTGAGCGTCTGGGCGGGCTGGACAGGGATCTCCCGCTCATATGGGATGCCTGATTCCCGGGTGGGGTCGGTGCCGTCGAGGGTGTAGTAAATGTCGGCGCCCTTGGTCGCACACTCCAGGGCCACCTTTGTCTCCCCGCCAAGGGTCCCGGGGGGCGGGGGCGTGAACTGCGGGCGCTCAACGATGTCGGGGGGCGGCCGAAGCAGCACGGTCGTGCCCACCGCCAGCAGCAGGAACAGCCCCGTCAGGACGATCGTGATCCACGTAAACACGTCACCGGTCCGCGTGCCGAACGCACTGCTGCCGGCCCCGCCGAAGGCGGCCCCCAACCCGCCGCCGCGTCCCTTCTGCAGCAGCACGATCAGGACGAGCAGCACGCACGTGATGACAAACAACGTCGCAAGTGTGATTTCCCAGAATGCATATGCCTGCATGGTTTGGTCTCTCGTTGGGGTCGTTCTAGGGGACGTCTCGTCCGGCCTGAACGATCCCGGCAAAATCCTCTGCCTTCAAACTCGCGCCGCCAACCAGGGCCCCGTCCACGTCGTCCAGCGCCAGCAACTCCGCCGCGTTGGACGGCTTGACCGACCCGCCGTATTGGATTCGCGTCGCCGCCGCCGTCTCGGCGTCGTACAGGTCACCGACAAGAGTGCGGATCATCGCGTGCACGTCCTGCGCCTGGGCGGGCGAGGCCGTCTCGCCCGTGCCGATGGCCCAGACCGGCTCATAGGCCAGCGTCACGCCGGCCATCTCGGCGACGCCGACGCCTTCCAGGCCGACCTGGACCTGTCGCCGGACCACATCCATCGTCTGCCCGGCCTGGCGCTGCTCCAGAAGCTCGCCCACCGCCAAAATCACCGTCAGTCCGTCGGCCAGGGCCTTGAGCACCTTGCGGTTGATCAACTCATCGGTCTCACCGATCACGTGCCGGCGTTCGCTGTGGCCCAGGATGACGAAGCAACACCCGACGTCTTTGAGCATCGCCGCGGACGTCTCGCCCGTATAGGCGCCGTTGTCCTCGTAGAACATGTTCTGGGCGCCCAGCGCGATCCGGCTTCCCTGCACCTGCCGGCCCACGGCCTGGAGGTATACAAACGGCGGCGCGATCGCCAGATCCACATCCGCCACGTCGCCCAGACGTTCCACCAGTCCCTCGGTCAGGGCGGCGCACTCGGCCAGGGACGTGTTCATTTTCCAATTGCCGGCGATATACAGCTTTCGGGGCATTCGACCGTCCTTGTTACTCAGTTGGCGTCGAACCGGTCCACCGCCGGGAGTTCCCGGCGAAGCGGCCAGTCCGGCGGCGGGTTAAACGGCGTACTATGACGCCAAGCGGCCGGGGAGTCAACCGCAATCAGACCGGCGTGGTGTCGCGCGGGAAGCTGCCCAACACGTGCAATTCGCCACAATGCTGGCCGGCCTGTTCGACAGCCTTGACCAATCGCGGGTCGTCGACGTGTCCCTCGGCTTCGATGAAGAAGTAGTACGCCCAGTTGCGCCGCCGCGTCGGACGAGAGTCGATACTGCTGAGATTGATCTTGTTCCGCGAGAAGACGTTCAACACATCCACCAAGGCCCCGGCCTTGTGGCGCGTCGTGAACATCAGCGCCGTGCGATCATTCCCCGTGGGCTTGGCCGGCGCGTCCGACAGCACCAGGAACCGCGTTATGTTGTGCGGGTTGTCCTCGACGTGGGCAAACGCCACACGCAGGCCGTGCACCTTCGCCGCCAGCTCCGATCCCAGCGCCGCCGCATTGACCAACCGGGCGGCCTGCTCGGCCGCGCGGGCCGAACTGGCCATTGGGATCAGCTCCGCATCACGAAACTGGCTGGAAAGCCATTCGCGACACTGGGCGAAGACCTCCGGCCGCGAGTAGATTCGTTTGATCTTCTTCGTCGGGCCCTTGGTCAGCAGGTTGTGGTGGACTTCCAGCAAGATTTCCGCACAGATGGGCACGTGAAAATGCGCGAAGCAGTCGAGCGTATCGACCACGCCGCCGCCGAGCGTATTTTCGATCGGCACGACCCCCAGGCTGCAATGCTTTCGGGCCACTTCCTCGAAGATCGCCGGGATGTCCGGCAGGGGGAGATACTCCACCGACGCGCCGAACTTTCGCATCGCCGCCTGGTGGCTGAACGTCCCCTCCGGGCCGAGGTAGGCGATGCGCAAGGGCTTCTCCAACGCGTAGGATCCGCTCATCACCTCGCGATAGATCGCCTGGAGCGCCTTGCGCGGCAACGGCCCGTGGTTCAGATGGGCGATGTGCTGAAGAACCGCATGTTCCCGATCGGGCGAATAGATGGGTGAGCTCCGATCGCGTTTGATGTCACCGATCTGAACGACGACCGACGCCCGCTCGTTGAGAAGCCGAACGATCTCCGTGTCACAGCGGTCGATCTGCCGCCGCAGTCGGTTCATTGGGGGAGACGATTTGGCGGCTGAAGCTTTCTTCGTCTTCTTTTTCTGCTTACGTTTGGCCATGGCGTATCTTAGCAGGGCCCAAACCTCGACGGGCCCGACTCCCTGATTCTATCGGTCAACAACGGGACAAGTCAATTGTGCGATCAAATCAGATTCACCGGATCCACGTCGGCGATCACGTCGCTGCCGCAGGCCCGACAGAGTGTTTCCATCTGAGGTCGAAGGATCTTCTGGATCGTCCCGGCCGTCTCGGCGATCAGCAGGACTTGCCAGCGGAACTGGTCTCGAATCTTTATGACCCCGGCCGGCTGGGGGCCAAACACCCTCACCTCCGCCCCCGCCAGCAGCGACCTGAGACGCTCGGCCAGTTGGATCGCCGACTGCTCGACCTTCGTTGACTGCCGGTCGCGGATGATGAAGCGGACCATCCGCGCAAAAGGAGGCAGCTTCGCCTCGCGCCGGCTGGCCAGTTCGCCGGCGGCAAATTGCTCGTAATCGTGACCGGCCGCCAGGGCGACGGCGGGCTCGTCGGCGTGGAGCGTCTGAACGACCACCTCGCCGACATGCTCGGCCCGGCCGGCCCGACCGGCCACCTGCACGATCAACTGGAACGTCCGCTCGGACGCTCGAAAATCGGGAATCAGCAGCGACGTGTCGGCCGAGATCACGCCCACCAGCGAAACATGCGGAAAATCCAGCCCCTTGGCCACCATCTGCGTGCCCAGCAGAATGTCCAGTTCGCCGGCGGAAAAGGCGTCGAAGACCTTCTGGAACTGCTTGGGCGAGGTCATCGTGTCGCTGTCCATGCGGGCGACCCGCGCGTCGGGAAACTTTCGGGCCAGTTCGCCCTCCACCCGCTGGATCCCCATCCCGAACAGCAGCAGCTTGCCCCGGCAGGCCGGGCAAAACTCCGGCAGCGCCGCGGTGCGCTGGCAGTAGTGGCACATCACCAGTTGCGTCGCCTGGTGAAACACCATGGTCCGTTCGCAGTGGTCGCACGTCAGCTCCCACTTGCACTTGGGGCAAAAGACAAAGCTCGCGAACCCGCGCCGGTTCATCAGCAGGATGATCTGCTCGCCACGGTCCAGGGTCGCCGCCATCTGACGCGTGAGCGTCCGGCCGATCAGTTCGATTCGCCCCACCTGCAATTCCTTCCGCAAGTGAACGATCTTCAGCAACGGCATCGGCAGGCCGCGGACGCGGCGCGGCAGCTCCTGCAACTCGTACCGCCCCAGGTGAACGTTCTGGAGCGATTCGAGCGACGGCGTCGCCGACCCCAGCACGATCGGCACGTCCGCCAGCGACGCCCGCTTGACCGCTACGTCGCGCGCATGATAGCGCGGGGCGGTGTCCTGCTTGTAGGTCGACTCGTGCTCCTCGTCGACGATAATCAGCCCCAGCTTTCGCGCCGGGGCGAAGATGGCGCTTCTCGGCCCGACGACGACCGAGGCGTGGCCGTCGCGGATCTGGTCGTAATAGAACGCCCGCTGGACGTCGGTCAGGCCACTATGCAGCACGGCTACGCGCGGCAGGCGCGCCAACAGCCGCTGCAGCGTCTGGGTGGCCAGGGCGATTTCCGGCACGAGCAGGATCGCCTGCTTATCGGCGGCGGCCACTTGGCGAATCGCGCGGACATAGATTTCGGTCTTGCCGCTTCCGGTCACCCCGTGCAGCAGCGTGCACGAAAAACCGCCCGCCAGCTTGTCTTCCAGGGCGGCCAAGACGCCGATCTGGTCATCGTTGAGGGGAAAGGGGTCTTTCCCGGCGGTCTCGGACAGTTCCGGCAACGTCACCGGGCGCGTGTCCAGGCGGATCATGTTCCGCCCGGCCAGGCGTTTGATCGTATCGCGCGATGCGCCGCTGTGGTGCATCAGCAATTCCAGCGTCAGCGGCTCGACGTTCTGCTTGCGCGCTTCCAGCAGTTCGTCCAGAACGCGCTTCTGCCGCCCGCCCAGCCGCGCCGGCCAATCGTGCCGCTCGCACGCCAGATAGGCCACCGTCTCGGCCGCGGCGGCGTGGCGACCGACGGCCGAGGGCACCATCGCCGCCAGCGTCCCCCCCAGCGGCGTCATGTAGTAGTCGCTGATCCACTGCCCCAGCGCCATCAGCGACGCATCGAGCTGCGGGGATGCATCGATGACCTCGGCGACCGGCTTGAGGGCGTGGGAGCCGGGCGTCCGATCGACGTCGACCACGACGCCGCCCGTTTTGCGGTCGCCGCGGCCGAAACTCACCTTCACCCGCTGGCCCACCAGCGGATCGCCCAAGGCCGCCGGCCAGAGGTAATCGAATGTCCGCCACACGTTCGCGTTGACGGCCACACCGACCACGCGGGCGCTGGGGTCTATCTGCTGGGGCGGCGCATCCGAGGTGTCCTCGAACAGCTTGGCCATGGGTGCATCCTACTGGCCCGGCCTCAGCCACGCCACCGGCCGAAGCTGCACCCCTTGACAGGCAAGCCCCCCACCGCGGGGCCCACAAGCTGCGACATGCGGACGCCTACCCATCCCAGTTCCCACCCTTAACAAGACCTTGCTATTTGTCCCTCCGCTCGATAGGGTCATGCGCGCATTCGGCGCCCCACTGGGGTCGCCTCAGGAGAACGTAACATGCCCGAACCGCCCCTAAGCGGCCAGCCGAGCATCGCCGACAGCCGAGTCCTGGTCGTCGATGACAACCTTCAGAACCTCGAACTGATCGTTGCCTATCTCGAGTCGCTCGGCTGCCAGATCGACACCGCCACCGACGGCCCGGAGGCCCTGGAGAAGGTCCAACAGACCGACTACCACCTGATCCTTCTGGATATCATGATGCCGAAGATGAGCGGCTTTGAGGTCTGTCCAAAGCTCAAGAGCGACCCGAAGACCCGCGACATTCCGGTCATCATGGTGACGGCCTTGAACGAACTGGGCGATATCGAGCGGGCGGTGGCCAGCGGAACGGATGACTTTATCTCCAAGCCGGTCAATCGGCTGGAGCTTCTGACGCGCGTCAAGAGCCTCCTTCGCGTCAGCCATCTGAAGAACGAACTGGACCGCACACTGGCGTATCTCAGCGAGGTCGAGGCCCGAGACACCGGGGCCGACGAAGAGAAGGCCTGACGCGCCGCCGGCGCAGCCGAGATGTCCGCTCCGGGCGCCGCCGGGCCCGGCCTGGTTTGACGGGGCGCCCTCATTCGTAAACGCTGAAAGACACGAGGAGACACGGTGAGCGAAACCAAAGACTTCATGGCCATGCCCGTCAGCGAGTTTGTCGCCTGCACTGCCGCGAAAACCGCCACCCCCGGCGGCGGCAGCATCGCCGGCGTGGCGGGCGCGTTGGGGACGGCCCTGGGGGAAATGGCGCTGAACTTCACCCGCGGCAAGAAGAAGTTCGCCGACCACGAGGCATTCTACACCCGCCTGGGCGAGCGACTCGAACGGGCCCGCGGAATGTTCCAGGACCTCGTTGCCGATGATGTGCAGGCCTATCAGCTCTATCAGCAGGCCACGCGGCAAGACGACGGGCCGGAAAAGGATGAGGCCGTCCAACTGGCCACCGCGGCGGCGATCCATGTCCCGCGCGAAACCGCCAAGCTCGCCCTGGCGATCATGGACGACATGAAGGCCCTGGCCGACAAGTGCAATCCGTACCTGATCACCGACCTGCTCGCCGCGGGCGCCCTGCTGGCTGCGACGGTCCGGCTGAGCGACTACAATGTTCGCGTCAATGTGCCGAATCTCACCGACAAGGCGGCGGCCGCCGATATCAAGCAGGGGTCGGCCGACGACCTGGCCCGCGCGATCGCCCTGCTGGACGAGATCGAGGCCCTTGGGGCCGTGCATCTGCCATAACCGATGGCCAAGGACTACGACATCGCCAAGCCTGCGGGCCTCTGCCACGGCTCGAACCGGGAACTGGTGCCCGGGGAAGCGTTCGTGGCCGTGCTGCGCGAGTCCGACGGCCAGTTGCTCCGCGAGGACTACTGCCTGGAATACTGGCAGGCCCATCCGTGCGAAAACGACCCGTCGGTCGTGGGCACATGGCGCACACACATTCCCGAGCCCCAGCAGAAAAAAAAGCTCCTGATCGACAACGAGTTGCTGCTGAACCTATTCGAGCGCCTCGATGGGGCCGACGAGCCGGCACGGATCAACTTCCGTTACGTGCTGACGCTGATCCTGATGCGCAAGAAGCTGTTGGTCTACGACCACATGGAAAAAGACGGCCAGGGGCGCGATATCTGGCAGCTTCGCGTTCGCGGGACCGACCGCATGCACGAGGTCATCGACCCGAACCTCGACGAGGAGCAGATCGCCGAGGTCAGCGACCACCTCAACGAAATCATGGAAGAGCCCATATGACCGCATCGTCCATCTGGTGCAAATTGGCCGTGCTGGTGGCGGGTGTTCTGGCCCTGCCCGGCTGTCCCGAGCCGCTCCCGAAAACGCGCGTCGCGCTGGGCCAATTGGTGCGTGAGCATAACGCCAACGCCCGCCGCGCGCCGCGTCTGTGGGCGCGGGCGAAGATCAAGTTCACCATGGCCAACCCCGACGGCGGCCTGCCGACGACGTGGGGATCGGTCAGCCCCCTGGCGACGCCCAACGGGCTGGTGCTGCTGGCCAAGGGCGATCGGCCTGGTCCGGACGACTTCGTCCTGATCGGCCGCGAGACCGCCGCGATGGAATTGTTCCGCGTGGGCATCAGCCGCGACGAAGGCGCCTATTATTTCTGGTACAACCTCGGCGACGAGGCCGCCGCCTACTGGGGCCATACCGATCTGGCGGGCGCGCCGGGCCTGAGGATGCTGGCGATGAACCCTCAGGACCTGCTGACCGCATTGGGCATCAGCGACCTGCCCGCCGACCCAACGGACCTGCCGGCCGTGGTGCTGCAGATGGACCGCACGCCGCCCGGCCCCTACGCCTACGTTCTGCAGCACATCGATCATCAGCCGGTGACGGGGCAGATCCTGCTGCAGCGTGAGATCCACATTCGTTGGTCCGATACGCAGGCGCGTCGGCCTTTCCTGATGCGGTTCTTCGATGCCGATGGTGAGTGCATCATGACGGCTGATCTGGCCGACTATCAGACGTTTCCATCGGCCGACGACGACGAGCCGCCGGTCGTCATGCCGACAAACATTCGAATTACCTGGCCGATCAGCGGGGCCGGCATCCATCTGGTCCTTTCGGAGATGACGGTCGACGACAAATGGGATCGCGCCGCCTGCCGTTTTCGCGATCATCTGCCGCCATCGATGACGGATGACCGGATCATTCAGGTCGACCGGCACCTGATCCCAGAAGAGACCGACGAGCAATGAGTATCTCGCCTAAACACGTGCTCCTGGCCTGCATGGTCGCCGCCGCAGTCCTGTTGGCGGCGCCGGTCCCGGGGGCAGCCCAAGAGAGTCTTTCATCGGACCACGACCTGCTCATCGCCGGCAGCGGAGACGATCTGTGGATCGTCGACCGCCATCGGGACGAGGAGACCTTCGACCTGCTCGTCTGGCCCGTCGGCGGAGGGCAAGACCAATGGCGATGGCTCAAGCGCGGCCTGTCCGGCCGGGTGGATTTCGCCATCGTGCTGGGCCGGCGGCTGCACGTGCTGAGCAGCGCACCCACCGGGCGAGTCAGCTACAGCGCCGTCGACGGCGACTCACTGGTTGGCCGCAACCCGCAGGACCCGCGCTGGCCGAAAGCGATTGCGCCTCTGGCCGCTTGCGATGCCACCGGCTTCGGCGACGCGCGGGGCCCGTCGATTCTCACGGTCGTGCCGCGCCGCCTGCCCGGCGAGGGGGCCGAGCAGGCCGAGCCAGCGCCGCCGGCGACCGGGCTCGGCCTGGCCGCACCGGTGATGGAAACGTACGAGGCGACACTCGGCATCTTTCAGACCGTTGCCGGTCAATGGCGCCACGTGGCCGATCTGGAAGCCATTCCCCTGACCCCGCAAACAACCGTCCTGGCCGCCACCGCTGGCGACGCGCTGTATGTGATGGTCCGCACCGCCGGGCCGCCCGGCAACCGCCTGTACGCCTGGCGCAACGGCCAGTGGAGCCGGCCCGACCTGCCGCACCCCCTTGCCGACGGAACGATCGTGTCGATGGATGGGCTCGGTGGGAAGCTTACCGTCCTGCTGACCTCGGCGGGGGCCGAGGGACAGATCGGCCTGACGGTTTCGACATTGACGGGCGATGGGACGTTCAGCCATCAGACGGTTCTGCGAGATGAGGAGGCCGTGCTCTGGCCGGCGGACACGATGCTGCTGGCGACGGTCCTGGGCAATCGACTGGCGGTGGTGTGGTCGACGGAGGACAAGGTCCAGTTCCTACTGGTCGCGTCGAACGGCACGGCCGAGCCGCCGCAACCGATCGGCATCTTCAGCCAGCCCGAGTTCGATCAGGACGGGGGGATCGTGATGCAGTATGTCTTCATCACGTTGGTGCTGGCGACGCTGGCATGCATGCTCCTGGGGCGGTCGGCCCAGCAGCTCACACTGCAGGCCCTGCCGAAAAGCGTCCGACCCGCCCACCTGCTCAAGCGCCTGCTGGCCCAGGTGATCGATCTGGCGCCGATACTCCTGATCGCATCGGCGGCGATGATGTACTGGTACGTCAAGGTCAACCCCATCCTCACACTCGAGGAGATGGACTCCCGCCCGTCGATGGACGTAATCACGCGCCTTACCAAGACCCAGGTCTCCGCCGTCATCAGCGCCGTCGCCATGGGAGTGTTCCTGATCTACGGCGTCGCCATGGAGACGTTGCGAGGGGCGACGCTGGGCAAGACACTGATGGGCCTGCGCGTGGTGAGCCTGGACGGCAAGGCGATCACGGTGCGCCAGGCCCTGATCCGCAATCTCCTGAAGGTCCTCATTCTCCTGGCGATAACCATGTTGCTGCTGCTGTTGCTGCTGCCGGTGCTGACGGCTGGACGTCAGCGGCTGGGGGACCTTCTGGCCCGAACGATTGTGGTCGAGCCGACGGGCCTACCCGCCGAGCCGCCCCCAGAGCCCGCCGACAGCGAAGACACCGACTCGCACGAAAACGCCTAGATTCTCCCCGGCCCCTGGGCGGGCCTGTCCTCTTTATTCGGCCGCCGCCTGTTCTTCGGGGGCGGTGTGGAGATATTCGAGCTTCAGCAGCGTCACCGCCGTGATCAACTGAAGGTCGGCCTCGTATTGCTCGGCCAGATCGGCCTCCAAGCGATCCGGTGCGATCTCATGCAGCAGGTCGGTCTGCTGGCGAATCTCCAGCCAGCGCCTAATCTGCCGGGGCGTCATGCGGATGACGACGTCCGGCTGGACCCCCCACACGGCCGCGCCGCTGGTGCGGTGCAGCAGATGCTCGGACGGGCCCACGTAATAGTAAGCGGCCGTCAGTCGCAGCAGCGCCTGGGCCTCGTTGGGGGGCAAAGCGATCGGCAGGACCTGCTGAACGCTGCCCTTTCCGTAGCTGCGCTGCCCGATGATCTTCGCCCGGCCCATATCCTGCAGGGCGCCGCTGACGATCTCGGAGGCCGAGGCGGAGTATTCGTCGATCAGCACGACCAGCCGGCCGCGAACAAACTGGCCTCGCCAGTTGGCTTTGTATTCCACCTTCGGCACGTGCCGACCTCGCGTCATGACGATCTTTCCCCCGTCGACGAACTCATTGGTCGTACGCGTCGCCGCCCGCAGCAGCCCGCCGGGATTGAGTCGCATATCCAGGATCACCGATGTCGCGCCTTGCCCCTGAAGCGCCTTCAGCGCCCGAGTGAGGTCCGACGCCGTCTCCTCCGTAAACCGCGCCAGGCGGATGTAGCCGATCTTATGGGCCGGGTCGACCATGAAGTCCCACTCGCCGGTGGGCCCCAGTCGCCAGCCTTTGATCGACCGAATTTTGATCGTATCGCGCACGAGCTCCACGTCCATTGGCGCTACGATCCCGCGACGACGAATGCGAAGGACGACCGTCGTGCCCTTGTCGCCGACGATCATCTGAATGATATGGTCGATGGGTAGGTCCTTGGTGGGCACGCCGTTGACGGCGACAATCAGATCGCCCGTCTGAATGCCGGCCCGAAACGCCGGCGTTCCCGCTATCGGCGTGACGACCTTCATCGGCTCGCCAAGATCCTTGTGGACCTGGATGCCCACGCCCACGAACGCGCCTTTTGTCACCTTGTTGAACTGCGAGACCTCTTTGGGCCAGATCGGCTGGCTGAAATCATCCAACTCGTCCAGGAATCCGTCGGCAAACTCCATGCCGAGCACGCCGATCGGCAGGTCGACGGTCGCATCGGACGCATCGAGGACGGTTTTCAGCGCCAGCAGAAGCTCCAGATAGTCCAACGGATCCGGCTTGGCGGCGAAGTGGTCGATGGCGTTATGGATCGCCCGACCGAAGGCCTCACGCTTGCTGTCATCGGCCAGCCCTTCGAACGTTCCGGTGATCTGGGGGGTCTCAGCCAACACCAACACGCTCGTCAGGGCGCCGTGGATGAGCTTGCGATAGTCGATGGTCGTGACATAGTAACTGTCCACGCGGGAGATGATGGTCCGGACCATTTGCTCGGTGATGCCCTGGACCACATCCCGCCAGAACTCATCATCCTGCCAGAACTCATCGATCGGCGCGTCGGCCCCTGACGGCGCGGTCTCCGGCGGGCCGTAAAGTCCCAGCACACGGACGTGCCTGCGTACAAGCTTGGCCGTGCGCTTGTACTCGCCGTTGCCATCCACCATCGCCTCCAGTCCCATGTAGGCCACCAGCGCCATGGTCCATTCGGCCTCGTCGATCAACGCCTGTCCTCGCTCGACGCTGTCGGCCAGCAACTGTCGGTACCACGGCTGCTCGGTGATGCGGTCGGCCTCGCTGGCGACCTTGCGGGCCAGGGCGGCATGGACCAGTGCCATCCGCCAAGGTCTTTCGGAGACCATCACCTCCACGTCGGAGATCGCATAGGCCAGGTCGCTCTCGACCCGCTGGATGCCGCGCACGGAGGTCTCGTGGTCGTCGGGCGAAGCGAAGTTCGCATCGGCCCATGCTTGGCGATAGCGGCTTAGCTCGGCCAGCAGAGCGTCGACGACCTCGACGAACTCTCGGCGGTACTCGCCGTCGCCACCGGCCAGCAGCAGGCCCTTAATCTCACCGAGCTTTGCCTGAGCTTTGTCCAGGGCTTCCAGGCTATCGGCCCGCATCTGCTTGGCCTCGTCGGCGCCGGCCTCCCGAAGGGCCCGAGGCGACGTGAGCCCCTCATAGGTCTTGGCCAACTGACCGACCGCCTCGCGAAGCGTCTCCAGGTGTTTCTGGTCGCTGTCATCGGTCAGGTGGGCCTGCGCCATCATGGCGCGCTTGACGCGTCGCACGGCCTGGACATATTCGGCGGCGCGCTGCGTTTCGGCTTCGTGTCGCCTGGCGACGTAGGTCTTCAGCAGTTCGACGGACATGGCCGTCTTCGAATCGTTGGGGGCCAGGGCGGCCGCCCGGCGCAGCTTGTCCAGGGCGACGTCAAACTCACCCAGGAGCGCATCGGTCACGGCGTCGCCCCGCAGTTCAGCCGCCCGAGCAGGCGCATCGGCAGGCGGCGTGGGCGGCATCGGCACGGGCTTGATGACCGCAGGCGTCGGCGCTTCGACAGGTGTCGGCGCCGTGGCGGGCGTTATTGCCACGGCCGGCGTCGGCGGCGGCGCAAGCGTTGGTGCACTCGCAGGCGCCGCGATCGGCTCGGTTAGTGGGGCAGTGGTCGGCGCTGTCGTTGGCGTGGGCGGCTCGGCGCACGAAAACGCAGTGACCACCAGCAGCGCCGCCAGCCACTGCCATCTGCCGATGTATGCGACCATATGTCTCACGAAGACCATCGTTTCTCTTAATGTAGACCTTAGGTGAGTATAGGATATACGAATCGCCCCCGCCACGATTGGGCCATTATAACCCGCCTCGATCGGCCCGCCAGTAGCTTTTCGAGGCAATCAACCCGCGCCGGCAGCGGGCGCGCTTCGAGCCTCACCGGCCCGGCCGCCAGAAAAATCCCCGGGCCCCTTGGCAACGATCTGTCACCCCGGTATATATCCCCAATCGTTCGACATTCGACCACGTTGTTCCCAAAGGAGGCCAAGCAATGGCTGACAAGATTCGCGTAACCGTCTGGGGCGAGAACGCCCACGAGAAGGTCACCGCCGAAACGCAGAAGCTCTATCCCGATGGCATGCACACGTACATTGCCAACTTCCTCAACACCCAGGACGACATCGACGCCCGCACGTCGGTCCTCGACGAACCCGAGCACGGTCTGACCGAAGAGGTCCTGGCCGGCACCGACGTGCTGACCTGGTGGGGCCACATCGCCCACGGCGACGTCGACGACGCGATCGCCCAGCGCGTTTACGAACACGTGGTGAGCGGCATGGGCATTATCTGCCTGCACAGCGCTCACTTTTCGAAGATCTTCACCAAGCTCATGGGCACGCCGTGCAACCTGAAGTGGCGTGAAGTCGCCGAACGCGAGGTGCTGTGGGTGACGCGCCCGGGCCATGAGATCCTCCAGGGCATCGAAGACCACTTTATTATCGATCACGTGGAGATGTACGGGGAGTTCTTCGACATCCCCGAGCCGGACGAGACGATCCTGATCTCGAGCTTCGAAGGCGGTGAGGTTTTCCGCAGCGGCTGCACGTGGCGGCGCGGCGCGGGCAAGGTGTTCTACTTCCGCCCCGGCCACGAAACGTATCCGGTATTCTACAACGAGAACGTCCAGAAGGTCATCACCAACGCCTGCCGCTGGGCCAAGCCGGCCGGCCCCCGCGTCATCTCGACCTGCGAGAGCCCGGAACTTGGCTGGTTCCTGAAATAACTCCGCCCAAACGGGGCTTTGCCGTCCTCCGGGCGCATCCTGCATAAACAAACGCAGGCCGACACATGGTCGGCCTGCGTTTCTTGTCGAATCAAAGCTCTTAGAGCCGAGCCGCGACGATTACTTTTTCTTCTTGGCCTTTTTCTTGGCCTTCTTCTTGGCTACTTTCTTCTTGGCCTTTTTCTTCTTCGGCTTGCACGTCTTGGCCGAGCACTTCTTCTTCGCGACCTTCTTCTTGGTCTTCTTCTTGGCTACTTTCTTCTTGGCTGCTTTCTTCTTGGCCTTCTTCTTTGCCATGCTTGTGGCTCCTCTGACTCGTCTTCGGGTCGACGATTCTCTGCGCCGATCATGCGCTGCCTACGCTGGCAGAGGCACGCGGCGACAAGTCGCCCGGTTTGTGGCATATTTACCCATCGGCACGTCGGTTATGAAATGTTCACAAAAGGTTGACGCCTTTCAGGTGGAATATCAAGACGATAAAGACGCGCGGACTTGCTTTTTTTGTGCAGGATTTGGCCTTGCCGCTGCGATGATAGAAAGGTATAGTGAGATGTTTCGGCAGTTGCCTTTGCGGACACGCCAACGATGAAACAGAAGATCCATCCCGACTATAAAGAAATCACGGTCAAGTGCGCGTGCGGAAATACGTTCACCACGCGCTCGACAGGCGATGACATGCAGGTCGACATCTGCTCGAACTGCCACCCGTTCTACACCGGCAAACAGAAGTTCGTCGACGCCGCCGGACGCGTGGAAAAGTTCCAGCGGAAGTTTGGCGGTGATTATTTCCGCCGTCCCGCCAAAGCCAAGAAGTAGCGCCCCCCTCTGAAATAAGCGCCGATCGCCCTCGTCGGGCCATCGGCGTTCTTATGTCGCCATCTTTCCAGGTAAGCGACGATGAACACCCACGACACATTACTGGACAAGCTCGACCAGCTCGACCGCCGCTGCGACGAGATCACCGAGTTCATGAACGACCCCAACGTGGCCACCAATGTCACGCGGATGGTTGACCTGTCCAAAGAACATGCCCGACTGCTGCGGATCGTCGAGCCATATCGCCTCTACAGCCGCCTCGCCGAGGAGTTGGCCGACGCGCGCGCCTTGGTCGACGACCCCGACACCGACGCCGACATGAAGGCCCTGGCCGAAGCGGAAGTGCAGGACCTCCTCTCCCGCATCGACGACGCGCTGGCCCTGGTCAAAGGCCTGTTGGTGATGAGCGACGATGCGGCCGTCGATTCGCTGGTGCTAGAGATCCGCGCGGGCACCGGCGGCGACGAGGCCGCCCTATTCGCCGGTGACCTGCTGACGATGTATACCCAGTACGCCGCGCGTCGCGGGTGGACGTTGGAGGTCCTTTCGGCCACGAGGACCGATCTGGGAGGTTGCCGCGAAGTGGTCGCATCGGTCAGCGGCCCGGGCGTCTGGGCCCGGCTGGGATACGAAGGTGGCGGCCACCGCGTGCAGCGCGTACCCAAGACCGAATCGCAGGGCCGAATCCATACGTCCGCCGCCACCGTTGCCGTCCTGCCCGAGCCGGAAGACATCCAGGTCGACATCGACTGGAGCAAGGATGTCATCGAACACACCATGCGCGCCAGCGGCCCCGGCGGCCAGAGCGTCAACAAGCTGGAATCGGCCATCAAGCTCGAACACACGCCGACCGGCATCACCGTGTCGATGCGCGACGAGAAGTCCCAGCACAAGAACCGCGCCAAGGCCCGCCGCCTGCTGGCCGCCCGCGTCCACGAGAAGCTCGAACAGGAAAAACATGCCGAGCAGTCCGCCGCCAAGAAGAAGATGATCGGCTCGGGCGATCGATCGCAACGCGTGCGGACCTACAACTTCCCACAGAACCGCTGCACCGATCATCGCCTCAAGGGCGAGGGCACGGAGGGAGCCAACTTCAACCTCGATCGCATTCTGGCCGGCGATCTCGACGAGATGATCGACGGGCTGATCACGCGCGACAAGGCCCAGCGACTGGCCGATCTCTAATGGGCCCTCCCCACCGCGCGCACATCTCCCACACGAAGAAGAAAGAAGAGAGAGGGGGATTTTTGGATTCCTGGGATTAAGAGATTTTTCTTGAGCCAAAAACAACAATCCCCTAATCCCAGAAATCCCGAAATCCCGCTCTCTTGCCTCTGCGATCAGGAAAGAAAGCCGTGAGCTGCGGGAGGAAGGAAGAGAAAGGGGGATTAGAAGATTCCAGGGATTAAGAGATTCTTTTTTGAGCCAAAACAACAATCCCCTAATCCCTAAAATCCCCAAATCTCGCTCTCTTGCTTCTGCTCTCTTGTTTCTGCGACAAACAGGGCCGCTCCCCACCGCGCCTCCCTGCCCTAGGGCATGATCTCCAGCAGACGCTCCGAGAGGCGCACGTGTCGCTGCTTGTCCCGATGAATCTGATCGAACTGGTGACGGAGCTGGGGGTCTTCCAGGCCCTTGAGCAACTCAGCGTAGGCCCGGGCCGCTTGCTGCTGCTTGAGCAGAAGGCGTTCAAACCGTTCGGCCAGGACCGCCTGCTCAAACATTCGCCGGCTCCTGGATCGCCGCGGCCATCAGCTTGGCCAGCAGCGCCCGATGCTGCTGCGTATCGGACACCATGGCCCGAAGAATGGTATAGAGCTCGGCCCGCTGTTCGGGATCGAAACAGTCCATGTGTTCGATCTCATCGACGGTTTCACTGAGCGTGGCGGCGAGGTCGGCTTCGATATCGTTCAGGCTCGAAGCAGCTATTGGCGAGGGCCCCATGATGTGGTCTCCGTTCGCTCTAGACTATCCGATAGTACGTCCACAGTATTGGCCGAGCCGATTATGACGCGCCGCCCCGGCCGATGCAACATACCAGTCCACAAACCCGGGAAGATTTTTCCCCGCTCAACTCAACATCGCCCCGCAGCGGCCGATTTCGGCCCGCAACAGCCCCCTCCCTCGCCGATCAGGCCGCCCTGTCAGCATCCAACAATGCCCGGGACTGGATTTGAACCAGCACGGGGTATGAACCCCACCAGGCCCTCAACCTGGCGCGTCTGCCAATTCCGCCACCCGGGCGGCGTGAGGTACTTTAGACACCCAGCGGGACCTTGTCAAGGCAGCGCCCTTTGGCAAAAAGTCGTTGACCTACTGGCAGGACAAACCATACAATATGGGGTTCCCCTGTCTAATTCAGCATAACTAGCGAGCGGGTGCAATGGTACAACCAGAGAAACCGATCGTCTCCGGCGCGATCGAGGATGCCTCAGACACTCTCGATGCCAGCGTCAAGAACCTCATCGCCAAGGGCAAGCAGCGCGGATACATAACCTATGAGGAGATGAACGACGATCTTCCCGATGCAGCCGTCTCGCCGGACAAGCTCGACTCGCTCCTGATGACGTTCGACGAACTGGGGATCGAGCTTCTGGACGAGCAAGAGGCCGAGTCGCGCACCGATAAGTTCACTGCCGACGCCGAACCGAAACCGAAGAGAAAGGCCTCGGCCTCCAAGGTCAAAACCGACGATCTCGAGGCGCCTGGGCGGCGGATTGACGACCCCGTTCGTATGTATCTCACGCAGATGGGGGAGATCCCCCTGCTCACGCGGAAGCAGGAAATCGATCTGGCCAAGAAGATCGAGATGACCCGCATGCACTTCCGCCGACGCGTCCTGGAGAGCGACTACTGCGCCACCCAGGCGATCGAAATCCTCAAACAGGTGTTCGAAGGCAATTTGCCCTTCGACCGCACCATGAAGATCTCCACCGCCGAGAATCTCTCCAAGGAAACCATCACCGCCCGCATGCCGGCCAACCTTGGAACGCTGGATATGATCGCCCAGCGCAACCTGTCCGACTGGGCCACCATCCATTCCACCAAGAGCAGCGAGGTCGGCAAGCATAACGCCTTGCGCAATCTCTGGCAGCGCCGCCGTCGAGCCGCCAAACTTGTCGAAGAGCTCTCCCTGCGGACCAGTCGCGTCCAGCCGCTCATGAAGAAGCTCCAGCACATCTCCGAGAAAATGGACGAGCTGAGGCGCACGATCGACTCGGGCAACGGCGATCTGCCGCAGGAAGACTTGGAGGTCATGCGCGAAGAAATAGACGGCCTGCAGGACCTGGTCCTGGAAGACCCCGACACCCTGCGCAAGCGCATCAAGGCGATCCACAAGGTCTTTAACGATTACGAGCAGGCCAAACGCGAGCTGTCCGCCGGCAACCTCCGCCTGGTCGTCTCGATCGCCAAGAAGTACCGCAACCGCGGCCTGAGCTTCCTGGACATCATCCAGGAAGGCAACACGGGCCTGATGCGGGCCGTCGACAAATACGAATACCGCCGAGGCTACAAGTTCTCCACCTACGCCACCTGGTGGATCCGCCAAGCCATCACGCGCGCCATCGCCGACCATGCCCGGACCATTCGCATCCCCGTCCACATGATCGAGACCATGAGCCGCCTGCGGAATATCTCCAAGCGTCTCGTCCAGCGCCTCGGCCGCGAGCCCACCATCGAGGAAATCGCCAACGACGCCGGCATGACCGTCTCAGAGGCCCGGCGCGTCCTGAAGATCTCGCGCCACCCGATCAGCCTCGACCGCCCCGTCGGCGAAAGCGAAGACAGCTACTTCGGCGATTTCATCGAAGACGATTCGGCCGAGAGCCCCATGGTCAGCGCCGGCACGGAGATGCTCAAGGACCGCATTGAGGACGTCCTCAAGACCCTCACCTACCGCGAACGTGAGATCATCAAGCTCCGCTACGGCATCGGCGACGGCTACACCTACACGCTCGAAGAAGTCGGCCGAATCTTTAAGGTCACGCGCGAGCGCGTCCGACAAGTCGAGGCCAAGGCCATCCGCAAACTCCAACACCCCGTTCGCGCCCGCAAGCTCGAGGGTTTTCTGGACAAGCAGCAGCAGGCCGACGACGCGGAATAGCCGCCAAGTAAACACCCCTGGCCCTCCGGTCCTCACACAAAGGGGGCCGTCCCCAGACCGCGGACAGTTGGCCTGTGGGCCGCTCGCAGGCCACCCCAAGGCCGCCAGAAGCCCGTGCACGCACAGGGGACTTTCGCCCAAAAAAGACCTTTTCTCAGGCCATTGCATTCCCTAGAATATTAATGACTGACCGGTCAGTCGCTGGATGGGCCTGGCGACTGACCGGTCAGTCGAAAGCGAAAGGACCGTCCTATGGGTAATGCAGAAATGGCCAATGCCAAACGCCAGAATATTCTAGCGGCCGCTGCGAAGGTCTTCGAGACGCACGGGTATGCCGAAGCCACCGTCGACGCCGTCGCCGCCGAGGCCGGCATCGCAAAGGGCAGCGTGTACAACTATTTTTCGAGCAAGCAGGAGTTGTTCACCTCGGTCTTCACCGAGTCGATGTCCGTCGAAGAGAAGGAGATCGTCGCCCGATTCGGCCGGACCTCCTCCCCTGTCGACCGGTTGATGCTGCTGTTCGATCACTGGTACGAACGTTACTCACACCATCAGCAGATCGGGCGGCTGGTCCTGGAGTGCTGGGCGTCGGCCGCCCGCGAAAGCCACAACGGCCACGTGGGCCCCATGTCCACGATGCTGAACGACCTGTACGCCCGCTGGCGCGAGATGCTGACCGGCATCATTGCCCAAGGCCAACAACAGGGCCAATTCCTCGCCGATCTCGGGCCGACGATGGCGGCGTCGGTGCTGATGGGAACGCTCGACGGCCTGACGCTTCAGGGCATCCTGGGTGTGGGCATTGTCGTCGACCAGGAACTTCTGCTGCGGCTGAAGCGAGGATTCCTGGTCGTTCTCGGCGCTACCGAAGCTGCGGAACAGCTTGTTCAACAGGAGACCCCCGATGCCAACAATCCCTCATAATCCCCTCGCCGCCGCCTCCGGTAAGGTCGGCCGGAGTCGCCTCGTCGGTGCGATGCTGCTGGCGTTCCTGTGCGCTGCCGTCATCGCCGCCGGCTGCCGCGAAGAGGTGACGACCACCACCCCGCCGGCCCCCCGCCGGGTGACGGTCCAGACCATCCAGCCGATCCCACAACTGCCCGACATCATCGAACTGCCCGGCATGGCCCAGCCGAAACGCGTCGTCCACGTCACCGCCGAAGTCTCCGGGCGCATCGAGGAGATCCTCGCCACCGAAGGCGCGCCGATCTCTTGCGACGAAACAGCGTCCGTCATCGTCCGGCTCAATACCGACCTGCTGCAGGCGGAATACAACCGCTTCAAATCCGAGGCCGACTACCATCAGCGCGACTACGAACGATTGGAGCAGGCCCGGACGCGCGGCGTCGCCACGCAGACCGAAGTCGACCAGGCCCGAATGCGGGCCGAGACCCTCAAGGCCCAGATGCAGCTCGCCGAGGCCATGCTCGAACGGTCCGTCATCAAGGCGCCCATCGACGGCATCGTCAACCTCTTGCCTGTCGAAGAGGGCGAGTACGTCCAGCCAGGCACGCTGGTGGCCGAAATCGTCGACCTCGATGAAATCAAGGTCGTCGTCGACGTGCCTGAGCGCGACGTAGCGTTCATGGAGCTCGGCGCCGCCGTCCCCGTCATCGTCAACAAGCTGGGCGGCGAGGCGAAGACGTTCGCCGGCACGATCACCTACATCAGCCGTCTCGCCGACACCAGGACCTTCACCAGCCGCATCGAGGTCACTGTCGACAATCGCGACGGCCGCCTGCGAACGGGCCAGATCGTCGATGTGCGCCTCACC
>DRGC01000085.1 GCA_011050235.1 Phycisphaerae bacterium | reverse complement strand
GGGCTCCTGTCCCGCCGCGTTCCGAAGCCAGGCAACAGTTGGCGGGACAGGAGCCCCGCCAACCGACGCTACATGAAATTGCCTGCAGCGCTATGTCCCGCCTGATCTTGCCGACATCTCGCAAACGCCCCAGGCAGCATGGGCCCGCTATGTCTATGCTGTAACGTATGTATTACTAAAATATTACCATTGTGATCATGGCTTCCGTTTCCGGGAAGATCGCACCGAAGGTTGGACCAAACACGCCTGTCGCCTCCGATGGCGGCAGCGATTCAAAGAAAATATGAATTGCCGTAAATCTTGGCACTTCCTGATTCCGAACTCATTTTAGCGACGCAGTGATTCAGTATTCTCGCTTACGCGAGACGCTCGCCTGTGCGAGCCCGATTGGCGGATGTCATTGGAGGCCCCAAACATCGGGCGCACAAGCGGCGGCAACTGCGACGCTCAATGTCACTAACAAGTGAGCCCTGCCGGGACTGGACCTGGTGGGCAACATGCAGACTGCCAGGGCACGGAGGGCCGTGGAGGCGAGAGCGGACCATGATGAAACTGGCTGAAATCTTTGCGGAGTATCTGGGGCACCTCTTCTCGGGGCGACGACAGGAAGCTCGTGAGTTGATCCTGACGGCCCAGGACAGAGGCATGCCGGCGGAGGAATTGCTGCAGAAGATCGTCTGGCCTGCCATGGAGCAGGTCCAGCATCTCTATCGCAGCGACGAGATCCCGTTGATCGTCGAACACATGGCGGCGCGGATCAACCGGGTGGTGGCCGATCAGCTTCAGGGCCTGTTGGCCCGGCAGTTGAAGACCGGCCAGCGCATGGTGGTCGTGTGTGGTAACGGCGAGAACGAGGAACTCGGCGCGCAGATCACGGCGGATCTGTTCGAGGCGTCCGGTTGGACGGTGTGGTTCCTCGGGGCGGGTGTGCCCAACGACGAGATTCTGGAGTTCCTCAGCCAGAGCAAGCCCGACGTCCTGTGCATGTTTGGCACGCACCCGACGGGCGCTCCCGACGCACGCCGGCTGATCGATCTGATCCGCGAGGTCGGGATTTGTCAGGACATGCAGATCCTGGCCAGCGGCGGCGTATTTAACCGGGCTGACGGGCTTGCCGAAGAAATCGGCGCCGATCTGTTCGCCGCCACCGCCTGCGATGCGTTGGAGGCGGTTCGCGTGCATCCAACCCGCGTGCCCAAGCCGGACGTCCCCCAGCCCGGCCGGCGGCGCAAACGTAAGAAAGCGCAAACAGCCGACGTGCGACCGCATCGGATCGGCTCGCTGGATGAAACCCTCCCTGACATCGCCGACAGTGACGCTGACGCGCTGGAGTTCGACGACGCGTAGGGGGGCCGAACGCAGGGAAAAGCCCGGCCGATACGTCGACCGGGCTTTCTATTTAGCTGCATGCGGCGATCGATCACTAGAGCGCCGACATGCCGGCGACGCCTAGTCGGCCGCTAGCGTCTTGTCGATCAGGTCGGCCATTCGATCCTTGATGAAGGCGGGGCAGTTCATTTCGCCCACCCACGGCCGCATCTCCTCGGCGAAAGGCTTGATGTCCGCAAACGGCACCATGCCTCGACAGGCTGCGTCGATCATGCTGATTCGGCCGCGGATCGTGTTGTACTCGCGCGGCTGTTCGAGGAAGCGCGGGCTGTCCAGCTTGCAAAGGTGACACTTGGCGCAGAGCGTGATGATCTCGGCGATCTCGCGGTACTTGGGGTCAACGGGCGCCTGTTCCAGCGATGGTTCATCGATGTCGACGATCTTGCCGGGGTTGAGAACGCCGTCGGGGTCGAAGGTCTTCTTGATTCCCTGGAGATACTCGCCCGTGCCGCGGATGTCCTCCATGTTACGCCCGAGGAAGAAGCCCACCGCGTGCTCGCCGGAGAACACGCCGCCATTGGCTTCGATCCACTCGTCGAACTTCCGGATCACGTCGCGGGCCTTGCGCTTCTGCTCGATGTTATCGGGGACGATGAAGCTCGGGTGCAGATTTCCATCGCCGGCGTGGCCGTAAAGGATGATCTCCAGGTCGGCGGCCTCGGCCAACTCGCGCATCTTTGCGGCGCCCTCGGCGAAATGGCGGATGGGCAGGACCGGATCGAACTGAACGATCACAGGCTTGTTGGGGTCGGCTTTGGCCAGCGCGCCCAGCGCGCTGCGGCGTTCGGTATAGAGCTCGTCGGTCTCGTCCTTGTCGTTGGTGTACTTCAGCTCGACCGGGCCGAGCGCCTTGAGCAGCTCGATGGTCTTGTCGGCTGCGTCTTTGGCCGCGGCGGGGTGGCCGGCCGTCTGCAACAGCAGCAGCATGGCGCGGGGCTTGCCGAGGGCCTCCATCATTCGCCCGTCCATGTACTCGAAACTGTGCAGCTCGATGTGCCGCTCAGCCAGCCCCTCATGGATCGTCTGCAGGACCGATTCGTCCTCGAAGCACGCGCGAATGGTCCAGACGTCCTCGGGCAGGAACTCGCACTTCAGCGTGATCTGGGTGATCACGCCCATCGTGCCTTCGCTACCCAGAAACAGCGCCGTCAGGTCCGGCCCGGTGGACTGTTTGGGGAACGGCTTGGCCGTGTCGAAAATTCGGCCCTGCCCGTCGACGACCTGCAGCGTCAGCAGGTAGTTCTTGAAGTTGCCCTTGCTCATCCCCCACGTGCCGCCCGCGCATTCGGCGATGTTGGCCCCGAGCGTGCTGATCAGGTGGCTGGCCGGGGCGACGGGCATGATCATGCCGACGGCGGCGAGCTGTTCGTTGACCTTGGCGCAGCTGACGCCCGGCTCGGCGACGACGGTCTTGGCGATCGTATCGATGCCGAGGACCTTGTTCATCCGCGAAAGGTTCAGCTGGATGCCGCCCTGACACACCGCTCCGCCCGACAGACCCGTCAGCCCGCCGGCCGGCACGACAAAGCTCTTGTGCGTGCGTGCGGCCTTGATGACGGTCGCGACCTGGTCGGCCGAGCCGGGGAAGACGACCACGTCGGGACGACTTCGGTACATCGTCGCGTCGCCGAAGGTGAAGGCGTAATAGCGAGGATCATCGGGGGCCACAACGTGCTCGGCCCCGAGGGCGTTGATCAGTGCGTCCAACAGGTCCATATCCATGGTGGTTCTACTCCGTCGTGGGTGTGCCGTCGGTGTGCGGAGCGGCCTGATGTCCACGCAATCAGGCCGCGAGCTCAGTATACATCCGAGCCTGTGGGTGGAACAAGACTGACGCTTGCAGGCCCGCCTGGCCGCGGATACGCTCGGCGAGTGGTTGTGCAGACGGAACGGGCCCATGAAGACGGTCGTACTGACAGGCATCCGAGAGAGCGAACTCCGCGACGCGCCGCCGCCGACGATCCGGCGGGACGACGAGGTGCTCATCGACATAGCGGTCGTGGGCGTGTGCGGCTCGGACGTGCACTATTTCAGCGAGGGCGGCATCGGCAGCATGCGGGTAGCGTATCCCTGGACGATCGGCCACGAATGCGCAGGGACCGTCGTCGAGGTCGGCCCGGCCGTGACCTCGCTGACGCCCGGCGACCGGGTGGCCGTCGACCCGCTGATCTGGTGCGGCCAGTGCGACCAGTGTCTCGCCGGCCGGGTGAACACCTGCCGCAACCAGCGATTCCTCGGCAACCCCGGCGAGACGCCCGGCGCGATGGCCGAACAGCTCATCATGCCGGCGGCCAGTTGCTGCCCGATCCCCGATTCGGTGAGTTTCGTCGCCGCGGCGCTGTGCGAGCCGTTGGCCATCGGCGAGCACGCCCGCCGGCTGGCCAAGCTGTCGCCCGATGCGACGGTCGCCATCCTGGGGGCCGGGCCCATCGGGCTGTGCGTGTTGCTCGCCCTCAAGGCCGCCGGCGTTGGCGCGACGTATGTGACGGACCTGCTCGACCCGCGTCTGGACATGGCCCGGCAGCTTGGGGCCGACTGGACCGGCTCGCCGCGACAGGAAGACGTCGTTGCCGCGATCAGCCGGCAACAGCCGAGCGGGGTCGCGGCGGTCTTCGAATGCGCCGGGCAGCAGGAGACGATCGATCAGGGCATCGAGTTGCTGACCCCGGGCGGGGCGCTGATGCTGATCGGCATTCCCGAGGCCAAGGAGATCCGCATCAATTTCGATATTGCCCGCCGGCGCGAGCACGTCGTTCAGATGGTCCGCCGCCAGAACCACACTGCAGACGTCGCGGTCGAGATGGTGGCCGGCGGTGTGGACGCAGTTCAACTGGCGACGCACCATTATTCGATCGAACAGGCCCAGCAGGCCTTTGAGACCGTCCAGCAGTACGCTGACGGCGTGATCAAGGCCATCATTCATATCTCTGGCGACGAGTAGCGGCCCAGCGGCAGACCGCCGGCCGGAGACAGCCAACGAAAGGCTCGGATGTGATGTCACTCGACAAGTGTTTTCAGGAATCGACGCCGGTCGTGGGGATTCGGGCGATGCACCTGGACTGCAAGGGCGTTCCGCCCACGCCGTCTCGCCTGGTGGAGTTGGTGGAGGTGGCGGCGGGGCTTCGGTTCAACGCCATCGTCGTGGAGTGGGAGGACATGTTCCCATGGATGCTCGACCGCCGCATCCGGTGCGAGACGGCCTACACGCCGGAGGACATCACGGCGTTCAGCCGGCGGGCGGCGGAACTGGGTGTCGAGATCATTCCGCTCGTGCAGTGCCTCGGGCACATGGAGTTCGTGCTCAAGCTGGCCGACTACGCGCATCTGCGAGAGCTGCCCGACAGCGTCAGTTGTCTCAACCCGCTGGCCGAGGGGTCGAGGCAGCTCATCGAGACACTTGTGGACGAGGTGCTGGCGCTGATGCCGTCGTTGAAGCACTTTCATCTGGGCGGCGACGAAGCGTGGACGTTCGGCAAGGGGCCCGAGACGAAGGCCTATGTCGACAAGCATGGCAAGGGGGCGCTGTACCTGCACCACGTCGGGCCGATTCTGGACAAGCTCGCCGAGGCGGGCATTCGGCCGATGCTGTGGCACGACATGATGCTGTCGTGGGACGCCGATGCGCTTCGCCGGATGGGCGAAAAGGCCGACCTGGTCGTCTGGGGCTACAGCGGCGATCCCGAGAACATGGGCGACCATGTCAACGCGGATGTGTTCAAGCGCTTCGCCGACTGTGGCGTACCCCTGTGGGGCGCGACGGCCTACAAGGGGGCGGACGGCCACAACGTGGATCTGCCGAACTTCGATAATCGCTGCAACAACGCGGCGGCCTGGGCGAAGATCGCGGGCAAGTACAATCTGAAGGGCGTGATCACGACCGCGTGGAGCCGCTACATGCACCTGGAACTCCAGTGCGAGCCCATCGATGGGGCCCTGGACTCGCTGGCCGGTCACGGGTTCATCCTCCATGACGGCCGGCTGCCCGACGGTGGGCGGGATGCGTGCGTAGCTGCCCTGGAGACCCTTGGGCAGAAGCAGCGATTCGAGGCCTGCCGCGACGCGCTGCAGGCGCTGACGGACTTTCGCCGGGACGGTTGGCTGATGGTGCAGCAACTCCGCGAGGAACTGGTCGTCATCCGTTGCGACCTTCGCCGCCACGCCACGGCGCAGATGTCGCTGGCCAATATCGTGCGGCACGTTCGCAAGGGCCGCGACATCGCCCGCAACGTTCAGGATTCCCTGCACGGGTCGATCGACCCGCTCTGGGTCCAGCGGTACCTGGACTCGCGCATCGAGCCGCTGCGGGTGGAGGTGGCGGAGATCGAGCACCTGGTGCAGCAGGCCGAGCAGTGGGCCAGGGACGCTAAGGCGCGGGTGTAGCGCGGCTCAGAATGCGGATGGTGACGGTGACGCGGCCTGCGTTGTCGGATCGGTCGTCATCGTGCATTTGCAACTGCAGCATGCCGTCGCTGCTGATGGTGAACCGGTCCCAGGCGCCGATCTCAAAGGCCGGTCCATCACCGATACGGCCTTCGAGGTAGCCGATTCGCTCGCCGGTCATGACGTCGCGGGCAGGGCCGTCGGCCCCGGAGACAGATCCTTGGCCGCGGCCCATGCGTGCGGTCCACGCGCCCTCGGCCGTAACGGCGATCTCGTCGCCTTTGCGGAGCGGCAGGGCGTCTTGCCAGCCTTTCCTGGCGTCGACGGCGAGGCGGGCGGACCTGGGGCTTGTCAGTTGGACGATCTCATGGGCGCTGCCGGTGGTCATGCGCAGATGGGCCGAGTGGATCAGCATGGTTCCGTCGAAGGCACGAAACATGACGACCGGCAGTGGGAGTGCGATCGGCCAGGCCGGTATGCCCTTGCCGTCTGCAGTCGCGACGACCTCCAATCCGTCATCTTTCCGGGCGACCCGGACGTGGAGATCAACCGTCTGGCCGCTGGCAAGAGCGGGCGCATCCGCTTCACTGCCGTCGCGGCCCAGTCGAAGCATGTACGGCCCGTCAGGCGTGGGCAGGGCGATTATCAGCGACCCGTCGCCGGCGGTCTGCTCGACGACGACCTTCAACTCGTAGTCGCCGTCAGGCCTGAGAGCGGTCGAAAACAGCGCTTCGCGCCGACGCGCGCCGAACACGGCGACGCCCTGACCGTGGCGGGCCCACTGCCGAGTCGACCTCTGCGACACCGCGCCGGCCAGCAGGTCGATCCACAGACCGCGCAACAGATGCCCATGGCCGGACAGATCGCTTGAGCGCCGAAGCTCGTCGATCGTCCGTATCTGTTCGCTTGCCTGCTGATGAGCGGCGTCGTCGGGCGCCGTCGACGCCAGGACAACCTGACAGGCCGCATCCGCGCGGGCCAGCAGCGCCGACTGGCCCTGCGGCGACACGTCCACCACGAGGCCCTGATACCACTGGGCCAGTTCCAGAGACTCATGGACACCCAGGTCCTCGACGGGGGCCGAAACCAGCGACAAGCCCTTTCGCCACGTCGGGTCCAGGGCGTCATCGTTCAGGTCGGCTGCGGCGGCCGAGTCGTTCATTTCGGCCAGCATCCACAGGATAAGCTTCCGCCGAAGGGGGACGTCATCCGGGGCGGCGGCCAACTGGCTGGCGAGTTGGCGGCGCTTGGCCTGCAGGTGCTCGCCTGCGGCGGCGCGGTGCGAAGAGACGTTCAACCCCGGCGCCTCGGTGGGACGAACGGTCTGAGCCATCGCGGCGGCCTCGTCGTAGAGCGTTTGGGCCCGCGCCCAATTACGGGCAGCGGCATGGGCGTCGGCGGCGGCGATCAAGGCGTCCAGCAGTGCGGGGTCGCTGGGCGGCTCGTCGGGCGATGACACCAGGTTGTTATACATTCGGGCCATGGTGATTCGTCGCTCGTGCCATTTCTGCGAGCGGTCGCCGCTGAGGGATGACAGGACGGACGCAGCCGCTATCGCCTCGCGAAAAGCGGTCGGGTCGCGGGCGGCGAAGTCGAAGGCGTTCTCGGCAATCAGTTCCTGTAGCGCGACAGGCTCGACCACGGCCGCCGCGGCCAACAGACGCGCAGATAGGTCGAGGTCCTTCTCGGGATCATGGGACGCCATGACGCGCTGCGGGGCGTCGCCGAAGAGAAGGTTAAAGCTCGTCTGCAGCGCGACGGGCGAGCCCATGTCGGCGGCGGCCAGTGCCGCCAGGCGGACGGCCGGGGGGGGTGCCGTCATCATCACCTGGGACTGCCCCTGCCCCTGGGCCGGGCGTGCATACGTATGGATGACGACGTTCATCGCGCCGGTGTTGTCGGACTTGTCGGTATCCTCCATCTCCATTTTCAGGACGCCGTCTCGCACGATCGCCAGGATGCGGCGCCCGCCAATAGTGAACGGGGGCCCCTGGCCCGGCAGTTGGCCTCGCAGCCCGTGCCAGCCGGCCGGGTCGCCGCTGGGGCCGCACTCGTCGCGACCGTTCCAGGACCAGGCGCCGCTGGCGGCGATCTCCAGCAGGTCGCCTTTGCGGACCTGGCAGACCCATTGCCATGATCGGTCAGCCCGAATCCTGTGTCGGTTCGGTTGCCGCCAACGGAGAGGCCCGACGGCGGGCAGGACGGCTCGGCCGGCGTGAGTCTTGAGGCCCAACCAAAGGATCTCGGCGGGCCCGTCGGCGTAGATGTCGATCGCCGAGGGCGGGCGTGCCTCGGCGTCGGTCGATGAATCGTTGGAGATCGGCTCGTCGTACGCCATGTATGGCTTGCCGTCCAGCTCGGCGATCAGGCGAACCGCGCCGCCGGCCTGGCGAACGGACAGGCGAAGCGTCTGAACGTCTCCGGGCCGCAGGTGTGAGGGCCGCATTGTCCGTCGGGCCAGTCCGTCGACCCCGCCGGCCTCGGCGGGCGCATTGAGGATGAACGCGTGGGATGTGTTGCCGGCCGGGAAACGAAGCATGAATCGACCCCCGGGCCCACGCAGGACGAACCGCACCAGCAGGTCGTAGGAGCCGGGCATGTCGATCGGGATTCGCCCGCCGACTTCCCGCCGGGCCGTGCAGGTCAGGGCGCCGCGGGTCCGCTCCCACGGGACCGTCTTGCCGGCCGGCTGGAGCTGAGCCGTTCGCAGAAGATCGATCCAGACGCCGTTGGGCAGGGCCAGGCCGTCGTCGGGAAAAAGCTCCCGCAGGTCGGCCAGACAGGCTTCGGCGTCGCCGGCGGCGGCATCGATGTCAGGATGGTCGACGGGCCCGGCGGCCAGGAACCGCTGGAGGTATCGCAGAGATTCGGTCAGCAGGCGCAGGCGGGCGGGGGGCGAGGCGGTTTGGCTGAGGCGCCGGTACCATCGGCCCAGCGCGAGGCATTGCGTTGGCGAGCTCTGATCCGGCGGGCGCTGGCTGGAGGCGACGAGTCGCCGCAGCGAGTCATCGATTTGCTCGCCGACATGCACCTGAGCGGCGACCGGGTCGCCCAGCTCGGCGACAAGCAGCACGATCAACGCCCGTCGGGGCTCGATGTTGTCGGGGCGATCGACGAGCACTGCCTTAAGACGTTCGGCGCGGTCGGTGCGGTCGAAGACGGCGCTGAGAGATTGCAGTTCGCCGAGGATGGACTGGGCTTCGGCTGGCGAGAGTTCGGCGGCCAGCGGGAAGGCCTGACGGTAGAGGTCCCGGGCCTTCGCGAATTGGGCTGCCCGGAGGGCGTCATCGGCCGAGTGCAGGAGGGCGGCCTTTAGAATAGCCGTGTCGTAGACGTAATCGGTGGTGTCTTGGCCGGAGGCCGGCTCGACAGCAATGGGTTTGGCGGTTGCGACATCGGGGCTGGGCTGGACGGCCGTGTCGGCGGGCGCATCGACGGCGCGCAGGGCGGGCGCGATCAGAAGAACCGCAGCAGTCAGCCATGTTGCCCATCGAGGCATTATGAGGCCTCCCGAAGACTCCCGCCCAAGCCAGCCGCATCCAGGCCCCAAGAATAGTCTCGGGCCCTAGCGGCGTCCACTGCCAATGACCGATGGTCTGCGGGCGTTGTGGTCGCTGGAATGTCCGCAGGTCAGGATTGGCGCTGGTAGGGGTCCTTGCCCGTAATGGCCGGCACGTCGAGCCAGTGTGTACGGGCGTCGCGCCGCTTGATCCGGAGTCGGTCGCGGCCGATGAGCTTCATGATCAGGGCCATAGAGGTGACGGCGAGAAAGTAGACCAGCACGAGCAGGAGACGGCTGAGGATGTTGCCGAGGATGAAGCCCACCGCGGTGAACGCCCAATAGCCGGGCAGGGCGGCCCTCGTGCCGGTCAGCCCCAGCAGCCCGACGACGGCGGCGATCGTCCAGCATACATAAGCGGCCGTCGGCAGGTTGTGGTGCAGCAACAGCAGTGCGCCCACCCCGCCGAGAATAACGATGACCGACAGGCCGAACAGCCTGAGCTGTCGCGAGGTGGGGCGCCAGTTAACCGTCAAGAAAGACATGCGGGTGTGGACCTTTCGGCGTTTACCAAGTGGTGTACATTAACCAACTGATTGCACCGCCGCCGATGTTCGTCAGGACGATCAAGGCGGCGAAGATCAGGAAAATGACGATCAGAGGCACGAGCCAGTAGGACTTGTGCTCTTTGATGAACAGAAAGAACTCGCCGATGATGCCGCGTCGCTTGGCCATGGTCGTCTCCCGATCTGCGGTCGGGGGCTAGTCCAGTTTGAAACGCCTTTTGTAATCGTCCGCCCCGTCCATCGGGGGCTGGTCTGTCTTGAGGCAGAGACAGTCTTCCAGCACCAGCACGTCCATGTCGGTGAACATGAAACAGCGGTAAGCGTCCTGGGGCGTGCAGACGATGGGTTCGCCGCGGATGTTGAACGACGTATTGATCAGCACGCCGAAGCCGGTCAGCTCCTCGAACTTCTTGATGATCTTATGATACCGTGGGGCGGTCTCGGCGTGAACCGTCTGGATGCGGGCCGAGCAGTCCACGTGCGTCACGGCCGGGATGTCCGAGCGGGGGACCTTGAGCTTGTCGATGCCGGTCAATTCCTGCTGGTCGGGCCCGACAGGTGTGCGGCGGTCGGCCCGCACGTCGGCGACCAGCAGCATGTAGGGGCTCGGGCGGTCGATCTCGAAATAGTCTCCGACGCGTTCTTCCAGGCAACTCGGCGCGAACGGGCGGAAGGACTCGCGGAACTTGATCTTGAGGTTCATCGTGGACTGCATGGTCCGGTTTCGCGCATCGCCCAGGATGCTGCGATGGCCTAGCGCCCGCGGGCCGAACTCCATCCGGCCGGAGACATGGCCGACGACCTGTCCGTCGTTGATCAGCTCGGCGATGCGGGTGCAGAGCGCGTCCTCGTTGTCGTATCGCACGTAGACCGCGTCGATCGAATCGAGATACTGCCGCACCGTTTCGCTGTGGTAGGCCGGGCCGAGGAACGAGCCTTTCTGGCTGTCCGGGTGGTGAACGGTTCGCTGGTGGCCCATGATCTGATACCACACGAACTGGGCCGCCCCCAGCGCGCCGCCGGCGTCGCCGGCCGCCGGCTGGATCCAAACGTTCTTGAACGGCCCGTCGCGAATAATCCTGCCGTTGCCGACGCAATTCAGCGCCACGCCGCCGGCGAGGCAGAGGTCGTCCTTGCCCGTCAGGTCGTGGACGTGACGGGCGATGCGGAGCATGACGTCCTCGGTGACTTTCTGCACGCTGGCGGCCAGGTCCATCTCGCGCTGCGTGATGAACGATTCGGGCTTGCGCCGCGGCCCGCCGAACAGCTTGGCGAACTTGCGATTGGTCATCGTTCGGCCGGAGCAGTAATTGAAGTACCTCTGGTTCAGCCAGAACGAGCCGTCCTCCTTGACGTCGATCAGCTCGTTGAGGATGACGTCGACATACTTTGGCTCGCCGTAGGGGGCCAGGCCCATCAGTTTGTATTCGCCGCTGTTGACGCGAAAGCCGGTGAAGTACGTGAAGGCGCTGTAGAGCAGCCCCAGCGAGTGGGGGAAGCGGATTTCCTTTTTCAATTCGACCCGGTTGCCCTCGCCGACGCCCCAGCTGGTGGTGGTCCACTCGCCGACGCCGTCGAGCGTAATGATGGCGGCCGAGTCGAACGGGGAGGGGAAAAACGCGCTGGCCGCGTGGGCCTCGTGGTGGTGGGTGAAGTAGATCGGGCCTTCGTATTCGTCGTGCAGGCCGCGGTCGATCTCACGCGGCAGGAAGAGCTTCTGCTTGAGCCACAAGGGCATGGCCATCATGAACGAGCGAAGCCCGCGCGGCGCGTAGGCCAGGAACGTCTCCAGGATGCGTTCGAACTTCAGATAGGGCTTGTCGTAGAAGACGACGGCGTCGAGTTGATCCGGCGTGAGATTGGCCTCGGCCAGGCAATAATCGACGGCGTGCTGGGGGAAGTGGAAATCGTGCTTGATGCGCGTGAATCGCTCTTCCTGCGCAGCAGCGGCGATGTCGCCATCGATCACCAGCGCCGCGGCGCTGTCATGATAGAACGCCGAGATTCCAAGAATCGCCGTCATATATGCGTTCGCTTAGCTACGCTCAATCCATCCTGTCATCGCCGTATCATGTCCGCCCGTCAGGTCACATGGACTCGCCGGACGAGACGGGGAAGGCGAAGATTCTACCCCGACAGCCCGCGCCGCCGCAAGCGCCGCCGCGGCGCGTAAGCAGTCCCGGAGGGACGAACAGACGTTAGCCGGGGTCGCGGCCGTGAGGCGTGAGCGGAGCGAACGGCCGAACGCCAAGGCCCCGGAAAATAGGCGCAAAGGATGGAGAGGCCCGTAGGGTCGATAGAAAAAACAAGAAGGGTCTCGCCGAGGGTCGCCAGGATGGTCGGGGGGAGGGCGTTCACTCGATGTAGCCCAGCCCGCACCAACGACCGTCAGCCGCAATGGCCAGGCAACAAGCAGCCTTGTGCGAGACGGGCGCTCGGGATTGACCTTTGGTGTGGGGGCTCGCCATGTCCAACTCTTCATTTGGAAGATGGTTATCATAGCATATAATCGATCCTCAATTGAACGGAAGGGCGATGTGATGGACAGAGCCTTCGTGACGATTGTTTCCGGGCTGCCGCGGTCGGGCACGTCGATGATGATGCAGATGCTCGTTGCCGCCGGTATCGAGCCGCTGACCGATGGCGCCCGCCAGGGGGACGAGGACAACCCCCAAGGCTACTACGAGTTCGAGGCGGTCAAGAAGACCCAGAGCGATTCGTCCTGGCTGCAGCAGGCGGGCGGCAAGGCCGTCAAGATGATCTACCGCCTGCTGTATGATCTGCCGACGGATCGGGAGTATCGCGTGGTCTTCATGCGGCGCGATCTGGAGGAGGTCCTGGCGTCGCAGTCGGCGATGCTCGAGCGGCGTGGGGAGGGCGGCGCCAAGCTGACGCCGGAGCAAATGACCCAGGCCTTCCGGCGCGAACTGGAGAGGTTCGACCGCTGGATCGGCGAGCAGGACAATTTCTCGATCCTGAGGGTGGACTACAAAGCCGTCGTCAGCGATCCGCTGGCTCAGGCCCAGAAGGTCTGCTCGTTTCTCGGGGGGGACCTAGACGCGGTGGCGATGGCGACCGTTGTGGATCCAAAGCTCTATCGCCAGCGTTCGTAGCCGCGGCGGGTTGGTGATCGGCCGGCGGCGGAGCTATCTTGGCCAGATTTCCGCCGCCGCTTCCATCAGGGCCGTGACGGGAATCTGGTTGGGGCACTTCTCCTCGCACTGCTTGCACGCGTCGCACAGGGCGGGGTCCCAACCTTCCTCACCGGCGGCGACCTTTTCGACTATGTCCGCCCGCATCGCCTCTTCCGTCGAGGGAATCCGCATGTCGGTAAAGGCCGCCAGCACCTTGGGGATCAGGATGCCCATCGGGCATTGGCCGCAGTACCCGCATGCCGAGCAGAGGTTTCGCGGGTTGACGCTCTCGTACATTTCCGCCAGCCGGTCGAACAGCCGCTGCCGCGCGTCCTTACCCAGCGGCCCGGCGTAGATCGCCGCGGCGCCTTCTTCGGCGTGGTCAACGTAGGTGATGCCGTTTAGGGCCGTGGTGATCCCCGGCGTGTGGGCCACGAACCGCAGGGCGGCCTGGGCCATCGAGTCGGCCGCCACGTCGGCTGCGAGATTCGTCATCAACGGGATCGACCGCCCCAGCATCCCGCCGCCCAGCGGGTTCATGGCCGCCACGCCGATGCCGCGCTCGGCGCAATAGTCGATCGCGCTGGTCCGCCCGGCGTTGACCGGGTGGAAGGGCATCGTGACCATGTCGTACTCATAGGGCGAGTGTTTGATGAAGTGGACGATGTCGTCGGCCTCGCTGTGGGTCGTCATGCCGATATAGTCGAACAGGCCCTCGTCGTGCGCCTTGAGCACGCCTTCCAGAAAGCCGCCCTTCTTCAGGCCTTCCTGGAACACCACCTCGCTGTGCAGGGCCCAGAAATGGTACATGTCGAGGTGGTCGACCCCGAGCAGCTCCATGGACCTGGCGATCTGGCGGCGGGCCTCGTCGGCGGTGCGGATGCCGAAGCCGCCCTTGGGGTCGTAGTCGCACAACTCCAAGGCGCCGTTGCCGGGGGAGGACTTGGCCGTGATGATCAGCTTGCTGCGGTCCAGGCCCTTCAGGGCGGCGCCCAGCCACGCCTCGGAGTTGGATCCGCAGTAACACGGGGCGACATCGAAGTAGTTCACACCCAGCTCGACCGCCCTATGCACCGCGGCCGTGGCGGTTTCGGCGTCATGGAACCGCATGCAGCCGAAGCCCAGGGCCGATACATCCCAACCGGTCTTCTCAACGTGCCGATAGTCCATCGTCGGGTTCACCTTTACTTTTGCGCAGCCTGGGCCAGTTCTCCACCCAGTTTGCGGCAGGCCGCCAGGACCTCGTCGTCCGGCTGGCCGGATGATTCGACCGTCTCGCCCACCTGCTGGCCGACGGCGGCGAAGAGCTTCTCCAGCGGCTCGCGGACCTTGCCGCCGCCGCCGTGCGAATAGAACAGTCCGTGGGGCTTGCCCTCCAGCCCGTTGCGGTCGGCCCAGCGGGCGATGCACCAGTCGTCCAGGAAGACCTTCAGCCCGCCGGCGATGTAGCTGAAATAGTCCGGCGACCCGAATGCCGCGACATCGACCTTGCGGAACACCTCGACGTCCAGCCGTCCTTCATTGGTGTTGAATAGCTGCACGTCGGCGCCGGCGGCCTGGGCGCCTTCGCCGACGGCTTCGGCCATCCGCCGCGTGTTGCCCTTTTCCTGCGAGTGAAACAGAACGAGAATCGAGGCCATGAGCGGTCTCCTGTGTGGTCCCGTGCGTCGTGGTCGTTGGTGAGAGCCCTAGTATGCCGTAGCGGCAGGGCTGCATAAACAGGATTCTCGCGGGCAAATCTCTTGACGGCCTGAAGATGGCGAGGTATCAACAAATTGGACTATCGGCGGGCGGCGAGCGCTGGCCGGAGATTCATATCATGAGACCATGGAACCGGAAAGGAACTTACAATGATCCGTTACACACTGCTGGTGGCAATGACGTTCTCCCTGGTGATGGTGTCTGGCTGCGGCGGCAAACTCACCGAGGAAGAGGCGAAGGACACGGTGGCTGAGGTGATCCAGTGCATGGCCGATGGTGATCTGAGCAAGGCCGAGGCCGGGCTGAAGAAGCTGGAAAAGTCCAAGGATTCGCTTCCTGAGGATATGCAGAAGACGATCGGCGACATGCGGAAGAAGTTCGACGTTGCGGAAAAGGCAGCCAAGGCGGCAGAGGATATCAAGCTTCCGGGATCGTGATCGCGACTTGATCCTGTTGAACACTTGCGCGGGGGATCTTCCGCCCCGGCGGATCTTCGACCTGATCCCCCGCGCTGTTGGCCTACCGCGCCAGTTGCGACAGCATGGTCAACTTCCCTTTACGCGGCGGATCAGGAGATCCGCCGCGCAGGATTTCGGACATGGGGCAACCGAGGATGCCCGCTCGGCAGCGACACGTTCATCAGCAAACTGGAGACCGCCCTCAACCGCCGCCTCCGCCCCCAACCCCGCGGCCGACCGAAGAAGAAGCAATCGAATAAAAATGGTAACCGTCCCGATTAAACCCAAAATGGTAACCGTCCCGATTAAACCCCGTCGTCCCGATTAAACCCAGCAGGCCACTGGGGGCTTGGACGTCCATGTCGTAGCTCCTTCCAACAACGGTTAGGATTGTTGGCGAGGCCTCACCGATTCGTCGAACCAAGACCCTACACCCTCGCAGCACAAAGCGCAACCCGAACATGAACCGAACATGTAAGAATTATTCCGTCTCCCCAAATTTAGATGCGATTGCCCTGCTTATATAACAAGCAGGACGGGTTCTTCGGTAGGCACACTCACCAAAAAAAAACCTTCCCAAGTACCATATAACTGTCGACAAAGGATCAGAAATCTGGTATAAGCAGGTCTTACATTAATGGTATACAATCGAAGAGAGCCATTTTATAGAGGATGGGAGATTAATAAAATCTAGTTTTGCGCAAGTCTTTTGCGCATTTCGCACCCATCTACCAGTTTTAAAAGGTTCGTAGCACGCGGCATAGAGAACGCGCCGCATGCGGGTTCTCATTTAGGCGACGGAAAGAAGGATCGTGGAATTGATTGCCTTTGTTTTTTGGACTGGTTCTGGAACCTGGAGATAAAACCATGAATTCACTGAGGACACTGATTTTGTCAGCCATGTGCAACAGCCTTTCGATCACGCGGACCCTTTTCGCCGTCGTCCTTCTGGTCGCAGCCTGCCTCACCGCGGGCCCGGCGATGGGACAGTCCGCGTACTTCTCACTGGAGGGCGACTTCATCATCAACGCGGACAAGCACGACTTTCTCTTCGATCTCACTCGTAGCGTCGGCAGCGGGGAGGACCTGAGGTTCAGGACCTACCACGACGAGGGCGGGACGAACGCGGCCGGGGACATCATCGCGCTGGGCAGTTTCGACCCGGTGCTGGAGTTGTTCGACAGTCTCGATGCGTCGCGCGGCCTCAATGATGAAATAGGGGGTACACCATTTTCCCATGACTCGCTGCTGACGTGGGTGCCGGAGTTCCCTTGGGGGTTGGACCCCGACCCGCTGCCCGTCGACAGCTACCGCCTCAACCTCATTGAGTTCGCCAACAGCGACACCGGCCCCTGGGCAGTGGACCTGATCGGCCCGGCTGACGCCATCATCTTCACCGGCGCCACGCCCACCGGCTCTAGCACGGTCGACTCGCTGAAGTTCGGCACGACCGGCGGCGGGACCGCGGTCTACAACCACAGCAGCGGTACGCTCACGCTGCTCGACCAGCTCGTCGTCGCCAACACCGGCAACGCCACGCTGAACGTCTCGGGCGGCGTCCTCACCGTCAACGGGACCCTCACCGTCAACGCCGGCGGCACGATTAACCGCACTGCCGGCACATTCAACACCAACGGCAACGTCAACCTGAACGGTGGATCCTTCAACTTAACCGGTGACTACCAAATCGATAACGGAACCACGTTCGATGTACAAAGCGGCGGAGACCTGATAGTGAGCGGCTACTTTGACATCGGAAGTTTCTTTGGAGGAGGCGGAGACGGGACGCTCATCGTCGATGGGGCCGGCTCTAGCGTGACGACCGGATTGGCCACGTCCTTTTATGGCGACAGCGGCTTTACGGCCGACGTCACGTTCCGCAACGGCGCCACCGGGAGCCTCGGCAACGTCGCCCTCGGTAATAGTGCTACGGCCGGAACAACCGGCATCTTCAACGTCGAGTCCGGCGCTGCGGTCACAATGGGCGCCCTTGGCGTGGCGTTGACCGGCGGGGCAACCACTTCGAGTACAGTCACGGTGGATGGCGCCGGTTCAACGATCACCCAGAACGGCGCCTTGTTCCTCACCGTCGGCCATGCTTCGACCGGCAGCGGTACGATCAACGTCACCAATGGCGGCACCTTCAACACCAGCACGGGCACCACAACGCTTAACCCAACCGGCACGATTCTTGTCGATGGCGGAACGTTCAACTTCAACGGATCAATCGTGGACAACGGCGGGACACTCAATTTCCTGGCCGGGACGATCAACGTCGCACAGAACTTCACCATCGGCGCCGGCGGACTGCTGGGCACTGACCTCACGCTTGCTGCGAATCGCGAACTCGGCGTCGGGGGCACCACCACCATCGACGCATCTCGTATACTCACGCTCACCGGCGGAACATTCAACACCGGTGATCTGACGATTATTGGAACGTTCGATTTCCAGACCGGCACGCTGGGTATCACGGGGGCTGGCGGATTGACCATCGGCGTCAGTGAGGTGTTGGGCTCATTGCTTTCCGTGGATACCGGCCAGACGATCCGCGTCACCAACACAGCCTACATCGACTCCGGCGCATCGCTTGACGTCCTGTCGGGCGGCACGTTTAACGCCGGTACGCTGGCCAATGACGGCAGCATGGACGTCGCCGGGACCGCGAACGTGACCAACGCCACCGTTGGCGCCGGCGCGTCAATCGACGTCCCGTCCGGCGGCACGTTTAACGCCGGCACGACCACAATCAACGCCACCGGTACGATCAATGTCGGCCTTGGCGGTTACGCTACCTTCAACACCAGCGGCCCGGTCGCCATCGACGGCGGCACGCTCAACCAGATAGGTAACGGCGATTTCAATCTCGCCAGCGGCCAGACATTGACGGCCACCAATAACGCCCAGATCAACTTTGATAATACATACAACATCAAAAACTTCACCTTCGACATCCAAAGCGGTGCGGACATTTCGGCTGACTACTATATCGACATCGGCGACAACGGCGATGGCACGCTGCTGGTGGACGGCGCCGGCTCGAGTGTGACGACCTTGCCCGTCTCCTGGGGCGCCCCGTTGCGTTGGGGCTGGAACTTCGGCACGGCCGACGTCACCTTTCGCAACAGCGCCACCGGCAGCTTCGGCCCTATCCGTCTAGCTGACATAAACGGAACGACGGGCATCTTCAACGTTCAGTCGGCCGCCACGGTCACTACGGGCAGCCTTTGGGTTGCCAGTGCCGGCAACACCACGACCGCCGGTACGATCACCATCGACGGCTCCGGCTCGTCGCTCACGCAGAATGGCGCCTCAACGCTTACGCTCGGCCATGCGACGGATGGCACGGCCACGATCAACGTCACCAATGGCGGCACGTTCAGCACCGGCGCGGGCATCGCGACGCTTAACCCCACCGGCACGATTTTCGTCGACGGCGGAACGTTCAACTTTAATGGGGCCATCGTGGACAACGGCGTGACACTCAATTTCCTGGCCGGGACGATCAACGTCGCACAGAACTTCACCATCGGCGCCGGCGGACTGCTGGGCACTGACCTCACCCTCGCTGCGAATCGCGAACTCGGCGTCGGGGGCACCACCACCATCGACGCCTCCCGTACGCTCACGCTCACCGGCGGAACATTCAACACCGGTGATCTGACGATTATTGGAACGTTCGATTTCCAGACCGGCACGCTGGGTATCACGGGGGCTGGCGGATTGACCATCGGCGTCAGTGAGGTGTTGGGCTCTTTGCTTTCCGTGGATACCGGCCAGACGATCAGCGTCACCAACACAGCCTACATCGACTCCGGCGGATCGCTTGACGTCCTGTTGGGCGGCACGTTTAACGCCGGCACGCTGGCCAATGGCGGCAGCATGGTCGTCACCGGGGACGCGAACGTGGCCAATACGGCCACCGTCGATGCGGGCGGATCGCTTGACGTCCTGTTGGGCGGAACGTTGAACGCCGGCACGCTGGCCAATGGCGGCAGCATGGTCGTCACCGGGGACGCGAACGTGGCCAATACGGCCACCGTCGATGCGGGCGGATCGCTTGACGTCCTGTTGGGCGGAACGTTTGACGCCGGCACGCTGGCCATTGGCGGCAGCATGGTCGTTTCCGGGACCGGGGCCGCAAACGTGACCAACACCGCCACCATCGACGCCGGCGCGTCACTCGGCGTCCAGTTCGGCGGCAGCCTCGAGGTAACCGGTGCTACAACTAACAGCGGTACCGTCAACATTTGGAACACGACGGTTGACTTCACGGGTGGTTTCACCAATAGCAACGCCGACCTGGTTCTCATTGACGCCATCTTCAACGGCGACATCACCAACCCGGCTGGTTCGGCACTGACCGTCGTCAGCAACGTCACCCTCAACGGACTACTCAGTGGGGCCGGTGGCATCTTCGGTCCGGGTACGCTCACCATCAACGGCGGACACAGTCCCGGTGACAGCGCCGCCGAGGTGCCCGTCGAAGGCAATCTGGTCTACGGCAACGGCAACACGCTCACCATCGAGCTGGGGGGATTGCTCTCCGGAGAATTCGACCGACTCGTTATCGCAGGCGACGCCACCCTCGACGGCAATCTGCTGATCGACCTCCTCAATGACTTCACGCCCAGCTTCGGCAACGAGTTTGAAATCCTCGACATCTCCGGCACACTCAGCGGCCAGTTCCTCGGCCTGGACGAAGGCGCACTGGTCGACAACTTCGGCGGCATGGACCTGTTCATCACTTACACCGCCGGAAGCGGGAACGACGTCTCCCTGTACGCAGTCCCCGAACCGGCGACGATGATACTGCTGGCCGTCAGTGGACTGGCGCTCTTGAGACGACGAAACCGCTAGGCGCTTGCTGCGAGAAATGGCGGTAAATCGGGACGGTTACCATTTAGGGGTCGGGGATCGGGGAACGCTGTACTTAACTGCTTCGGAAGAGGCAGCCGAGGCGGCGGGCGATATCAAGCTTCCGGGATCGTGATTGTGAATTGATCCTGTCGGTGTTTCAGTGATCTGAGAATGCAAGAAGGGGCGCCGCAGTGCGGCACCCCTTCTTCTTGGGACATCCTGATTACTCGTAGAACCGAGTGCTTTCGGTTTCCTGAACGGGAGTTTGCAACTGATCGCTTGTCAGCGTGACCAGGAATCTTGCATCGCCGGCCTTGATGCCCTTGGCGACGACAGTGAAGGTTGCCGTCCGGCCAGGCGCCAGAGACGCCAACGACGCGAAGGTCACCTTCTTGTCCGCAGCACTCACCTTCGTCGGGCCCTGGGCGGAGACGAATGCCTCTTCGCCCGGCAGTGTGCAGGCGATGACGATGTTGGTGTTGGCGGCCGTGCCCTGATTGATCACCGTGATCCGGTAAGTCACCTCTCCGCCGACCTCGATCGAGTCGGCCAGGTCGATGCACTTCAGCCCGACGGATGGGACGCCTTCGACCACGGTGGAGGCCTCTGCGCTCGCTTCGGCGCAGACGGCTGTGACCGTGGTGACATTGTGAAGCGTTCCAATCTCAACGGCCTTGAACGTCACGGAAACGATTCGGGTCTCACCGATATCCAGCTTACCCAGCTGCCAGGTCACCTTGCCGCCTGCGAACTCGCCGTCCTCGGTGGCCTCGGCGAACATCGCTCCGGCCGGGACCACATCCACCACAACGGTATCGTCAGCCGCGGCGTCGCCCTTGTTGGTTACGGTGATCTCATATTTGACAGGCCGATTGTTGCGCGTCGTTGCGGGGCCGGTCTTTGTGACCACCAGGATGGGCTTTCGCACAGCGGTGGTGGCGCTGTCCCGGGCCATCAGCCCGCCGTCGGCGGCGACCGTCACGGTGTTCTCGAACGTCCCTGTCCGGGCGGCGCGGGCGTCGAAACGGACCTGCTTGGACTCGCCCGGCTCCAGCGTGCCCAGGTCGGAGACGAGCTTGCCGCGTCCCTCATGGACGGTCAGGCCTTCCGGCAGAACATCGTGCAGGCGAACGTTGGTTGCCGGGGCGTTGCCGGTATTGCTTACCAGGATGGTGTAGGGGATCGGGTCGCAGATCAGCGCCTCTTCCGGAGCGGTCTTTGTCACCGACAGCTTCGCAGCGATGATCAGGGTCTTGGATTCGGCCTCATCGGATAGCCCGAGCTCGGCGTGGACGGATACGCGGTTGGTCACCGGGCCCGTGACCGTGGGCTTGACCGTGACGCGGAAGGCCTTCTTGCCCCCGGCTGGCAAGCGGCCCACCGACCAGGCCAACTGCTGACCGCTGACCGTCGCCGCGGGAGTGCTGTTGACGTAGGTGATGCCGTCAGGCAGATCATCGCGGACGACGACGTTGTCGGCATAAACCTGCGAGGGATTGCACACCCATATCTCGTACAGGAACGCCTCACCGAGCAGGGCCTTGCTGGGCGCCTTCTTGGTGATGTCGATCGCGGGCATCAGCCACGTCTTGCTCGTCCGGCCGGTAGCGATCTGGGCGTGGGGTAGTCCTGCCTCTGTGGTGGGACGGACGACATCGATCTCCAGTTGATTGGCGCCGGCGACCTGTTCGGTCTGTTCGAGCGTCACGGTGGCCAGGCCGTTGGCGTCGGATCGGACCGTTACGACTTCCTTCCCGCCGGGCTGCAGGACAGCGGCAGGCCCGGAGACGATCCGGTAGGTCACCTCGAAGCCGGCCAGCGGCGCGCCGTCGGAGTGCCGCGTGATGCGTGTGACAAACTCATGGGGCGCTGCGACCCGGTTGGCGGCCTCGGGGGGAAACTCGTACGCCACGTCGTACCAGTGCTTGACCGCGAAGACCTTGTGCTTGGTCGAGTCATAGATTCCCGGCGCAAAGGCGATCACGTGTGTCGTGCCCTCAATGGGCGAGGTAATGACGCACCATGTCTGTCCGGCCGTCAGATGAATGTCATCCGACGGATCGGGCGTGCCCTGGTCGAGCACGTGGGGTCCGTTGTTGGTATGAGAGACGGCGAACTTGTTGGTCAGCTTATAGCCTCGGCTGGCTCTAAAGCCGCTTTCGTCGACCTGGATAATGTCGCCCACGCCGCCGTCGGCGATCACCCATTCCACGCGCCGGTTGGGCAGGGGCTGGCCCTGCTTGTCCCTGACGGTGGCGATTAACACGTGCTGCGTCCGGACGAGGTTGACATCCTTGACCGGCGTCACCTCAAGCGTCGCCGCATACGGGTCCCAGTCCGTGTAGTAGCCGCCCTCCGGGGGCTTGGGGTGCGTCGGGATCGTGTCCCCGCTGGTCGGCCAAGTGAACGAATGTGGCATGGTGTCCCGACAGCCTGCCAACGTGCCGATGACGGCCAGTGAAACAATGGCCAGTATGCGAAGTCTGTGTGTTGTGTTCATGGCTGTGTGCCTCTCAGTTACCCTCGAATGCCGCCCGGGAGGGGAAAGGGGTCAGCTACCTTGCGACGTCGGACCAGCGCTTGACCACGAAGACCTTGTGCTTGGTCGAGTCATAGATTCCCGGCGCAAAGGCGATCACGTGTGTCGTGCCCTCAACCGGCGAAGTAATGATGCACCATGTCTGTCCGGCCGTCAGATGAATGTCGTCCGACGGATCGGGCGTGCCCATGTCGAGCACGTGGGGTCCGTTGTTGGTGTGAGAGACGGCGAACCTGTTGGTCAGCTTATACCCTCGGCTGGCTCGAAAGCCGCTCTCGTCGACCTGGACAATGTCGCCCACGCCGCCTTCGGCGATCACCCATTCCACGCGCCGGTTGGGCAGGGGCTGCCCGTCCTTGTCCCTGATGGTGGCGATCAACACGTGCTGCGTGCGAACGGGGTTGACGTCCTTGGCGGGGGTCACCTCGAGCGTTGCCGCATACGGGTCCCAGTCCGTGTAGTAGCCGCCCTCCGGGGGCTTGGGGTGCGATGGGACCGTGTCGCCGCTGGCCGGCCAAGTGAACGAATGTGGCATGCTGTCCCGACAGCCAGCCAACGCGGCGATGACGGCCAGCGAAACAAAGGCCAATATGCGAAGTCTGTGTGTTGTGCTCATGGGAGTGTTCCTCTCAGTTACCCTCGAATGTCGTCCGATCTGTCGGCGGCATCTTCAATCGATCTGTTTCGTCCACAGCTCTGCGGCCGCCATGCCGAGCCCATCACTGTTAATAGGCGTATCTATAAGACGTTAACATCCGTCCGGTTAGAACAGACATAACCCTCCGCGCCCGACCAAAGACGCCGCTAACCGGAATATCGACCGAAACTGACAGCCCCTTAGTTTAGCATCGCCTCCGGGCCTGATATTTCCACGTCCTCTTATCATTGAATTCCCCACTTCGGCCGCCCAGCGGAGACAAATACCATCGATATCCGAAACTGTCGGCGGCCGTGGATATCGCCGCGCACCTGTTGGTCGGCATGGTTGTCGACCGCGCCCCCAAGGGCGACGATTCGGAGTTCCAGCGTCTCAGTTGGGCGCCGTGGTCTGACGTGAAGCAGCACCCGCACAGAACCGAAACGTGGTTGCCGCTGCGCCCTTCGATAATGCGAAAGGCAAAGCGTAAACAGGGCCAGCTTTACTGTCGCGCTCGTTGCTTGCGAATCAGTACGGCCAGGGCTCCCAGGGCCAGCACTCCCACCGTGGTCGGCTCGGGAACCGGGGATGGCAGTTTTTCTGTGGCGGGCCAACTTCCCGTGACCGTTGCTGAATCCCCTTCCGCTTCCGGCACTGCCGGGCTGGTGAAGTACAGCACGTCGGAACTCTTGCCGACGGGAAGCACCGAGAATGCCCACCGAGCGGACGTGGGCGGGAGCGAACCATCTGATGGCGCCACCAGATAGCTGGCAGATGGGCTAACGTCGCCCGTGCTGGCGACGAAGCCGATATTCGCCCCCGTGTTGAAGGGCTCATCGCCGTCCAAACCGACGGTCAATGCCGTCACGGGGGAACTGTCCGTCGTGAGATTGAAGATCTGGTAGGCGTAGACGTACTCGCTCCCCCCGATGGGGGCGGCGCCCGGGAACGAGGTGGTGAACTTACCGGGCTCGTAGACGGCGAAGTCGACGTTGGCATTGACTGAGAGGATGGTGAAGAACGAGTTGTACATGTTGGTGCTGCCTTGCCATGACGACAGGGCGTTGGGGTCGGCCTCAAGATCCCCTCCCCTGGCGGCGGCGCCCAAAGCCAGCAGCACAATCGCTGCGGCACAGGCATTTCGCAATGGTAGCCACGCTCGCATACTGGTACGCCTCCTTTCTGCCCGTCCCTGCGGGCAGGTATCTATTCGTGTGTGCATCGCAGCGGGCGCCCAAAGGCGCGCGCCGGCTCTTGTGCCATTAACGCCGCTTGCGCCGACCGCGCAACAGAAGCGTCACGCTCCCTCCAGCTAGCAAGCTCAGCGTCATCGGCTCGAGGACATCTGCTCCGCTTGGCCCGGGCACTGGGTTGACAACGGCGAACGCGCCGCCATCAACGACAATGCCGAACATCTCCTTCGGTTTCTTTGGCGACGAGAACGCCAAGCCTTCACTGTTGTAGCCAGTTGTGATCCCGGCGAACTGCCACTCTGCCTTCAAAGGAAGCAGCCATGTGGCGATCGTCGCATCGCCAGCCAGACCGGTGAACGAGCCGACGGTGTTCGCGAGGTTGTCCAGCGAAGCCTGGAACGCCGAGATACTATCCGTGCCGGTGCTGAACACCTGGTACGCGTAGACGAGCTCATCCGGCGGCGGGGTGTAGCCCGTGTCGCCAAAGGGGAAGTTGCCCAGCCCAAAGACCGCCCAGTCAACGTAGCCGGCTACGCCGGTGAGACTGTCGAAGGCCGTCGAGCCCGCCCATGTTGTGACCCCGTCAAAATAGGCGCTTGCGTGGCCATTGAGCGGGCCGGCGTGCGTTGCGCCCCCGATTATCAGCACCATCGTTGCAGCAATTGTCAGTAGCGACTTCAGGCGATTGGGTTTGCCCAGCATTCGAATTCCTTGGCCGGCAGCATTGCCTCTCAATGTCCCACGACTCACACGCTCATGATGGCGCCTGCGCACACATGACACAGACCATCGTCTCACATCCTTGCCTCGTCGTTATCTTTCCAGTGGCGACAGTTGAGGACACATCTCCCTGACCCCGACGTTGCCGTCGAAACATAGCCCAACAAGTTATCGGACAAATCGTTCGCCGCGCTTTGAACATTTTTCACTCTAGGCCCCGCGTTTACGGAAATGGCGGCCATGAATCTGCTCTTGAACAGCTAATGCCCAGACGATAGCGCAGCGCGCACGGTCGACAACAGGGCAGGTCAAGAGCCCCGCCCGTTCGCTGCGCTTCAGCAACGGACCAGAGCGCGGCCCGGTAAACAAGGCGCCCGGGCCAAAACGTAAACAAGGTCCCCGATTGCACGAGGGTGGATGCGCGGGAGGAGGGGAAGAACTACGCTCGGCGGGACTCGAACCCACGACCTTCGGTTTAGGAAACCGACGCTCTATCCACCTGAGCTACGAGCGCGTGTGCCGTTGGTATATCGGCGTCAACTCACTGTATCCTTCGGCCGATGCGGGGTCAAGGTTGCCGCGCCCGCAGCGATTGCCGTGCGCCCTTGACGTGCGAAGGTGCGATTGCGTCGTGACGAGCGGGCATTTTTCTCGTGTGGGCCTGGCGGGACGGGCATAATAGTGGCCCCTTGTCGGGCCGGCCTCGGCGCTGGGTGATGAGTGCCCGCACGTGGCCGGAAGGAGCGTGGTTGTGACAGATGACGCTTTCCACAGCAGCGACAGCGTCCGCACGGATGGGCCGTTGAAACACACCCAGACCGTGACGTTCGATCGTCCGGTCGCGTTGGAGCTCGGCGGGCGCCTGCCCGGCGTGACGGTCGCCTACGAGACCTACGGCCGACTGAACGAGGCGCAAAGCAACGCCGTGCTGATCTGCCACGGGCTCAGCGGCGATTCGCACGTGGCCGCCCACGACGCCGATGACGATCCCGGCTGGTGGGATGTCTGCGTCGGGCCGGGAAAGCCCATCGACACCGATCGGCACTTCGTCATCTGTCCGAACGTTCTGGGCGGCTGTCGCGGCTCGACGGGGCCGAGCAGCATCAACCCCGACACCGGGCAGCCTTACGGGGCGGATTTCCCGACCATCACGATCAACGACATGGTGGACGCCCAGCGAATGCTGATGGACCACCTCGGCATCGACAGCCTGTTGGCGGTGGTGGGTGGGTCGATGGGCGGCCAGATGGTGATGAGCTGGGCGATTCGATATCCGGACCATGCAGTGGGGTTCGTGCCGCTGGCGACGGCCCCGCGCGTGTCCAGCCAGGCGCTGGCGTTCGACGTGGTCGGACGAAACGCCATCCTGCATGATCCGAACTTCGCCGGCGGTCAATACTACGACCAGCAGGCCGGGCCGACGATCGGGCTGGCCCTGGCGCGGATGATCGCCCACGTGACCTACCTGTCGCGCGAGTCGATGGCGCAGAAGTTCGACGTGACCCGCTACCAGCCGCGCGACGTGCCCGTCGAGTTCGAGAAGACCTTCTCCGTCGGGTCCTATCTCGGCTACCTGGGGGCCAAGTTCGTCGGTCGGTTCGACCCCAACAGCTATATGGCCATCACCATGGCCATCGACCTGTTCGACCTGGGCGCGACGGCCGAGCAGTTGATGCCGCTCTTTGCCAATGTGCCGGGGCGCTGGCTGATCGTGAGTTTCTCCTCCGACTGGCTGTTCCCGCCGCGACAGTCGCGAACGATCGTGCGCAGCCTGCTGGCGGGCG
>DRGC01000084.1 GCA_011050235.1 Phycisphaerae bacterium | reverse complement strand
AGGCCTACCGGCGATCGATCGAACTGGTCGACGCTTTCCCGGCCCGTGTGGGGCTGGCGGACGCGTTGTACCGCATAGGCGATTATGAACAGTCGGCCGAAGCGGCCGCTCGGGCGGCGTCGCTGGAATACACCCATCCGCGATGCCATTTCCTGCTCGGACGTGCGCTGGCCAAGCTCGGCGAGATCGATCGGGCCAAAGACTCGTTCGAGACGGCGCTGCGGCTGGACCCGACGGACTCGCTCGCGGGCGAGGCCCTGGCGGCGCTGACCGGCGGCCAGGCGGGCGAGATCGAGTTCCCGCCCGATGTCGCTGCCGAATCCGCCGACGCGAGGGCCGGCCACGAGGCCTCGCAACAGGCCGTCAAGGACGCTCGCCGCGCCATCGCCCGGTGGCAGAGCGACATGACCGAAGAACTCGCCTCGGCGGATCGGAAGCTTGATGACTATCTTCGGGCCAACGCCGCTGCCCGGGGTAAGCGCGGGCCGCAGGAGGTGGCGGCGCCGCCGGACAGTGGCGACTGGACCCTCCGACCGGTGCTGCCGGCGGATCAGCCAATCATTCATCGCATGTTTCCCCAGCCATTCGCCACGCCCCATGACGTCTCGCTCTACGTAATTCATCCGTCGGGTACTGACGACGTTCAAGGCGGCCTGACGATGCGGGGCCAACAGGACGGGGCGAAGGTCTCTCTGGGGGTGACGGTTCGGGGCCAGGCCGGACGGGATACCCCCGACGAGATGGCGGAGTGGCTAATGTGGCGCCTCCTGCGCGCGGGGGTGGCCCGCGCGGCGGCCGGTGGGGCGCGACAGGTGGCGTTCACCTTTGCCGACAACGAAAACCCGGCGGCGCTGCGGCGGTCTCTGGAGCGGCTTGGGTTTGAGGCGACCTCCACCGAGACGATCTGGCGGATGGAAACGGCGGCGTTTCGCGATCGGTGCCTGGGGCTGGTGGAGCGATATCGGCGGCGCAAGAGCATTCCGCCCGACATTCGGGTGGTCACGTTGGCAGATGTGCCGTTCGCCCAGGCCGACCAATTCTTGCGCCAGTTCTTTCCCGATGGCGCCGGTCGGCCGGTGCACGAACTGTATCCGCCGGCCTCGCCCGTGATGCTCAAGGGCCATCAGATCATTGCCTGTTTTGTCGGGTTCAAGAAAGACCCGGAAGTATTTACGGTAACGCGCCTCGGCGTGCTCAAGGAGTACCGCAAGCTGTGGGTAACGCCCTGGTTGGTGGGGGAGGGCACCCAAGAGATACTCAAGGAAGGGCACCCGGTGATTGAATTCTACACGGACGAACAGCGCTATCCGGAGTTCCCCAAGATCGCTCGCGGCATGGGGGCCGACGAGGTCGGCACGATCTTCAATATGGCGCTGGATCTGACGGCCCCGTGGCAGCACCGGTAAGCCCCGGTCGCAGCGGCGTGCGGGGGGCTCAACATAGACGGCACCGTCGACGGCACGGACCTGGCGATCCTGAAGACGAACTTCGGCTTCATCGCCCTCCCAAGCCCAGGCGGCGTCCTCGAGCCGGCGACGCTGAGCTTGCTGGCGCTGGGTGCGGCTGGTCTTGCGGCCAAGCGGCGTCGCAAGAGCTAGCAACCAAGCGTTTCAACGCAGACAAGCGGGCGACGGTCATCAGACCGCCGCCCGTTTTCTTTCGCGGGTTGGCTGCTGTGGGCAACGGGCGCTGGCCGTCGCTGCAGGCAGAGAGTATTCTTGGGCCCGTCCTGACGTTTGGAGATGCAGTTGCCTATGGCGGATGAGAGATCAACTCGAACGGTGTTGATTGGCTGGGATTCGGCCAATTGGGAGATTATCACGCCGCTGCTGGATGCGGGCCTGTTGCCCAACCTCGGCCGGCTCATCGCGCGCGGCGTCATGGGGCGGATGGTCACGCGCGGGCCCATACTCGCGCCGATCGTGTTCAACTCGGTCGCCACGGGCAAGTATGGCGATAAGCACGGCGTTCTGGGGCCCAACGAAGTCGGCCAGGACAAGACGATTCGCCCTGTCACGGGCCTGTCCCGTCGAACGAAAGCATTTTGGGAGATCGCCTCACAGAACGGTCGGCGGTGTCACGTCGTCAACTTTTCCGCCACCGGTCCGGCCGAGGCCGTCAGCGGGTGCTTCGTGAGCCCCGCTTTCTTCAATGTTGTGCCGCCGAGCTATCGCGCGCCCTTTGCCGTGCCGAACAAGAGCGTCTGCCCCGAGGAGACCATCGAGAAGCTCAAGGACTGCGTCGTGACCATGGAGGATATCGACGTCGAGACCATGGCGATGTTTGTCCCCCGTCTGAGGGATCTGAAGCCCGGTGATCTGCGCCTGGCGCGGATCGCAGCGGCGGTGGCGCAGAGCCTGTCGGTCCACGCGGTAACGGCTCGGCTGATGGAGAATGACGATTGGGACATCATATCGGTCAACTATACAGCGATCGATTTGCTTTGGCGGGGCTTCCTCAGGCACCACCCGCCGCGCCTGGACTGGGTGGACGAGCAGGAGTTCGCGATATTTCGCGAGGTCGCCGGCAGCGCGGTGCGGCTGTGTGACATGCTCCTGGGCCGGCTGGTCCAATTGGCCGGTGACGATGCGGCCGCGCTGGTCTACTCGGCCCGAGGATACCTTCCGCGCGAGCGACTTCCACGGCCCAGGCCTCTTGGGTCCCCATTTTCGCCCGAGTTGGTGTATCGCGGGGACGGCATCTTCGCCATGTGCGCACCGGGCGGACGAGCCGACGAGTTGATCCACCGGGTCGGCAGTCTCGACCTGTGTCCGACCGTGCTGCATCTGGCGGGAGTGGCGTCGGGGGCCGACATGGACGGCCGGGTCCTTTACGATGCCTTCGCCGAACGGCCGCAACCGATCGAACCGATCGAATCGTGGGACTCGACGCCGCCGGCGCGAGGCGGGGAGGACCGCCCGCCAGACGACCGGCTGGGCTTTGTGAGCCTGTCGACGCCTTGGGCCCAGCAAGAGGCCCGGCAGGTGGCTGTTGAGAATGCCTGGAATCTGGTGCGGAGTATGCTCGTCGCCGGGCGAACGGTCGAGGCGCTGCCGCTATTGATCCATCTGTACTACACCAACCCGTTGCAGACAGACCGGTCGGTGCTGGTGGCCGAGGCCCTGTTCCTCGAAGGGCTTGTCCCTGAGGCGATGGAGGTGATGGCGTCGATCTTCGAGGCGTTCCCGTCGTCGCCGACGGGTCAATTCATGGGCGGGATGGTCGCGCTGCATGATGGCCAGGCGTACCGGGCATTGGACCTGTTCGAACAGGCCAGCCGGACCAATCCGCCATTTCCACAACTGTATTACTACCTCGGCCAAGCCTACTTGATGTCCGACCGTCCGGCCAAGGCGGCCGAGGCCTACCGGCGATCGATCGAACTGGTCGACGCTTTCCCGGCCCGTGTGGGGCTGGCGGACGCGTTGTACCGCATAGGCGATTATGAACAGTCGGCCGAAGCGGCCGCTCGGGCGGCGT
>DRGC01000083.1 GCA_011050235.1 Phycisphaerae bacterium | reverse complement strand
AGGCCTACCGGCGATCGATCGAACTGGTCGACGCTTTCCCGGCCCGTGTGGGGCTGGCGGACGCGTTGTACCGCATAGGCGATTATGAACAGTCGGCCGAAGCGGCCGCTCGGGCGGCGTCGCTGGAATACACCCATCCGCGATGTCATTTCCTGCTCGGACGTGCGCTGGCCAAGCTCGGCGAGATCGACCGGGCCAAGGACTCGTTCGAGACGGCGCTGCGGCTGGACCCGAAGGACTCGCTCGCGGGCAGGGCCCTGGCGGCGCTGACCGGCGGCCAGGCGGGCGAGATCGAGTTCCCGCCCGATGTCGCTGCCGAATCCGCCGACGCGAGGGCCGGCCACGAGGCCTCGCAACAGGCCGTCAAGGACGCTCGCCGCGCCATCGCGGATTGGCAAAGCCGTTTCACCGAGGATCTGTCGGAAGCAGACGAGCGTCTGGACGCTTACCTGGCAGCGAACGCGACCGTGCGGGGAGTCGACTGGCCGACAGCGGACGCCCAACAGGCCGAAGACGCCCAAAGAGCGGGCCCCGATTCATCGGCATGGACGGTTCGCCCTGCATTTCCGTCGGATCAGCCGGCGATTCAGAGGGCCTTTCCTGAGGTCTTTACTTCGGCTGAGGTCGTGGAAGTGCTGGTCATCCATCCGGCTGGCGCCGACGATGTCCGAGGGGGAATAACGTTGAAGGTCAGTGATCGAGACAAGCTGGTGATCAAGCTGAACCTAAGCGTCCAAGGTCGCCCCGGGCAGACTGAGGAAGACGAAACCACAGAGATCCTGATGACCCACCTCCTCCGTGCAGCGGTGGCGCGGGCTGCAGCGGGGGGGGGCAGACACATTACGTTCATGTTCCACGAAGACCCCGGCCAACAGGCTCTGCGGCGATGCTTGGTGCGATTAGGGTTCGAGGTCACTATGCTGGAGGGCATTGAGACGATGGACGGGGCGACGTTCCGCGATCGATGTCTGCGGATTGTGGAACGCTACAAGCGTCAACGGGCGATTCCCGAGGACGTGCGTCTGGTCCCCCTGGCGGAGGTGTCCTACGACCGTGTTGATGAGTTCCTTCACACGTTCTTCGAAGATGGCGCGGGCGTGGACTTCGAGTTACTCAGCCCGTCGATATCGCGGGTGATGCTCAAAGGCGACAAGATCATCGCCAGCATGGTGGGGTACATCAGCAGCCCGGGCACCTTTCTGGCCGCTCGCTCGTGCGTGCACGCAGACTTCCGCCAGCTCTGGGCCACCCCCTGGTTATACGGTGACGGCGCCAAGGCCGGCTGTGAGGCCGGTCTGACGGTGATTCAATTCTGCACGGATGAACTGAGGTACCCCGAGTTCGTCAAGATCGCTCGCCGCATGGGGTCCAAGGAAATCGGGCGGATCTACACCATGGCCCTGCCCCTACAGGCGCCGTGGCAGTGACCCGATCCGGCCGGTCCTTTATGGGCCCGGGCCGCTCAATCGGCATCCGCGGACAGTTGGCCGACAAAGGGCCCGAGGTGGCGCTGGAAGTTCCGCCAGCGGGCCACGGAGGTCTTGTAGATCGGCTTGCGGACCTGCACGGCGCTGGACGTCTTGACCTGTCGCGTGTTGCGGTGGAACTCCAGGCAGCGCTGGTCCCACGGCAACCCGCAGAAATCGACTATCTTGCGGCTGAGCCCCTCCTGGTCGTCGACCAAATCCTCATAGGGCACTTCCAGAATGTCCAGAGGCAGGACGTTACGCCAATGGGCCATCAGGCGTTCGTACTGTCCGTAGAACAGGCCCAGATCCTTGAGGATCACGGCCAGGTTCGAGTGACAGGCAGGATTGGCTTCGTCTCGTTCGACGGCCTGGGCAATGAGGGCCGCCGCTTCCTCATCACGCCCGTTGAGCCCTGCGATGATACCCAGAAGATGCAAACTGTCGGCGTGGTTTGGCTGTCGCTTGAGGATGCGCTGGCAGAGGGCTTCGGCGCGGGCGTGGTTCCCATTTCGATGAGACTTCAGCGCCTGCTGAAAGAGTTCCGTGTCGGAGCCGGCAGGGGATTTGGCCGACGCCGAACGTCGACGACGCCCACCCGACGATTTGCGGCGACGGGCCATCAGGACTCCTTCTTATGCCCGCAACCGTCACGAGCCTTGCCCGTGATCCTATCGGTTTTCCGGATACCGGCAAAGCAATTCCGCGCTCCTGCCCGAACCCCGAAGTGCGTGGCGCTGAGTGCGCAAATCTCAGGGCAGGCCTAGGCCCGATCCGCAGACGGCGGCGCCGAAGGCCCAAAGCTGGGCCACGGCAAGGGGCCACGGCCTCGCAACAAGAATTCTCGCAACAAGAATTAAAGATGGGGAAAATGCCCCCAACAACCGGCGGCCTGGCTGCGCCGGGCTCGTGGCCTTGTAGGCGTAATAGACCTAAGGTGAATACCTTAACCACAGGTACGGCTCCGGCGCAGGCGTGAAGCCTGCGTGGCCCATGTGACCGCCCATTTTCAGATGCAGGAACTCATTGACCTCGAGGGCCCGAACGTGTAGAATGCGTTGTGTAATTGGCGGCGGCTGCGCCAGTGGTCGGTCCCGACCGCAGCGGGCTGTAGTCCCACTTGGCGGCCGCATTTCGTATAAGCGAAGGAGATCTCTCCAGGCCTAAGGAAAGGGCAATCTTATGAGAAGACAGAAGACACACACTTCAGCCAGGCTAGCGGCTTACGCAGTTGCCGCCGGCGCTACGGTGCTGAGCACGGCATCGACCGCGAACGCAGCACTGAAGGTTTACGATCACCGTGCCGCCCCGCTGTATCCCATTGTCGACTATGGGACGTGGGATCAGACCCTGATGCTGATGAACGTCCAGACGGGCGATTTCCAGTACGTCGTCGTGAGCAATGACTGGGACCCGGCGTCGGTTTCTCGCTACGACCAGGACGGTTTTGTCGACAACAACTGGATTCCGGAGGTCGACAAGACCGACGACACGGTCTGGTTCAGCCACCGCGACGTGGACATCGACATTGGCGCCGGCGGCGGCTCGAAGCCCGGCGAATCTGTGACTCTCGAAACGCCCACCGGCGGCGCCGGCGGGGTGTTGTCTGGCAGCCGGGCCGGCCCTGTCTACGCTCCCGGCAGAGGGTCGGGGACGGAGGTCGCACACGACTGGTATTGGGCCGAGCAGGTCTACGACGACGACAACGACCCCCTCACGCCGGATGCGTCCGAAGCCTTGCCGCTTCCGGTCGACGGAGCGGCGTGGATGCAGGTGGATAGCTCGCTCAGCTTCAACGACAGCAGCCCGACCGGCTACACCGGCGTAGTCAGTCACGGCATGGGCGGGCTTGGCCACGGCAGCGGCACGGAGTGGGGTTACCGCTGGTTCTCGATCGGGTTCAAGCTGGAACAGGCCGATGGCACGCACTACGGCTGGGTGGCCCTTGATCCCGGGATCGACCTCGACCGCAACCGAATCCGCTCGGTCTTCGGCTGGGGCTACCAGACCACACCCTACATGGCGGCTGAGTTGACGTGGATCGGTGATTCCGACGGTGTTGAAGGCGACTACGATGGCGATGGGGATGTTGACGCCGCTGATATCAAGATTCTCTGCGAGAACATGGCCGGCGACCCGGCCCTCTACGATGCCGATGGCGATGGTGACGTTGACGAGGCCGACATGATTTATCACATCGAGAACCTCGTCGAGTGGGATAACGGCGTCGACAACGGTGTCGGCACCAAGCGCGGCGACTTCAATCTCGACGGGCTGGTCAACGGCACGGACCTGGCGCTGATGAAGACCGCCTTCGGCCAGCCGCTCATGGACTATGCCGACGGCAACGCCAACTGCGACGCCTTCGTCAACGGTACGGACCTGGCGATCTTGAAGACGAACTTCGGCTTCATCGCCCTCCCAAGCCCAGCCGTTCCCGAGCCGGCGACGCTGAGTGTGCTGGCTCTCGGCGCGGCTGGCATCGCCAGCAGGCGTCGACGCAAGCAGTAGGACGTTTCGGCATGAATTGTACGGGCCGTGGCTTCCACAAAGGGCTGCGGCCCGTTTGCTGCGCTGCAGGCGTGCGTCTACTCAGGCCCGGGCGCTGGCGGCGTGCTGGCCCATCGCCGGCGACGGTGAGCGGTTGCTCCAATATGATATGATCAAGAGCGGGCGGTCCCGGTAGGCCGGGATCGCCCGTCTTTCGTTGAGCATTGAGGGGCGCCTATGAGGGGACATTGGCGGGCCGTACGAAAGGCTTTGCCGGGCGATACAAGGCCAATCGCTCGGCAATCTGTTCGGCCAGAGCCTGTTGACCGGCCCGTAGCGCCAGCGCACAGGCCCAGCCTGCTGTGCGACCGCCCCGGCCTGGTCAAAATCACCGGCTGCGGCGTTGGGGCGGATTGGCGGTCTTGTGGTTGCGGGGGTAACTGTCGCCGGGAGTGAGAATTATGGACCGGGCCGGGCGTCCGGCAACGCCGACGGGCGAACGGACAAAGCCTTGCTACTTATCCAAAAAGAAAGAGGCAAGGCCTTATGAAAGGGTTGTTTCGGCGGCCGGTTGTGGTAACATACGGTTTGGTACTGTGAAGACATCCGGAAGACAGGCTGTCGGTCAGTAAGTCCCTAGTTCTTGCGCGCCACTTGTGGCTTTACGGAACGCTTTTCCAAGAGAAGAGGAGGCAGGAATATGCAAAGATGCTTGATGATTGTTGTGCTGTTGGGAGTTACGGGCGCGGCGATAGCCGGGCCGACCACGGCCGACACGAACACCTACATCTACACCGACAACGGCGGCACCGACCATTTGTGGAGTTACGGGTTCGATTCTTCCAAGTACATCAACGGCGAGACGGGCTATTCGCGCTACGCCTGTGAGATTGCCAGGGACCCCGTCCTGTTGACGTCCGGGCCGTACGCCGGGGGGTATGAGTACCTGTTTGATCTGTACCTTTTCGACGGGTACGGCGCCACCGGGACCACCTACGAGATCGGCGGTCTGGACAATTCCAAGATTCTCAACAAGGAAACCTTGGTTGGCGGAGTGTCTTACCCCAACGGCCGCGTGATGCAGTTCTGGAGCTGGGGCTCCAACGCCGACGTGACCCGCGCCCAGGAGATTTACGGCCCGTCGTATGACGACGGTGCCGGCGGCTGGGACGATACGGGCTTGGGCTATCCGTATACTTTTACAGGCAACCCACACGCCTACGGGGACTACGTGCGGACTACCGGCTACTTCAACGAGAGGTACGCCTGGTACATCCCGCTGGAACTGGTCGACCAAGGCGGGAGTTTCAGCTATCAGTACTCCGGCGTGACCAACGCCGTGTCCGACCAGATCGTCATCAGCCGATACTGGCAGGGCGTCGCGAGTGGTGCGAACGGGCTGATCTTCACGCTGCGGGTGGTCTACGAAGACCCCATCATCCCGACGTACATGGGCGGTACCGATGACCTCTGGTGGAGCTTCGCCAACTACGGTGCGGGCACCAGGTACAACATCCTCGGCGAGTTCGATCTCTTTGCCCTCCCGGGCGACTTTGACGATGACGGCGATGTGGATGCCGATGACATCGACGAGCTCTGCGATAACATGGGCAGCCTCGATCCACAGTATGATTTGGACGATGGCTCTGGAACCGGCACCCCCGATGGTGTCGTCGATGAAAACGACATGATTTATCACATCGAGGAACTCGTCGAGCTGACCGATGGCGTTCGCGTGGGCACCAAGCGCGGCGACTTCAATCTGGATGGTCTCATCGACGGGACGGACCTGGCGCTGATGAAGACCGCCTTCGGCCAGCCGCTCATGGACTATGCCGACGGCAACGCCAACTGCGACGCCTTCGTCAACGGCACGGACCTGGCGATCCTGAAGACGAACTTCGGCTTCATCGCCCCCACCGGCGGCGGCGTCCCCGAACCGGCGACGCTGAGCTTGCTGGCCCTGGGTGCGGCTGGTCTTGCGGCCAAGCGGCGTCGCAAGAGCTAGCAACCAAGCGCTTCAACGCAGACAAGCGGGCGACGGTCATTAGGCTGTCGCTCGCTTTCTTTGCGCTGGCTTGCTGTCGGCCAGCATCTATACTGGCGGCGATTTCCTTGGAACGCATGAATGGCATTAACCGTTCTAATGGTGGCTCACCGCCACAGGTCCAGTGGCTGACAAGAGCGAGTTCGAAACGATCGCCGTAGTGCATCTGGACGCCGTCTACCGGGCGGCGGTCGCTTTGTGCGGCCGTCAGGAGGACGCGCGGGATTTGGTGCAGGCGACCTACTTAAAGGCGCTGGAACGGTTTGACTCCTTCCGGCCGGGCACGAATTGCCGGGCATGGCTGATGAGGATCCTTCGAAACACCTGGATCGACGAGATACGGCACCGCAAGGTCGCCGGCCCGGCCGTGCCGCTTGCCGAAGAGCTTGTCCCCGACCCGCCCCACGCCCAAGAGGCGGTCTGGTCCGATGCGGACGACATTCTGAACAATTTTGGCGACCAGGACGTCATCCGGGCCCTTCGTGAGTTGCCCGAGCAGCTTCGTGTGACGCTGTTTCTGGTCGATGTCGAGCAGTTCAGCCAGGAGGAGGTCGCTGAGATTACGGATGTGGCGGTCGGTACGGTCAAGAGCCGCACCAGCCGGGCCCGCGCGATGCTAAAACAAAGGCTCTTGGCCCACGCCAGGGATCTGGGATTCATGAGGCGCCAATTATGACCCATCTAAACGACGAACAACTTGAGTTGATAGTTCAAGGTCAGGCCCCGCCCCCACACGTTGTCGGGTGCGAGCACTGTCAGGCCAGGTTGGCCGAAAGCCGTGCGGTTCGCTCCCGCTTGCAGTCGGCGTTCAGTTCAATCCGCGCCGATGCGGGGCTGGCCGCCAGTGTTCGACAACTGGTCGACGACCGTCCGGCCCGCCCGGCGCCTGCGCAACATCCGCGCGAATGGAGGGCGGGTCGACGGCTTGTTCGATCGCTCTGGCCGGCGATGGCGGCTGCTGCGGTCCTGGTGATCGCAATCCCATTGGGTCTTTACCTGGCCGAGCCAAAGCCTGCCGCCGCTGCTGAGTTGTACGAACTCCACCAGCACGCCCTGTCGCCCGAGACAGACCTGTATGTCCACGCCGATCCGCAGGAGTTGGCGACCCAACTCGAACAGAAGCTGGGCTTCCGTCCGGCCGTGCCGCAACTGGGCGCCGGGATGTCGCTCCGCGGGTGCTGCGTGGTCCATTTCCGCAACAAGCCGGTCGGCAGTTATGTCGTGGATACCGATCGCGGCGTGATCTCCGTCGTCGTGCTGACCGAAAAAACGGATGCCTTGGATTTGGGCGAGGAGTTCGGCTACGGGGATCGGGTCTATCGGGCGACATCGTTCGCCGAGTGCAACATGGTGGCCGTCGAGTTGGACGGCTTCACCTATTGCGCGATCGGCGAGGTCTCGAATGAGTTCCTCGCCGATCTGTTGAGCCGGCTCGTGCCGTCTGAACCGCGCTGATTTCGCTCTGCCGGCGCGGTGCGGCGGCGGCTATTTGGCCGCAGCCTTCTTGAGCTTGGCTTCCTTCTGCTCGTCAGAGAGGTTGTCCCAGGCCGCCGGGCAGCCGCCGCAACAGAAGCCGATCTTCTGGCCTTTGAACTCTCGCGTCAGCTTTTCGGTAACCTTCTCCAGCTTCAGCGTCGAGCCCATCATGGGGCAGCGGGTATTGGCGATCTTGGCGCTGGCCTGCGGGGCGGCCTGGCACATCGGGCACTGAGGGGCCGGCTTGTCGCCGGAGGTTGCGCCCATGGCCTTCATGTGCTTGTGCATCGCCTGGTGCTGCTTTTCGAGCAGGGCCTGCGCTTCGGCAATTTTCTTGGCTGCGGTCTCGATGTCCTTGCTGTCGGCGGCCTGTTTCGCCTCGGCCAGCAGGGCCTGGAGCTTGGCCATCGTTGCCAGATGCTTGGCGGCCATCTCGTGCTTCTTGCCTTCGGCCGGCTGAGTCGTGGCCGCTGGCTCGGCTGTGGCCGAATGATCACTGTGATCGTTCTCGGCCAGGCCGACTAGCGGAACAAACAGCAGGGCGGCAGCGACGAAAATGGCTAGGCTGATAACGGCTGGTTTTCTTGCTCTGGTGTTCATGGCACGTCCTTTCTTGTAATGTCTTCACGAGTTTAACGTCTTACCGGGCATTAAGGTTCCTTATTTCTTGGCGTCGGTTTTTTTTGGGGAACCGACAGGCATCGTGAGTCGTTAATGGGCAAGACAGGCGGCCCCGTTGCCGCAGCTCGATGGTTGATCGGCCAACTGGACCGAAGCGCGGCATTTATGACCGAATTTTCCTTCCAGGAGAACCGCCCCAAATGGCCGATCTCTTTCTAAGAACAAGACGTAACGTCCGGGCGCCCTTTTTTGCGCCGCCGACGCCGGTTGGGAGTGTTCCCCAGCGGCTCGCCGATCGTGCGCATGCGCTCTCTTGACGGAAAAACGAATGAACCGACACACACGATGGACTGTCGTCCTGGCTGGGCTGGCTGTGCTTGTGGGCGGGTGCAATTTGGATCGCTCGGGGCAGTCCAACTACAGTTGGGAGCCGATCCAGCGGACGCCGGGCCTTCTACAACCGGCCGAGCAGGACGAGAGCGGCCTGCCGGAATTGACCGATACGTCGACGCTGAGCGATTACCTCGCCTACGCCGCCCTGAACAATCCGGGCCTGGAGGCCGCCTTCAACCGCTGGAAGGCGGCGCTGGAGCGGGCGCCTCAGGTCCGCGCGCTTCCCGATCCGCGTTTCACCTATCGCTTCTACATCCGGGAGGTCGAGACCCGCGTCGGCGCCCAGCGGCAGGCCTTTGGCATCTCGCAGAAGTTCCCGTGGTTCGGCAAGCTGGAGCTTCGCGGCTATGCCGCCCTGGAGGCCGCCGGCGCCGAGCGCAAACGGTACGAGGCGAAGAAGCTCAAGCTCTTCTACCAGATCAAAAACGTCTACCACGAGTACTACTACCTGTGGCGGGGGATCGCCATTCTCAAAGAGAACATCCAGTTGCTCACGAATATCGAGAGGATCCTCCGCACTCGATACAAAGTGGCGGCGGCTTCGCATCCAAGCGTGATCCGCGCCCAGGTGGAGCTCGGCAAGCTGGACGATCGGAGGCGGACGCTGGAAGACCTTCGCGGCTCGATCGTGGCGCGGCTTAACGCGGCTTTGAACCGCCCGGCGGGAACGCCGCTGCCGTGGCCGAAGACCATCGAGGATCAGCAAGTCTCGATCAGCGACGATGAACTCCTGGCATGGATGGTGCAGTCCAACCCGCAGGTCGAGGCGCTGGACTTCGAGATCGCCCGCAGGAAGCACCAGATCGAACTGGCCAAGAAGGACTACTTCCCCGACATCACGCTGGGGATGAACTACATCGACACGGCGAAGTCGACGGGCGGCCGCCACCCGGATACCGACGGCAAGGATGCAGTCATCGCCATGGTGTCGGTGAATATTCCGATCTGGTGGGAAAAGCTCTCCGCCGGCGTGCGGGAGGCCAACCATCGCCACAGGGCGGCCATCCAGGAGAAGGCCCAGGCCATCAACACGCTGAGCGCGGATGTGAAGCTGGCCGCCTACCGGTTCCGGGACGCCGACCGCCGCATCGATCTCTATGGCGACACGCTGCTGCCCAAGGCTCGCGAATCGATCAAGGCGACCGACGCCGCCTTCCGTGCGGGCAAGGCGTCGTTTACGGACCTGATCGACGCCGAGCGCGTGCTGCTGGCATTCGCGTTGGCCCACGAGCGCGCCCTCGCTGATAAAGGTCAGCGGCTGGCCGAGTTGGAGATGCTTGTCGGCAAGGAAATCGAAGAAATCTGGAACGAACCCACCTCCGACGACGTTCAGAACGATGACGGCAACGACGATGCCGGGAACGATACTGACGATGAACCGCAAGACACGCAACCCCACTGACCGCCTCTGCGCCGACCGAGCTAGTCTTGTCAGGGCGGGCGTGTTCGTGCTCGCCCTCTTCATTGCGGCGGTGTCCTTGGGCCCTTTGGGCGCAGCTTTCGCTTACGAAGAGGCGAGCGGCGAACCACGTTCGTCGTCTGAGGGCGGCCAGGCCCAACAGACTGAATGCCCGGTCATGATCGGCAACAAGATCGACCCGAACTTCTCCACCATCGATCAAGGCAGGCGCGTGTATTTCTGCTGCAAGTTCTGCCTGGCGGCGTTCGAGGAGGCGCCCGAGAAGTATCGAGCCAATCTTCCCCCGCCCCAGGAGGGAACATCCGAGGTGGCCGGAAACGCCGAAACAATGGAAGGTGGCCACGATCACGCAACGGTCCACGGGCAGCCACACGGGTTGGGACGGTTGGTCCGTTTCGCCGGGAAATTCCATCCCCTCGTTGTTCACTTCCCCATTGCGCTGGTGATAGCGGCAGCCTTAGCGGAGATTCTCGCCTTTGTGACCAAGTCGCAGGTCCTTCGGGGTTCGGCCCGCTTCATGATCGTGTTTGGTGCGGTCTGCGCAGCAGTGGCGGCCCTTCTGGGGTGGGCGGCTGGCGCTTTCTCGAACTATCCCGAGGGCTTCTCTTGGGCCTTGAGCCTCCATAGATGGCTGGGAACATCAGTCGGCCTGCTTGTCATCGTCAGCGCCGTCCTATGCGAACTCTCCTATCGCCGTGAGAGTCGTGTCATGGGACTTGCCTACCGGGCCCTGTTGTTTCTGGCCGCCATTTTGGTTGGGCTAACCGGCTATTGGGGCGGAGTTCTTGTTTATGGGCTAGGTCATCATTCGTGGTAGAAGGGACTTCTGGCTCGTGAAACGCAAAGGACCAGCTAATGTGTTCCATGTATCCGCAAGGTGTTTCCCCAGAGCGGGTGTGATCGTGCTCGCCCTTTTGCTAGCCGCCGGCTGGCTGGGAGGCTGGAGTGCCTCGGCGGCCCTGGCCGCCACCCGCGACAAGGCCGAACATGAGCGGGGAGGAAGCGGCATCTCGCCATTCAAGTTCATCAAGCCGACAGGGATCGCCACATTGTCCCTCGTGGCGGTGACCGTGTGTCTGGGCTTCTTGAAACGCGTCAAACGCTTCAGGACCCGCCTTGTCCTGCGCATTCATAAAATCACAGGCGTCTGCGCACTTGCAGCAGGGGCCACTCACGCGACGCTGATCTTTGCGCTCCATTGAGATTGTACGCTCGGCCGTCGCCGCAGCGTCGGCGCGGGCGGGGCATATTGAAGGAACTTAGCCATGGCTGAGCAGCAGAACGTAATCTGGCGATACGCTCGCGCAATAGGCCAACAGGCGGGGCTGGTGGTCGTCCTTGTCGTGGGCATCGGCATTGGCATCCTGCTGCACGCGATCTTCTCCGAAGATGTCGGCAAGGCGGAGACACCGGTGGTCGCATCGACGCAGCCGAGCGAACCGGGCGAAGCGGACGAGGCGGACGAAGCCCCAATCCAGGAGTGGACCTGTTCGATGCATCCGGAGGTCCGCCGATTAGAGCCGGGCTTGTGTCCAAAGTGCGGCATGAAGCTGATTCCCGTCAAGCCAACAAAGGCCGGTGGGTTGCGGGAGTTTTCGGTCAGCGAGGCCGGCAAGGCCCTGATGGATATCGAGACGGTCGCTGTCGAGCGGAAGTTCGTCCAGGCCGAGATCCGCATGGTGGGCGAGATCGACTACGACGAGACGCGCCTGGCGTATATCACCGCGTGGGTGCCCGGCCGGCTGGACAAGCTCTATGTGGACTACACGGGCGTCCCGGTCCAAAAGGGCGACCACATGGTCTACATCTACAGCCCCGAACTGCTCAGCGCTCAGGAGGAATTGCTTCAGGCGCGGGAGGCGGTCGAGGCGCTGGTCCGCAGCGACGTGGGCATCGTCCGCGAGATGAGCGAGGCGACCGTTGTCGCCTCCCGTGAGAAACTCCGCCTGCTGGGCCTGGCGCCTGAGCAGATCGAGACGCTCGAAGCGACCGGTCAGGCTGAAGATCATCTAACAATCTATTCGCCGGTGGCCGGGATCGTTATCCACAAGAACGCCCAGGAGGGCATGTATGTCAGCACCGGCTCGCGCATCTACACGCTCGCCGACCTGTCGCAGGTGTGGGTGAAGCTCGACGCCTACGAGTCGGACCTGATATGGGTGCGATACGGCCAGACCGTCGAGTTCACCACCATCTCGCATCCCGGTGAGACGTTCACCGGAACGATCGCTTTTATCGATCCGATCCTGACGCCAGGCACCCGCACGGTGAAGGTCCGCGTCAACGCCCCCAACGCCGCCGGCAAGCTCAAGCCCGGTATGTTCGTCAAAGCGATTGTCCGCGCCCAAGTGGCCGCCGGCGGGAAGGTCATGGATCCCCATCTGGCGGGCAAATGGATGTGTCGCATGCATCCGGAGATCGTCAAGGAAGGCCCGGGGGTGTGCGACATCTGTGAAATGCCGCTGGAACGGACGGAATCCCTCGGCTACGTGGGGATCGACCCGGACAAGACAGATAAGCCTCTGGTGATCCTAGCGACCGCCGTCCTGCGGACCGGCACGCGCGCCATCGTATACGTGGAAAAGCCCGACGCCGAAGAGCCGACCTTCGTGGGGCGCGAGATCCTGCTGGGCCCGCGGGCGGGCGATTACTACATCGTTCGAAGCGGCCTCGCCGAAGGCGACCGCGTGGTGCGTCGGGGCAATTTCAAGATCGACAGCGCCCTTCAGATTCTGGCTAAACCGTCCATGATGTCACCTGAGGGCGGCGCCGCCGGCGGGCACGACCACGGCCCGAAGAAGAAGACGGCCAAGGGCCCGGACGCCAAGGGCGAGCTGCCGGCGATGTTCCTGCATCGGGTGCAAGCCGTCCTGAGCGCCGCGGAGGCCGTCCATGACGCCATAGCCGAAGAGGACCTCGCCGCATCGCGGCGGGCCTTCGAGGCGCTGGGCGATACGGTCCGCTCCATCGATACGGCCGATCTGACCGATCTGACCGATCACCAGCGGATGATGTGGAACGAATACGCCATGCGTCTGGGAAACGACGCGGTCGAAGGTAGCGAGGCCAAGATGCCCAAGGAACTCCAGCGCGTAGCCAAGTCGCTCGAGACCAATATTGCCTTGTTGAAGAAGACTTTCGGCCTCCATGGCGAACACCCGTTTGCTTCGTCGCGCCCGCCGGTTCCCCCGGAGTTTCGGCAGCAATTGGGCAGCTTGTTCGATGCGTACTTCGAGTTGCAGCGGGCGTTGGCCGCCGACCAGGTCTCGACGAAATCGGTCAAGGTCCAGCAGGCCCTGGCCGGGGTCGACATGGGCCTGCTGGCTGGCGACGACCACACGGCGTGGATGGACCTGGCAAGCGGTCTGGAAAAGATTCTGTCCGATGCGGCTGAGGCGACGGAGATCGACACCCAGCGACTGGCCTTTTCGCTTCTGTCCGAGCAGATGTCGGCCATTGCGAATCGGTTCGGCCCGGGGGGGGAGGGCCCCCTGTTCGAAATGCGATGCCCGATGGCCTTCAACAGTCGAGGCGCGCGATGGCTGCAACCGGAAGAGAGCGTGCGCAATCCGTATTTCGGGGCCGCCATGCCGCAGTGCGGCAACGTGGTGAACGTGATTCAGGCTCAGTCCGAGCCCGGCGAGAAAGGCTCTGAGCATGGCCGCGGGTCCCACTGATCCTTCCTACAACGAGTTGTCACCGGAACAGGCGTCCTTCATCGGCCGCCTGTTGGACTGGTGCCTCAACAACAAGCTCGTGATGGGCATGTTGGTCCTGGCTGTGGTGAGCTGGGGGGTGATGGTCGCCCCGTTCGACTGGGACCTCGGCGGCATCGAGCGGCGGCCCGTGCCGACCGACGCGATCCCCGATATCGGCGAGAACCAGCAGATCATCTTCACCCAGTGGATGGGCCGGAGCCCCCAGGACGTCGAAGACCAGATCAGCTACCCGCTGACGGTGTCGCTGCTGGGCGTTCCGGGCGTCAAGACCATCCGAAGTCTCTCGATGTTCGGCTTCTCGAGCATCTACGTGATTTTCAAGGAGGACGTCGACTTCTACTGGTCGCGAAGCCGCATCCTCGAAAAGCTCAACAGCCTTCCCGGCGGGACGCTGCCGCCGGGCGTTCAGCCCGCCCTGGGGCCCGACGCGACGGCGCTGGGGCAAATTTACTGGTACACGCTCGAAGGCCGCGACCTGGACGGCCAACCCATCGGCGGCTGGGACCTGGGCGAGCTGCGGACCGTGCAGGACTGGAACGTCCGCTATGGGCTGCTGTCGGCCGACGGGGTCAGCGAGGTCGGCTCGGTCGGCGGGTTCGTGCGGGAATACCAGATCGACGTCGATCCCGACGCCATGCGGGCCTACAACGTCACGCTGCCGGAGGTGTACAAGGCGATCAAGGCCTCCAACATCGACGTGGGCGCCAAGAACATCGAGCTGAACCGCGTCGAATACTTCATCCGCGGAATTGGGTTCATCAAGAACGTCGACGATATCGCCAGCAGCGTGATCAAGGTCTATAAGAACGTCCCCGTCCTGATTCGCCACGTCGCGACGGTCACGCTCGGCCCGGCGCTGCGGCGAGGGGGACTGGACAAGGACGGCGCCGAGGCTGTCGGCGGCGTCGTGGTCGCGCGCTACGGCGATAACCCTCTGGCCGTTATCAAGAACGTCAAGAGGAAGATCGAGGAGCAGATCGCCCCCAGCTTGCCGGTGAAGGTCGTGATCGACCATGAGAGTGTCTCCACCGAGCAACTCAATCTTTACGCCGCCCAACACGGATTCGATTCGCACATCGGGACCGAACTGAACCACGAGGCCTGGGTGAAGCACCTCAAGCACCTCCGGGCCAATAAAGATCAACGCCCCGCCTGGGCCAATATCAGCCAGGTCACCATCATCCCGTTCTACGACCGGACGGGGTTGATCTACGAGACTTTGGGCACGCTCTACGATGCGCTGACGCAGGAAATCCTGATCACGTTCATCGTGGTCATCCTGATGGTCCTGCACCTGCGCAGCAGCATGCTGATCGGCGGCATGTTGCCCTTGTCCGTGCTGCTGGCCTTTGTGGCGATGAAGACCTTCGGCGTCGACGCCAACATCGTGGCGCTGTCGGGCATTGCGATCGCCATCGGCACGATCGTGGACATGGGGATTGTGATCTGTGAGAACATTCTGCGCCATCTGGACGAGGCCCCGCCCGAGGCGCCGCGCCTGGCGGTGATTCACCGGGCGGCCAGTGAGGTCGGCAGCGCGGTGGTGACGGCCGTCGCCACGACCGTCGTGAGCTTCCTGCCGGTGTTCACGATGATCGGGGCCGAGGGCAAGCTGTTCAAGCCGCTCGCCTTCACCAAAACATTCGCATTGATTGCCTCGGTCGTCATCGCCCTGACGGTCCTGCCGCCGGCGGCCCACATCCTTTTCTGCGGACGGATCTCGGGCAAGAAAATGCGGGTCGGGCTGTTCGCGCTGTTGGCGGCCGTCGGCGTCGGGCTGGTGGCCCGCGGGGTGGGGATGGGCTCGTTTCTGATCGCGGCCTCCGGCGTGGCGCTGCTGCTGTTCGGTGTGTACAAGATCTTTGAAGGCAATCTGCCGAAGCTGCTGAGTCGCGCCGGATCGTGGGTGGCCTGTGGGGCCGTGTCGGTGCTGATTGGCTACCTTCTGAGTGTGGCCTGGGAGCCCTTGGGCCCGCAGGCCGGGCTGACGTCGAACTTCCTGTTCGTGACCATGCTGGTGGGCGGCCTGCTGGGCTTGTTCAGGTTGTTCCAGCTTGTCTATCCCTGGGCGCTGCGGCGCGCGCTGTCGCAGAAAACGGTCTTCATCCTCATGGTGACTGCGGTGCTGCTGTTGGGATGGGTGGCGTGGCATGGGCTGGGCAGCGTCTTCGGGCCGATCCCCAAGGACTATTCCAAGCAGAACCTGACGGCCGAGCAGGTGGAGGACCTGTCCTGGGGTGATCGCTACAAGTATCGCCTCGCCTATCTGCAGGGAAAAAAATGGGATGACCCCGATGATCCCGAAGAGAGCATTTCGATCCAGCCGTTCGGGAGGCGAATGAAGTGGAACATCGCAACCAGTTGGAAGGGCCTGGGCAAGGAGTTCATGCCGCCGCTGGACGAAGGGTCCTTCCTGTACATGCCGACGACGATGACCCATGCGTCGGTCGGCGAGGCGCTGGACATTATCAGCAAGCAGGACAAGGCCTTTCACGCGATCCCGGAGATCGATTCGGTCGTGGGCAAGTTCGGCCGGGCCGAAACGCCGCTGGATCCGGCCCCGATCTCGATGATCGAAACGGTCATCAACTACAAGCCGGAGTTCAAGACCGACAAGGACGGACGTCGCCGGAAATTCAAGCTCGCCGGCTCCGACACCCGGTACGAGATCGACGCTGTGGGACGAAAGTTCGCTGTGAAGGATGACGGGCAGCTTGTGGTCGACCCGGACGGCAGTTTGTTCCGTCAGTGGCGAGAGCACATCACCACTCCCAACGACATCTGGGATGAGATCGTCGAGGCCGGCCAGATCCCGGGCAGCACGTCGGCGCCCAAGCTCCAGCCGATCGCCGCGCGGATCGTGATGCTCCAAAGCGGGATGCGGGCCCCGATGGGTGTCAAGGTCTACGGGCCCAACCTGGCCGTCATCGAGGAGGTCGGGCTCCAGATCGAGGGCTTCTTGAAGCAGGTCCCCAGCATCGAACCGAGCGCCGTCATCGCCGACCGGATCGTAGGCAAGCCTTACCTTGAGATCGTTCCCGATCGCGAGGCGATCGCCCGATACGGCGTGAAGATGCGGGAGTTCCAGGATATCGTCGAGATCGCCATTGGCGGTCGGCAGATTACCACCACCGTTGAGGGTCGCGAACGATTCCCCGTCCGCGTGCGGTACCAGCGCGAATTGCGGGATCGGATCGAGACCATGGGCCGAATCCTCCTGCCGGGCAAGGAAGGGGCTCAGATTCCACTCACCGAGGTCGCCGAGATTCGCTACGTTCCCGGCCCGCAGGTCATCAAGAGCGAAGACACGTTCCTCACCGGATACGTCCTGTTCGACATGAAGCCCGGCCGCGCCGAGGTCGACGTCGTCGAGGAGGCCCAGGCTTATCTGAAGGAGAAGATCGACAACGGCCAGTTCATCCTGCCGCCGGGCGTGAGCTATACCTTCGCCGGCAGCTACGAAAACCAGGTTCGCTCGCAGAAGACCCTCATGTTGGTCTTGCCGGTGGCGCTGTTTGTGATCTTCATGCTTCTGTACTTTCAGTTCCGCGCCATCTCGACGACGCTGCTGGTGTTCTCGGGCATCTTCGTCGCCTGGTCCGGCGGGTTCATTCTGCTGTGGATGTACGGTCGGCCATGGTTCATGGACTTCGCGGTCTTCGATGTCCAGATGCGGGAGCTGTTCCAGGCCCACACGATCAACCTGAGCGTGGCGGTGTGGGTGGGGTTTTTGGCGCTGTTCGGCATCGCGACCGACAACGGCGTGATCCAGTCGACCTACCTGAACCAGATCTTCCGGCAGCGTCAGCCCATCGCGATCGGCGATATCCGCGATGCGACGGTCGCCGGGGCCATGCGCCGTGTTCGCCCGTGTCTGATGACGTCGGCGACGACAATCCTGGCGCTGATTCCGGTCCTGACATCCACGGGCCGGGGCAGCGACGTGATGGTTCCGATGGCGATTCCGTCGTTTGGCGGAATGCTGGTGGTGCTGCTGTCGGTCTTCCTCGTGCCCGTGCTCTACTGCCTGGTCCGGGAGTTCATGAAGCACAGCGGCTGGTCCGAGCCGGCGGTGGGTATCTTCATCCTGATCACGCTCTTTGTCGGCCTGATTCCCATGGCGATCTTCTGCGACATCAAAGCCCGCGCAGCCCCGCGCAGTTGACACGGATGGAAATCTCTGTGGGCCCGAGCTGGGCAATTCTTGCCGGGCGCTCGTAAGATGTAATGCAGGGAATGTCCAACTGAACGGCTCGGCGGGGCAGATGGGTCCAGCCATGAATGCAGTCAGGTCCAGAACGTCCCGGAAACAGCGCAGGGCCGCCATCGCGGCGATGTGTCTGTTTATCCTGGCGGTGGCGATTCTGCTGTACGTTCAGATCTATCGCCGCGGCGGCGAGCCAACCCCCTACGATGCTGTGGAGGCCGGTCACATGGCCACGCAACCACAAGGCGACTCCCATGACGGGCGACCGACCAATCGGTTGATCCACGAGACCAGCCCGTACCTTCTCCAGCACGCCCACAACCCGGTGAACTGGTACGCGTGGGGCCCCGAGGCCCTCGCCCAGGCCAAGCGGGAAGACAAACCCATCTTCCTGTCCATCGGGTATTCGACCTGCTACTGGTGCCACGTCATGGAGCGGGAATGCTTCGAGCGGCAGGAGGTGGCCGACATCCTCAACAAGTATTTCATCGCCATCAAGGTCGACCGCGAAGAACGCCCCGACATCGACGAACAATACATGATCGCGACTCAGTTGATTACCCGTCGCGGCGGCTGGCCGAACTCGCTCTGGCTGACGCCCGACGGGCGGCCATGGATGGCGGGGACCTATTACCCCCGAGAGCAGTTCATCGACCTGCTGACGCAATTGGCGGACATGTGGAGGACCCGCCGTGCGGAGGTCGAACAGCGGGCCGATCAATTAGCCGAGGCCATCCGGCAGGTCGGGTCCGGCGCGGGCGTCGAGGTTGGTCTGCCCGTCAACCAGGATCTGCTCGACCAGGCCGTTGCCTCCCTGCAACAGGCCTTCGATGCGACCAACGGGGGGTTCGGCCGGGCGCCGAAGTTTCCGCCGCACGGCCCGCTGCGGCTGCTTGTTCACCAGTTCGGCCGGTCCGAGGACCCCGAGCTGCTGAAGATAATCACGCGTACGCTCGATGCGATGGCCACCGGTGGCGTGCGTGACCACATCGGTGGCGGGTTTCATCGCTATGCGACCGACGACCATTGGCTCGTGCCGCACTTCGAGAAGATGCTCTACGACAACGCCCAGTTGATGCGGGCCTATACGGACGGGTTCCTGCTGACCGGCGACCGCCGGTACCGCCAGGCTGTGGAGGATATTTTCGCCTGGGTCGATCGGGAGATGACCGACCCGGGCGGCGGGTTCCATTCGGCCATCGACGCCGGGGCCGTCGGCGAAGAAGGGCGGTTTTACGTCTGGCGATACGACGAGGTCCTGGAGGTCCTGGGCAAGCAAGACGGCAAGAGCTTCGCCGAGGCTTATGGCCTTCGCAAGGGCGGCAACTTCCAGGAAGAAGCTACCGGTCGCAAGACCGGGGCCAACATCGTCCACCTGCCCGGCCCGGCCCAGCCCGAGGCGGGGTTGAAGGCGATGAGGGACAAGCTGCTGGCTGTGCGGAACCGTCGACGCCATCCGCATAAGGACGACAAGGTCCTCGCCGGCTGGAACGGCCTGATGATCGCAGGCCTGGCCTATGCGGGCGGGCAGTTGGACGAGCCGCGCTATACCCGGGCGGCCGCGCGGGCGGCGGAGTTCATTCTCGATAACATGATGACCAAAGAGGGCGGGCTGCTGCGATCCTACCGGGCCGGGCAGGCGAAGCTGCCGGGCTATCTGGACGACCACGCCTTCCTGGCGGAGGGCTTGCTGGAGCTCCACGAGGCGACCGGCGAGCGGCGATGGCTCGATGCGGCACGGCGACTGGCCGATACGATTTTGAGCGACTTCGAGGACCAGCGGGCCGGGGGGTTTTTCTTCGCCACGGCCGACCATGAGGACTTGCTGCTGCGGTCCAAGAATATCATGGGCGGCGGCAACACGCCCTCCGGTAACGGTGTGGCCGTGCTGGTGCTGTTGCGGCTGGGTCGGCTGACGGGGCAAGACAAATACGTCCAGGCCGCCCGGCGGGCCCTGGCGTCGCTGTCGGGGGTGATGTGGCGGTCTCCCCGCGGGGCCGAATCGCTACTGCTGGCGGCGGCGGTCGATCTGGAATCCGCGGCCGAGGTGATCGAGGCGTCAGGCCCGGCCGATTCCGACGCTCGCCAGGTCCTGGGCCCGGTGACGGTCGATCTGTTCGCATCGCGGCTGCAGGTCAGGGCGGGGCAGACGTTCTACGTAGCGGTGGTCTTGGAGATCGCCGACGGATGGCACATCTACGGGCCCAACCCCGGCGTGGACTTCGTTGTCCCAACGACAATCTCGCTGGTACCCAATGCGGCGGTAACGGCTGGGGACATTGTCCTGCCGGCCAGCCGCCCCCTGGCTGACCCGGTGCTTGGGGAGACCGTCGAGATCTATGAGGGCCAAATCCAGCTGCTGATCCCTTTGACCGTCAACCCGGACGCCGCCAGCGGCCCAGCCACGCTCCAACTGCACCTGGTAACGCAGGCGTGCGACGAAGCGCAGTGCCTAGCCCCGCAGACGGCGACGCTGCAACTGACCCTCGACATCGACCCAGACGCCCCGCGCGAACTGACGCGCTATCCGTCAATATTTGACTCCCTCGGCGTCGGGCGCTGAGCCTATGATGGCTTAATCGGGACGGCTACTATTCTTGATTGAATGTCTTGTGGGTGCTGCTACGAAAATAGTAATCGTCCCGATTGAACCCCGATCAAACCATCCCGATTAGACCCGATTAAACCGATTGAACCCTTGTATGGGTGACAATCTGAGCAGGAGAGGCACATGCTTCGCTACCACCGAATGGCACTTGTCGCAGCAGTTGCTGCTGCGAGCATATCTGGCTGTGGCGGCATGACTGGCGAAGCTTCAGGACGTCGAGGTCCACAGCCGCAAACACTGGTGTCTGGCCCGGCAGTGAGCCACGTGTGGGATGCGTTTGTTCTGCCGGAATCAGTTGACGTCCTGCGCGTGGATGTCGGCGGGCCGACAGATGGCAGCAGGCGGACCGATACCCGCGAGGCCAGTCGCCTGACATGGCATCGTATCGGCCGCACCGGGCGCGGCCAGGTGGTCGGGACGGGCCTTGGCCGTGAGATCGACACCAATCCATGTTTGTTCGATGTTACTTTCTCATTGACAATGGATTGGAACGAGCAGACAGAGACGGTAGACGGCTTCGTCTTGCAGGGCATAGCCATGCCTGAGATTCGGGGCACGGTCAATTGGCTTACCGTGCCTGAGCGAACGTGGGGGCGACCGGGCCCAATCCGCAGTTCTGAGGCGCCTCAGTTCAGTTCATTTGGGAATAACAGACTTCTCTACAGAGTCGATAACTCACTGTCGATCAGTAAGTTTGGGCAACAACGTTGGATGGTCTCGGAGCACTATCAGCAGGGGGTGTGGGTCGGGACCTTCGATGAGCTTGTTCCCTTTGTGTTCACGGCCCCGGCCGAGACTACTTCCGAACTGAGCGGAGAGCAAACGATAGGCCCGGGGCAGTTTCCCGCGGCCGTGGGCCTGAGTGAGAAGGCCTACATTGTGGCGTTGCGATATCTGGGGCCGACTCGTGTCAGGACCGCTGCCAAGCAGCTCAAGTCCGTCATCGCCTATGAATCCACAGATCTAACAGAGTGGTCGTCGGTAGAAGTGGCGGCGATCGACGACGATGACGTGCTGAAGCTGTCGGCCTGTCGGCTGGATGAGGCGACGGACCGGGTTGTCATTTTCCTACAGAAAGCCGGGGGCTTCAAACTGATCGTGCTCAACGGCGACCTTAGCGAGCGCCTGGCCGAGTGGGAGTTCACGTCGCCGGGGTTGGCCGAGGCGACCCCCACTGGCATCCGCTCCCGTAGAGGCAAGATCGACGTGGTCGCGCTGGACGGGATGGTCTATGCCTTCTGGGACCAGAAGATCGACGATTCAACGCGCGATCTCATGTACGTCCGCTGGCAGCCCGATGTGTCGCTGTGGTAGGTTGGAGCGGGTGGTGTTGTATTAATCGGGACGGTTACTATTCTTGATTGAATGTGTTTTGGGTGCTGCTACGAAGATAGTAACCGTCCCGATTGTCCCGGAGCTGACCCTCGCGCCCCGGACGCCCCGGGCAAGCTGACGCGCTATCCATCGGTATTTGACTCGCTCGGCGTGGGGCGATGGGCCTATGATGATGTAACGTTCCGCAGCACTCCGCAGTGACGGGCACTTCGCCGCGCCGTTGCCGACCGGGTGACGCGACGCAATGAGACACGTACCGCATCGGCCGTAGATATCGGCGGCTCGGCAACAGGGCGGCCGCTTTGCGCGGGCAAGGAGAGATGCAATGAGAGCGATCACGCGACGTGAGTTTCTGGCGACCGGCGCGACGGCGCTGGCTGTGGGGGCTGTGGGCTCGATGCTGGTTGGCTGTGAAGAGGTCCCGGGCCCCGACCATACCGATGCGGAGGGTAGCCCGGTCCTGCGGTTTGCCCACATCACCGATTCGCACATGGACCTGGGCCGGCCGACAACGGTGACCTGGCTGGAGAGGTTTGTCACCGCGATTAACGAGGACTTCAAGGATATCGATTTCGTCCTCGTCGGCGGCGACAACTTCAACAACAACGTGCCCGGTGACACCGATGCGGTGCGGTTCAAGACGATCATGGACGAATTGCGCTGCCCGGCCTACTCCGTCCGCGGCAACAAGGAATCGAGCCCCAAACCCTACGGCGACCCGATCGACCAGCGACAGTTCGCGGAGATGTTCTTCCCGCCGGATGTCACCGTGCACGGCCGGGACTGGCTGATCGAGAAGGGCGGGTACCTGCTGCTGGGCGTCGACACGACCCTGAAGCAGAAAGACAACGGGCGGTACAGCGACGAGAGTCTTGCGTTCGTGGAAGGCCACCTTCAGGCCGATCCCAATCGGCAGGTCATCGTGCTGGACCATCACGTCTACGACAATTTCTGGAACAGCACGAACGAAAAGGACATCCACAAGTATGTCCTCAACAACGTCGAGCAGGTCAAGGGCCGTCTGTTCAAGTACCCCAACCTGCTGTTGCTGCTCTGCGGGCACAAGCATCTGGACGACGTCCATCAGGTGGGTGCGACGACGGTGGCCGCCACGCCGGGCTTCGTCGTTCCGTGGGGCCCGCAAGCCAACCATCGCCGCTTCCGCCATGTGGAGATCCGAGACGGCCACGTCAGCGAGAGACTCGTCGAGTTGGCTTGACGGCGTCGAAGACGGCACCGACATAGCAGACTCCCGGCTTGACCGCCGGAGCAGAAGGAATATGAAATGAAGATAATCGGGTTCAGTGCAGGCGGCGTGGGGCGCGAGAGCAACGTCGACCGTATGGTCAAGGCGATTCTCGACAAGAGCGGCCACGACGTCGAGTTCGTCAAGCTCACCGAGTTGAACTTCTCCGGATGCAAGGGGTGTGTTCAGTTGTGTGCAAGGCCGCAGGTCTGCCAGTTGGCCGATGACGCGCAGCCGTACTATCAGAAGGTCAAGGAGGCGGATGCCGTGGTGATCGGCACGCCCGTTTACTTCGGCGACATCACCTCTACGGCATGGTCCTTCATCGAGCGCTTCTTCGGCTATCGCCATGTGGACATACCGATCGCGGGCAAGCCGTTTGTGACCGTGGTCGGGGGTGCGATGACGCTGGGCCCGGCGGTAGAGCATCTCCACAAGATGTTGGGCGCCTTCGAGGTCAACCTGATCGACACGGTCAGATTCGAATCCAAGGTCCCGCCTTGTTTCAAGTGCGGCCGTCACAAGGAGTGCGAGATCGGCGGCCTGTACATGATGCTGGGCGACGCGGCAAAGGAATTGACGATCACAAAGGAGATGTTCACCAGGTGGGAGGATGACAGCGCGACCGTTGACGCGATCGATGCCGCCGCAGAGAAGCTGAAGAAAATCTGACCCGGGGGAAAAGGGGTACCTTTTCCTCGGGCTGACATGTGCGGTGGAGGGCAATGCCCCAGGATTGAGCGTATTGCGCGGCGGGGCTCCTGTCCCGCCGCGTTCCAAAGCTAGGCAAGAGTTGGCGGGACAGGAGCCCCGCCAACCGGCGCTACATAAAAGTGCCCGTGGTGCTAGCTGGGCTGGCCGGAGCGTTTCAGCAGATGGTTCAGCGCGTCGTCGAGTTGCGGCCGTTGGAACACAAAGCCGCTCGCCAGTAATCGCGCCGGCGTGACGCGGGCGCTGGCCAGAAGCAGATCGTCGGCCATGCGGCCAAAGGCCAGACGCGCGATCGAGGCGGGCAGGGGAAACAGCGTTGGCCGGTGCAGGGCGCGTCCCAGCGCGGCGGTGAACTGGCGATTCGTGACGGGGCAGGGGGAGGCAACATTCACCGGGCCGGCCATGTCGTCACAGGCAAGCGCGAACTCGATAGCCGCGACGGCGTCATCCAGGGCGATCCAGCTCCAGTACTGTCGGCCGTTGCCGATTCGTCCGCCCAGGCCGAGCCGGAACGGGCGGAGCATGGGTTTCAGCGCCCCACCGGTCGGGCTGAGGACCATCGCAAACCGCAAGTGGACGACACGGATGCCCGCGGCGACGGCGGGTTGACAGGCGGCCTCCCACTGCTGACAGACCTCAGCCAGGAATCCGTCGCCGGGCGCGCTGTCCTCGGCGAGTGTCTGCTCGCCCCGGTCGCCGTAGACTCCGCTGGCCGAGGCGCACAACAGCACGGCCGGCGGCGGGTCGAGGGTTGCAAGCGTTTTGCACAACCGGGCGGTGGGGGTCGTTCGAGAGTCGCGAATGCGTGCGCGCTTCTTCGCCGTCCAGCGTCCGGCGATGTTCTCGCCGGCAAGGTGGATGACGGCGTCGCAGCCGCCGGCGGCTGAATCGAGCGCGCCCGTGGCCGGGTCCCAGCGGATATCGCCGGCCCGTGTGGCCCGGTGTGGGCGAACGAGACGCGCAACCTGGCGGCCGCGTCCGGCGAGAGACGCCACCACAGCCGATCCGATCAGGCCCGTTGCTCCTGAGACGGCGATCTTCATGACCGTCGACCTTCCCACGCCCCGCACCATCGCGGGGCAGCGCGTGAAGATCTATTATTGGTCGGCCAGGGAAGCGGCTGCAAGCCTGTTGCTGACGGTTTCCTGCAGGTCATCCCAGACCGACCGATACGAACACTCGGTCTTGTCGCATCGGGGCGGGGTTTCCTGGCAACGGTTCAGCGCCAACGGGCCCTGGACGGCTTCGATGATGGCGAGCAGCGAGATATCCTTGGGCTCTCGACCCAGCAGATACCCGCGGCGCTTGCCGCGAAAGGCCTCCACCAAACCGCACTTAGATAGCGTGGCGGGCCTGACAACAGCCAAGGGCGACGCTCGGTCTGCTCGGCCTGGGCGGTCTGGCCCTCTTGAGACGACGTCGTAGATCCACCGTGGTGGAAAGCCGTTAGGCGGAGACGCTTGCTGTGCCGCAAGCGCAGGACAAACTGATCGCCACACAAACAGTGCTTCCAAAACGGGCGGCGGCTCATAAGGTTGAATCCGCCGCCCGTTTTCTCTATTGATTGAGCGAACATACTGACGGGATGAGGATTGGAACCGTGAATACGAAAACGATGCTGTGGATGATGGCGATTCTTGTGGGTGCGGCCTTGCCTGCAGGCTGTGACAAACGCCCGCCCGCCGACGATGTGACCAAGGTCGGCGTCTCTGCCGAGCGGGCCGTGACCGTCGGGGACGATTTCGAGTCCGCGCTGACGGACTGGCAGGTCGTCGCCGGCGACTGGCGGCAGCGGACGGCCGACGGCCGGGGCGTGCTGGCCCAGGCCGCCACAGACCAGAGGTACCCCGTCGCCCTGTGGAAAAAGCAGCGGTTCTCCGACGTCGACGTGACGGTTCGGTTCAAGCCCATCTCCGGCAGGATCGACGCCAGCGGCGGCATCGTGCTGCGGGCGACCGACGGGAGTAACTACTACGTTGTCCGCGCGAACAGCCTGGAGGACAACGTTCGGCTGTACACCGTCATCGACGGGCATCGCAGCAAGATCGCCGGTGCCCGCGTCGATGCGCCCGCCCTGGGCCAGTGGCACACGCTGCGCGTCGTGGCGGTGGGGGCGCATATCCAGGCGTATCTCAACGATCAACTGCTGATCGACCATCATGACGAGACGTTCTCGACCGGCTGGGTCGGGCTATGGACCAAAGCCGACGCCGTGACGGACTTCGACGACCTGGTTGTTACGGGCGTGGCGGAAGCATCGAACTGAGTCACAAGCGGCCCGTTGCTCTGGCCAGTTGATCTTGGCTGTGCCGGGGGGGGCGACGAAAAGCGGTTTTGTCGGCCCGCGCGCATATGATATTGTGGGAGGCGGTGTTGGCGTGTTGGCCTCGCCTGGCCGATGAGATACGTAGGCGCCGACAGACACCGGAGACGTGGAGTCAATCATGCCAATCGGTCAATGCCCCGGACAAGACAAGCGTTTCTGGAAGAGCACCGACGTCTTTGACGCCCCCTGCGCCAATTGCGGAAAGGTGCTGGAGTTCTGGAAGGACGAGCCCAAGCGGCGCTGCACCGGGTGCGGCGAGACTGCGATGAACCCCAACTTCGACATGGGCTGCGCCAAATGGTGCAGTTTCGCCAAGGAGTGTCTGGGGCTCACGCCCGGGGCCGAGGCGGATGAATCTCTCTGCCAATCGCTGATCCACGAGATGAAGGCCGTCTTCGGCGACGACCGCCAGCGCATCCAACACGCCCTGGAGGTGCTCAACTTCGCCGAGCAGATCCTGCCCAGCCTTCAGGCCGACCCGCTGGTGGTCAAGGCCTCCGCCATCCTGCACGATATCGGAATTCAGGCCGCCGAGCGCACACACGGATCGTCGGCGGGCACGTATCAGGAGATCGAGGGCCCGCCGATCGCCCGGGCCATCCTGGGCAAGTTCGGCGTCGATGCCGAGCGCATCGAGCACATCTGCCGCATCGTGGGCAGCCATCACTCCGCCAACGACGTCGACACGCCGGAGTTCCGCATCATCTGGGATGCCGACCGGCTGGTCAACACGGCCGAGGAATGCGCCGACAAGGACCCCCAGCAGTTGCCGGAGTGGATCGACAAGGTCTATCGCACCGACGTCGGGCGCGACTTGGCCCGCCACAAGCTCCTGGGGGCCGAGACGCCCTGACCCCAAGGTCGCGCCGCTTGCGGCGTCCGCTGCGGGCGAATCCTCTTGCCTCCCGATTTCGGGAAAAGTAAAATCCCTTGATCTGGATTGAGCTGATCCGGTTTTTGTCGTGTTGTCTTACATCTCTGCTGTGTGGACGCCATTTTTCCGGGCGAACCCACAAGAGTGTCGCCGCATTCCGGCAAGAGGAGACTCAACGATGGGTGATACGGAAGACCGTTTGGATTCGGAGATTTCGACTCTGCTTACCGAGGAACGCTCCTTCCCGCCGTCCGAGGAGTTTCAGCGGCTGGCGTTCGTTCGCAACGGCGACATCCGCGAACGTTCATGGGCCGAGCCCGAGCAGTTCTGGGCCAACGCCGCCCAGGGACTGCACTGGTTCAAGCCCTTCGATCGCGTTCTGGAGTGGGATCCGCCCAACGCGAAATGGTTCCTAGGCGGGCAGCTCAACGCCAGCTACAATTGCCTTGACCGGCACATCAAGGCGGGCCAGCGCAACAAGGCTGCCCTGATCTGGGAGGGCGAGCCCGGCGAGTGCCGCGTCCTGACCTACTGGGACCTGTACCGCGAGGTCAACCTGTTCGCCAACGCCCTCAAGGGCCTCGGCGTCGCCAAGGGCGACCGCGTGGCGATCTACATGCCCATGATCCCCGAGGCCGTGATCGCGATGCTGGCCTGCGCGCGGATCGGGGCGGTTCACGTGGTGGTTTTCGGCGGCTTCAGCGCCGAGGCGCTGCGTGACCGGATCAACGACGCCCAGGCCAAGGTGCTGATCACGGCCGACGGCGGGTATCGCCGCGGCCAGATCCTGCCCCTCAAGCATGACGCCGACTATGCCATCAAGGAGACCCCCTGCATCGAGCACGTGGTCGTCGTCCAGCGGGGCAACTTCCCGCTGCGGTTCAAGGAAGGCCGAGACCACTGGTACCACCGCCTGCTGGAGGACGCCGATCCGTACTGCCCGCCCGAGCCCTGCGATGCCGAGGACATCTTGTTTATCCTGCACACCTCCGGCACGACGGGCAAGCCCAAGGGCATCGTCCACACGACCGGCGGGTACATGGTGGGGACGTACACGACCACGAAGTACGTGTTCGACCTTCGTCACGACGACGTCTACTGGTGCACGGCCGATATCGGGTGGATCACGGGCCATTCCTATATTGTCTACGGCCCGCTGGCGGCAGGGGCGACCTGTGTGATGTACGAGGGCGCCCCGAACTGGCCCGACCGCGACCGGTTCTGGCAGGTGGTCGAAAAGCATGGCGTGAGCATCTTCTACACCGCCCCGACGGCCATCCGCGCGTTCATGAAGTGGGGGGATGAATGGCCGGCGCGCCGGGACCTGTCGACGCTGCGACTTCTGGGCAGCGTAGGCGAGCCCATCAACCCCGAGGCCTGGATGTGGTACCACGAACACATCGGCGGGAAACGCTGCCCCATCGTCGATACCTGGTGGCAGACCGAAACGGGCATGATCATGATCACCACCCTCCCGGGCGTGGATGCGACGACGCCGGGAACGGCCGGCCTGCCGGTCCCCGGCGTGCGGGCGACGATCTTCAACGCCGACAGGAAGGAGATCAAGACGGGGGGCGGCCTGCTGGCGGTGACCCATCCGTGGCCCGCGATGCTCCGCGGGATCTGGGGTGACCCCGAACGGTACAAGGAGCAGTACTGGTCCAAGTGGGATCAGGAGACCTACTTCCCCTCCGACGGGGCCAAGCGCTCCGAGAACGGCTATTTCACCTTGCTGGGGCGCGTGGACGACGTGCTGAGCGTCGCCGGCCACCGCATCGGCACGATGGAGGTCGAGAGCGCGCTCGTCGATCACTCCGCTGTCGCCGAGGCGGCCGTGGTGGGCATCGCCCACGAGATCAAGGGCCAGGCCATCGTCGCCTTCGTGACCCTCAAGGAGGGCAGCGAGGCATCGAGTTCGGTCGAGGCCAACCTCAAGGAGCACGTGGTCAAGAAGATCGGGGCCATCGCTCGGCCCGAGCGGATCGTCTTCAGCGCCGACCTGCCGAAGACCCGTAGCGGCAAGATCATGCGGCGCCTGCTTCGGGCGATCGGCGAGGGCAAGATCCTTGGCGATACGACCACGCTGGCCGACCCCACGACCGTCGAGGGGCTGCGGCGGAAATACGAAGAGCAGGAGGAGGCCTGAGATGGCGGCCAAGAAGGATGCTCCGACCGTGCTGTTCATTGATGACGACGTCGACCTGGTCCACGCGCTCTCGTCGGTGCTTGAGCACGAAGGCTACCGCGTTCGCCACGCGCCCGACGGCGAGGTCGGCGTGAAAATGGCCGCCGAGCAGCGGCCGGACGTGATCATTCTGGACTTCATGATGCCGGCCAAGAACGGGTTCGAGGCCTGCTGCGAACTGCGTCAACTCGACGGCGTGAAGGACGTGCCGATCGTGGCGCTGACGGCGTTCGGGCAGGACATCGGCGAGATCTACGGCCTGGGCCGCGGCGACGCCCTGGGCGTGCAGGACTACTTGGAAAAACCCGTGGAGTTCAACGTCCTGCTGGAACGCCTGGCCACGCTGCTGGCGGCGGCAAAACCCTGACCCCCTGACGAGGTCGTCTCGGGCGCTATGGCCTAGGCTGCGATCGATGCGAGGCGTTGCTGGCCCTGGCTATAGCGAGCGACTTCCTGCCGGCGAGCGCCGTCGATGTCGTCGTAGTTGCGGCGGAACACCGTTACGATGTCGCCGTCCAAGGCCCCGCTGGAAACGCTGCGGGCCAGGGTCTTGAGAACCTGCGTCTTGGACATCGCCTCCCGGTACGGGCGATCCTCGGCGATCGCCCCGAACATGTCGGCCACGCCCATGATCCGCGCGCCCAGCGTCAGGTCCTCGGCCCTGTGGCTGAATGGATATCCTTTTCCGTCGAGGCGTTCGTGGTGGAAGGCGGCCCATTCGACGATATCCTGGGGGATGCCGGCCGTCTCCAACGTTCGGAAGGTGTGATACGTGTGCGTCTTCATGACGGCCCATTCCCGATCCGTGTATTTGCCCTCGAAGTCGAGGATGCTGGCGGGAATGGCCAGTTTGCCCAGGTCGTGCAGCCAGCCGGCTGTGTGCATGTAGGCCTGTCCGCGCGGGGCGAAATTCAATGCGCGGCACAACGCAACGGCTGATGCGGCGACCCCGCAGGTGTGCGTCGCCGTCCACCGGCTCATCGCGTCGACGACCCGTCCAAAGATCTCGGCGATCTGCTGAATCGACACATCCGTCGCCGGCAGGTCCGGGCCCTCGACATCCTTAAGCAGCACGCCGTAGACACGTTGCGAGACGCAGTCCAGCCAGAACGCCGCCGGCTGGGCGATCGTCTGAAACACCTCGGCACATTCGGGGCAGAACCGCGAGCCGGACTGGCCGACCACCTGATCGATGATGTGCTTCGACTGGCCCAGGATCGGCGTGGCGCGGTTGATGGCCCGTTCGACAAAATCGGCCAGCGCCACGATGTGGGCGCCGTGGGGGATGTCGGAGTCGTTCCTTTTGTCCGGCCACTGCCACTCTGTGTGATGGTGGCGAACGATCTCGGCGGCGCGGGCCAATATGGGGCTGTCGCGAAGCACCTCATAGCCCGTCTGGCAGTGCCACTCCAGGGCCTCCAACTGTTCGATGTCCGTTGCCAGTAGCCTGTTGTCCCCGCGGATCAGGCCGATATCGTGCAGCGACGCCGCCATGAAGATGTCCAGCAGGTCCTGCTTCGAAACGTCCATCTCCCGGGCTAGGTTGAAGGCGATGTAGGCCACCCGCCGCTGATGGTCGGCCGTGCGCGGGTGCACGTAGTCCAGCGCCTCCGACAGAGACAGGATCATCCGGTGCAGCGGAATTTTAGCTTGTACTATCATGTCAGTTCCTAGCTTTGGGCAACCGCGCCCCGTTGACTCATCACGCCGACAGTCGCTGCCGGCCGGGGCCGGCATGGAGGACAACCTGGTTCCTGCCCGCTTCCTTGGCCTCCAGAAGCGCCGCATCGGCCAACTGCCACGCCTCGGCCAGTGCCGGCGTGTGTTCGGGACAGCCGGCCAGGCCGATGCTGACGTGCAGCGACGCCTCGGCGCCCGCTTCCAAGGGAAGCTCCGCCGCAGCGACTTGCTGGAGGATCTTGTCGGCGACCTGGCGGGCCTGGTTGGTATCGCAATTGCGGAGCAGCATGATGATCTCGTCCCCGCCGAGTCGAGCCACCTCGTCGGCCTTGCGCGTGCACTCGCGCAGGACGTTGCTCAATACGACAAGCACCTGATCGCCGGTATCGTGTCCCCAGGTGTCGTTGATCGTCTTGAACTTGTCGATATCCACTATCAGGATCGTGCAGGGGCTGGGGCGGCGGTCCAGAAGGACCTGCTCCTTGGCCAGGACATCCTCGAAGTACCGGCGGTTGTGCAGCCCCGTCAGAGAGTCCACCGTGGCCTGACGCTTGTTCTCCTGCATCAGGCGCAGCGACGTAATCGCCGTACCCACCAGCCGGCCGTAGATCGTCAGCACCTCCACCGTCGCCTGGGAGAAAAAGTTCGGCGTCTCGTGCGTCACGTGCAGCCAGCCCAGCAGCGTCGGGCCGCTGGCGATCGGCAGGCAGCAGTAGCTGCCGCTGGTCATTCCGCTGGGCTGATACGGACACGTCACCAGCGCCGTAGCCACGTCCGCCACGACAAACGGCTGGGCCGTCCGGGCTGCGCGGCAGAGGGACGGATCGCGCTGGACGGTCTTGGCGGCTTCGCTGTCCGGCAGATCGGAGACGGCGCCGTTGCGGATGACCAGGGCGGGCTCGGCCGTCCCTTCGGCCACGAACATGGTGATCTCGATCAACGTCGGGTCGAACGTTTGGACGATGTGATCGGCCAGGACGTGGAAGATCTGCTGCTCGCTGGTCTCGCCGGCGATCGTCTGGCTGAGCGAGACGGTGCTCTTAATCGAATCGGATCGGCTGGCGATCGTCGCTTCCATCGTCGTTTGCCGGTCGGTGTTCAGTTGGGCTGTAGACGCGGAGTAGGCCGCCACAAAGCCCAGTTGCTCACGGGCCAGGCGCTTGTGGAACGCGGACCGGACGTTGGCCGTGGTCTCGATACCCATCTCCGCCAGTTGCGGGGATGAGTTGAGGGCCTCCAGGCACAGGCCTTCCAACGTCCCGAATGCAGCGACGATATAGCTGAGCGGCACGCCGATGCGCACGTGTATTGACCCGAGTTTGGTCAGTCGCTCCGAGGCGTCGAACTCCGTGGCGGGCTCGAGCACCTCGGTCTTCAGCCAATTGGCGACGCCGAGTTTGAGTCTTTCGATCTTCTCCTCGCTGTCCAGCAGCTTGGGGGCATCGGGCAGCAGCTTGAGCCGGCGATAGTGCTCGCTGAGCAGTTCATCAGCGCCGAGCAACAGGATATCGCGAGCGATGGCCAACGACTCGCACTCCTGCGGTGACAGGCGGAACAGATCGACCGCCTGCTCCAGCGATAGTTCGGGAATGGGGGCTGGTCCGTCCTGTGCAGCGTCGTGTTCGACCGGCATGGCTGTAGTCCTCTCGATAGGGGCCTTGCCCGCACATCCGCGCCAACGGCAGCGCCAACCAAGCCGCCGCCCCCTGCGCGCGATGCGACAATGCCCCGAAGCCCAACTCGTGTCGATAGTTAATCGGAACGGCCAACGCGATTCTTTAAGCCCTGTCGCCCGCCCGGCGAATATCGCTTCACTTCCGGACCGGGCAAGAATGCACCAAGGGCGATCGCAGCCACCATGGAAATATAATCTTCTGAACATAAATAGGTTAAGCGATTTATGGCGTGTCCTGCCCAAGCCGGTACTAGCCCAAGCTGACCAACAGGGCCACCGGGTAGTAGCCAGCGGCGCTGGCCGCCGGAAGGCGAGCGTATTCAAGAAACGAGCTGCGAGGGGGGGAAAGAGAGGCCCGAAATTCGGGGTTGAAAAGCTCGAAAAGTGGGGTGATTTTTGTTGTGTATGTGAGAGTAAACGTAGTAGAATACCCAGAACCTGGATCAATTGAGTCTAGGTTGCCTATTCGCCTTTCATTTTGCATTTCGCCTGCGTGCGTGTGTTGTGCATCTGTTGAACAGATGGAAATCATTCGGCGGCATAGTGATTATGGGATTCGGGCGCTGGCCTACCTGGCGACCAGCGGCAAGGCTATGGCGCCGTGCGGCGAGATCGCCCGGGCGTGCGGCATCTCCAAGGGGTTCGCCTATAAGATCCTCCAGCGGCTGGCGAGTGCGGGGCTGGTGACCAGCCGGTCGGGCCGGGTGGGCGGATTTCGGCTCTGCAAGAGTCTGGACGCGATCACGCTCTACGACGTAGTATCACTGATGCAGGGGCCCGTCGAAGTCAGCAAGTGTGTTGTCGATCCCCGCGCGTGCAAGCGCGGGCAGGTCTGCGGACTATCGCCGAAATGGCGAAAGCTGCAGGACAACATTGTCGGGTTCCTCAAGAGCACGTCCCTGCAAAGCCTTTTGTCGCCGCCCAAGTCCGTCGCGGGCCGCACCAGTCGCAGCAATCGAAAGAAAACCAGCCGGCAGGGAAAACGCCGGTGAGACTTCTTGCATAGGAATCACCATGGTAGAGCAGCGAGACAGCACGCTTCCGCAGGACGACGCCTCGTATCAGTTAAGCCGTCGCCGGTTCCTTGGGATCGGCCTGGCGGGTCTTGTCACAGCCGCTTCCGGGCCGGTGTTGGGGTCGCTCAAGCTGGTCGACGAGGTCGACAACCCGCTGGCCCATTACCCTGCGCGCGACTGGGAGACGCTCTACCGCGACCAGTACCGCTACGACAGCACGTTCACGTTTGTCTGCGCGCCCAACGACACGCACAACTGTCGGCTGAGGGCGTTTGTTCGCAACGGCGTGATCGTGCGGATCGAGCAGGCCTACGCTGTGGACACCTACACGGACCTGCAGGGCAACAAGCCCACGCCGACGTGGCACCCGCGCGGCTGTCTGAAGGGCTACACGTACATGCGGCGCGTGTACAACAAGTTTCGGGTCAAGTATCCCACCGTTCGCAAGGGCTGGAAGCAGTGGATCGAGGAGGGGTTCCCCCGCGACGCGACGACGGGGCGGCCCGACAAGAAGTACTTCCGCCGCGGCGAGGATGAATGGGTCCGCGTCTCGTGGGACCAGATCAGCGACCTCGTCGCCAGGACGCTGCTGAATATTGCCAAGTCTTACAGCGGCGATCAGGGCGCCAACTGGCTGCTCGCTCAGGGCTATCCGCCGGAAATGATCGAGCCGATGAAGGACCCCGACGGCAACGTCGCCGGCGTGCGGAGCATGAAGTTCCGCGGCGGGATGGCCTTGCTGGGCATAACCCGTCTGACGGGCATGTATCGCTTTTCCAACATGATGGCCCTGGTGGACGATCACATCCGCGGCACGGGGCCGGAGAAATCCCTCGGCGCCCGGTCGTGGGACAACTACGCGTGGCATACCGATTTGCCGCCGGGCCACGCCATGGTCCACGGCACGCAGACCTACGACCAGGAGTTCCACGACTTCGAGAACTCCGACATGCTGGTGATTGCCGGGCTGAACCTGGTCGAGAACAAGATGGCCGATCCGATCTGGTGGCACATGGCGATCGAGCAGAAGCGAAAGATCGTCGTCATCGCCCCCGAGCACAGCCCCACGGTCACGAAGTCCGACTACTGGCTGCAGGTGCGGCCCGGGGCGGACGCGGCGCTGATGCTGGGGGTCGCCGGGGTGTTGATTCGCGAGAATCTCTGCGACACCGATTACGTCAAGCGGTTCACCGACTACCCCTTCCTGGTCCGCTCGGACACCCTCAAGGAGTTGACGGCTGAGGAACTGGAAGATGCCACGATCCTGGACCCCGGCCTGAAGTACACCTATGACGACGGCAAGCCCGTCCAGAAAGACGCGGAGAAATACGCCGTCAACGCCGTTGTCGCCGTCAAGGGCGGCCGGCAGTTGCTCGGCGTGTCGCGCAATTGCATTGGCGATCACCTCAATGACGAACTGGCCAAGCAGGGCCTGAGCCTGGACGATATCGAGCTGGACTTCGAGGGCGAGGTGCAGACCCGGTCGGGCCCGGTGAAGGTCAAGTCGATCTTCCGGCTGTACAAGGAACTGACCGCCCACTACGACCCGGAGACCGCCGGCGAAGTGACGGGCATTCCGGCCGACCAGATCCGCAGGTTCGCCAGGGACATCGCCGCGGCCGATTCGGTTGGGTTCGTCTGTGGGATGGGTCTGAACATGTACCTCCACAACGACCTGATCAATCGGGCGTACTTCCTGGTGGCGACGCTGACGGCCAACGTCGGCAAGTCCGGCGGCAACGTCGGCAGCTACGCGGGCAACTACAAGGCGCCGATCTTCAACGGCCTGCCCGCCTACGTCGCCGAGGATCCGTTCAACCTGACGCTCGATGAGAACGTGGACGGCAAGGACGTCAAGAAGAGGCAGTACGCGCACTTCGAGTCGATCCACTTCTGGGCGCACGGCGACTCGCCGTTGATCGTGGATACGCCCAAGGAAGGTCGCGTCGTGCTGACCGAGGCCGGCCACATGCCCAGCCCCTCCAAGGTCGTCTGGACCAACAACGCCAACCAGATCGGCAACGCCAAGTGGGCCTACGACATCATCAAGAACGTGCTGCCCAACCACGAGATGCACGTGGCGACCGACTACGAATGGTCCATGAACTGCGAATACGCCGACGTGGTCTTTCCGGTGGACTCGTGGGTGGAGTTCGCCCATCGCGATATGACCGCCTCGTGCACGAACCCGTTCATGCAGGTGTTCCCGAAGGGGGGCATCAAACGGCTGCACGATACGCGGCACGATATCGAGGTCTACTTGGAAGTCGCCAAGGCGTTAACGCGACTGACCGGCGACGAGCGATTCGTTCAGCACTTCAAGTTCGTGGACGAGGACAAGGTCGAAGTTTACATGCAACGCATCCTCGACGGCAGCCACGCCTTCCGCGGCTACAAGATCGAGGACATTATCGAACAAGGCGGTTCGGCGCTGTCGATGTTCCGCACGTATCCCCGCATCCCGGGCTGGGAGCAGATCCGCGAGTCGGTGCCGTTTTACACCAAGACAGGCCGCCTGGAACTGTACCGCGACGAGGATGAGTGGATCAATCAAGGCGAGAATCTCATCGTCCACCGCGAGCCGGTCGAGGCCACGCCGTACCAGACCAATGTCATCGTCATCCCAAGCGATTTCGACGCCATCCGCCCGAAGGACTACGGCGTGCCCAAGGATGAGCTCGACGGCGACCTGCGATGCATTTTCAACGAGAAATGGCCTTGGTCGCAGGTGAAGAAATCCGAGAACCCGCTGACGACCAAGCACGATCTCAATGCCGTCTTCGTCACCTGCAAGACACGTCACCGCGTTCACTCGTCATGGTCGACGGTCGACTGGAACGTCATCTGGTGTTCGAACTACGGCGATCCGTTCCGCCTGGACAATCGCAGCCCATGGATCGGCGAGGAAGAACTGGATATCAACCCCGAGTTCGCCAAGAGCCTGGGCATCGAGGACGGCGACTATGTGTACCTCGACGCGGACCCGCAGGACCGTCCCTTCCGCGGCAAGAAGAACGACGGGTCGTTCTTCGAGAAGATGACGCGTCTGATGGTTCGCGTGAAGTACAACCCCTCGTTCCCGCGAGGCTACTTGAACATGAAGCACAGCATCTACGGGGCCACGCACCGATCGGTCCGGGCCCAGGAGTCCAACAAGGACGGATCGGCCCATACCGATACCGGCTATATCGCCACGCTTCGGTTCGGGTCGCACCAATCGTGCGTGCGGACCTGGCTGAACCCGACGCAAATGACCGGGTCGCTGGTCCACAAGGACTATTTCGGGCACAACATCGTCCAGGGCTTCACCGTCGACACCCACACGCCCACCGGGGCCCCGAAGGAGTCGTTGGTGAAGATCACCTTCGCCGAGAAGGGCGGGATCGGCGGCAAGGGCCTGTGGGGCCCCATCGAGAGCGGCCTGACGCCCGCGCACGAGAACGACGACATGAAACGCTATATCGCCGGTGGATTTGTTGAGGAACGCTAATCATGCCCAACGTGAACAATTGGCACCTGAAACGCCAGATGCAGTACCCGCACGAGGACACGCGCCCGGGCCGACAGTTCGGCGCTGTCTTTGACATCAACCGATGTATCGGGTGCCAGACCTGTACGATGGCCTGCCGGTCCACGTGGACCTTCAATGACGGGCAGGAGTACATGTGGTGGAACAACGTCGAGACCAAGCCCTTCGGCGGCTTCCCCCAGCAGTGGGACGTGAAGATCACCACCAAGCTCGGCCGGCAGAAATGGGCCGGCGGCAAATATAAGGGCAAGACGATCTTCGAGACCCCCGACGGCCAGCTCTGCGAAGAGCCTCTGGGCTTCGCCCCCAAGAAGGAAGAATGGCGGTTCCCCAATATCTACGAGGACACCGCCTCGGGCACTTGCGGCAGCGGCGTGTCGCTGCCGGTCCACGAGAATTTCTTCTTCTACCTCCAGCGGATTTGCAACCACTGCACCTATCCGGCGTGCCTGGCCGCCTGCCCGCGCAAAGCGATCTACAAGCGGCCCGAAGACGGCATCGTGCTGGTCGATCAGAAACGCTGCCGCGGCTACCAGGAGTGCGTCGCCGCGTGCCCCTATAAGAAGACGATGTTCAATTCCGTCACGACCCGGACGGAAAAATGCATCGCCTGCTATCCGCGCGTGGAAGAGGGCGAAATTCCCCGCTGCATGGCAGCCTGCGTGGGGTCCATCCGCCTGTCGGGGTGGGTCAGCCCGCCCGACAAGGCCAAGGCCGACAACCCGCTGGACTATCTGATCCACATTCGCAAGATCGCCCTGCCGTTGTACCCGCAGTTCGGCACCGAGCCGAACGTCTACTATATTCCGCCACGATGGGTGAAGCGCCCGTTCCTGCTGCAGATGTTCGGCCCCGGCGCCCCCGAGGCGATCGAGACCCGGACCAATCCGGACAAGGAACTGAAGGCCGTGCTGAAGCTGTTCGGCACGACCAAGCGGACCATCGAGCGGTTCGAACTCAAGACCGATCACATCGAAGGCTTCGACGGCGACGGCAAGCAGGTTGTCTCCGTGCCGTTGAAGGAGCCCTTCTACGAGAGGCCTTTCCACGATGTCGCCAACAGCGCGTATCGGTTTAACGAGCCCTAACCCAGGAGAATGACGACGTGGGTAGCGACAAGACATCAACGATGAAATCCGGCGACCCGGCGGCTCAGGCGCTGCTGGCCGATCGCAGCGCGGTCTACATCGTGCTGGCTCGCGGGTTCTCCCAGCCGGACGAGACGGTGCTGGATTTTCTCCGCCAGTGCGACCAGGCCGGTCCCCGGGGCGACAGTGACGTGGGGACGTCGCTGGCGGCCCTGCTGGCGTCGATTCGCGATGGCGATCTGGACAAACTGCAGCAGGCGTACATGCGGCTGTTCGATCCGGTCAACGGCCCGTTCCCGTACGAATCGGAACACAAGACGGGCCACGACTTCGCCAAGGCGAATATTCTGGCCGACATCATGGGCTTCTACCGGGCGTTCGGCGTCGAGCCGTCCGGCGATCGGGCCGACCACATGGCCGCCGAGCTTGAGTTCATGCATCTGCTGACACTCAAGGAGCACTACGCCGCCGGCAAGGGCGATCAGGAGCACGCCACGCTGTGTCGCGAGGCCGGCCAGAAGTTTTTCCGTGATCACTTATCCTTGTGGACCGAGGGTCTGCTGGCGGCCATGCGTGCGTCGCTGAGCAAGGACGATCGGGACCACCACCTTTTCTATGAGCATCTGATGAGCCTGCTGGAATGCTTCATCAGTAGCGAGAAGGAGACCCTCCCATGAACCGAGGCGTGGTGTTTCTCATCATCCTCCTGACCGTGGTCGTTTTTGCCGGGCTGGTCCAGTATGGCTGGACGAACCGGTGGGGCGGCAAGATGGACACGACGGTCGAGCCGCCGCTGGTGCTGGCGATGCCCCAACTCGACAAGAGTCTCTCGCTCGATGACAGCGACTTCACCGACGATGTGTGGCGGACGCTGGCGCCCCTGGCCGTGCCCATGATGCACCAGGTGACCCAGAAGCCGCACGGGCAGCACCTTGTCCGGGCCGTCAACGTGCGGTCGTTCCACAACGGCAAGGACGTCTACTTCCTGTTCGAATGGAAGGATGACGCCGCCAGCCGAGTCCACGACATCGACGAGTTTCCCGATGGCGTGGCTGTGGGCTTCCCGCTGGGTGGCGAACCGCCGGCGATGTCGATCATGATGGGCTTCCAGTCGGCGGTGAACATCTGGCAGTGGAAGGCCAACCTGGATGCAGCCGTCTGGGGCGGGGCGGACGAACGATTCACGGCCAACACCAACTACCTCTATGTCCCCACCGCGGGCGTTCCCACCGCCGACGAGCCCATCACCAGCGCCTGTCAGGATCTGATCGCCACCAGGCCCGGCACGCTGACGCCGAAGGAAACGACGGCCCTCACCGGCCGGGGTCAGTGGAGCGACGGGGCCTGGCGCGTCATCATCAAGCGACCGTTGACCACCGGCGACGCCGAGCGCGACGCGCAGGTCAAGCCGGGCAAGATGCACGTGGTGTTCGCCGTCTGGGACGGCAGCAAGGGCGACCGCGGGTCGCGGAAGTCGCTCAGCGAGTGGCTGATCCTCGATGTCAAATCGTCCGAGTCGGCGGATGGGGCCCAGGCCGGTAGGTCGCTGGCGACGATGGACCTGCCGATGCTGGCCGCCGCCGCGCCGGCGGAAAAGGAAGAGCCCAGGATCATCGAGATTCAAGCCAAGCGGTTCGAATACACGCCCAGTGAGATCACGCTGCAAAAGAACGAACTGGTGACGTTGCGGCTTGTCTCGATGGACGTGGCGCATGGGCTGTACCTCGACGGCTACGACATCAACATGAATGTGGAGGCCGGGGAGACCACCACGAGGACGCTGCGAGCGGACAAGACCGGCCGGTTCTCGTTCCGATGCTCCGTGACGTGCGGGCCGTTTCATCCGTACATGATCGGATACATGAACGTCGAGCCGAACACCCGGTTCCACATATTCGTCGGGGTCGCGGCGGCGGCAGGGCTGATTGCGCTGGTCTCTGCGCTGGTCATGCGAACGAAAAAGGAAGCGCCTCAAAATGACTGACGAAATCGACACCCCACAGGCTGACACGTCCGAGCAGGCCCCCCCATGCGTCCGCCCCACAGCCGATGATTCGGCCCAAGAGGGCAAGCTCTTCGGCGTCGTCCCCCTGAGCTGGCGGTTCGACCTGGCGTCGCTGCCCCTGGTGCGCCGGCTGCTGAAGAAGCGATGGTTCCCGATGGCCCTGATCCTGGTCAACATGTTCATCTTCGCCATCATTCTGACCAGCGGCGTGGTGGGCGGATTCTCGTCGGGCAACTACAGCTTCGGCATCATGATCGTTTGGATCCTCTGGTGGGTGGCGCTGATGCTGCTGCTCGTGCCGGTGATGAGCCGGTCGTGGTGTCTGATGTGTCCACTGCCCTCGCTGGGCGAATGGCTGCAGCGCCTGAAGCTCTTCGGCGTCAACAACAACCTGTACGGGCTGAATCTGAAGTGGCCCAAGCGGCTGAGCAACATGTGGGTGATGAACATCCTGTTCCTGGCGACCACGTTCTTCAGCGGGTTCTTCACCGTCAAGCCGCTGGCGACCTTCTATCTGCTGGGCGGCATCATCGTGATCGGCATCGTGATGTCGCTGCTCTTCCAAAAGCGCACCTTCTGCCTGTATGTCTGCCCGGTCAGCGGTTTTCAGGGCCTCTACGCCAACGCCGCCATGTTGGAGGTCCGCGCGAAGGACCCGGCGATCTGCGCCAAGCACAAGAAGAAGACCTGCGTCACCGGCAACAAGAATGGCTACGGGTGTCCGTGGCTGCTCGAGCCGCACAGTTTCAAGCGAAACACGTATTGCGGCATGTGTATGGAGTGCTTCAAGACCTGCCCGTTCGATAACATGGCCCTGAACGTGCGCCCGCCGGGGACGGACCTGCTGGTCAACGAGCGTCGCGGCCTGGATGAGGCGTGGAAGGCCTTCATCATGATGGGCATCGCGGTGATGTTCTATGTCGCCATGATGGGCCGATGGGGGTGGATCAAGGACTGGGTCCGGGGCGATACGCTTAGCGGATGGCTGTCCTTCGTGGGCCTGCACGCGGCGTTCAACCTGCTGATTATTCCGGGCGTCTTCTTCGTCTTCGTGCTGCTGTCGAAGCTGGCCAGCGGCGTGAAGGAGACGTCGTTGAAGGCGGCCTTTGTGAATCTATCCTACAGCCTCATTCCGATGGGGCTGGGGGCGTGGGTGGCCTTTAGCCTCGGGTTCCTGCTGCCCAATGGGTCCTATGTGCTGCACACGATCTCCGACCCGTTCGCGTGGGGATGGGATCTGTTCGGCACGGCGGGCATTCCGTGGACGCCTGTAGCGACCGCCTGGCTCGTGCCGCTGCAGTTCGCCGTGCTGATCGTGGCATTCCTTATCTCCGCCGACTACGGCCTCAAGCTCACCCGGCAGACCTACGGCAAGGCAGGCGCCAAGCGGGGGTTTGTGCCCTTGCTGGTCTTCCTGATGGGTGTGACCGTGTTCTTCGGCTGGCTCTATGGAGGTTAGCGCAACCATGCGAAAGCTACTTTCAGTGATCATCCTGTTGCTCTGCACCGTTGCGCCCATCGTTGGTGTGCTTCTGTATGAGAAGTTCCGCACGAAGGACCTGACCGCGGAGATCCTTGCCCGAGCGCCGGAAAAGGGCAACTTCCTGCCGCGCTTGCTCACCTTTCCCGTCGGCGAGCCGGTCACCATTCGCATCCGCAACGTGGACACCGTCACGCACGGGTTTGCGATTCCGGCGCTGAAGGTCGACGGGGGCAAGATCCTCGCCGGCCACAGCACCATCGTCGAGTTCACCCCCACGCAGGTCGGCAAGTTCGACTTCTATTGCACGTCGTGGTGCAGCGAGTACCACATGCAGATGCGGGGCGTCATCGAGATCGTAGAAAAATCCCCCTAAACTAGGGACAGACCCTATTTTTCGGCGAGTGAGGGCTGGCATCGTGTGGGCATCGCCCGCAGAAAACTAGGGTCTGTCCCTAGTTTAGATCGTCGAGCTTGAATCTTACGCTGACGACCGAGTGCTGTTCGGGGCCGGGGCGGTATTTGATGTAGGTGGTGGCGACGATCGTGCCGTCCGGTAGGAGCACCACGCCGGGGTAGCCGCAATCGACGACCTGCTCGGCGTAATTGTGCAGGAGCTTGATGCGGTACTGGCCCGGCCAGGCGTTGCGGATGTCGTCGTAGGCGCCGACCCACGCCATGAAGTGGCCGCGCGTTTTGCTGTCGGGGGCTTGGTCGCGGAAGGCGATCACCCATCGGCCATCGGGCAGCTTCACGCCCTGGTGGCGATCGCCGGTCAGTTCCCAGGCTGTGTCGACGGCCTCGGACCACGTCTGGGCCTCATCACGGCTGAACATCATCAGGCTCATCCCCTGGTGGATGTTCTCCCGCATAATGCAGGTCAGTTCCTCGCCGTCGTCGGAGCGGACCACCAGCGGCTCGCAGGGGTCCTTGTCCGCGCGGGCGGGCGTGGCGACCTGCGGCGTCGACCACGTCAGCCCGCCGTCGGCTGTGATGGACTGCAGCACGACGAGCGGGGAGCGATCCTCGCTGTCGGGCCCCTTGTGGTACATGCCCAGATAGCGGCCGTCTTTCAGTTGGATGACGCTGCTGAAGGTCATCACGCACTCAAAGCCCAGCGCCGGCAGCTCGCGCCATGTCTGGCCCCCGTCTTCGCTGACGATGCGGGGCATGTTCGGCTGGGCCGAGAAGACCCACAGACGTTCGATGCCCTCGGGGTCCACCAGCCGATAGATGCTGGGGCAATTCTCGTGCTTGGTGAAGCCTTCGGGCATCAGGTCGTCGATACGCGTCCAGGTCAGGCCGCCGTCGTCACTGCGCGCCGCCGGCCCGCACGGCCCGCCGTGGTTGTACGTCCACACGCAGAACATCGTCTTGCCATCCGGCATCAGCAGCGTCGTCGGATGGCCCTGATAGATATCCTGGGTTCCGGCTGCGATGACCACGTGTCGGTCGGTCTGATCGGAAATGTCGATGTGGGTCGATCCGGCATTCATTCCTTGAACATCTCCTTGAGCAGGTCGATGGCTTCGGCGGTGATGGTTTCCAGCGCGCCGGGGGCGATGCGGCAGACGTTGGGATAGATCTCGTAGCCGCCGTTGTCGAAGGCGCGTTTTGTGGGCAGGTAGCTCACGTCGGGCCAGGCCGGCAGGT
>DRGC01000082.1 GCA_011050235.1 Phycisphaerae bacterium | reverse complement strand
GGATCGCCAGGTCCGTACCGTCGACGAAGGCGTCGCAGTTGGCGTTGCCGTCGGCATAGTCCATGAGCGGCTGGCCGAAGGCGGTCTTCATCAGCGCCAGGTCCGTGCCGTCTACGAAACCGTCCAGATTGAAGTCGCCTCGCCTGGTGCCCACGCGAACGCCATCGGTCAGCTCGACGAGGGTCTCGATCAGGACGATCATGTCGTCTTCATCGGCGTCGCCGTCGCCGTCGAGGTCGTAGGCCGGATCACCCAGGTTGGCGCAAAGCTCAGTGACATCATCGGCGTCCACGTCGCCGTCACCGTCGAAATCGCCGGGTATGCCGACGTCGGCGCCCGGAGCCGCAAGGCGGAAGCCCGTTCTCCGGTCGTTCTGCTGATCGTGGTTGGTGTGGATATACGCGTAGGGCGTTGAGCCACTTGGCGCGACCCAAGCGTTACCCATCATCATCGAGATTCCCTCACCAAACATGGTGACGGTCGTCTCGATGTATTCGTTGACATTGCCGGCCATGTCGAAGGCGCCGTAAGGGCTCGTCGTGCCGGTCAGCGTGCCCGGCGCGATCGGGAGGGTGGCCCCGGAGCCGCCCAGAACGGCCAGGTTCGACCCAGCGCCGCTAACGGCTGGCGTTGGGGCCGTATCCGAACTCGTGGGGTAGTCGTAGAAGGTGTCCGTACCGGCGCCATAGTAGGCGGCCTTGACCCACTCATCGAGCGAGGGAAGGAAGAACGCGGCGTCCGCCTCCCGGCCAGCCAATGCCACAGCGGCAAGGTCGGCGTCAGTGATCGCGCCGTTAATGGTGTAGGCGCCGGTCTCGGTGGCGCCGGCGAGTTGGCCGTTGTGCATCCAGTTGGCGAAACGAGCCGCTTGACCCCAACTGACGTAGTTGATTGCCACATCCGGACGGGCTGCCACGTACACGGCGCCGGACAGTGTGATGCCGGCGCTATCGGCATTGGCCATCTGCGAACTGAGAAGCTCGTAGGCGACAACGGTGCCGATGTTGGAGTTCATGAACTCGACGTACTGACTGGCTGTGATCTCTTTCTCGCCCATCTCGTACGTGTAGTCCACGGCCCCGGCCGAAGGATCCGGCCAATAGAAATGGGCGTTGTTGTCAACGACCATCGTACTGGTGTTGGGGTCGCCGACCGTGAGCATGTCGATCGTCACGACGGCCTGCGCTGCCCCTGTCGCCAGCAACATCGCTGCCAGCACGACTGCAAATTTTGCATACCTCATAACGCTTGTCCCTCTCTCCTAATCCGTCCCGTCAAACGGGAATTGTGTTGCCCTCCACTGGGCAACGCTCCACAAAGAAAGGAGCTGCGAGCAGCCACCACACTTGCTCGGGTTCACCCATTCCGTTGCCGGCCTGACGGCGGCCGACGGCCATCACAGCGCATACTCCCAATTCCAAGAGCATTGTCTCACATCTCACGTAACTTTCACAAGAATAATTCACCAGACATACAAAAAAGCTTTAGAGCCCCGGTTAATTGCTGGATAATCGTATTCCCGTGCTGTACTATCTGTTTGTTGATCGTAGATTGTCGTAGGAAGGGCGGTTGCATCAGTCCCCATTGATTTTCAATCGGTACTTCCGTCCTTCCTGACCCGTATTTTGGCGAGCCGATCAGATAGGATTTCCCGCATTATACCTGTCTCCATCGTGGATGTAGCCAAGGCCGCCGGTGTTTCCCACATGACCGTTTCGCGCGTGCTGAACCACAGTCGGGGTGTTCGGCCGGAGAACGTAGCGGCCGTCATGAAGGCCGCTGAGGAATTGGGCTACGTGGCCCCCCTTCGAAAGCCCGGGCCCAAACCGAAGGCCCGCCGGAACCACAAGAAGAGCAAGAAGGTCCTGCTGCTGATTCCTTCCCATCCTACCCAGCAGGTGGACCCGAGCAAGGCGTTCCTCGATTCCCCCTATGGCAAAGACGTGTTCTCCGGCATCATCCAAGCTGCCGACAGTCATCGCGTCGAGGTCGAGGTCATATCTCCCGCGCTCGGTGGCGACCCGATTGACACGCAGGGCGCCGATGGAATCATCCTGCTCTGCGCCGCCGGGGATCCCGCCCAGTCGCTTCCCGGCGTCGAGGCCGGCTTTCCACTGGTCATGATGCCCCAGAGGACCCCTTTTCGGCTGAGGTGCGACTGCGTCGTGCCCAACGAACGCATGATCGGCGAGCTGGCCGTTGAGCATCTGCTCAAACATGGGTGCACCAGGCTTGCTCTCGTTACCAGCGACCCTGACGAAGAGATGCCGCGCGATCTGTTCTATGCGTTCAAGGAGACGGCCAACCACAACGATGTCCCCAGCCACTATGTCGGCCCGCTCATGTCCCATGCCAACGGCCCTGACGAAGCTCCCGTTGTCGATGGGTCCCCCAACGCCTTGGTCGATCAACTTCTGGCCCTGCCGTGAATGCCGGACGGGCTGGCGATGGGAGTCACGTCGGTCAACGACATGTACGACGAATTGCGCAGCAGAGGGATCGAACCGGTCCGGAAGGACCCGAGGCCGGGCAAGTCGGTCGTCGTGATCACGCCCGCGACGGTCAAGCTGTGGATGAATCCCGTCAAGCCCATGCCCTACCTGATTCGCTACGTGGGCGTCGCGGAAGGCGAACGCCTCATCGAGCAGTTGCTGCGACGAATCGCACGCCCCGACGATCCGATAACCCACCTTCTGATCGCCCCGACCGTGCTGGACTGATCCGTTCTCCCTGGGGCAACAGGTTGCCGCGCAAGAAAAGGACCCCGGTCTGCCTGCGCGAACCGGGGCCTGATGATCCTGCGTGGGGACCTATGCCTCCCGACGCCTCAGCAGTGTTCAGGCTCCGTCTTACCCGGCATAGCCATGGCGTCGCCGGGAGCGGCGCCCCGAAGGGATCTTCGACCCCTAGGGGATCTTCGACCTGCGGCGAAGGAGGCCCAAGCCGCCGACGCCCAGCAGACCGATCGTCATCGGCTCGGGCACGCCGCCTGGGCTTGGGGGGGCGATGTAGCCGAAGTTGGTCTTCAGGATCGCCAGGTCCGTGCCGTCGACGAACGCGTCGCAGTTGGCGTTGCCGTCGGCATAGGTCTGGCCCGGCTGGCCGAAGGCGGTCTTCATCAGCGCCAGATCCGTGCCGTCGATCAGGCCGTCGAGGTTGAAGTCGCCGCGCTCGGTGCCCACGCGAACGCCATCGGTCAACTCGACGAGGGTCTCGATCAGGACGATCATGTCGTCCTCATCGGCGTCGCCGTCGCCGTCGAGGTCGTAGGCCGGATCACCCAGGTTGGCGCAAAGCTCCGTGACATCGTCGGCGTCGACGTCGCCGTCGCCGTCGAAGTCGCCCGGGATGTTCGGGACAAAGAAGTTGCCCAAGACCGGATAAACGCCGTAGTTCTCATGAAAGACGTCGTTGTTGCCGTCGCCGTCGAAGTCCACGCCGGCGTCGGCGAGCCCGTCTTGGCCGGCCCGGGCGTCCGACTCATCGAGAATGCCGTCGCCGACGCCGTATCCAACGTCGCCGGGGGCCGCGGCGCGCTTCTGCATGTATTCGTCGTCAGTGTCGGGCGTGCCGTCGGGATCGATCAGTTCGATGATGGTGGTGTTCCAGTCCGTCTGGGTATCGAGCAGGTCAATGCCGTCTTCGTGCTCGGCCCAGACACTACCGGTGCCCGTCCAGGTGCGAAGATACTCATCGCCGTTGCCCGGTATGCCATCGGGGTCGACTACTTCCGAATGCGGGCGGGGGTCCCAGTTGATACCGGCGCCGTAATCGGGTAGGGACCACTCAAGCGACTCCAGCGGCTCACTGACAACGATGCGAACCGTAAACCACAGGCCCGCCGCGTGCCCCCAACCCCAGCTGGTGTTCATCACCTGCACCAAGTCCTGCCCGAGCGTCCGGCCGTAAACCGGCCAGACATTGCCGGCGTCCTTGCGCAGGGTGGTGTGGTTGCGTTCCCGCCCACCGACGTATTCGCTGGGTAGGTGCCAGGGGTTATCCATCTCCCAGTCGTGCCCGGTCAGCTCCCAGACGTCGTCGCCGTTGGTGTCCATGGATGGATGCTTCAGGAACGAATCCTGCGCGCCGCTCGCGGCGTAGTGGTCCCAATACTGCATGATCAGGTCCTGGGTTCCCCAACCCCACGAGGCGCCCTCGTCGAGATTGAGCATGTTCTCGTAGAGATCCGCAGGCCCCCAGATGCCGTACCGCTGCCCGCCGCCGCCGTTGGTGTAGGCGTCGACGATATATTCCCAGCCGGGCGTGCCCCGTTCGATGACTGGGGTCGGATCCTGGGCCAGTTCAAAGTAGGCCGCCCACTGGACCTTATCGGGGTCGTAGACGGCCGAAGCCGGAGCAAGCATCAGCCCCCAAGCCACAACAACGGCAACGATAGCGCCGACGGTGGTCCCTGTCATTCTCATGTGCCGTCTCCTCCTCAATCTGCCGAGCCACCGACAGACCACCAGTGTCCTATGGCAGCGATTATAAGGCCGTCGAGCCCGATTCGCCAGCCTTACTTGGCCGCCAGGGGCTCGTTCCGCGAAACGTTGCCCCAGGGACGCTGCACAGCAGCCACATCCTTGAACTGGCCAACGAACTCCTTGACCAGGGCCTCGATATGGTAGGTAAAGTCGCCCTCGGCGACATCGGAGTCCATGTTATAGGTGGCCGGATCGCCATTAAACACAACGGAAAGTGGAACGCCATCTCGTCTGGGCGAGCGGAAGCTCGCGCTGAAGACGGCCGGGGCTGCCTTGGGCTGAGCGGCAGCGTCCCAAGTGTCTTGTTGCACGGCGTGGTGAATAGTGGCTATATATAGATTGGTGAAACAGGCCACGGCTGGTCATATGCCGTCCATTGAAATCTGAGCTCCATCAGGGATTCACCCTGTCTGAATCCCATAATACCTGTAGAGACTGCCTCGATTTTCAGGCAGACGGTCGGTGCGGATTGGGAGGCACCGAGATGGCTTACGGGATAAGAGACCAGGGCGGCTCGGTCGCCCATGCGCTTGATGGGGCCTGGTTTTCGGGCCCCGCGAGAGAGAGACGACGCCGACGCCGCCAGCAAAACGTCGAAGCATCGCGCCGCCCCTCTGTCTTCGAGACTCTCGAGCCGCGCCTCCTCATGTCATCCGACCTGCTAGGCGCCGCTGCCGTCCAGGCCAACTTCACGAGCATGCAATGGGGCGACAGCGTCGCTCAAGTCGTCTCTCAGCAGTGGGTGGTGCGATTCACCGCCGAGAAGGTCGGTACTGACTTCGTAGCCGATAGCCTCAGCGCCTACGGATTCTCCGATGCCGAATTCCAAGGTCTCGGCGGCGACGGTTTCGGGGCCATCTCCGTTGCGGGCGCCACCTATGAAGATCTCACCGCATGGGCGGATTCGACGGCCGGCGTAATGTACATCGAGCCCAATTTTGTCCACACGATGGGCGATGTCATCGAGTCGACCATGCCGAATGACGGCGGGTTCTCGTCCTTGTGGGGGCTGAATAACACCGGCCAGACAGGCGGGCTCGCCGACGCCGACATCGACGCCCCGGAAGCGTGGGACCTGACGACCGGATCCGCCGACGTGGTGATCGCCATTGTTGATACGGGCATCGACTATACGCATCCGGACCTCGCTGCCAATATGTGGGTCAATCCCGGAGAGATCGCCGGCGACGGGATCGACAATGACGGCAACGGGTACATCGACGATATCTACGGGTACGACTTCATCAACGGTGACAGCGATCCCTACGACGACCATAGCCACGGCACGCACGTCGCCGGGACGATCGGAGCCGTCGGCAACGATGCGGCCGGTGTTGCGGGCGTCAACTGGACCACGAAGCTGATGGCGATGAAGTTCCTCTCCGCAGGCGGCTATGGCTCGACGGCCGGCGCCATCCAGGCCATTAACTATGTGACGATGATGAGACGCGACTTCGGCATCAACGTCATCGCCACCAATAACAGTTGGGGAGGCGGCGGATACTCCTCGGCCCTGGCCGATGCGATTTCCTCGGCCGATCAAGCGGGCGTCTTGTTCATCGCCGCCGCAGGCAACAGCGGCTCCAACAACGACGTGGGCAGCCACTATCCCTCCAACTACGCCTACGATAACGTCATTGCCGTTGCAGCCACCGACCACAACGACAATCTGGCATACTTCTCCAGCTACGGAGCGACCACCGTTGATCTCGGTGCGCCGGGCGTGTCGATCTACTCGACCGTGCCCGGAAACAGTTACTCCTGGTACAGCGGAACGTCCATGGCGACGCCCCACGTGGCGGGTGTGGCGGGGCTGCTTGCGGCGATGACCCCCCAGGCGACCGCCGCAGAAATAAAAGCCGCCATCCTCGACGGCGCCGACCCCATCAGTTCGCTGACCGGCCGCACGGTTACCGGCGCACGCCTCAACGCCTATGCATCTCTCCAACTGATCGATGGCGCGGACCGTCGCGGGCCCACCGTCGAGTCGGTCTCCCCGAGCGGCTTGAGCGCCACCGGCAACACAATTGCCATCGTCTTCAGCGAGGATATCCTTCCTGAGTCCGTTCTCGGGGCGAACTTCCTCTTGCGGGGCTCCGGGCCCGACGGCGGGTTCGATGCCCTAGACGATGTTATCTTCTCCATCCCGACATCGTGGCTCACGCAGACTCACTCCAACCGTATCACAATTACTCTGGATGCTGACCTGCCCTACGACAACTATCGCCTGACGATCCTGGGGACCGGGGCCACGCCGATAAGGGATATGGCGGGCAATGCACTGAATGACGGTGTCAATACCGTCCACCTCTTCCAGATCGCCAATATCCAGACATCGGCCGAACCGGACGACACCCTCGCCCAAGCCAACGCGACCGGACTGAGCGGCCCAGCATTGGCCTACTTCTCCGGCCAGGTGGGTAACGGCGCCAATGGCACGCGCGATGTGGACCTCTACCGGGTGCAAGCATCGGCGGACACCGTGCTTCAGGCCAAGGTTATCGCTGCCTCCAATGGGTCCACACTCGACTCGGTATTGCGGATCTTCGATGCAAGCGGCAATGAGTTGACCTTCAATGACGATGCCGCCACGTCCGACAGTTTCATCGAAACGAAATTGGCCCAGGCCGGCACCTACTACATTGGCGTCTCGGGATACGGCAATTTCTCCTATGACCCGTTATCTGCCGCAAGCGGCAGTGCAGGATCAACGGGCCAGTACGTCCTCTCGCTGACACTGGCTGCCGACACGAGAAGCTCTGTGCCGGTGCTGGGGCCCGACGCGGGAGGATATTCAGCAAGGCCTGTTCTGTTCGCCTTCGAAGACATCGCTTCGTTCGGCAACATGGGATTGTCCTACACCGATGACTGGTACTTCCAGATCGAAACATCCTCGCTGCCGGGCTTCGATTTCGACTTCTACGGCCGGGATCAAGGGAACGTCTACGTTTCAAGCAACGGCATTATCACGTTCGGGAGCGGCTTTACGAACTGGTCCAACCAGAACCTGACGAGCTCGCCCTCGCAGGCGGCCATTTCTCCGTTCTGGGACGACCTTTTCATCGACACCCCTGCATCGGTCTATTGGAGCCTGCGGGGCGGCGGCGATAACCAGCGACTCATCATTCAGTGGGACAACGCGCGGTTCTGGGGCGGCTATGGCCAGGGGCGCGTCACCTTCCAGGCGGTGTTGTATGAGGACGGCAACGACATCCAGTTCAACTACTCGGATCTGGATGTGTCCAATTATCACAGTGGCGGCGCTTCGGCCAGCGTTGGGATCAAGGATATCGGCGTCCAAGGCGTCGGCGACAGCTTGCTGCAGATTTCCATCAACGACGGCCCGAACCAGTTTGTGGGCACGGGCCTGAGCACGCGGATCAGCACCAACCGCGCGCCGGCTATCGCCACTATCGCAGATCAGCAGATGTCGCGCAGCGACGGGACCCGAACACTGACGATATCGGCCTCCGATGCGGACGGCGATGCGGTCACGCTGAGCGCAACAGCGATGATGGGCAACGCCGCCGAACGGCTGCAGGCGCGTCTGAATCTGACGAATCACGTTGGCATCTACGACAATTACCGCGGGTGGGGAGAGATGTATCTGGTCAGCGCGTCGGACAATTGGTACTACATGCTGCCCAACGGCGACATCTACCGATGGGTGGGCCTCGAGTCGCGCACCGGCAATGCACTGGAAGGCACGGTATCGGCCGACTACACGGATCCGGCCATACTGCTGGCTGCTGAGCCCGCAGTATCCGCCGATGACGCGGTGAGCCTCGTGGGCGATCAGCTCACGATTACTCCGCTATCCGGTTATGTAGGCGACATCGAGGTGACCGTGACGGCCTCGGACGGCTCGGCGACGACAACACAGACCTTCATCGTCACCGTGACCAACTCCGCTCCCGTGATCGCGGCAATCGCAGACCAGCAGATGTCGCACAATGATGCGAGCCAAACGCTAACGCTGTCGGTATCCGATCCGGACGGGGATACGGTCACGCTGAGCGCGACAGCGCTGATGGGCAACGCCGCCGAACGGCTGCAGGCGCGCCTGAATCTGACGACTCACGCCAGTATCTACGACAATTACCGTGGGTGGGGCGAGGTGTACCTGGTCAGCGCATCGAACAATTGGTACTACATGCTGTCCAACGGTGATGTCTACCGATGGGTGGGCCTTGAGCTGCGAACCGGCAATGTGCTGGAAGGCACGGTGTCGGCCGACTACACGGATCCGGCCAAACTGCTTGCTGCTGAGCCCCCGGCATCTGCCGACGGCGTGGTGAGCCTCGTGGGTGACCAACTCACAATTGCCCCGCCATCCGGTTTTGTTGGCGACATCGAGGTAACCGTGACCGCCTCGGACGGCTCGGCGACGACAACACAGACCTTCACCGTCACCGTGACCAACGCCGCTCCCGTGTTGGCGGCAATCGCAGATCAGCAGATGTCCCCCAATGACGGGAGCCGAACGCTGACGCTGTCGGCCTCCGATGCCGACGGCGATGCGGTCACGCTCAGCGCGACGGCGCTGGTGGGCAACGCCGCCCAACGGCTGCAGGCGCGTTTGAATCTGACGACTCACGTTAGTATCTACGACAATTACCGCGGGGGAGGCGAGAAGTACCTGGTAAGTGAGTCGGGCGATTGGTTCATCATACTGCCCAATGGTGACGCCTACCGGTGGATGGCGGTCGAGCGGCTTGAGGGCAATGCCTTCGAAGGCACCGTGCCGATCAGCTACTACGAGGATCCGGCGACACTGTTCGCCGCCGAGCCCCCGGCATCTGCCGACGGCGTGGTGAGCCTCGTGGGCGATCAGCTCACCATCACGCCGCCGTCCGGTTTCTCCGGCGAGTTTCAGGTGACCGTGACGGCCTCGGACGGCTCGGCGACGACAACACAGACCCTCACCGTCACCGTGACCAACACCGCTCCTGTGCTGACGACGATCGCAGATCAGCAGATGGCCACCAATGAGTCTCGAACGCTGACGCTGTCGGTTTCCGATGCGGACGGCGATGCAGTCACGCTAAGCGCCACGGCGCTGATGGGCAACGCGGCCGAACAGCTGCAGGCGCGTCTGAATCTGACGACTCACGTTAGTATCTACGACAATTACCGTGGGGGGGGCGAGAAGTACCTGGTGAGCGAGTCGGGCGATTGGTTCATCATACTGCCCAATGGTGACGTCTACCGGTGGATGGCGGTCGAGCGACTTGAGGGCAATGCGTTCGAAGGCACCGTGCCGGTCAGCTACTACGAGGATCCGGCGACACTGCTGGCCACCGAGCCCCCCGCCTCTGCCGACGGCGTGGTGAGCCTCGTGGGCGATCAGTTGACGATCACGCCGCCGTCCGGTTTCTCGGGCGAGTTTCAGGTGACCGTGACGGCCTCGGACGGCTCGGCCACGACAACACAGACCTTCACCGTCACCGTGACCAACACCGCTCCTGCACTGGCGACGATCGCAGATCAGCAGATCTCGACCAATGAGTCTCGAACGCTGACGCTGTCGGTCTCCGATGCGAACGGCGATGCCGTTACGCTCAGCGCGACGGCGCTGACGGGCAACGCCGCCGAACAGTTGCAGGCGCGCCTGAATCTGACGACTCACGTTAGCATCTACGACAACTATCGCGGGTGGGGCGAGGTGTATATGATCGGCGCCTCGGGCGATTGGTACTACATGCTGCCCAACGGCGACATCTACCGATGGGTCGGCATCGAGTCGCGAACCGGCAATGTGCTGGAGGGCACGGCGCCGGTCCACTACAGGGACCCGGCCACACTGCTGGCCACTGAGCCTGCCGTATCCGCCGATGGCGCCGTGAGCATCGTGGGCAATCAGTTGACGATCACCCCGCCGACGGACTTTGAAGGCCTCCTCAATGTGACGGTCACAGCATCGGACGGGATCACAACGGTGCAGCGGACCTTCACCGTCACCGTCTCCTGACTTGCCCGCAACATCCCCAAGCTCGCCTGGACATCACACCCCGCCATCCGGATTCCGCGCAGCTTCGCCCTGGCAGCGCCGCTCGACCCCGGCCTCCTTGAGTTGGTCCAGAAACGTCTCCCCGAATGTCTCTCGGATAATCTGCTCGATGCCCTCGTCAAGCGCCCCTCGCGCAGGCCGCCGCCGGTTGCAGGGGAACGAAAAGGCGCTTTCCTGTACGCCCAGCGCCGGCCGACGCCCGTCGGACACGGCCAGCGGCCAGATCGCGCAGGCTTGGGGCTTTGTCCGGTAGGGATTGAGCTTCAGCCGCAAGGCCACCGAGTGAAGGTAACAGCGGAGACCGTGACGGCTTCGATACGCCAGCACACATCGCATGTCCTCGTCGACGGCCAGGCTGAAGACGCCTCCCTCGCCCTCCTCGAAGAACTCCTGGCAGCGGCTGTGGCTGTTAAGCCCGGCGTAAAACCCCTTCCCCGCCTCCACCATGCCGATGATGCATGAAAGCTCTTTTTGCGTCACGGAGACATCGTAGACTTCACAGCAACACTTCATCTTCTTGCACAGCTCAGCCCGGCAGCAATGCGCTATCCCCCATAGGGCGTCAATATCCACACGGAACGCACCGACACTGTGAATCCTTCGATCGCTTCGTTCTCCTTTTCCAACAGACACCGTGACGACTCCTTGCAATGGCTGTCATCGGGAGGCGTTTGGGACCTCTGCGTAGCCTCAGCGAAGCAGAAAGCGGCCGAAGGGATTCGCTGCGCGGCGCCTCCGCCACGCTGCGGCGAAACCGGGAGGGCCCGAATGACTTGCCCGATATAGTACAGGATCAGCCCGCCGCTGCGCGGCGGACTGACCCTGTAAGCGGGCGAAGGGATTCGAACCCTCGACGTCCAGCTTGGGAAGCTGGCATTCTACCACTGAATTACGCCCGCACCTTGTGATCCCAAGACGCCCTGCTCGTTCACTCCTGTTGAGGCCGGGCGTCTTGGCAGCGCTCTGGCAGCAGCCCTGGCCGATCTGCGCCTTACCGGCCTAGCCGAACTGTCCGCCATTAGCGGCATTATGCCCCTGCTCTCCCGACCCGTCAAGGCCCGACGCCCCTGCTTTGGGCCCACGGCGATCTTGCCTCGTTACTTCCTGGCCTTGGCGCGGATGTCCAGCAGCGTCTTCATCACGTCGTACAGCTTGCCGCTGCCGGCGGGCGTGCCCAATGCGTCGTGCATGGTCCGGTAGAGCTTGTAGAGCTGGCCGTAGACGGCGTGGGCCTTGCGGTCGGGGGCGTAGACCTTGGGCTTGAGGCCCGTCATGGCCTTCTGGGCGGGGCGGAAGCTCGAATACCCACCCGCCCTGCGGCCTGCGACCACCGCCCCGGCGATCGCCGAGCCCAACGCGCACGTCTGGGCCGATCGGGAGACCTTCATCGGCCGGCCCAGAACGTCGGCGTAGATTTGCATCACGAGCGGGTTCTTCTCGGCGATGCCGCCGCAGTTGACCACCTGGCGGACCTTGACGCCGTATTCTTCGAAGCGGTTGATGATCGTCAGCGCCCCAAAGGCGGTCGCCTCGATCAGCGCCCGGTATATCTCCGCCGGGGTCGTGTAGAGCGTCTGGCCCATCAGCAAGCCCGTCAGCCGCTGGTCGACCAGGATCGTGCGGTTGCCGTTGTTCCAGTCCAGTGCAAGTAGGCCCGAGGCCCCCGGGGCGATCTTGGCGGCCTGTCGGGTCAGGGCCTCGTGCGTGCCGCCCTTGCCGCCCGGTTGGATGTAGTTGACGAACCAGTTGAAGATATCCCCGACGGCCGACTGACCCGCCTCGAGGCCGAAGTGGCCGGGCAGAACGCTGCCGGGCACGATGCCGCACAACCCCGGAATGTCCGCCAGCGGTCTGCCGGCCGGGTGCACCATCATGTCGCACGTGCTCGTACCGATGATCTTCACCAGCGTCCCCGGGCCGATGCCGGCCCCGACGGCGCCCAGGTGAGCGTCGAACGCCCCCACCGCCACCGGAATGCCCGCCGGCAGTCCCGTCTTCTTCGCCCACTCGCCCGTCAGCGCGCCGACGGCCTTGGAGATGTCCGCCGCGGTGTCCTTCAGCCAGCGGCGAAGCTGCCCCAGCTTGGGATCGAGACTGCCAAGAAACCTCGCGTCGGGATAGCCGCCCCAGGCGTCGTTGAACATCGCCTTGTGGCCGGCGGCGCAGATGCCCACCGTCAGCTTGTCCGGCCTCTGCGTGCCGGTCAGCATCGCCGGGATCCAGTCGGCGATTTCCACCCAGGTGTGGGCGGCCTCGAACACCTTGGGCGCGGTCCGAAGGCAGTGCAGGATCTTGCTGAAGAACCATTCGCTGCTGTATGTCCCGCCGCATTTGGCCAGGTAATGGGGCCGACGTTTACGGGCCAGGTCGGTGATCTCCGCCGCCTCGGCCACCGAGGTATGGTCTTTCCACAGCCAGGCCATCGCCGCCGGGTCGCGGGCGAAGGTCTTGTCCATCGCCAGCGACAACCCGTCGGCGTCCACCGGTAGCGGCGTGCTGCCGGTGGTGTCCACGCCGATACCGATCACCTGATCGGCCCGGAAGCCTCGGACGCTCCTACGCGCGGCGGCCAGCGCTTTGGTGACCGTGATCTCCGTCCCCTGAAGATAATCCGCCGGATGCTGGCGGGCCAGGTTGGGGTCGCGACCCAGAATGACGCCCTCACTGCCGTGGGCGTAGTTCCACACGGCCGTGCCGACCTCCCGGCCGTTGCCGACGTTGACGACGATCGCCCGAACGGAGTTGGTTCCGTAATCCAGACCAATGGTATAGACGGCCATAGACGCTCGCTTTCGAAGTTCAGGTCAGTTCGAAGGGATTCTCGCCGGCGTACAGCGCCGTCGGGGGCAACGGCGTGTTGATGTCCTCGATGCCCAGCATGGCCGCCGCGTCGTACAGGACCTTGCCGCACTGGCTGAACGCGACCGCCCCGTGGTGGGGGAACTGCTTGCCGATCAGCACGTGTCGGTAGAAGCGGGCGAAGTTGGGGATCGCGACAATGCCGATGCCGCCGAAGCTACGGGGATCGATATCCAGGATGTTGCCCTCGGCGACATAACTGGTCAGACCGCCATCGGCCGCGCCCTGAATCCGGAAAAAGCTGATCGGCCCGGCCCGCAATTGGCCTTCCAGCGTGCCGCGGGTGATGTCGGGCTCGTTGGCCGGGTCCTCCATCAGCCGATTCATGATCAACTGGTATTTCATCGAGCAGCTCTTCATGTGGCAACTCGGGGTGTTGCCGCAATGGAAGCCCATGAACAGGTCCTCGGCCTTGGCGCCCTTGAGGTTGGTCTTCTTGCCGATCATGTCGGGCGGTACGGTGTTGTTGATATCCAGCAACGTCGCGGGCGCCTCGCTGGCGAGGTAGCACAGATACTCACTCAGCGCGCCGTAGATATCCACCTCGCACGCCACCGGCATGCCGCGCGTGGACAGCCGGCTGTTGACATAGCACGGCACGAAGCCAAACGCCTTCTCGAACGCGGGCCAGCACTTGTTGGCGAAGATCGCGTACTGCCGCGAGCCGAGGTTGGCCTCGGCGAACCGCTCCAACGCCACCTCGAACCGGGCCAGCCTCGGCAGCAGTTGTGGATACGTGTTGCCCTCGCCCAACTCAGCCGCCATCTTGCGGGCGGCCCGTTTGACGGCGGGGTCCTTCTCATCCACCGCTTCAAAGAGCCCCAGCAGATCCAACTCCGAGTTTTCCATCACCTCCGCGCCCATGTCGTACAACTGGCCGATCGGGGCGTTGCAGGCGTAGAAGTCGTGCGGCCTCGGGCCGAAGGAGAATATCTTCAGACCCACGACGCCCAGCAGGACCCGCGCGAGACGCTGGAAGTGCGCGATCCTGGGGACCAGTTCATCCGCCGTGCCCGCCGGCATCTGCGGGATGTAGACGGGCACGTCGCGCAGGTCGAAGTTGATGGCGGCATTGAGCATGCCGCAGAAGGCGTCGCCGCGGCCGTCGATGAGATTCTCGCCCGTCTCCTCGGCGGCTGCGCACGCCATCACCGGCCCGTCGAAGTACTCGGCGAAAATCGACAACGGCCCTTCCGGCCCGAAGTTGCCGAGGTAGATGACGGCCGCATTGCAGCCGGCCTGATCGACCTCGGTCAGGGCCGCCATCGCGTCGGTCTCGTTCTCGATGACCGTCTTGCAGGCGGTCACCTTCAGGCCCTCCTTGCGGCAGGCCTTGGCCAGCGCCGCCAGGCGGGTCCTGGTCAGTTCGATCGGAAAACAATCGCGGCTGACGCCGACAAGGGCCAGCGACACCTGCGGGGCGTTCGGTAGCTTGCTCATGGGAGTCTCTCAATGCTGGTAGGGGCGATTGACTCGAAGGACGGACCCCCAGTGTCCCAAAACTCATCGTCCGCTTCAAGCCGGCCTGCGATTGCGATATTTCAGCGGCCGGCCAACCGGCATGGCCCGATGGGCATCTCAGAGAGAGTTATCGGTGGGCGATGTGGACAACCGAGTCCGAAAGTGAGGAATCAGCGGGCGTTTGGAGATGATGGCGGATCAATACTTGTTGTACTGCACGCCGGCGGCGTCGACTTCGTCATCGTCACAATTCGCTCGGATCGTGCCAGCGGCCTCGTCATAGATCCAGCCGACCATGGGCCCGTCGCTCTCTGCAATGCCGACGTTCCCCTTGCGGCGTCCAACAGGCAGAGGCGGCGGCGGCATACGCAGATAGGGCCCAAAATAGCACTTGTCCGTCTTCAGCCCGCTGAAGGCCGTCCCGGCCTCGTTCGAGTACGCGGTCAGCGACGCAGTGATGAACTGGATCTGGGGCAGTTGGCCGCCGTGCTCGGCGACGTAAAGGTCCAAGGCGTTCCGCGCAACGACAAGGGTCTGCATCAGTGCGGCCTCCGCGGCCCCCTGCGACCCGCGGCTCAGCCGTGGAACAGCAATCGCGGCCACGATCCCCAGGATGATGATGACGATGACCAACTCCAGCATGCTGAAGCCGCCGACGCGCCTCTGTTGATAAGGCGCCGTGCGTCTGCTGGTTTGTACGGCCACCTCTCAACCTCCGCGCAAGGACTGTCCTCTCACTTGATCGTCACAATCGGCCTCTCTCTTGACTAGCTTGATGAAACAGAAAATGATAGCCAAGCCATGCCTGACAGCCCCCCCTGCCTCTGGCGCACTCAGGCTGGTACGCCGATTCCAGAAGTGATCTGGACCTATGTGCAGCAGTGTCCATTCACGCGACCCGAACGCACGACGGAAAGGCGCTCCATCAATGCAGATCCCCGTTTGTCGGCGTGATGGCTATCGACGGTGGCGCTGGGTGGGTCAGGAAGAAGCTCGACCGCTCGGCGCGCTGGGGGAACTGCCGGTGATAGGCCGCCGCCCAGCGGCCCAGGAATTGCTCGCCATGGTCTTCGTCCACCAGCGCCCAGACACTGCCGCCGAAGCCCGCCCCAAAGGCCGACGCAGCAACAGCCCCGAGCTCGCGGGCGGCCCGGGCGAGGTCGATCTGCTCGGCGACCTGATTCTTCAGCAGCGTCTCAGTCAGGTGCTGCGAACGATCCACCAACTCGCCGAAACGATCCATGTCCCCCGCGGCGATCGCATCGCCGGCGGCGGGGATAATCTCGACGCTCTCGGCATGGAACTGCTCGAAACGCTCCAGCAGTTCGTCGCCGGTGAACTCGGCATGCTTGGCCGAGGCGACCACGCGGCGGACCTCCTCCACCCCGCCGCCGGCGACGGCGGCCGCCATGTGCGGGTCGTCGCGCCCGCTCGCCGATCGCCACACCTCCGCCACAGCCACGGTCAGCCGCGAGAGACGGTTGTACTTCTCGCGCGCGTCGCCGGTCTTCTCGGCGGCGACCCCGCTGGACCCGACCGCAAACACATACCCCTGCGGCAGCGACACGTGACGTTCGGCCACGACCGGGCAGAATGAATACTGGCTCAGATGCCCCGCCCGACAGCACAGCATGGCCGTATGATCCTCGCTGCCGCCGAACGTGCCGACCCCCGCGTCGCCGGCCAGCGAGCCGAACGTCTGACCGTTCTCGACCGTGCCGAGATAGCCGGCCAGGTCTTCCGGCGAGTGGATATTGGCCGCGTATTCCGGCCGATCGGCCAGGCCGTTGATGTCGGCGAGCGTCAGGAACACCGTCACCATCAGCGCGCTGGAGCTGCTCATGCCCGAGGCGATCGGCAGGTCCGAGGCGACGGCCATCTCGGCCCCGTGCAGCCGGCCCAAAAAGTTGCGGGCGATGCGGCGGGCGACCGTCATCGGATAGTTCGACCAGTGGCCGACCGTGGGCTGAAGGTCCGGGTCGATCCGGAAGGTCACCTCCTCGCCCAGGCGGGCGTCGGCGAACCAGACGGTCCGGTCATCGCGCGGGGCCGCCACCATGCAAAAGCCCCGCTCGACGGTCGCCAGCAAGCTTCGGCCGCCCGCGTAGTCGGTGTGCTTGCCCAGCACCTCGATCCGGCCGGGCACGAAACGCGCCAGCACGACCGCATCGTCGTCGATGCCGCGCCGTTTCAGCGTCTCCGCCGACGCGACAAACAACTCCGCCCGCATCGCAGCCGCCCCAGCCGAAAAACCGGCAGCGGCAAGCAATTCAGCCACCACGCCATCGGCGCGCGAGGCCACGTCCTTCAAGCGAAGCTCACTCATCATGGCGGCCATTGAACACACCGACACCCCTGTTGGCAAGGGACGATAGACACCCCCACCAGCAACGCAAGCGGGCGACGGCCTCGGAAAGACCGCCGCCCGTCTTATGAACATCGATCGCTCAACGGATTATGAGGGCCTGCGGCGCCCGCCCTCGCCTGGCCAGACCTGCCGCTACAGCCGGACCTGAACGTTTTGGAGCGCCTGTTGGACCGATCCGATATCGGTTCGGCTGGACAGATCCAGCACCGGCGCGCGGAACGTGGGCGCGGCAAAACGCTCGCCGAGTTGGCTGATGGCGTGCTGGACGGCGTCGGTGATTTCCAGTTCGCCGCGCGGGGAAGGCTCGATCGCGCGGCAGGCGTCGAAGATCTTCGGGCCAAAGCGCCAGCAGTTCATGCTGACGCAGATCGGCTCGGGCAGTGCGCCGATCTGCTCGTCGGTGGGCTTTTCGATGATGCGGGTCATGGCGCCGTCGGCGATTTCGATGACGGCAAACTTGTTGATCCGCTCGGGGGGGATGTTGCTGCTTTCGATCAGCGTGCTGCGCTCGAAGGCGGCCAGGCCTGAGGTCTCAAGCGTCCGCAGCGTTTGGAACGCTTCGAGGGGATAGTAATTGTCGGAGTTGATCACGAGGATGTGCCCGCCGGCGGCGAACGCCTCGGCCGAGGCGACGGCGTCGGCCGTGCCGAGCGGTTCGTGCTGGACGGCAAACTCCACGGTCACGCGCGTCGGGGCGAGCGTGTCGTAATACTCGCGGACGGCGTCGTGCTCGGGGCCGATGACCAGGCACACGCGGGTGTAGCCGGCGTCGGCCAGTTGGCTCAGGACATAATCGATAAAGGGCCTCTCGCCATCGATGGGGATCATGGCCTTGATGCCCTTGGCGGCGGCGGCTGCTTCCTTATCGCTCAGCGCGACGGAATCGTCGGCCTCTTGCATCCGCGTGCCCAGACCGCGGGCGAGAATGACAGCTTTGTTCATGGGGTGGTCATCTCGTTGATTCATTCACTGGTTAACGTTCTTCACAGGCAAGAAGCTGCCGGCCTTGTGAGACGGATCATTCGGTCGGGTAGTCGGCCTGCATCTGGCGGGCCACGGTTTCGGCGCATTGGAGAGGCCAGCGGGTGAAGGCTTCGACGCCGGCGTATTGCGGCAGGCCCAGCGCGTCGTAGGTGGCGGCGGTGTGGCGGTTGCGGTCCTCGGCCCGCTGCCAGAACTCTCGGCTGTCATAGGGCCCGGGGAACATCGCACGGTCCTTCTGGCTTTCGTGGCGGAAGATGCCAAACCGTTTTCGCCGCATCTCGTCCGGCGACATGGGCGAGGCCATCTCGATCTGGGCGGCCGGCCATTCCTCCCACGCCCCGCGGTACAGCCACAACTCGGGCTTGTTCTTGCGGCGGCAGTTGTACTGCTTCAACGCAGCCAGGAGGGCCTGGAGACACTGGCGATGCGTGCCGTGCGGGTCGGACATGTCGCCGGCGGCGAAGATCATGTGGGGCTTGGTCGCCTTGAGCATGTCCAGCACGCCGGCGATATCCGCCTCGCCGATGGGGAGCTTCTGGACCTTGCCGGTCTCGTAGAACGGCAGGTCCATGAAATGGATGTGCTCGTCCGACAGGCCGCAGTAGCGGGCGGCATTGATCGCCTCGCAACGGCGGATCAGGGCTTTGATGCCCTGGATGTCCTGTGTGTCGACTTCGCCGGGCTTCTTGTCGGCCAGGAAGGTCTCGATGCGGCTGTCGATGTCCTCGACGTGGCGGGCGCCCAGGGCGAATAGCTCGTGGAAGGCCTTGACGAACTCGCAGTACCGCCGCACGTCCTGATCGAAAACGCTCAACGAGCCGGACACCATGTAGGCGACGTGGACATTGTGGCCCTGCTCCGCCAGCCGCATCAGCGTCGAGCCCATGCAGATCACATCGTCGTCGGGATGGGGACTGAAGATCACCACGTTGCGGCGCTGGCCCTTGCCGGCCGGCCAGCCGGTGATGGTGTTCATCATGTGGCGGAAGATCTTCAGGTTCAGGTCATACGCCCCGCCGCCGGCCCGAAGCAGCTCGGCCAGGCCCCACTCGGCGTAGTCCTCGGCGGTCAGCATGAGAATGGGTTTATCGGCCTGGCGGGCGAGCCAGATGACGGCCTGGCGCTGGAGACACTCGTCCCAGACGCATCGCCCGACCTGCCACGGCGTGGCGATGCGGGTGAGCGAGGCGGCGGCCGCCTCGTCCAGATAGACACACGCCCGCCGGTGGTCCTGCAGAAAGCTGGCCGTCACCTCCAGGCTGACGGGCTCTTCGACAGCGCGGCGGACGATGGGGGCCTTGTGCTCGCCGAACGCCATCAGGGCGACCTCGCGGGCGGCCAGGATCGTACCGACGCCCATCGTGATGGCCATCTCGGGGACATTCTCCTCGCCGAAGAAATCGCTCGCCGCGTCCAGACGCGTGATCTTATCGAGCACGATTCGGCGCGTGAGGCTCTCGCGCGACGAGCCGGGCTCGTTAAAGCCGATATGCCCGCTCCGCCCGACGCCCAGGATCTGGAAGTCGATCCCACCGGCCTCGGCGATGGCGTCTTCGTAGTCGCTGCAGTGGCCGTCGATATCGTCCTCACCGATGGTGCCGGAGGGAATGTGGATGTTCTCCCGGCGAATATTGACGTGCTTGAAGAAGTTCTCGTGCATCCACAGGTGATACGATTGGATCGCGGTCGGCTCGATGGGCCAATATTCGTCGAGGTTGAACGTCACCACGTGGGCCAGGTCCAGCCCGTCCCGGCGGTGCAGGCGGATCAGCTCGCGATAGACGTTGATCGGCGTATGCCCGGTGGCCAGGCCCAGCACGCAGGGCTTGCCTTCAGCGGCCCGGCTGCGGATCAGCTCGGCGATGCGGCGGGCGACGGCGACGGCGGCCTGGCTGCTGGCTGGGAATATCTGGACCGCAACGCGCTCGCGGGTGGTGACGGTGATGTTCATCGATTGCGGTCTCCTTCGCCGCTGGCTGGGGTGCGGTGGCAGGCCAGCCGCCCGGCCTGATCCGTTCGCTGAAAAACTCAAACGGCCACAGTGTATCCAGCCCAGCCGACGCTGCAAGCGCCCAGGCGCTCGCCGGGCGGTTAGTAATGCGGAGTGATGTTCGCGCCCGGGTAGTAAAAGCCAAGGATCTCTTGGCTGGTCCAACCGCGCTGGGCCTTGCCCTCGGCGCCCCACTGGCACATCCCCACACCGTGGCCATTGCCTCGGCCGTCGGAGAATTCGATCTGCTTGCCCAGGTCGCGCAGGCGGCAGTTCATCGAGTACAGCGTCTTGACGCCGGTTCGCAGCAAGGCCAGGCGAAGGTCTTCGCCGCGGATCGTCAGTTTCTTGCGGTTGGGGCCGATCACATCGATCCACATGATCCGGCCGTAGGGCGTCCTGGACTTGATCCGGACCGTCGCCACGCCGCCCAGGTCCCGGGCGGAAGGATACACCGCTTGCAGGGCCTCGTAGATGTGCGTCTTGGAGATCCGGGTGGTGGGCCAGCGGTAGCGGGGCGACGGACGGCAGTCGCTGCAGGTCTGGCCCCCTCGTAGCGGTTCGATATCGTTGGCCGGACGAATCACGCCGGCCCCGTTCACCACGCCCCCACAGGACGAGGAGTATTGGACCAGGAAGACCTTCTCCTGGCCCGGCGCGCCATACGTCAACACCTGCCCGTGTGTCTGGCGGACGGCCGACCACGATGTGTCCGTCTCGGCGTCCATGCCGCCGTAAACCTGCGACGCCTCGCCGGCGCCCAGATCATACGGACGTCGCGGTCCGAACCTCGCCCGGTGAAATAGCGCGAAGCTGCGGGCGGCGACGGCCTGGGCGCGATAGGTCGCCAGCGACCACCCGCCGTACAGTTCCTTCGGCAGCACGCCGGCGAGGTAGCTCTCGGTGTCGACATGGTTGACCACCTGTATGCGATCCTCATCCACCGGAAGCAGATGAAGCTCGCCGCGATATCGGGTGCGACCGAAACGGACGAAGCTGTCGCCGCTGACCTTCAGGGCCAGTTGCCGGGCGGGCACGGTTTGCCGGCCGACGCGCCAGCGATCGCCTTTGCGGGTGATCTTGAGGGACGGCAGCGCCCCTTTCGACTGGCTGATCGTCCGCCCGTCGGCTAGCAGATGATAGTCGTCCCCCGCAGCAATGGTCGCCGAGACCGCGGGCTTGGCCGTCAGAAGAACACGAACAACAGGCACCCCCTGGTGCGAAAGCGGCTGGCGCGGGGCGAGCGTCTTGTCCTCGCCGCAGCCGAGCTGGCCCAGCAGCCAAGCCGCCATCCCGACCGCAACGAGTCTCCCCCGGACCGACGGGCGGTCCGGCCGACGGCGGCGATGGCGGGCGGTCGCATCCATTCGGCCTGCCTTCCTGTTCTCTGGGCCCGGCCTAGCGCCCCTCGGCCAACTGCAATCCGTGTTCGCTAAGTTTGGCGTAAACTTCGTTCAGGCTGGTCTGGCCGAAGTTGCTGCACCCCAGCAGATCGGCCTCCGTCTTGGCCGCCAGATCCGCCAGCGTCTGGATCCCCATCTCCTCCAGGGCCCGACGCACACGCACCGAGAACGCCACCTGGGCGACCGAGACATCATTGCCGCCAGCGGCCTCTGGAGCATCGTCGTCGTTCGCATCTCCGCCGGTCAGCATCGCCAACAGGTCTCTACCGCCGGCTGGCAGGTCCTGCTCGGCGGCCTGCCCCAGCGACAAGCCCTTGGCTGCCAACATCTCTTTGATTTCGTGCAGCGACGTCTCGCCGAAGTTCTTGTAGCTCATGAGCGTCGCTTCGGTGGTCATGACCAGGTCGCCCAGCGTGCGGATGTCCATCTTCTTGAGGCAGTTCCGCGCACGCACGGACAACTCGAAGTCCGTAACGGGCGTGTCGAGGATGGCATTGTGGTGGGCGAGCCGCCGGGCTTGTTCCTCGTCGTAGTACATGACCTTCGACGCTTCGGCGTCCTTGAGGATCATCCTGGCTCGCGGGTGCGTGGGGTTGATCGCCAGCACGCGCTTGGCCATGGCAATCGCATCGTCGTAATGGCCCGCGTCGTCATAGAGAACGGCCAGGTTCAGCAGCGCGTTCGCCCGGACCGGCGGATGGGCCACACACTCCCGGTACAATTCGATCGCTTCGTCTTCGTCGCCGTGAAGGTCCAGGTAATAGGCCAGGCGGAAAGTCGCTTCGGCGCACGCCGGATCCAGCGTACGGGCCTGCTCGTAGGCATCGGCCGCTTCGGCGCCAAACCCCTGCAACTCGCGCACCAACCCGCGCACGTAGTGGAACATGGCCACGTCGCTCAGGCGTTTTTCGAGCCGGCCGACGATCTTGGCGGCCGAATCCAGATCGCCACCCAGCGCCTGGGCCTCGGCGATTCTTAGATCCATCGCGCCGGCGTCGGCATCGCGGGCCTTGGCTCGCTCGAACTCCTCGGCCGCCTCGGCGTAATCCCGCAGGTGCAGCCGGCACAGTCCCTGGAACAGGTGGCGGTCCTTGTTGTCCGTCGCCCCCGCCAGAACATCCAACGCCTCGCGGAACCGGCAGACCATGTATCGGCCGATCCCGATCTTCAGCGCCGCGGCGCCTTTGGGGGCGGGGGTGTCGGCCTCCAACTTGGCCAGAAAGTCCCGAAACTTATTGGCGGCGTTGACCGTCTGAAAGAGCGTCTGCAACAACTCATCGTGGTCTTCGACGGACCAGCTTTCCTTTTCAGCCAGGTCGACCAGCCGTTGACGCGTATTCTCTTGCATATTTGTCTCTCCTGCCGGCGGTATCTGTTAAACCGGCAAAACGTCCCATTGGCCTGTGAAAGATAGATCGGATATTATAGCTACCAATCGGCCGGCTGCAATCCTTCTGCGCCAACCGATAGCACAGCTATGGCAAACATCGATTCGGCCAAACCGGTACACCTGATCCTCAACCCTCACAGCGGCTATGGCGGGTCCAAGCGCCTCGCCGGCGATCTGCGAGCATTATTGCGATCGGCCGGGTGGCGCGTCCGCGAACATCGCACCCGCTGGCCCGGAGACGCCACCGATTACGCCGCATCGGCCGCCGCCGACGCCGCCGCCATCATCGTCTGGGGCGGCGACGGGACCATCAACGAGGTCACCAACGCCCTCGTCGGCACGGGTGTGCCGATGCTGCCCTGCCCCGCCGGCACGGAAAACCTCCTGTGCAAGGAGCTTCGCATCCCGCTGCACACCGGACGCCTGGCCGACGCCCTGCGAACAGGCAACGTAATCGACTGCGACGTCGGCAAGATCAACGGGCGAAACTTCCTGCTCATTATCGGCGTCGGCTTCGACGGCGAGGTCGTCCGCCGCCTGACGGCCACCCGCACCGGGCACACCTCGCACCTGAGCTACTTCTGGCCCATCTGGCGGACATTCTGGGAGCACGACTTCCCGAAGATGCGGGTGGTGGCCGACGGGCAGGAGATCTTCGACGACTTCGGCCTGGCCTTTATCGGTAATATCTCCCGCTATGCCGTCGGGCTGCGAATCTGCCACCACGCAAGCTTGGACGACGGCAAGTTGGACCTGGTGATCTTTCGCTGCCGCGAGCAGACGGGCCTGCTGCTGCACGCCGCCTGGACGCTGCTGCGACGGCATCCGCTCAAGGGCGACGTGCTGTACCGCCAGGTCCGATCGATCCGCATCGAAACCGACCCGCCCGTAGCCTGCCAGGTCGATGGCGATCTGGGCCCCAAGACGCCCATCGAAGTCAGCGTCGTCCCCCGAGGGATTAAGTTGCTGATTCCTCAACAGCCGCGACGCGCCGGATTCTGGCCCTGGAGAGGAGAGCTGCCCCTATGACCCACACCTGCCGGATCGGACCCGTTGAAATCGGCGCCGGCGACCTGGTCGTCATCGCCGGCCCATGCGTGGCTGAGGACGAATCCCTCTGCCTGACCGTCGCCGAAACGCTCGCCGATGTGTGCGGCCGGTTGGGTGTGGGATACGTCTTCAAGGCCAGCTTCGATAAGGCCAACCGCACCAGTGCCGCCAGCTACCGCGGGCCCGGTGTCGAGGAGGGACTGGCCTATCTGCGAAAGGTCCGCGACACACTTTCCGTGCCGGTCCTGACCGACATCCACACGGCCGACCAGGCCCAGCCGGTCGCCGAGGTGGCGGACTGTCTGCAGATCCCGGCCTTTCTGTGTCGCCAGACCGATCTGCTGGTCGCCGCCGCCAAGACCGGCAAGGGCGTCAATATCAAGAAGGGCCAGTTCATGGCCCCATGGGACATGGCCGGCGCCGTCGAGAAGGTCCGATCGGCCGGCAACGACAACGTGATGCTGACCGAACGCGGCACGTCGTTCGGCTACAACCGTCTGGTGACTGATTTTCGCGCTATCCCGCAGATGCAGTCGCTGGCGCCGGTGATCTTCGACGCCACCCACTCCATCCAGGAGCCCTCCGGACTCGGCGGGTCCTCCGGCGGGCAGCGCCACTTCGCTCCGCTGCTGGCCAAGGCGGCGATGGCCGTCGGCGCCGACGCGCTGTTTATCGAAACGCACGTCGACCCCGATCATGCCAAGTCCGACCCCGCCTGCCAACTGCCGCTAGACCAGATCGCCGACGTGCTGGCCGAGTGCAAGCGAATCTTCCAGGCTGCTCGTGAGCAGTGATCCAGTGGCCCTGCGGCTCGACATCCTCCAGACCGACGGCCGGGCGCGCCGCGGCGAATTGACAACGCCCCGCGGCGCCGTCCAGACGCCGCTATTCATGCCCGTCGGCACGGCCGGCAGCGTCAAGGGTGTCACCCCCGACCAGTTGCACGCCCTCGGCGCGCAGGTGCTGCTGGCCAACACCTACCACCTGATGCTTCGCCCCGGCGCTGACACCGTCGCTCGCCTGGGCGGCCTGCACAGAATGATGGCCTGGGACGGCCCGATCCTCACCGACAGCGGCGGGTACCAGGTCTTTTCGCTCGCCCACATGCGAACGCTGGACGACGAGGGCGTGACGTTTCAATCTCACATCGACGGTGCCCAGGTCACACTGACCCCTCAAAGCGCCGTCGACATCCAACGAGCCCTCGGCGCCGATATCATCATGCAGCTCGACGAATGCCCGCCCGGCGACGCTCCCAAATCAAAGGTCGCCGGCGCGGTCGCGCGATCGGCGGTGTGGGCCCAGCGATGCAAACAGCGATGGCTCGAAACCGACGCGCCCGCCCAGGCCCTGTTCGCCATCCAGCAAGGCGGCGTGCACGTCGACCTGCGGGCCGAGTCGGCCGAGCGGATCGTCGCGCTGGACCTGCCGGGCTACGCCGTCGGCGGCCTGTCCGTCGGCGAGGGCCACGACGCGATGCTGGGCGTGCTGGAGCATATCGACGGGCAACTGCCCGCCGGCAAGCCCCGCTATCTGATGGGCGTCGGCGAGCCGCGCGACATCCTGGCGGCCGTGCAGGCCGGTATCGATATGTTCGACTGCGTCCTGCCGACGCGCAACGGGCGAAACGCCCAGGCCCTGACCTGGACCGGCCGGGTGCGACTGCGAAACGCCCGATGGGCCGATGACGCCGGGCCTCTGGATGATGGGTGCGACTGCTACGCATGCCGAAACTTCTCGCGCGGGGCGCTGCGACACCTGTTCATGGCCAAGGAAATGCTGGGCCCGACGCTCGTCAGCATTCACAATCTGAATTTTTTCGCCCAATTCATGGCCGCCATTCGCCAGGCGATCACCGACGGCACATTGGCCGCCGACGCGCCGAGATGGCTCGAGAGAATGTACCCCAACGCCGATGCCGCCCTCCCCGACGAGTCGCCCTAGGCCAGCGGCCCGGGCCCGACGTTTTGTTTGACGCGCCCAGCCCAATCCCGCACAATGCCCCACCGCCTCCCGACGAGGCGATGCTATGAAAGGACGTTTACCATGAAACTCAGCCACATTCTTTGTGCTTTGGCTGTGACTGTTCTGCTGACTGCGACGTTTGTCCGGGCCCAGGACGACGCTCCGGCCGACCCCGCCGCCGGCGAAGCCCTCACCAGCGATGACACGGCCACCGGCGGCGACACCGCCGCCCCCCCGGCCCCCGGCGCTGAACCCACGACCTCCCCCGCCGGCGACGGCAACAGGACCGACGGGCTGTTCGGCGGCGGATGGAAGATTCCGCTGTTGATCCTCGGCATGATCGGCGTAATGTTCTTCTTCTCCAGCCGCAAGCGCCGCAAGACGGAAACCGATCGCCGCGACATGTTGGCCGCGTTGAGCAAAGGCGACAAGGTCACCAGCATCGGCGGCATCTGCGGGACCGTCATCGAGGCCCGTGAAGATGAGATCGTCGTGAAAGTCGACGAGACCAACAACGTGCGGATGCGGTTCGCCCGATGGGCCATCCGCGGTGTCGGCGACGCCGCCAAGAGCGAAAACGCCGAACGCGACCGCAAGTAACCACGCCACGTGTCGCGTCCCGGTCGTGCCCGCGCGCGGCTAGTCGGCGACGATCTCCGTGCCCGCCTCGCCGGCGACGGCCTGTCGGCCCCGGTCGAGTCGGGCGATGACGGCTCGTCGGCCCCCGTTTTGCACGAATTGAACCGACGCCTCCACCTTGGGCCCCATGCTCCCGGCCCCCAACTGGCCCGATGTCAGTAACTCCCGGGCTTGGCTGGCTGTCAGCCGCGGCAGCAGCGTCTGCTGCGGCGTTGCGAAGTCGGCGTAGACCCCCTCGACATCCGTCAGGATCAGCAGTACGTCCGCGTGAATGTCGCTGCCCAGGATCGCGGCGGCCCGGTCCTTGTCGACCACGGCATCCAGGCCTTCCAGGCCAAGCGTCGGATGGCGGTATACGGGCGTGCCGCCCCCGCCGGCGGCGATCACCAGATGTCCATGGGCGACGAGGGCGCGAATCATGGGTGCTTCGATAATTTCGATCGGCCGAGGCGAGGCGATCACGCACCGCCACCCGTGCTGCGATTGGGCCACCTCCGAGCCGATCTGATCGGCCAGGGCGCGGGCGGCGGCTTCGTCCATTGCCCGGCCGATGGGTTTGCTCGGGTGCACAAGCGTCGGATCATGCGGGTCGACGACCACCTGCGTGACCATCGTCACGACCTGTCGCTGGACGCCTTGTCGAGCCAGGGCGTTCTGCAGGGACTGCTGGATCATGTAGCCGATCCACCCCTCCGTGCCGGCCACCAGCACGCCCAGCGGCAGCGGCGGGACGGTCGAGCGGGAGATCGCCTGTCGCATCAGCGCGTTGCCCACCTGCGGGCCGTTGCCGTGCACGATCGCCATCCGCCATCCGTCAGCGGCCAGGTCGACCACCGCGCCCAGACTCTCGCGCGTGTGGCGAAACTGCTGGGCGATCGTCCCTTCCTCTCCGGCCGGAGAAAGAGCATTGCCGCCCAACGCGATGACGATCGTTTTATCCATACGAGGGGCCCATAGATCGGCCGGCCTCCACGTGGCCGATGGATGTCCTGTCATAACTCTTGTCGGCAGAACGGCGGGCCAAGCACAGCCCGACCTGTCCGAATTGACAGCCCCCCGGCCCCCTGGCAGAATGCAGCCATGGCCCAGCCGTCCCCCCCCACGCCCGTCAAGTTCATCTGCGGCATGATCGCCGCCGACCGGTCGCTACTGCCCCGCGCGACGGCGGCGATGGCCGAGACGTTCGGGGCCGTCGACATCGTCAGCGAGGTGATGGACTTCGATCTCACCAACTATTACGCCGCCGAGATGGGCCGCCCGCTGTTCCGCCAGTTTGCCGCATTCGGCCCGCTGGCCTCGCCCGACTGCCTCGCTACGGCCAAGTGTCGCACGAACGCCATCGAGGCCGACTTCGCCGCCCAGTGCGCCGCCGGCCCGCCGAGGCCGATCAACCTCGACGTGGGATACGTCTGCCTATCCCGACTGATCCTGGCCAGCATGAAGGATTTCGCGCACCGCATCTATCTCGCCGACGGCGTCTACGCCGAACTGACGCTGCAGTACCGCGACGGCCGGTGGCAGGGGTTGGAATGGACCTTTCCCGACTACACGTCGGGGCGATATGATGCGTTCCTGACCGACGTTCGCGATCGACTCGCCGACCAGTTGCGCCAGGAGACGCCCGGATGCTAATCGTTTCAGCCGCGATTGCCGTTGCCGCCGGGCTGATTCTGTCGGCGGGCCTCACGCCGTTGAGTCAACGGCTCGCCCGCCGGGTCGGCATGCTCGACGCGCCCACCTCGCGGAAGAACCACGCCGCCCCGACGCCGTTGCTGGGGGGCGGGCCGATCCTGCTGGCCGTGCTGGCGCCGATATCGGCCGCCCTGGCCTTTGCCGCTGCGACCGCCCACGACCCGCCGGGGTGGCTGCCGACGGAACTGGCCGTCCATCTGCCCGGCATCTTGGCCCGGACACCCATGGTGATCGGCATCGGCGCCGGGGCCGTCGCGCTGCACATCCTGGGCCTGATCGACGATCGTCGCGGCCTGCCCGTGTGGGTCAAACTGCTGGGGCAATTCATCGTCGCCGCCGGCGTGGTGGTCTTCGCCGACGTTCGCGTCCTGACGATCGCCGGGCCCGCCGTCAGCATCGCCGCCACCGTCGTCTGGCTGGTGGTGATCACAAATGCCTTCAACTTCCTGGACAACATGGACGGCCTGTCGGTCGGGACGGCCGCGATCTGTGCAGCCGCACTGCTGGCGGCCGCCGCGCAGATGGGCCAGCTGTTCGTCGCCACCTGGCTGTGCGTGCTGCTGGGCGCGCTGCTGGGGTACCTGCCCTTCAACTTCCCGCCGGCGCGGACGTTCATGGGCGACGCCGGCTCGCTCGTCATCGGCTACCTGCTCGGCGTGCTCGCCTGCCTGACGACCTACGTCGCACCCGGCGCGTCGCTGTCGTTGGCGGCGATGCTCGTGCCCATGGTCCTGATGGCCGTGCCCCTGTACGACATGGTCAGCGTCATCGTGCTGCGTGTTCAGGACGGCCGAAGCGTCTTTGTCGGCGACCGGCGACATTTCTCGCACCGCCTGGTCCGCCGCGGCATGACGCCGCGATCGGCCGTGCTGACAATCTATCTGTGCACGGTCGGCACGGCGATTGGCGCATCGCTGCTGCCGCACACCGACACCATCGGGGCGGTCCTGGTGGCCGGGCAGACCGTGCTGATCCTGTCCATTATCGCGCTGCTGGAATGGGGCGGCTCGTCCGCCGGCGCAGCGGCCGACGGTAACGGGCCCTGTCGCCGGGATCATGACACTTCGCATGCACACGCTGACTGACACTCCCGCCGGCCGGGCCGGTGCGATTCTGCGAGCGCTGGCCGTTGGCCTGCTGACGGCGTGCGTGGTGGGCCGGCTGTTCGCGGGCGAGCTGCCTTTCCGCCTGCCGATCCTGCCGGTCGTAGCGGCGCTGGAGGCGGCCCAGGCCTCGCCGCCCGACAGGGCCCACCTGGACATGGGCGAGCCCGCCCGGGCCACGTTCGCCCTGGCTATCCTGACAGCCGGCGCAATGTGGCTGGTGGGTGGGGCTTTGGCCCGTCATCTGACCGTTCGCCGGCCCTGGCTGGCCGTTCTGATCGGCCTGTTCGCCGTAAGCGCATTTGTCTCGGGGTTTGGCGCCGACGATAAGCGGAGCGGCCTGCTGGTCTGGCTGGAGCAGACGGCCTTGCTGACGGCGATGTGGTTGGCGGCGCAGATGTTTGTGAATCGACGCCGTTTCAACCTGCTGGTGGCCGTGCTGGTCGCCGCCGGGGCGACACTGGCGTTGAAGGGGCTCTATCAGGCAGCGGTCGAACTGCCCGAAGCCCTCGCGTGGCGTGCCGCCCTCGCGCCTGGCGAGACGGTGGACACAGTGTTCGAGCGATTGTCGGACGCCCGCCTCCGCGCTGCCCAGCCCGCCGGCTGGCTCGTCCTGGCCAACGTCTACGCAGCCGCCCTGATCGTTCTGGCCGCAGCAGCAACGGGGCTGGGGATCGATCGCCTGCGCGCTGGACGGCGCGAGCTGGCCGAGCTGCGCAGCAGCGGCCCGCCGGGCCAAATCCCCCTATCCCTGATCCAGGGCGCCTGCACGGGCGGTGTGGCGCTGTTGTGCGCAGCGGCGCTGATCCTGACGGGCAGCCGAGGGGCCATCGGCGCGGGTGCAGCAGCGATAGCGGGCGGCGTCGGGGTGGCCGTCTTCGGCCGGCGCCTGGCCCGCCACTGGCGAAAGGCCGTTGCAGCCGCTCTGCTGCTGATCGTATTGGCGGCGGCCCTGACGGTCGCCTACGGGGCAGCCCACGACGGGCTGCCGACCAAGACGATGAGGTTCCGGTGGTACTACTGGACGGCCTCGGCCGAGATCGTCGCAGAGCGGCCCCTGCTGGGTGTCGGCGGCGGCAATTTCGCCGACGCCTATCTTCGCCACCGCCGCCCGGAAGCTGAAGAGGCCGTCCGCGCCCCGCACAACATGCTGGTCCATGCGGCCGTGCAGTTCGGCCTGATCGGCGGCGGGCTTTATATGGTCATCCTGTTGTATGGACTGATCGGCAGTTGTCGGCCCGACAGCAACGAATGCTCCGCGTCGGGCTCTGCATCCGCGATTGGGCCGCTGGTGGCGGCGGGGATGCTGGGGGTCGTGGTGGTGGTCGTTCGCGTGGTGGTCGGCCAGGCGACGGCCAACTGGGGCGTGATCGTTCTGGACGTCGTCTTGCCGGCGGCGGTGTTGGCCGGTGGCGTGTTGCTGCTGGCCCCGCGGGGTGACGCCGCCGAGGCGAGGGCGACCAGCACGGCCCGGGTCGCACTGGCCTGCGGGGTGGCGGCCTTTGCGCTGCACAATTTGATCTCGCCGGGCCTGTGGGCCCCGGGGGCGGCGATGCTGTTTTGGGTGGCCGTCGGCGCGCTGCTGGCCCAGGCCCCGTCTCGGGCGCTGCCGGTGACCACCTTCCGCTGGCCTGTTGCAGCGATAGCGATCATGGCGGTTGCGTTGGTGCTGATGAGCGTGAACGATTCGACATGGGCCAAGGCGCGGTTTTGGCGGCGGGCCAAGCGGGCGATCGAGACCCATCAGCTCAAGGCCGCCGCCGCCAATGCCGATTGGGCCGCCTCGGCCGACCTTGCGGACGGTCTGTCCGCCGCCGAGTCGGCCAAGCTGTGGTGGCGCCTGGCGAGCTCCGATCTTCTCCCGGGCTACGAGCGTAAGACGTATCTGACATTGGGCGATCGCGCCGCCCGGCGAGCGATTGCCCGCCAACGGGGCCACGGCCCGTTCTATCAACTGCTCGCGGCCAGCCCCTCCCCGGATGAGTTGCTCGAGAAATCTTGGGCCATGGTGGGCGCCGCAAGTCGGCACGAACTGCTGGCAGCGGCCGTTGCGTTGGACCCGGCCAACGCCCGGTTGCGAATCAGCCATGCCGAAGCGTTGCTGACCGCCGACCTGTCGCCGCAGGCGAGCGACGAGCTTGCGACGGCCGAACGCCTCAACGCCCGCCTGCCCGCGGATAGTTCATACCGTCTGGATGAGGGCGAGCGCGCTCACCTTGCCCAACTGCGACAGCGCGCGGGCGATTCCGAGTAGGCCGGGACGCTACTGGGCGGCCTCGGCTTCCAGTTCGGCCATGACGTCTTCGGGGATTTCGAAGTTGGAGTAGACTTTCTGGACGTCGTCGTGATCGTCGAGCGCCTCGGCCAGATGAACGACCTGGCGAGCCCTGTTGGCGGGCACGGCCACGGTGGTATCGGGCACCATGCCGATCTCCGCTTCGATCGTTTCGATGCTCTGCCGGGCCAGGGCGTCCTTGACGGCGCCGAAGGCGCTGACGTCGCAAATGATCTCGAACACATCGTCGTCGGGCTTGACGTCGTCGGCGCCGTTGTCGATGGCGATCTCCATCAGCGTGTCTTCGTCAGCCTGCTCGGATGAGATGACAAAGCGCCCCCGCTTTTGAAACAGATACGCCACACATCCGGTCGCGCCGAGTTGTCCGCCGGCCTTTTCGAAGATCTTGCGCAACTCGGGCGCCGTGCGGTTGCGGTTATTGGTGAGGGAGTCCACCAGGAATGCCGCCCCGCCCGGTCCGTAGCCTTCGTAGATAACCTGTTCGTAGCTCTCGCCGCCCAGCTCGCCCGTGCCCTTCTTGATCGCCTTGGCGATGGTGTCGTTGGGCATGTTGGCTGCCCGGGCTTCATCGATGGCGTAGCGGAGCGTGAGGTTATCGTCGGGGTTGCCCCCGCTCTTGGCGGCGACGATGATGCGCCGGGCGAGCTTGCTCCATTCGCGCCCGCGCTTGGCGTCGACGCTGGCCTTGGACCGCTTGATTTTCGACCAGTGTGAATGTCCTGACATCGTTGGCGATCTCCGTTTCAGTTACTTCGGCTGCGTGACCGGCGGGGGGGCCGATCGCTCCTTCAACAGTTCTTCTTCGCGTCGCATGAGCGGGTCGAACACGCCCTCGCCCAGCGGCGCTACCGGGGGCACGCGCCCCTTGCCGACGGCCGCCAGCTTGAGCGGCGTCTGCCGGCGAATCTGATCGATCTCGCGGCCCGGGCGAACATAACCGGCGCGCTGCAGGGCCTTTCGCCACATGTCAACCGCGCCGGATAGATCGCCCTGGCGGTACAGGATATCACCGGTATGATCGTAGAAGAGCGGGTGGCCCCGTTGCTGGTCGTCCTGGCTGCCTTTACGGGGATGGCGGCTGTGAACGAATATCTCATCGAATATCTTTACGGCAACGTCAAACTGCCCCTGCTTGTAAAACACCCAGCCCAGTGAGTCCAGCGCGCCGAGGGTCTTCTCATGCGCCAAGGCTTCTCGGATCAATCGCTGGGCCAGGGGGAGCTTGACGCCCATCTCCGCATACAGGTACCCAAGATTGTTCAGGACGACGGCCCCAGTCTCCTGGCGACGCTCAATCACCGAACTGTTGGCCTCACGCCGTTCGTCCTCGCTGCCGTAGACCTCCGGCAGATTACCTGTGAGGAACGACGGTTGACGAACGATCTGAAGGGCCCGAACCAGCAAGGCTTCTGCTCGCCTCGGCCGGCCCGATTCCGACAGCGCCGTCGAGCAGACCAGCAGCAGGTCCACGCAGTTGGGGTCGCCCGCGAGATATGCCTGGCCGCGCTGGGCGGCTTCGGCCTCTCGCTGCTGCACAATCAGGCTCGACAAGACCCGGCCGCGAACCAATCGAAGGGCCTCCACCGCCGGGTCAGCCGAAAACACTTCCGGCCGTATCGTTGGGCCCGAATCGATTCTCTCGAGCAGTTGGACCTCCCAGGCATCCAGCAGCGCCATCACCAAATCCCACTGCTCTGCCCCCACCAGCAACGCTTGCGCCAGACGAATGTCCGGGCCCGTCGGATCGGCATGCGCCCAGTGGTCGGCCAGGGCCTTGATGTCCTCGAAGCGATCTTGCTTGTACAAATGCGCCAGCAGCACCTTTCGGGCCTTTCCGGCCTGCCGGCTGTCGTTGAGGGCGACCACATAGGCGATGGCGCCGTCCAGGTCGCCGTTCTCGGCGAAGACAGTCACCTTCCATTCATAACAGGCGTCACGAAAATCACAGAGCTTGTCGGCCAGCCAGGCGTCCAGGTGTGTATGCGCGCGGTCGAACTGGCCGGCATCGATCCACGTCTTGACCTTCCTCTTCCGGATATCCCGGTGACGTCCTCGCAAGTCAGGGGTGGCTTTGAGCCACTCGTCCAGGGCCCGTTGCTTCGCTTCGTACCGTCGGGCCTCGCCCAGCATCTCCAGCCACGCTATCCGAAGCTTGTCCGACCGACGCCCGTACATCCTGATGATGGCGGAGGCCTGATCCTCTTGTTCCGCCTCGATGAGGCCCGCCAGCTTCTGGATGACGGCATCTTGTCGATCGTTCTGCTTCGCAGCGGTGGCGATCAGCGTGTCCAGGAGGTCGCGGCATCGGTCGTAGTCGCCCGAAAGCTGACGGACGGCAACGAGAGACCTCTGCAGCCGCCACGTTGCCTGCGTGTTCCCCTGCGACTCGGCCAGCCACGTTGTCAACTGCGCGTCGGCGTCGGCGTATCGCTCCGCCCGGACCAAGGCCGTCAGCAGCACACCGCGGGCCGTCCTGTTGTGCGGCTGGCGGCTGATGATGTGGGTCGCGATCGTCACGAGTTCATCATATTGCTCGGCCGTCATCAGCGCCGCAGCCAGGCCCCACAAGGCCGGCATATCCCCGGGCCGCCGGCGGACCAGTTGCCGCCAGAGCACCAGGGCTTCGTCATTTCGGTCCAGCGCCTCCAGCACGGTGCACATTGTCCGGCGAACGTCCAGATCGTTGGGCCATCGCCGCCCCAGCGTCTCCAATTCTCGCAAGGCGCCTCGCAATGCCGCCGGAGAGGCCTGGCCGATCGCCTTATGACCAGCGGCCGTCCCCACGAGCGGCGGAAGCAGCATCTGTCGAATCTGATCGGCCCATAGGTCGCTAACTACCGGCGCGGGCGGCTGGCTGTCGGTATCGACATCGAACGCGTCGACCTGGTCGGCCGTCGCATCGACGATCAATTGGACCTCGACCGCCAGCAACCGAACGCCCGCGTCATCACGGTGATGACGTTCTACGGCGGCGATTTCATTGGCGGCCAGTTTGACCTCACCCCTGGCCAGATATGATTCCACCAGGGCCAGGCGGACCTCCAACGCCTGCGTGTAGTTTTTCAGCATGAACTTAAGAGTCTCGTTGGACTCATGGACCCCCTGCCCCATTCGCCGGGACACGTCCAGCAGCTTTCGCAGGACGCCCCGACGGGTTGGCGCCGTCCTCAGGGCTCGCCGCAATTCCAATACGGCCGCCCCCGGCCGCCCCGCGTATTCGTAGGCCTCCGCCAATGCCAGCCTCGCTGCGACATCGCGGTCGTTCAGCCGGACGGCGAGGCTCAGCGTCTCGACGGCCCCGCTGAGATCGCCGACGACCAACTGGACCTTGCCTTTGAGATACATCGCCTTCTGTCGCCCGGTTGGCACGTCTACAAGTCTTTCGGCGATCCGCATGGCGCGGTCGGCTCGGCCTCGGGCCAGCCAGCCGTCGGCTAATGCTTCGTAGGCGGGCAGGAAACGTTCCTGCAAGGCGATGGTCTGCTCCAGCATGTCGCGCGCCAGCGGCCAGTCGCCCCGCGCCTCGGCCAGGCGCGCCAATACATAACGATGGGCAGGTCCGACGGCGTCGCCTTCGGCATCGAACTGTTTGGCCAGGCGCCGCTGGAAACCGGGCGGCACGTTGTCGTGCGGCAGATCGGCAACCGCGCCACCCACGTCGCTGGCCCAGCCGGAGCGCTTCGCGATCAGCGCCGCCACCGAGCGCATGCCTTCTTCCAGCCGACCGGCGCGGGCGTAGCCGCGCAGCAGACTGCCGATCAGCACACGTGCGCTGGTGGGCGAAATACTTTCGCCCGCCCACTTCAACAAGAGGTCGTTGGCCAGATCGAACTGCCCCGTCGCGGCGATCGCCTCAAGCAGCAACTGGGTCGCCGCGGCCCGGCCATCCACGATGGCGGGATCCTTGAGAAGCTCGACGGCCTCCGCGGCCCGCCCAAGACGGATTAACAGCCGCCCCCTCACCAGGATGATCGCATCTCTGCGCAGGCCACGCTTTGCGCCATCGCCAACCTGCTGATAGATCGGTGCATACTTGGCCCACCAGGCCGACAGAATATCGTGGGCATCCAAGGCGGCCTGGTCCTGGCCATCATCGGCCAACAGCGTCCCCAATCGAAACAGCGCTTCGGCCGTTCGCGGGTCCTGCGCGGCGGCGCCGCTGCATTTCAGAGCGGTCCGATAGGCGCCCATGGCGGCAGCGCCCTGGCCGGTGCTGTCGTACAGTCGGCCCAGCAGGACCTGCACGTCAAAGTTGTCCGGCGCTGTCTCGACCACGCGCCGCAAGTGCTGCATGGCCATCGCCGTTTGTCCCGCGTTATAGCATGCAATGCCGAGCGATTTGCGAATGACCCAGTCGTTAGGAGCGAACTTCAAGGCGCGCTCGAGGCGGAAAATCGCCTCCTGGGCGCGATGGGCCGCCAGAAGCTGACGGGCCTCGGCCAGAGCCTCGGCGGCGGGGGCCGGGCGGGTCGTCGGTTTGGGAGCATTGACGGGGGCGGGCACGCAAGGAGGCAAGTCGGCGAGCTTCTGGGCAATGCTCCGCTGGTCGCGCGGCGCCGACGAGGAGACCGCCTCGGCCGGTTGTGTCACCGGCGCCGGTGCGGCTAGTGACGGGGGGGAGATCCCGCCGTCGGTCTCTGCAGGGCCACACCCCGCCGGCAGGCCCACACAAACCGACAACGACATCGCAGTAACGATGACGGCGGCAAGCGGTTTCATGGCGGAACCCAGTTCAACACGGTGCGGCGGCGCGCCGCCGCGCGATCGGCGCACGGGCGGCTAGGCTTTCTTCTTACGGGCCTTGGACGCCCCGGCCGTCTTGGCGGCCGGCCGTTTGGCTTTCTTGGCGGCCTTTTTCCGGATGGCCTTGGCGGCAGGTCGCTTGGCTTTTTTCTTGGCGGCTGAAGCGGCCTTGGCCTTCGTGCGCCTGGCAGAGGCAGTCTTGGCCTTTTTCTTGGCGGCGGCTTTGGCTTTCTCCTTGGCCTCTGCTTCGGCGGCGGCCTTGGCAGCCTCAGCAGCCTTGGCGGCCTCAGCAGCCTTGATGGCCTCAGCAGCCTTGGCGGCCTTGCGTTCGGCGGCCAGGCGCGCTGTCTCTTCGATCTTGCGCTTCTTCGCTAAGGCCTCGGCGCGTTTGGCAACGAAACGCCGGAACCGTTGGTGGGCGGCGAGGGCGCGCTTTTGGGGAATGACGCGCTCCAGGAACCCCTGGACGTCATCCAGGTCCGCACCCGGGGCGACGTACCCGTCCATCCGGAGCGTTTCGGCCAGGTCCCGATCCACCGGAATACCGTGTCCGTCAAAAGACAATGTCACGACCCGGGCGGCCGCATAGGCCGACAGGCCGATCTCGGCGAGATGGCGCCGCAGGTCGCGTTTGGACATCGATTCCATGTAGGTCATCGACAGATCGCTCGCCCGCTGAAAGATCCCATTCAGCGCGGCGGTCAGTTTACTGGCCTTTTCCCTCGCGTGGGGGTAGCTCTTGCCGAGCATCTCGACAATCTCGCGAGGCTGGGCGACGCGAAGTTCGTTGAAGTCCACGAACTGTCGCTCGAAGATATCCATGGCCTTCTGGACCAATTTGGTGGTGGCATTGGCCTCCATCACGGCTACAATCAGGGTGCGCACGGGATCGTCGTCGGCATCCCGAGCAACACGCACGCTGCTGAGGCCGGTCAGGAGTTTCTTAAGCTTCTTTTCGTACTTGGTAGCATCCTTCATCGCGGCAACTCACACGCTTGCCTTGTCGGGGTCGCCGGGAGGAGCGTCCGGCGCCGACGAGGCCTGCTCTTTTTGGCGAATCTCATCCATCGCCTGCTGAATCAGCGTAAGGGTTTTCATGGTTTTCTTGAATCGTTCATCCGCCACAAACGTCAGTTGCGGCATATGTCTCAATGTAATCTGCCGCGTGACCAGTTCCTGAATGTGCCCGGCGGCGTGCTGCAGCGCCCGAAGCGTATTGCGCTGCTCGGGCGGTTCGGCCATCACCGACACGAACACACGGGCGGCCAGCAGGTCTTCGGTGACCTCCACGCGCGTGATGGACGTGCGGCCCGGATCGACCCGTGGATCGGATATCTTCCGGGCCAGCACCTCCGCGATGGTGTTCCGAAGCAGATTACCGACACGTTCTGTTCGCCGACTCATATTGCGTTCACCCGGCGCCGCTGCGCCGGGGCCTTACAGCCACTGGACCTCGTGCCCCGTTAGAATCATGTCCCGATGGCGGGCGGCGGCGTTGACAATCTGCTGCAGGGCGCCTTCGACATAGCGCCGGTCGTTGCCGACCATCACGACAGCCAACACGGCCCGGCGGAGACTGTCCAGTCCGTCCACTTCGGCCACGGAGACATTGTGTTTTGCGACCAGACGGTCTTTGAAGCTCTTGATCACGCGCCGCTTGTCCTTGAGGCTGGTCGCCTGGACCACGTTCAGTTCCAGATGCACCAATCCTACCGTCGTCGCCATGGTATTTGCCGTCTGGGGGCGAATCCGGCAAGCCGATCCCGTTAGAGCTTGCGCTCGATCTCCACGCGTTGGTAGAACTCCAGTTCGTCGCCTTCCTTGACGTCGTCGTAGTCGATGATTCTCAGGCCGCACTCCATGCCGGCCCGAACTTCGCGGGCGTCGTCCTTGAACCGCTTGAGGCTATCGAGCGTTCGTTCATCTCCGATCACGACATTCTCGCGGATAATTCGCACCAGCGCATTGCGGACGGCCCGGCCGTCGGTGACGAAACAGCCGGCGATCGTGCCGACGCGCGAAACCTTGAATACCTGCCGCACCTGCGCCCGGCCGAGCGATTCTTCCCGAATCTCCGGCGCCAGGCCCTTTTCCAGGACGCGCGTAATGTCATCGATCAGATCGTAGATGACCCGATACATCCGCACGTCCACACCGTCTTCCTCCGCTTTGGCTCGGGCGCCGGCGGCGGGCACGACGTTGAACCCGACAATGATCGCACTGGACGCTGCGGCCAAGGCCACGTCGCCGCTGCTGATGCCGCCCACGCCCGTGTGTAGGATGTTGACGCGCACTTCATCGGTGCTGAGCTTGTTCAGCGAGCCGATCAGCGCTTCGAGCGAGCCCTGCACGTCGGCCTTGACGATCAGGGGCACGTCGGTGATCCGCCCTTCCTGAATCTGCGACCACAGGCCCTCCAGCGACACCGGCGGCGGAGCGGCCAGCGCCCGGGTCCGAGCCTGCTGGCGACGCTCTTCGGCGACGGTGCGAGCCTTGTCCAGCGTGTCGATCACGTAAAACTTGTCGCCCGCCTCGGGCACTTCGTTCAGGCCGGATACTTCCACAGGCGTCGCCGGTGGGGCGCTCTGGACCGACTCGCCGTGACTGTCGATCATGGCCCGCACGCGTCCAAAGCCCAGTCCCGCCAGGACGACGTCGCCCACCTTCAACGTGCCATCCAGGATCAACAGGCGAGCCACAACGCCGCGGCCGGGGTCCATCTCGGATTCAATCACGTACCCACCCGCCGGGGCGTCGATTTCGGCCTGCAGTTCGAGCAGTTCGGCCTCCAGCGAGAGCGTCTCGACGAGCGTGTCGATTCCCTCGCCGGTGATGGCGCTGGTCTGGAGGACCTCGGTCTGTCCGCCCCATTCACGCGGCTGGAGATCGTGTTCGGCCAATTGCCCCATGACCCGCTGGATGTTGGCGTTGGGCAGGTCGATCTTGTTGAGCGCAACGACGATGGGCACGTTGGCGGCCTTGGCGTGGCTGATGGCCTCGGCGGTCTGGGGCATCACGCCGTCATCGGCGGCGACGACCAGGACGACGACGTCGGTCATGTTGGCCCCGCGGGCCCGCATGGCGGTGAACGCCTCGTGGCCCGGCGTGTCCAGGAACACCACGTGCTTGTCTTCGAGATCATAGCGATACGCGCCGATGTGCTGGGTGATCCCGCCCGCCTCGCCTTCGGCGACGGTGGTCTGGCGGATGGCGTCCAGCAGCGATGTCTTTCCGTGGTCGACATGACCCAGGAACGTCACGACCGGGGCGCGGTTGACCTGCTCGCCCTTCTCGCGCTGCTGGAGATGATCGAGAAGTTGCTCTTCGTCGGTGGTGGCCTTATTGACCGTCAGGACGATGCCGAAATCGACCACGGCCACTTCGGCTACCTCCGTCGAGATGCTCTGATTCATCGTCGCCATCACGCCCGCTTCCATCAGTTTGCGGATGATCACGGTGGCTTTGAGCCCGGTAGCGGCAGAGAGACTCTTGATGGTGATGGGTTCGCCGATTTCCACCGGCCCGGTCTTGGCGACAGCCATCCCGCCGCCTCCCCGCGAGACAGCCGCCCGGTGACGTCGCAGCCCGCCGCCGGCAGCTGCCGCCAGGCGCTGGGATCGCTCGGTCAGATCGGCATTGCGCCACTCGCGAGCCCGCGCGCCGCCGCCGCCATCGGCGGTGCGGCCCGCTCGCCGCCGCGGGCTGCGACGTTTGGTCTCTTTGCCGCGAGGCGACTCGTCTTTTCCGGGCTCGGCCGGTTTGCCGCGTCGGCTCGGGGCGCCAACGCCGGCTGTGGCGGGCCCGGCCGCGGCCGCTGGACGCAAGCGGGCCGGGCGAGCCGGACGTTTCCAGTCCGGTTCGGGCTCTTCGTATCGGACGACCCGGGGGCCTTTCAGGCTGGCCGGCGCGGGCACGACCTGCGGGCCGGCCGGTTTGACGTCCTCGGGTCTCTCGTCGGCTTCATCCTTCGGCTTTTTCTTAGCTACCTTCTTGGTCTTCTTCGCCTTCTTGGCCTTCGGGGCCCCTTCGGCAGCTGATTCGACCGGCGCCTCGACGACCGGTTCAATCGTCTCCACACTCTCAGCGACTTGGGCGCCTTCCGTCGGCGCGGCAGCCTCGGTCTCGGTTATCGGCGGCTGTTGGGCAACCGGCGTTTCAACGGGCGCCTCTAGGGCGGATGTTTTGTCGTCGGCCTTGTCCGCCGTTGCCTTCTTTCTGGGCCGGCGACGAACTTTCTTTGCTTCCTTTCGGGCCGTGTCCAGATCGACGTGCGTGCTTGTCTCAACGGCAGTGCGCGACGACTCCCCCTCACTGAACCACTCGCGAATCGTGGCTTCAAGTCCGGCCGAGACCGTGGACATATGATTCTTGATCTCCAGCCCTTCGGCGCGGCATTTGGCCAACACCACCTTGCTGGTGACCCCAAGTTCTCTGGCAATTTCAAAAACGCGAGTAGCCAAAAGGCTCTCCCGACCGTTCAGTTACGTTACAGTGGTCTCGTCGTCCGACTCGTCGGCTTGCGAGTTGTCGGCTTGTGGGCCCGAAATGCCGCCGGCCTCGGCGGAGGCATCCCCGGCCGCGGCCTGTACGTCGGGCACTGAGGTGTCCGTTGGTTCGCTGGGCGGCTCGGCCGACGGGACGTCATCGGACGTCTCGTCCGCTGCAGGGGCGACCGGCTCGCCAGCAGCGGCGGCAGGCTCTTCGGCGACATCGGCAGCGGCCGACTCGTCGCCGCCTGACTGGGCGCCCTCTGCTTCGGCGGCCTGTTTGGCGGCCTGCTCTTCGGCGATCTTCTTCGCCTGCTCGGCGCAGTGTACGATAATCCGCTGAGCGAGGTCGCGGTCCATCTTCAGTTCGTTGAGCAACGGGTCGAGGCCAACCTCTTCGACATCCAGCACGCTGATCATGCCCATCGCCACAATCTGGTCAACCACCGTCGAGTCCACACCCTCGACTTCTCGCAGGACCCTTTCCAGGACATCCAAGCCGGCGTTGAACTCGGTCGGGGTGAGGATATCCACGTCCCAACGGGTCAGCCTGGCCGCCAGGCGAACATTCTGTCCGCGTTTGCCGATCGCCAGGGACAACTGGTCCTCTGTGACGACAACGGTCGCCCGCCCCAGCTCAAAGCACAGGGCGATCTGGGCCACCTCGGCGGGCTTCAGCGCGTTGGCGATCAGGATCTGCGACGAGTCGTTCCAGCGAACAATATCGATCTTCTCGCCGCCCAGTTCCTCGACGATGTTCTTGATTCGGCTGCCCCGAATGCCTACGCACGCGCCGACCGGATCGACCTTCGGGTCGAGGCTGTTGACGGCCACCTTCGTCCGGTAGCCGGCCTCGCGCGCCATGGCCCGAATCTCGATGATCTCCTCGGCGACTTCAGGGACTTCCATCTCGAACAGCACACGGATGAAGTCCGGGTGCGTGCGCGACAGGATGATCTTGACCTGCCCGGGCTCGTCGCGAACGTCGAGGATCATCGCCCGAACGCGATCGTCGGGCAGGTAGGATTCGCCCGGGATCTGCTCGCTCTTGGGCAGCAGCGCCTCGGTGCGCTCGACCTCGACGACCAGCATGCCGCCCTCCCATCGGCTGGCCCGACCGGTGACGATCTCGCCGCGGCGCTCGCGGAACTCCTCGAAGATACTGCCGCGCTCGGCCTCGCGAATGCGTTGGATGATCACCTGCTTGGCGGTCTGGGCGGCGATGCGGCCCAGGTGTCCGCGAATATTCACCGACTCGCCGTCCACCACTGAGGTGATCTCGCCGCTGGATCGATCGATCTGTACGACGATATCTTCGGTGTCGGGGTGCACCTTGTGCATGGCCGAGCCGATCGCCGCTTCGAGGTCTTCGTAGACAGCCTCCGCGTCGATGTTCTTGTCGCGGGCGATGGCCTCGACGATCCGTATTAGCTCTTGGTTCATCTGGCAATATCCTGGCTGTCGCCGCCACAGAGGCAGCCTTTTCATTCCAACAAAAAAGCGGGTTGTCTCGCCCGCTCTCCAAGCCGCCCTCGCTTCGGCAGCGGCTGCGGCGGCATCTCCGGGCCAATCCCAACGCCCGGCGCCGCCAACAGCCATGCCGGCTCCGCCGCTCAGCCGGGGGGACCTATCCCGACGAGCCTTCCTCGGCCCTGCCCAACCACAATGGGCTGCGCCCGTTTCACCGTTGCCGATCCATCGCTATGCGCGGCTCGGCCGCAACTGCCGGCTTGAAAAGCAATTCATCGCAACGTCCTTCTGGGCCCGGCGATAGACCTACCCTTGCCGGCTGGCGAGGGCGCTCGCCCGTCGGGCCGCCACGGGTATACCGTACCCGTGGTCACCATATGTTACGTGATTATAGAGATCGCCCTGACCCCGTCAACGAAAACCGATGAAAATATGGCCTTTTGAGCGACCGTCAGAAATGACGTGCCGCAGATTGGCCTTGGCCGGCGCCGACGTTTGCCGTATCCTACGTCACCTTCATGCCCCGGTCTGCTAAAGCAACCCATGATCGACATTAAGCAAATCCGAGACAACCCCGAGCGTTTCGTCCAAGCCGCCCAGAAGAAACACATCGCCTTCGACGTCGCCGCCCTATTGGATGTCGACGGCCAGTTGGGCGACCTGCGCCGCCAGTTCCAGCAGCTTCGAACGGCCCAAAAGGCCGCCGGCAAGGAAATCGCCAAGCTCCGAGGCGACGACAAAGCCGGCGCCGTCGCAGAGATGGCCCAGATCAAGGCCAGCCTCAAAGACCTCCAGGGACAGATCGATACGCTCCAGCCGCGATTCGAGGAACTGATGCTGCTGGCCCCCCAGCCGCCGGCGGAGGAGGTCCCCGTCGGCGCCGACGAGACGGAGAACGTCGAAATCCGCCGCCAGGGCCAGCCGCGCCAGTTCGACTTCGAGCCCAAAGACCACATGGCGCTCGGCGAGGCGTTGGACATCATTGACGTTCCTCGCGGCGTCAAGCTGGCCGGCAGCCGAAACTACACGCTCAAAGGCGCCGGGGCGATGCTGCATTACGCCGTGCTGCGACTGGCCGTCGACCGGATGGTGGCCAAAGGCTTTACCCTGATAAACGTGCCCGTGCTTGTCGACGAGGCCATCATGGTTGGAACGGGATTCTTCCCGATCGGGCGGGACGAAGCGTATCTCTGCCCGCGCGATCAGATGAGCCTGATCGGCACGGCCGAGGCGCCGATGACGGCCCTACACCGCGACGAAACCCTCGACGAGGCCGAGCTGCCGAAGCTGTACGTCGCTCAGAGCACGTGTTTCCGCCGCGAGGCCGGGGGGGCCGGTAAGGATACTCACGGGCTGTACCGCGTTCACTTTTTCGACAAGGTCGAGCAGGTCATCCTGGGCCCCAATGACGAGGCCACCTCGAAAGCCCTGCACCAGCAGATCGTCCAGAACTCCGAGGAGGTGCTGCAGGCCCTGGAGCTGCCCTATCGTGTGGTTAATGTCTGCACGGGCGACCTGGGCCAGGGGCAGGTCCAGAAGTTCGACATCGAAACGTGGATGCCGTCCCGAAACCACTACGGGGAGACGCACTCGGCCAGCCGGTATCACGAGTTCCAGGCTCGGCGGCTGAACATCCGCTACCGCGGCGCCGACGGTAAGCTGCAGTTCGTCCACACGCTCAACAACACCGTAATTGCCAGCCCCCGCATTCTGATCCCGATCCTCGAACTGTACCAGAACGCCGACGGCGCGATCACCGTGCCGGCCGCCCTTCGCCCCTACATGGGCGGCATGGATCGCATCACGCCTGCGATTTGAACCGGCCTCGGACAAGGACCGAACGCATGATCGTCATCATGAAACCCGGCGCCACCGACCAGGACGTCCGGCACGTCGTGCAGCTGATCCAGGATTTCGGCCTCAAGGAGCACGTCATCGTGGGGACCGATCGCACCGTGATCGCCGCCATCGGCGACAAGCGCGCCGTCGACAAGGGCGCCATCGAGACCGCCCCGATGGTCGACCGCATCATGCCGATCCTCGCGCCGTACAAGATGGCGTCCAGAGAGGTCAAGCAGGACAAAACCTCCATCGAGATCGGGCCCGAGAAATTCCCCATCGGCGGCCGGCGCGTGGGCGTGATCGCCGGGCCGTGCGCCGTCGAGAGTCGCGACCAGTTTCTGCGGACGGCCGACATCGTCAAGGCCGCCGGATGCATCGGCCTGCGCGGCGGCGCGTACAAGCCGCGCACCAGCCCCTATAGCTTTCAGGGCCTGCGGGAAGAGGGGCTCCACATCCTCGCCGAGGCCCGCGAACGAACCGGCCTGGCCGTCGTTACCGAGGTGATGGGCCTGGACAGCCTGCCGGCCGTCGTGGAATACGCCGACGTGTTGCAGATCGGCGCGCGGAACATGCAGCACTATCCGCTGCTGGAGGCCGTCGGGCAGGTCCAAAAGCCCATCTTGCTCAAACGCGGCATGATGGCCTCCCTGGAAGAATGGCTTTTGGCGGCCGAGTACATCATCAACGCCGGCAACCCCAACGTGATCCTGTGCGAACGCGGCATTCGAACGTTCGAGTCCTACGTGCGCAACACGCTGCCGTTGGCGTCGGTGCCCGAACTGAACGAGCGAACGCACCTGCCGGTGCTGGTGGACCCCTCGCACGGCACGGGCCACGCGCGCCTCGTGCCGGCGATGTGCCGGGCCGCCATCGCCGCCGGCGCCGACGGCCTGATCGTCGAGTGCCACATCGATCCCGAACACGCGCTGTCCGACGGCGCCCAGTCGCTGGCGCCCGACCAACTGCAGGAACTTGTGCGGTCTCTGAAGCGCATCGCCCAGGCCATTGGGCGGGTGCTCTAGCGCCCCCGCCACCGGCGCCAAATCCAACGAGGGTCGGGAATGGACCCGTTTGCTGGCAGCCTCACTCGGCCTCGCGGCCGGTTACATCGGATCCCCATGGCGCCGCTTGCAGCGGCCCTGATGGCGGGAATCATCGCCGGGCGATACTTGCCAATCCCGGTCGGTGTCTACGCGTTCGCCGGCGGCGCCGCGCTGCTTGGGGCAATCGGCGCGCTGGGGCGAAAACATCTGCTGCCCGTGGCGACGGTCTGCGTGCTGGTGGTGGTCGCCTGTCTGGGGGCAGCCTATGTGCATCTGCGCTATTTCAGCGTCGGCGATGACCACATCGTCACGTGCACGGCCCGACATCGGACGCTGGCGACGCTGCGCGGGCGGATCGTCACCGCCCCGACGACCTGGCAGGACGATCCGAGCGTGGCGCTCGGCTGGCGCCGCCCGATGCGAACGGTTTTCATCCTCGATGCCGAGGCCATCCGCACCGAAAGCGCCTGGCGGCCCATTCGGGGGCTGGTCCGCGTGGGCATCGACGAGGGCGACCCGCACCTTGCAGCCGGGCAGCGGCTGGAACTGGCGGGGTGGATCGGCCGGTTCACCTCGCCCCCCAATCCCGGGCAGTTCGACTGGGCCGCCGCCATGCGCAACCGGGGATTGCTCGTTCAGATGTCCGTCCCGACCCCCGACGGGGCGATGCTTCTATCCGACGCCCACGCGCCGTGGTATCGCCGGGCCCTGTGGCACGTGCGGGCGGGCGCTCGCCAGCACCTGCTTAGTTTTGGCGACGCCCACGAGGGCCGACTCATCAACGCCCTGGTGCTCGGCGAGCGACACCCCGCCCTGCGGCGCCTCAACGACGCGATGATCCGTGCGGGCATCGCCCACTTTCTGAGCATCTCGGGGCTGCATCTGGGAATCTTTCTGGGCTTCGTGTTCCTGCTGTGCCGGCTGATCTCGCTGACGCCGCGTCAATCGGCGGCGGCGGTGCTGGTGGTGTTGGCGGCTTATCTATTGTTGGCCGAGCCGCGCCCGCCGCTGCTACGGTCGGCCGTGATGGCCGCTGCGATGTGCGCTGCGACGATCGCCCGCCGCCGTCACGCCCAACTGAACGCCTTGGCCGTCGCCGCAGCGGCGCTGCTGATCGCAGACCCCTTGCGCCTGTTCGATGTGGGCTTTCAACTCAGCTTCATCATCGTCACGTCGCTGGTGTGCGTGCACCACCCGGCCAGGCGACTGCTGTTCGGCTGGTTCCTTCGTCGGCGCGGGCTAACGGTCTTTCGCAGCGAGCAGCGCATTCGCCGCTGGCTGGCCTACACACTGACCAACTGGCTGATCGCCGGCGTGACGATCTCGCTGGTTGCTTACGTAGCCGCCGCCCCGCTGGTCGCACGCCACTTCGGCCTGTTCTGCCCGTGGGCGCCCCTGCTGAGCATCGTCCTGCTGCCCCTGGTCGCCGCGATCCTGATCGCCGGGTACGTGTCGATGGCGATGGCCTGGCCGGCGCCCAATCTCTCGCACCTCGTCGGCCGGCTCGCATCCGCCCTGGCTGAGCAACTGACCGCGGTCGTCGAATGGCTAAGCCGCCTGCCCGCTATGGGACTGGCCCTTCGGCCGGTCGGCGGGTGGTGGGTGGTCGCCTGCTACGTCGCGCTGGCGCTGCTGCTTGTGCGGCGGCGATTTCGGTATGGGCGAATCGTCTCCCTGGCCGCGGTCGTCGCGATGATCGCGGCAACGGTGTGGACGCAAAGGCTCGCCCCGCCGCCGAACGTCGCCGAGTTGAACCTGCTGGCCGTCGGCGCCGGCCAATGCGCCGTCCTGCGAACGCCCAGCGGGCAGACGTTTCTGCTCGACGCCGGCACGCAGGGGGGCTACGACGCCGCGAATCAGATCATCCGGCCGTTCTTCCGCGCCCAACGACTGCCGTCGCCGTCGGCCGTTTTCATCTCGCACGGCAACACCGACCACTACAATGCCCTGCCCGCCCTGCTGCGACAGAGCCCTATTGGCCGTGTGTATCTAAGCGACGACTTCGACCGGGCCGACCCGAGCGACGTCGAACAGCCTGTCGCGCATCTCATGGGCGTCCTGGACGATCACACGGTGCAGATCGTGCGCCTGTCGGCGGGGATGACGGTCGAGCTCGATGACCGGACCAGCATCCAGGTCCTCTGGCCGACGATGGACCTGCCCGCCGCGACCGACCCCAACGATCGATCACTGGTCCTGCGAATCGTCTGCGACGGCCGTAGCGTCCTGCTGGCCGGCGACGTTCAGGTGATGGCGCAGACGGCGCTGATGACGGCCGACCGGTCGGCGGCGCTGCAATCGGACGCGCTGGTCATGCCCCACCACGGCGGCTGGCGGCAGACGCTGCCGGCGTTCGTCCAGGCCGTCGGGCCTCAGGCGGTTCTGGTCAGCACCAGCCGCTCGTTGACATCGCGCGGAACCACCGCCCGGAGGAAGGAGTTCTACGACACCCTCGCCCGCAGCGGCCATGCTTACACCACACGCACGGACGGATGGATTCAGTTGCGATTCGGCGCCGGAACATTCGAGGTCCGCACGATGCGCCGGCGGCCTTGAGCCGTGGGGCCGTTGGACGTAGACTCATCGGCCAAGGAGCCGATGACGGGGCCATGCAGAAAGAAGACACCAACGTGCAGCACCGAACGAGTTTGGCTACCAAGCCCTGGCGGCGAGCGGTCTTGCTGGCGGCTTGTCTGGTTGCGGCGTGGCTGGCTGTCTGTGATACGCGGGCCGATGCCGACGACGTCGCCGAGGCCGTCCGACTCGCCCGGGCCGCCCTGGCCAAAAGAGCATCCGAGACGCCCTCTCCCGAGGAATCATCCGTCGCCGGGCGAGCGCGGAACGTTCTGCTGGCCGCCGCTTTGGACCACACCGCCCCGACTGAGGAGGATGTTGACTGGTTGATCGATCAGCAGGCCGACACCGGGGGATGGGGATTCGGCCAGGGGCACCCGCACACCGACATCCACCCCGACTGGACGGACATGGTCAACACACAGTTAGCGGTGGCTGCTCTGCGCCGGGCCCAGGAGGCCGGGCTGGACGTGCCGACCAAGGTCTTCGAGCAGGCGATGGCATGGACACTGGCCTGTCAGAACGCCGACGGCGGCTGGGGCTACACCCCACCGGACACCCGGCCCCTGCGCGTTCGCGGCGCCAGCCACGGCTCGGCGACCGCCGCAGCGCTGGCGCTGCTGGCGGATTGTCCCACCCCAACCAACGATGCGCAGCGGACGGAGCGGGCTGAGTCGCTGGCGAGCGGCATGAAGTGGTTCGAGGCCCACATCGTGTTGGACCGTGTGCCCCAGTGGGTGTGGGGCTCCGACGAGCCGTGGTGCTACTACATGTTCTGCCTCCAACGATTCACACGCGCCACCGGTCGGTGGGCGATCGCCGACCAGACGCTCGGCGTCGAGATCGGTCGTCGACTTCTGGCCCGCCAAGGCGCCGATGGGTCCTGGGACGGACGCGAGGAGACGGCCGAAACGGGCTATGCTCTGCTGGCCCTGGCGGATGCCGGCAAGTCGGTGTTCGTCAGCCGCCTGGCCCTGATCGATTCCGACACCGACGACGTGGCGAACTGGATGGCTTACCTGAAAGCCGTCACCGACCGTCACTATTCGTGGCAGTCGATCTCGATCGAGGCCCCGCTCGCTTCCTTGGCCGAGGCGACAATCGTCTACGTTCTGGCCGGCGAGAAGCTGGAGATGCCGCCCTCGTGGGCCCAAGGTCTTCGACAATTCGCCGAGCGCGGCGGGGCCGTTGTCATCATCGCAGGCAGCGACAAGGAGGAGGCCGTTCCAGCCCTCGCCCGTGAGCTGGTCGCGCTGCTGGGTCGCTGGCCGATGCTGGCCGATCTCGACAACCACGCGCTCTTTAAGGCCAAGTTCAAGCTCGCCGCCGACAGCCGCCCCGAGTTGATCGTCATCGGCGACGGCGCCAGGCCGGTGGGTATGGTCTTGCCGCCGGCCGTGGCCGCTCAGTTGGCCGCCGGCATCGACGATGAGACCGCCGCCGCGTTCGAGTTGATGGTGAACCTGGCGATTGCGGCCACGGGCCGGGACCCGCCGGCCGGCCGCGAATCGTTCGGCGCCGCGCCGGCGGCCCCGACGCGGGCCATTCATGTCGCGCGGATCAAGCACGCCGGCGACTGGGCCATCGCGCCGATGGCCTTGAGGCGGCTGAGCGACACGCTGGCCGCCGCCCTGAGCATCGGCGTGCAGGAAATAGCCCCTGTCGATCTGAACGGCGGCGAGCTTTCGCAAAGCGTCCTGTGGCTGGCCGGGACGCGCCACGCGCAGTTGACGCTCCTGCAGCAGAAGAATCTGAAGGCGTACCTGGAAGCGGGTGGGACGCTGTTCGTCGATTCCGCCATGGGGCGAGAAGCGTTCCTCCGCGATGCATCGGGCACGTTGGCGCGGATGTTCGGCCCGGACGCCCTGGCGAAGCTCCCGCAGGATCATCCCCTGCTGACGGGCCAATTCGCCGGCGGCATCGGCAACGATCTTCGAGATGCCCACTACACGCAGGCGACGCCGAACCCGCCAAAGAGCGTGGAGCTTTCGGGCATTGAACTCGACGGCCGGCTGGCCGTGATCGTGGGGCGCTGCGGCGTTACGCCGGCCATCGAGGGGACGGCCGCTTTGGGGCGGTGGGGGTTGCAGCGCGATGATGCGCACCGCTTGGCTATCAATGTCCTGCTCTATGCCATCAGCGGCGATCCCGGTGAGTAACCGCGTGGGTCGCCCCCGACGCTATTCGTAGGCCTCGTCGGTCTCGATGAAATCGCGAAACGCCTGGAGCAGTTGGCCCGTCATGGGGCCCGGCTTGCCGTTGCCGATGACGGCGTCATCGACCTTGATAACGGCCATGATCTCTGCGGCCGTACCGGTCAGGAATACCTCATCGGCGCCCTTGAGCTCGTCGGGGGTCACGTCGCGCTCGACCAGTTCGATGCCGGCCCGGCGGGCGAGCTTGATCGTGATGCTGCGGGTCACGCCGACCAGGATGCCGGCGCTGACGGCCGGGGTGATCAGCACGCCGTCTTTGACCAGGAAGATATTGTCGCCGGTGCATTCGGCGACATAGCCATCCTCGTTGAGCATAACGGCCTCGAGCAGACCGACATCGATGGCCTCGATTTTGGCCATGATGTTGTTGAGGTAGTTGAGGCTCTTGACCGCCGGGTCCAGCATCATCGGGGTAATGCGGCGGCGCTTGGCGATGATGACGGCCATACCGGTTTCGTACAGCTCGGGCGGGTAGAGCTGGACCTGGTCGGCAATGATGAACATGCTCGGCCGCGGACAGTAGAACGGGTGCAGCCCCAACGTGCCCACGCCGCGCGTGACGACCGGACGGATGTAACCGTTGTCGGTCAGGCCGTTGGTCTTGACGCAAAGAGTCATCGCGTCAACGAACTCCTGTTTGGTGTAGGGGACCTCCAGATGGATCTTCTCGGCGGAGTCATAGAGGCGGTCGACGTGGGCGGTGCACTGAAAGATCCGGCCGTGGTAGACGCGGATGCCCTCAAAGACACCGTCGCCGTAAAGCAAGCCGTGGTCGAAGACATCGATCTTCGCCTGTTCTCTGTCGAGCAGTTCACCGTCCATCCAGATCTTCATTGCACACTCCTGCGATCGGCGCATCGAAACCCAAGTTGAAAGAGCGGATATGATACGCAGGAGACGGGGGCGACGCAACCGGTTGGACCGGACGGCCCTACCGATCGGCGCGGAAGGCGTGTTGGGCGTCGGCGTAGCCGGTGGGGTGGCCGACGTCGTAGACCCGCCCGGCGATCGTCGTCAGGTGATAATCGTCCGGCCGGCGGGCCAGCAGGCGTTGCTGAGCGTCGGTCAGGCCGAGCTCGCCCGTGTGCTCGCCGTCGTCGCCCAGCTCGCGCAGGTCGACGAAGATCTCCGGTTTGAAAATATAGATGCCGGCATGGGCCAGAAAACGGTCCGCCGCCAGGTCGGGCGTGACGAGCTGATCCCGCGCGACTGCGGGAGAGGGCTTCTCGATAAGCCTGCAGCAACGATAGACGTGCCCGGCAGCGATGGGCTCACCGGCGGCGACCCCCACGCGCGAAACCTCCTCCGGACCGACCAGTTGCATGCCCACCATCGCCGCGCCGCGATAGCCTTCGAAGGCGCCCGTCACCTGGGCGAGACAGCCCTTGGCCCCGGCGTCGGCGACGTGGACGTGATCGCCGAGCAACACGACGAACGGCTCGGGGCCGACGAACGATTCGGCCTGCAGGACGGCATCGCCGAGACCACCCGGAGCAGGCTGGTCGATGAAGACCACCTCCGGCAAATCGGCGGCGTCATCGCCCTGGCCGGCGGCGTCCAGATAGGTCTCAACGGCCTGCTGCTGGCCGGGCGAGACGACCAGCGCAGCCTGCTCGATTCCGGCAGCGGCGGCATCGGCGAGAATCCAATGGATGACGGCCCGGCATCGCCCGGCCGCATCCACCAGCGGCAGCAGCGCCTTGGGGACCACAGCCGAGATCGGCCGCATCCGCGTGCCCAGACCCGCAATCGGTATGACGGCTTTTCGAACCATGTGCGTTCTGACAGAAGGCGGCACCTTACCACAAAACTCGCAGGCAACACAGACGCTCCTTGTGGGCGACGACCTTGCATGTCGGCCCGGACGGCGTAAAATGCCGCCTCTTACCCAGCGAGAGGCCCCTGCCGTGACGCGCGATCACAAGACCCACGTATTGATCCTGTCGGACATCTGCTATGACAGCGTCCGCCAGATCGATCCCGACCACCCGCAGCGACAGATATCCCTGGGGGCCGAACTCCTCCAGCGCGCCTTGGAAGACAGTCGCCGCCGCGACGATAACGATATCGACGCGGTGGCCTTGGTCGGCAAGCTGGTCGCCGACGCCTCTCGTCCCTATGCCGCAAGCGATCTGGCCGATCTGCAGGAGATCATCCGTCAGTTGGCGGGTAACCTGCCGCTGCTGATCGCCGCCGACCCGTCCCAGGACGCCCTGGCCGCAAGCGTCTTGGGGACATCGGACAATCCCATGGCCAATCCGCACCGGCTGCGCGAGGCGGGCGATCGGATCGGCAGCCTGTGCGAGTCGCCGTTCCCCTACGGGCGTTTCAGTCCGGCCGATCCGGACGCATCGCCGGAGGTGCGACACCTGGCGAACGATCTGCCCGGGCTGTTCGACACGCACGTGCACACCGAACTGGCCTACTGCGCCTCGGGCGTGACGATCGAAGGCGCGAGCGAGCGCATGCATCTGTTCGGTCTGGCGGGCATGTGCTTCACCGAGCACGCCGGGCAACTGTATGTCAGTGCCGATGATTTCTGGGGCGCCCGCTTCATCTTCGAGCCGCAGTGCTGGACAACCGGCCCGCGCGACCGGATGGACGACTACCTGCGGCGCACCGACGTCTATCGCAGCAACAATGTGCTGGTCGGGCTCGAAACGGAAGTCGACCGCGACGGCCGACTGATCCTTCGCGACGAAGACCGCGCCCGCGCCGATGTGCTGCTGGGGGCCATTCACTGGCTCAACGTCGATCCCGACGGGTTGACCGAAGCGCAGATCAACGCCGCCTTCCTCCGCACGGCCGAGCAGGTGCTGGCCGCCGACGTCGACGTGATGGCCCACCCGCTGCGGTACTTCTTCCGCAGCGCCAGCGCCCTGGCGCCCGAGACCGGCGACACGCTCGCTCGGATGCTGGCCGAGACCGACACTGTGGCGGAACTGAACTTCCACAAAAACGCTCCGCTCAAGCCGTTCTTTGCAGCGTGTCTCGATCGCGGCGTGAAGATCACGTTCGGCTCGGACGCTCACTCCTTGTGGGGGATGGGCCTGTTCGGCTGTTACAGAGACTTCCTGCGCCGCGTCGCCGGCGTCGACGACATCTTCGACTTCCTCTGGCGGCCGCGTAGGCGGCGATAGACTGCGTCGACCCAGCCACTGACATCCCCAGGATCGCGCGGGCATGCCTTGAAGCTCCTGGAAGACCCTCATAGAGTGACGGGGATGATTGCGACGATGTCACTGCAATTTCAGGGCAGCCAGAACGGCCTCCTGCTGGCGGGGTTGCTGGCGGCGGCGACGCTGCTGCTGGTGGGCCTGGCGGTGCGACAGATAACGGCCCGCCAGTGGCGATCGGGCGTGGTCGTGCTGGCCGCTGCGCTAACGCCTGTTGTGTTCGTCCCCGTCATGCTCCTCGAGGCCGGGCGACGATACCGCAGTGGCGACAAGCGCGGCGGCCGACACGCGTGGCTGTCGGCGGTGGCGGCGGCGGCAGCGCTGACGATCGCGGCGGGCGTCGTGGCCGCGGCCGGGGTGTCGCAACCGGTCGTACTGGCGGCGCTGGCGGGGATGCAGGTCGCTATGGCCGTCGGGGTGTTCTATGCCGGCGCGAGCGAGCGGCTGGGCTTGGGGCGCCTGACGGCGCTGATGGCGCTGCGGTCGCTGGCTATTGGGGCGCTGCTGACGGTTCTGCTGCAGCCGGCAGTGGCGATGTTGCCGACGGGTGAAGCGCTCAAGCCGCTGCTGAGCATCTTCGTGGACCGATCCGCCTCGATGGCGGCGACCGACGGCGCCTCGCCCGAGCGGTACACGCAAGCGCTGGAGATGCTGGCCTCGCAGCGAGTGCGCATCGAGCAGACCTATCGCCCGATCTGGGGCCACTTCGCTGCTGCGCCGCGGAGGGTCGCCGCTCTGGCGGAGCTGGCGGAGTTGTCCCCTCGCGGGGACGGTACGGACCGGACCGATCTGGCCGCTGCAATTCGAATGGCCGCCCACAGCGCCCGCCGCCGGCCCAGGGCCATCCTGCTGATCACCGATGGCAACCATAACGGGCCCGAAGACATCCTGCAGGCCGCCGCAGAAGCTCGCGCGCCGATCTACACCCTTGGCGTGGGCGCTCTGACGGAGCCGCCGACAGCCCGGCGAAACATTGAGATCGTCTCGGTCGATGCGCCTCTGACGGCCGCGGCGAATGTTGCCGCAACTATCAAACTTACAGTCCGAATGACCCATTGGGCCAACACCCCAGCCGAGGTCCGCCTGTTTGAAGGCATGGACCCAACGCCGCTGCTGGTCCAGGGGATATGGACCGACCAGCCGGACGCCACAAGAACCGTCACGCTGGACTGGACGCCCAAGGATCGCCCCGGCGACGACGGTTCAACGTCGGCCCCATCGCCGGTGGTCGAGCTGCGAGTTGCGATCCCCCCCGGCGACGGAGAGATCATCAGCGACGACAACGAAGCGATCGTCCATGTGCTGGTGACGCACCCGAAGATTCGCGTGTTGTACATCGAGGGCACGGTCCGGGCGGAGTACAAGTACCTCCGCCGCCATCTGGACAGCGACCCCAACATTGAGCTGATCTCGCTGGTCCGCATCCGCGACCGCCGGTTCTGGGCGCGGGGCCGCATCGGCGACAAGCCCCTTGCCTCTCTGCCGGCCAGCGAGGCGGATTTCGCAATGTTCGATGTGATCATTCTGAGCGACCTGGACAAGCTCTTTTGGGAGGCGACCGCCCTGAAGCGACTGGAGGCGTTCGTCGACCGCGGCGGCGGGCTGGTGATGCTGGGCGGGACGAGCAGTTTCGGCCCGGGCGGCTACGGCGGGACGGCCGTGGAAGACGCTTTGCCCGTGCACATGGGGTCGCGGGAGACCGCTTCGGTCACAGCGCCGTTTGGGCTGCGTTTGACGGCGGCCGGCGATGCGCACCCCATCTTGCGGGGGATCACGGACTTCTTCGCCGGCGCCGACGGCCGAGCGGCCGAGGGCGACTTGGCGGCGCTTCGCGGATGTTCGGGCGTCGTCGGGGCCAAGCCCGCCGCGACGGTGCTGGCCGTTCACCCCACCGAGGCCAACGCCGCCGGGCCGCTGGTGGTTTTGGCCGTCCAGTCGTACGGGGCCGGGCGCTCTGCGGCGTTCACGGCCGATACGACGTGGCAGGGGGACCTGCCGATGAAGGCGACGGGCGCCGACAGCCCCTATGTGCGGTTCTGGTCCCAGT